>NZ_JBWMAV010000009.1:0-189971 GCF_056521425.1 Rhodoferax sp. LS1P39 | reverse complement strand
GCTCTTTGTTGCGCCTGTCGGGCCTGGCGACCCGGGTGCTGCATTTGGCCCCGCCTCCGGGCGAGGGGGTTGGCGACCCGCGCACCCGCAAGCTGTTGCGCGCCCTGCAGTTGCGCGGTGCCCCACGGGCTGTGGTGTACGGTTCGACCAGCGGCGTGTACGGCGACTGCCAGGGGGCCTGGGTGGACGAGACCCGCACCTTGGCGGCCAGCACGCCCCGCGCCCAGCGCCGGGTGGATGCGGAAGCCTCGGTGCGCCTGCTGGGCCGCCGTGCCAGCCGGGTGCGCACCAGCATCCTGCGCATACCGGGCATCTACGCACCCAACCGCGAAGGCGGCACGCCCGAAGCCCGCCTGCGCAAGGGCACCCCGGTGCTGGAGCGGGCCGACGATGTGTTCACCAACCACATCCATGCCGACGACCTGGCCCGCGCCTGTGTCAAGGCACTGTGGCAGGGGCGGCCACAGCGCATTTACAACATCAACGACGACAGCACCCTGTTGATGGGCGACTATTTCGACTTTGCCGCCGACCTGTATGGCCTGCCACGCCCACCGCGGGTGCCGCGCAATGCCACGCAAGGCCAGTTGTCGCTGATGCTGCTGAGCTTCATGTCCGAGTCGCGGCGCTTGGACAACACGCGGATGAAGCAGGAGCTGCGGCTGAAACTGTTGTATCCGACGGTAGCGACAGGCCTGGTATCGGACCGGTAGATAGCGGGCTCAATGCCCCCACTTGCCCTGCTGCCAGCGCGCCCGCTGCAGGGCGCACAACTCCCATAGGCCCCATACCAGGCAGGCGGGCACGGCGACCAGGCGCATGACCGCCGCTTTGCGAAACAACACCATGGCGGACTCCTCTGAAAGACAGAAGGCCCACCCTACGCCCGCAGCGTGACAGGCGCGTGACTGTGGGTCGGCGCGGGCGGTTGTCTGCTGCTGCACCGCGCCACCAAGCGGCAGCCTAGCTACTGGGCTCCAGGTTCTCTGGCATGGCCCGTGCCGATTCGATTTCCTGGACGACCTGGAGAATGCGCTCGGCCACCACCGCCTTTGAAAAAAGGAAGCCCTGGACACCGTAGCAGTTCAACGACAGGAGTTTCTGGTACACCCACACGTCGTCCACGCCTTCGGCAATCACCTCGACATTCAAATTCTTCGCCAATTCCATGGTCGAACTCACAATCATCGCGCTGGACTGGTGGTTGCGCATCTGGCGGATGAATTGCTGGTCTATTTTCAGGAAATGCAGTGGAAACTGCTGCAGATGCAGCAAGGAGCTGTAGCCGGTTCCATAGTCATCGATACTGATTTTGACCCCCAGGTCCATCAAGCCCGACAAGACCTTCTTGACATGCACGGGATCCGAAAGGTCGCTCGATTCCGAAATCTCAATTTCCAGGTATTTGGCCGGCATCTGGGTTTTCTCCAGCACCCCCCTGATTTCTCGAACCAGATCGAAGCCCATAATATCTTTGGCAACCACATTCAGTGCGATCCCAATCACCAGACCCTGTTCGCTCCAGATGTGCCATTGCTTCGCCGCGTCCCGCAGAACCAGTGTGAATAATTGGTGCGCCAAGTCGGTGGTTTCAATCTTCTGGATAAATTCATTAGGCATGACCAAGCCCCGTTCGGGATGGTGCCACCGGATCAGCGCTTCCACCCCGATGACCTTTTGGGTGCTGGCGTGGATTTTTGGCTGGTAATAAACAATCAATTGGCACGCAGCCACTGCGCCCCGGAAATCCGCCAATACCCAACTCTTGTCTTCGGCAATATCTTTACCCTTTTCATACACCTCCACCTGCGACTGGCTTTCGCGTGCCCATACCAGCGCCCGCTCGCTCTCTTTCAGCATCGAAGCAAAATCCAGCTTTTCAAACCGATAATCGATTGACACGCCGATACTGCACATGATGCGTATAACCACGCCGTTGACGGTAACCGGCTCCTCCAGCAACCGGTGGATCTGCCAGGCCTGCTCCTCGATCACACGCCGGTTCTCCACATTCAGCATCAGCAGTGCAAACTCATCGCCGTCGACCCGACCGAAATGGTGGCCATTTTTAAGGCTTTCGCCGTAGAAGCGGTGGGCAACCGCCTTGATGATCAAGTCCCCCATATGGAAGCCAAAAATGTTGTTGATCGATTTAAATCCATCAATGTCAATCAGCAGCAATCCATTTTTCTTGTCCAGCTGGTAGGTGCTGGTTTCGATCACGTGCTCCATATGGTTTCGGTTCGGAATACCGGTGAGGTAATCCGTTCGGTTTTGCTCTTCCAATCGCCGGTTGGTGCGGATGATGCTCTTGACGGATATACGCAACTGGTACCACCCCAGAAGCATCAGCAAAAAGAACCCCCCCAAAATACCCACAGTGGCCGGATGCAGTTCTTTGAAATACACCACCAGCAGCGCCACAGGCAATAACAGCACCGAGGGCAATAATAAGGTCAGCACATTGTTGACATGGGTGCTTTCTTCGTTTAGCCGAGGAACAGATAAACGTTCCATGTCCGGGTGCAATGCCAACGCACCATAGGCCACATAAGCCAACAACCATAATACGAGATTGAAGTTGGTAGGAACGCCCAAACTGGAGCTGGTGCCGTGGAAGAATAATTCCCCCCCGGAAAACACGGTAGTTGCTACGGCAAGTAGGACGAACGCGCCTGATTTATAGGCCTCACTGCTGGTCCAAACCCAGAGCAACATGCCAACCTCAACGAAAGACAGGGTGGGGTACATCATCCTGAATGTTTGCGGTTGGTCGATCGAAAATCCATACTCCACAATGGTAGGTAGAAACAGAAACTGCCAACCAATCAAAATCAAACTGGTCGACAGAATGCACGCTTGAAAAAATCCGTGTCTTGGGAATTCTCGGTGCAATGTGCTGGAAAACTGCCACAGTGCCGCCACCATGCACAGATGGCCAGATAAAATAAAACCATCTGCCAACGACAGCCTCGCCCCGAAAACGCCGCTCATATCGGTATTGGCTTGAATCAGTGCGCCAGGTAATTGCAAAAATATCGCGTACGAAAAATACCGCCATGCCCCCCTGGCCGCCGGCTTATTTTTCAGGATGCCACGATATACGCCATACGCCCCGTAGATTTCTATTCCAAAATAGAGAATATCGCGTGAGCCAAGACGATCTGCCAGCGGAATGCACACAGATGCCAATACGCCGAAAAGCAAATATTTCTTCCATTCAGCCATTATTTGTTTCTCAGGTATTGGAAGCTCGCAATACAACATGTAAATCGTCGGCCCGAATCTGAATTCGAGGGCGGACGACCTGACCTGAGCGCACCCTGTAGCGCACCTTACCTGTTTTAGCGCAAAAACGCGCCATTCATACAACGTGGTACAAATCGACACAAGGTATACAAAACACGGGTGCATCCCCATAACCCCATTGCGTGACAGCGGCATGACCGGGGGCAATATCCGCACAGTGCGCTGGATAAACCCCTGCAACAGCCCCCGCCTGGGTATCCTGATTGCCGTGCCCCACCCCTCCCCCTTTGAACTGCCCGAGCTGGACGCGCTGGAGCGCACCATCGCCCTGGGCGGGCCGCACCTGCAGGCGCGCACCGTGTGCAGCGTGGACCTGCCCGGCGGCAGCCATTCCCCTGTCCATTCCCCTGCCCGTTACCCGGTGCTGTGCATCACCCTGGGCAACCCCGCGCCGCACGTGCCCGCCGTGGGCTACTTTGGCGGCGTACATGGGCTGGAGCGCATCGGCGCGGGCGTGGTGATTGCCTACCTGCACAGCCTGGTGGAGCGGCTGGCCTGGGACAGCGCCTTGCACCGCCAGCTCGAATCGGTGCGCCTGGTGTTCATGCCCATCGTCAACCCCGGCGGCATGGCGCTGGGCACGCGCGCCAATCCGCAGGGCGTGGACCTGATGCGCAACGCGCCGGTGGACGCGCGCGAGCCGGTGCCGTTCCTGGTGGGCGGGCAGCGGCTGAGTGCGCGGCTGCCGTGGTTTCGCGGGGCCTTTGGCGTGGCCATGGAGGCCGAAAACCTGGCCGTCTGCGAAGTGGTGCAGGCCGAGCTGCTGTCGCGGCCTTTTAGCCTGTCGGTGGACTGCCATTCAGGCTTTGGCACCCGCGACCGGCTGTGGTTTCCCTACGCCCACACCCGCACGCCGATTGCCCACCTGGCCGAGATGCATGCGTTAAAGAACATCTTCACCGCCTCGCACAGCCACTACCGCTACATCTTCGAGCCGCAAAGCCTGCAGTACCTGGCGCACGGCGACCTGTGGGACCACCTGTACCGGCAGGCCTGCACGCAGCCGGAGCGCATCTTTTTGCCGCTGACGCTGGAGATGGGCTCCTGGCTGTGGGTCAAGAAAAACCCGCGCCAGCTGTTCTCGCGCCACGGCATCTTCAACCCGCTGATCGCTCACCGCCAGCAGCGCGTGCTGCGCCAGCACCAGTCGCTGCTGGACTTTCTGGCCCGCGCCGCGCACGGGCACCGGCTGTGGCTGCCGGATGTGCAAGCGCGCACTTACCACCACGCCCAGGCCCGGCACGACTGGTACGGCAGCCATCCATGAGCACCTGGATTTTCCTGCGCGGCCTGACCCGCGAGAGCGGCCACTGGGGCGTGTTCGCCGCGCAGTTTGCAACCGCCCTGCCCAGCTGCGAGGTCGTGGCGCTGGACCTGCCCGGCAACGGCAGCCTGTACCGGCAGGCCAGCCCCACCCGGGTACAGGACATGGTGGACCACTGCCGAGCCGAGCTGGACCGCCGCTGGCTGCCGCCGCCCTACCACCTGCTGGGCATGTCGCTGGGCGCAATGGTGGCCGTGGCCTGGTCGGCAGCGCACCCCATGGAAGTGGCAGCGCAGGTGCTGGTCAACACCAGCCTGCGCCCGTTCAGCCCGTTCTACCAGCGGCTGCGGCCCCGCAATTACGGCTTGCTGCTGCGGCTGGCGTTGCGGGGTGCCAGCCCGGAAGACTGGGAGCGCAACATCCTGCGCATCACCAGCCAGGGCGGGCACGGTGCGGTCCTTTCGCAATGGCTGGCCCTGCGCGCGCAGCACCCCGTTACCCGCGCCAACGCCCTGCGCCAGTTGCTGGCCGCGGCCCGCTACCGTGCGCCAGATGCCGTTTCGACCCCCACCCTGCTGCTGGCCAGCGCGCAAGACCAACTGGTATCGGTCGCCTGCTCCCACGCCCTGGCCCGGCAATGGCAGTGCGGCCTGCAAGTGCATCCCACCGCAGGCCACGACCTGCCGCTGGACGACGGCGACTGGGTGGCCCGGCAGATCGCCGGGGCACAATCGCTACTTAATTTATAGCTTGTCACGCTTATGGAATAAGCACGAACGGCCTAAAAAGCACATAAAAGTCACAAAGACACCCCTTCCAGAAACACCGCAGAACTGGCTTTGCCAGGCTGCTGGTGTTGCCCCCTGCATGTCGTATTGGCTTTTCAAGCCAATACGAGGGGGGTTGGAGAAAGATGCGAAGCACTGGAGCCTGGGGGTGTGCCTATTCACACGGATTGGCGGAAGGCAATGATGGCCTGGTTGCGCAGGGTGCGCAGCAGAGCAAGCTCCTGCTCGTCCAGCGGCAGCACGCCTTTTTCGGCCATGTCGGCGTAGACCAGGCCGAAGGGCTTGCCCTTGATTACCAGCGGCAGCAGCAAGAAGGTGGGCGCATGCACCTGGCTGCGGTACCAGGCGGGCAGGCGCTGCGCGATGCGCGGCTCGGTGGCATCGCTGATCAAGGTGTCCACGCCTTTGAGGCAGACGGTGCTGAACAGGTCCAGGCTGCTGGCCTTGAGGGCGATGTGGAAGGCCTTGACGACCTTGTCGATAGGGCCCACCCCCTCCACGCCCGCACCCAGGCCAAAGCGCCCGGTCAGGGCATCGGCCTTGGGGTCGCGCAGGCAGAACACCACGCGCTGGAAGCCCATGGCGCGGTACATGGTTTCCAAAATCATGCGCAGCACATCGCTGAGCTTGAAGTCGTCCACCATGGCCTGGCTGATGTCCTGGATGCCCGCCGACAGCACATCGGCCACGCTGGGCGCCACCACGGGGTGGTCCTTGTCGGGCACGGGGGTCGGCGTGGCCTGCAGGGCCAGCGGTGCCAGGGCATCGGGCGGCTCGGCCTTGTCGGGCATCGGCAGCGGGTGCGCCGCGATGTCCTCATCCGGGTGCTGCAGCAACTGGGCGGCGGCCGAGCCCTCGGCCACGCTCAGCTCCATGGCACTGGCCATGTCGATGAGCTTCTTGCGCGCCGCCACGGTGGCCTGGCGCACCTGCTGGGGGCGGATGCCCAGGGTTTTGGCGTACAGCCCGGCCTCTTGCGCCAGGCGCAGCTCCAGCTCACGGGGCGGGGCGCGCAGCAGGATGTCGGCCATGTCGTTGGCCACCAGGGCGATCCAGCGCAGCCGCTCGGCCGCCTGCACCGGCGGGCGCAGCGGCGGTTCGCCCCGTGGCCTGCGCATGCTGTGCTGGATGACCTCGGGCAATCCCCAGGCTTTGGCCACGCCCAGGCCCAGGGTTTCAAAGTCCACCCCCAGCACACTGGCGGACGCGCGGGCTTCGGACTGCGGTTTGTAGCTGGAGCCCACCAGGTGGCGCACGGCCCGGGCTTCGTCGGCAAAGTAGAACTCGGCCAGCATGCGGCCCAGGTTCTGGAACATGGCGGCGATAAAGGCCTCTTCGTTCTCGTGCGCCTCGGCGCACAGCTCCACCGCGATCGAGCCCGCCATCAGGGCGCGCAGAAATTCGTCCTTGATCAGGTGGGCATGGGCCTTGTCGCGCATGTGCTCCAGCAGCACCAGGCTCAGCGCCATGTTGCGCACGCCGTTGAAGCCCACCAGGCTGACCGCCCGCGACACGGTGTTGATGCTGCCGCCCCGGGCTGCGAAGTGGGCGCTGTTGACCAGGCGCAGCAGCTTGTTGGTCAGCGCCACGTCTTTCAAGATCTCGTTGGTGAAGCTGGCGATGCTCTCGGTTTCCGAGCTGGCCATGCCCTGGATGCGCACCACCGCGTCCGACATGGCGGGAAAGTCGCTCTTGAAGCGCATGCGGGCCATCAGCGCGTCCAGGCGGCCATCGGCGGGCGCGCCAGGGGCGCCGGGCAAGGCGGTCAACGGGGCGTGCAGGGTGCTGTCGGCCCACTGCGACAAGGCCCGGCGCAGCGCCTGCAGGCTGGGGGTGCGCTGGGATTCGGGTGCCTGGGCCTGGTCCACGATGGCCTGCAGGTCGTCGTCCCGCTCCAACGCCGTGCCGTGCGGGCCGGTCAGCATGGCCTCCAGCACATGGCCCACGGCCGCCACATCATCTTGCGGCAGGGCGGCAGAGGCAAAGGCGGTGTCGGTGAAGTCGCTGGTATTCGCCAGGTGGGCCCGGCCCGTGGCATCCACCTGCACACTGGCCGTGGTGGGCGGGCCATGGGGCCGCCCGGCGGCATGGGCGGCCAGCAGGGCATCCAGCAGGTCCAGCGCCAGCGCCACGGCTTCGGCAGGCGGCAAGGCACCGCGCTGGGCCAGCAGGCTGTGTAAATTTGGCAACGACGTGCGCGGGTCAGGGTCGGCCATAGGTCCATCGGTGGGGGTGAATGTCTCCGTTGGAAGTATGACACCCCCGCCCTGGCTTGGCGGCCTTCTGTCGCAAGTTTCTGCACACTCTAAGGTGTGCAACAAATGTGTACCTTAGCGGGCGTTGCGGCGCGACCAGACCAGGCCGCCCAGACCCAGCCCGAGCAAGGCCCAGGTGCCGGGCTCGGGGGTTTCGTTGATGCGCAGGTTGTCCATCGCAAAGTACGGCGCATCCACCCCGAAGCCCGCGCTGGTACCGCCGTCGGCGGCGAAGGTCAGCAGATCGACCTTCCAGTCAAAAACGGACAGCCGGGCCGCATCGATGTCGGCAATGATGGTCTGCACGTACACCTGCGCGCCGTCCCGGTAACCGGTGACGTGGATGTTCAGCCCGTGCAGGTAGACCGCGGTGAAATACGCGCTGTTGAACACAAAGTCGTTGGCCGCCGGGTTGGGCGGGCTTCCCAGCGGCAACGGCACGCCAAACAGCATGGCGGTGGTGCCGTTGTTGTTGAACGCCACATAGCTGGGCGAAACAGCGGCATTGGCAAACCCGGCACTGCCCGCGGTGGCCGTGTTCTGCACTGCAAAGTTGAACCAGTTCAGGCCCTGGTAACCATCGGGGACGCGGGCGGCCGCGGCCGTGCTGACATCGTCAAAGGTCACCAGGCTGGCGTGCGCCGGGCCCAGGCTGCAGGCCAGGCACAGGGCCAAAGCGGTCCATTTCATAGCGGTCTACTCCAGACGGGTGTATTCACAGACCACGATGCTAGGGGGTGGCTTTTGATATGGATACAAAGATTCATAAACAATATGAAATATGCACTTGCTTTTGTAAAAACGGTGGAGGCCAGCGCCTGCGCAAATGCCGCTAACATCGCCGGTTGCCCGCCACGCCCACGCCCCCATCCGCCGACCCCATCGACATCGTCTACCTCTGGGTGGACGGTAACGACCCGCTGTGGCGCGCCAAGCGCCAGCAGGCCGCCGCCACGCTGCATGACCACACCCGCATGGCCGCCTACGCCAACGTGGAAGGGCGGTTTCGCGACAACGACGAGCTGCGCTACAGCCTGCGCGCGCTGGAGCGCTTCTTCCCCGGCCACGGCCACATCTACCTGGTGACCGACGCGCAGACCCCGGCCTGGCTGGCTGCTGTGCCCGGCATCACGGTGGTGGACCACCGCGACCTGATACCGGCCAGCAACTTACCCACCTTTGATTCCGGCCACATCGAGTCCTACATCCACCGCATCCCCGGCCTGTCGGAGCGCTACTTTTATCTGAACGACGATGTGTTTTTTGGCGCGCCGGTGGTGTTGGACGACTGGTTCTGGCCCGGCGGCGTGTGCGTGGCCTGGTCGGATGAGCCGCCGGTGAGCGACGAGCCGCTGCGCCCCGATGCCACCGCGCTGGACAACGCCTGCCGCCGCTCTAACCAGTGGCTGCGCGCCCACCCGGTGCCCGGCTACCAGCACACCTTTCGCACCTTTGCGCACGCGCCCCGGCCCTTGTGCAAGTCGCTGCTGGCCACGCTGGAACAGGTAGCGCCCGACATGTTTGCCCGGGTGCGTTCCACCGTGTTCCGCGCCTGGGACAAGCCGGCCATCGTCTCCGACTTTGTGCTGCGCTGGGCGCTGGCCCAAGGGCAGGCCCGGTTGCGCGACTACGCCCACCAGTATGTGTGCACCAGCGATGCCGACACCACCGACCACCTGGAGCAGCTGGTGGCCCGCAACGGCCAGTTGGCCTTTTTCTGCATCAACGACACCACCGACGATGCCCTGCCCCACGACCCGCGTCTGGCCCGGGTGCGCGATGCCTTGCAGCAGATGTTTCCGCTGCCCTCCAGGTTCGAGCGTTAGTCCTTACACGTACAGCGGCTCTTCCTGCATGGCTTCGATCTGCTCGGTCAGCATGTTGACCTGGCCCACCCAGTAGTCGCTGCTGCCAAACCACGGAAAGTTGACCGGGAAGGTCGGGTCGCTCCAGCGGCGGGCCAGCCAGGCGCTGTAGTGGATCAGGCGCAGGGTGCGCAGCGGCTCGATCAGGGCCAGCTCGCGACGGTCGAAGCTGCGGAACTGCTCGTAGCCATCGACCAGGCCACTGAGCTGGCCGGTGCGCTGGGCCCGGTCGCCACTCAGCAGCATCCACAAATCCTGCACCGCTGGGCCGGTGCGGGCATCGTCCAGGTCGACAAAGTGCGGGCCGCCGCCGGGGCGGTCGGTGGGGGTCCAGAGGATGTTGCCGGGGTGGCAGTCGCCGTGCAGGCGCAGGGTCTTTATTTTAGGGTCTTTTAGGCCTCCAGCGCTTATGGGAAGGGCGCAAGCAGCTATCAAATCGAGAGCTTCTGTGCAGGCCTTCTGCCATGGGCCCTGCACATCCAGCGGCACGATGTCGTGCTTCACCAGCCAGTCGCGCGAGTGGATGCCAAAGCTGTGCAGGTCCAGCGCCGGGCGGTGCACAAACGGCTGTTTGGCCCCCACGGTGTGGATGCGCGCCAGGAAGCGGCCAATCCACTCCAGCACCTCGAAGTCGTCCAGCTCGGGCGCGCGGCCACCCCGGCTGGGGCTGACGCTGAAGTCGAATCCGGCGAACGGGTGCAGCGTGGCCCCCTCCAGCACCAGCGGGCCCACGGCGGGAATCTCGGCGGCCATCAACTCAGCGGCAAAACTGTGCTCTTCGAGTATCTGCGCCTGGCTCCAGCGGCCTGGCCGGTAGAACTTGGCCACCACCACGTTGCCGTCTTCCAGGTGCGCCTGGTAGACCCGATTTTCATAGGAGCTGAGGGCCATCAGGCGGCCATCGCCAAACAGGCCCACGCTGGCCAGCGCGTCCATCACCACGTCGGGTGTCAGGGCCTGGTAATCATGGGCGGGACTAGAGGAATCAGAGGGGTGGGACATGGGGCGATTGTCGCCGCTCCCAAACAAAACGCCCGCGCCAAGGGTATGGCGCGGGCGTTGGAGCAGGCCCCCAGGGCGGGGGCAAATGCGGCAGTTACGCCAAGGTGAGCGTCACTTCGATGTTGCCACGGGTGGCATTGGAGTAAGGGCACACGCCGTGGGCGGTGTCGATCAGGTCCTGGGCCACAGCGCGGTCCATGCCGGGCAGGCTGATGACCAGCTTGGCGGCGATGCCAAAGCCTGCGGGGATGGGGCCGATGTCAATCGATGCGTCGATCGATGCGTCGGCAGGCACGGTGAGCTTCTTCATGCCGGCCACGTGCTTCATGGCACCCATGAAGCAGGCCGAGTAGCCTGCCGCGAACAGTTGCTCGGGGTTGGTGCCGTCGCCATTGCCGCCCAGGGCCGGTGGGGGTGCCAGCTTGACGCTGAGTTTGCCGTCGTCGCTTTTGGACTGGCCGTCGCGGCCGCCGGTGGTGTGGGCGTGGGCGGTGTAGATCACTTTGTCGAGTTTGGTGGGCATGGTGCTTCCTTGGGTTGAAAAATGTGTCAGGCTTTGGTTAACGTGAAACAACTTTCATGGCTCGGGGTGCTCTGCACCCTAGTCCATGAAAGTTAAGCGATCACGCAGTGCCTGGACTTGCTGCGTGAGGGAAAGAACTTCGGGAATCGTGCACTGGGTGGCACTGAGAATGCACGGCGGGATTTTGACCGCTTCGGTCTTGAGATTGCGGCCTGCGGGTGTCAGGGTGATGAACACCCGGCGCTCGTCTTGCAGGTCGCGCTGGCGGCTGATCCAGCCCGCCGCTTCCATGCGCTTGAGCAGCGGGGTCAGCGTGCCGGAGTCCAGCGACAAACGATCGCCCAGCTCGGACACCATCAGCGCGTCGCGCTCCCACAGCACCAGCATCGCCAGGTACTGCGGGTAGGTCATGCCCAGCGCCTTGAGCAGCGGCTTGTACAGCTTGGTCATGGCCAGGGAGGCGGAATACAGCGCAAAGCACAGCTGGTTGTCCAGCAACAGCGTCTCGTCGGCAGTGAAGGATGGAGTGGGCATGGGCCGAATTATATCGTGCAATTAAATTTTGCACAATTTAATTTCAAAACGCACCGAAGTGCGTCGCCTTTCAACTTAGTACGTGTACACGCCCTGCCCCGTCTTGCGCCCCAGGCGGCCTGCGGCCACCAGCTCTTTGAGCAGCGGGCAGGGGCGGTATTTGCTGTCGCCAAATTCGGTCAAAAACACCTCCATCACCGCCAGGCACACGTCCAGGCCAATCATGTCGGCCAGGGCCAGCGGGCCGATGGGCTGGTTGCAGCCCAGCTTCATGCCCGCGTCAATGTCTTCCGGCGTGGCCACGCCCTCGGCCAGCACGAACAGCGCCTCGTTCACCATGGGCATCAGGATGCGGTTGACCACGAAGCCGGGGCCGTTCTTCACGGTGATGGGGGTCTTGCCCAGCACGGCGGCCATGGCGTGCACCGCATCGTGGGTGGCATCGCTGGTTTGCAGGCCGCGGATGATCTCTACCAGCGCCATCAGCGGCACGGGGTTGAAGAAGTGCATGCCGATGCAGCGGTCGGGCCGCTTCGTCACCGCGGCCAGCTTGGTGATGGAGATGGACGAGGTGTTGGAGGCAATCAGCACCTCGGGGGCCAGCAGCGCGTCGAGCTGCTGCACGATCTTGACCTTGAGCGCGTAGTCCTCGGTTGCGGCTTCGATCACCAGCTGGGCGCTGGTGAAGTCGCTGTACTGGGTGGAGCCTTGGATGCGGGCCAGGATGGCGGCCTTATTCTCGGCGGTGAGCTTGTCTTTCTTGATCAGCCGGTCCAGGCTGCCTGCGATGGTGGCCAGGCCCTTGGCGACTGCCTCGTCGCTGATGTCTACCATCACCACCTGCAGGCCCGCCGCCGCACAGGTTTGCGCGATGCCATTGCCCATGGTGCCCGCGCCGACAATACCGACGGTGTTGATTGTCAAAATGCCGCTCATAGAAAACTCCCGATTGAAAGATTAGATAGTTTGGTTGCAGTGCAGCATTCATCATAAACATCCCTTATGTTCGACTACCTCATCATTGGGGGCGGTGCGGCAGGCTGTGTGCTGGCCGGACGGCTCAGCGAAGACCCTGCCATCCACGTCGCCCTGCTCGAATCCGGCCCCAGCGACCACAGCGCGCTGGTGCAGTGCCCGTCGGGCATCGCGCTGCTGGCCCGCACCGGCCAGGCGCAGTGGCGCTTTGACACCGTGCCGCAGCCGGGGCTGAACGGGCGCTGCGGCTACCAGCCAAGGGGCCGGGTGCTGGGCGGCAGCAGCTCCATCAACGCCATGGTCTACACCCGTGGCCAGCCGGGCGACTTCGACTTCTGGGCGGCCCAGGGCAACCCCGGCTGGGGCTATGCCGATGTGCTGCCGTATTTTCAAAAAGCCGAAAACAATAGCCGGGGCGCAGACACCTGGCACGGCGCAGAGGGCCCGCTGCAGGTAACCGATCTGCAAAGCCCCCACCCCGCCAGCCAGGCCTTTGTACAGGCCGCGGTGCAGGCCGGTTTTGCCGCCAACACCGACTTCAACGGTGCCCGCCAGGAGGGCGTGGGCCTGTACCAGGTGATGCAAAAAGACGGCGAGCGCTGCAGCGCGGCCAAGGCCTACTTGACGCCCCACCTGGGCCGACCCAACCTGCAGGTGTTTACCGGTGCCCACACCACCCGCATCCTGACCCAAAACCGCCGCGCCGTAGGTGTGGAATTCATGCAGGACGGCCTCCTCAAGCAGCTGCGCACCGAGGGCGAGGTGCTGCTGTGCGCCGGGGCCTTGCAGTCGCCGCAGCTGCTGATGCTATCGGGCATTGGCGACCACGCGCAGTTGCTGGCCAACGGCATTGCCACCGTGCACCACCTGCCCGGCGTAGGCCAGCATCTGCACGACCATGTGGACGTGGTGCAGGTGGTGAAAGCCCCCCAGGCCAAGGATTTATGGGGCATCTCGCCCACCGGCGTGGCCCACATCGCCCGGGGTGTGTGGGATTGGCGACGCGACCGCACCGGCCTGCTGACCAGCAACCTGGCCGAGGCGGGCGGCTTCCTCAAAAGCCAGCCCAGCGAGCCCCAGCCCGACCTGCAACTGCACTTTGTGCCCGCCCCACTGGCCGACCATGGCCGCAAGACGCTGTGGGGCCACGGCTATTCGGTGCATGTGTGCGTACTGCAGCCCGCCAGCCGGGGCAGCGTGCAGCTGAACGGCAAAGACCCGCTGGCCCCGCCGCGCATCGATCCCAACTTCCTGGGCGCATTGGAAGATATGGAACGGCTGCGGCGCGGGTTCCAACTGGTGCGGCGCATCTGCGCCCAGCCCGCGCTGGCGGCATGGGGGGGCCGCGAGCGAACCGCCCATGCCCAAAGCGAGCTGGAACTGGAATTGCTGCTGCGCGAAACTGCCGACACGGTGTACCACCCGGTGGGCAGTTGCAGGATGGGGCCAGAGGAGACCGATGTGGTGGATGCCCGTCTTCGCGTCCACGGCATGGCCGGGCTGCGGGTGGTGGATGCGTCTGTCATGCCGCGCATCGTCAGCGCCAATACCACGGCAGCCACCACCATGCTGGCCGAAAAAGCCGCAGATATGTTGCGTGAGGACGCGGCGCGAGGCTGATTTGTTGGGGAGAATGGAGGACTCGGTCCATCGCACTAATGGCCTCTTCCTCTGGCGCCCCATGCACCTCCCCGAACGCCCCCGGCTCAACGCCATCGCAGGCCCCATCTTTGGCGAGTTCCTGCTCGGCTACACCGTCATCATCGCCGGGCTATGGCTGGCCTCGCACGCCTCGGACGGCGCAGCGGGCAGCCTGGGGCTGGCCAACCAGGTGCTGGAAACGCTGTACGTGGTGTTCCGGGTGCTGGCCATCGGCATGGGCGTGGTGATTACGCAGTTGCTGGGCGGCCAGCAGCTGGAGCAGGTGCGGCGCACGGCATTGGCGGGCCTGGGCGCGTGCACCTGGGCGGGCTTGCTGGTGGTGGCGGTGCTGGTGTTTGGCAGCGACTGGATTCTGGACGTGCTGAATGCCCCCGCAGAGATCTTGCCACTGGCCGGCCCATACATGCAGTTGCTGGCCCCCGCCGCGCTGCTGGACGGCTACAACCTCACCATGGCCTCCATCCTGCGGGCCCACCTGCATGTGCGCGACTCGCTCAAGGTGATGGTCATCATGCACTGCACCCACCTGGCGCTGGCCGTGCCGCTGATGCTGGGCGTGGGACCGTGGGACGGGCTGGGGCTGTACGGCTTTGCGGTGGCCCTGCTGGTCAGCCGCGCTGTGGGCCTGGGCCTGCACCTGGTGCTGTGGCGCAAGCGCATGGCCCTGGTACCCACCGCCCGCCACTGGTGGCAGCTGCACTGGCGGGTGCTGGCCCCGGTGCTGCGCATCGGCGTGCCCGGTGCCAGTGCCGAGCTGGGCTACCGCGCCGCCTTCATGGTGTCGCTGGCCGGGGCCGCGCGGCTGGGTGTGGTGGCACTGGCCACCCATGCCTACACCCTGCAACTGCTGCGCTACGTGCTGCTGATCAGCCTGGCCATCGGCTGGGCCTGCGAGATCATGGTGGGGCGGCTGGTGGGCGGTGGCCAGTTCAACCAGGCCCATGCACTGGTGCGCAAAGGCCTGCGCAACGGACTGATGGCCTCGGGCGGCATGGCCGTGGTGGCAGCGTTGGCCGCGCCCTGGCTGATGCGCGTGTTCACCAAAGACCCGCATGTCATCGAAGCCGCGCAAACCCTGCTGTGGATTGCCGTGGCGCTGGAGACGGGCCGCGCCTTCAACCTGATCATCACCGGCGCGCTGCGCGCCACTGGCGACGTGATCTACCCGGTGGCCGCCAGCCTGGGCTCGTTTGCGCTGGTGCTGGGCCTGGGCTCGTACTTCCTGGGCCGCCATTTCGGCCTGCCCGGCATCTTCATCGCCTACGCTGCCGACGAATGGGTGCGCGGCCTGCTGATGTGGGCGCGCTGGCACTGGCACGGCTGGTTGCCCCACGCCCGCAATTCGCAGCGGCGGGTGCGCAGGCGGTAGATTTTAAGAAAATCCGCCTCTAGCGCTTATGGAATGGGCGCAAGAAGCTCTTATTTTGATAGTAGATACTGGACTTCCCATGGCCAAGAAGCCGCCCAAAACCCCAGCGCCGGTCGAACCTGCTTTTGCCGAAGTCGTCCAACTGATCCATGCGGCGCGCCAGCGGGCGATGCTGGCTGTCAATACCGAACTGATAGACCTGTACTGGCGCATCGGCGCCTACCTACACCACAAGATCGAGGCCGACGGCTGGGCCAAGGGAACGGTGGTGCAACTGGCTGCGTACATCGCGCAAAGCGAGCCCGGCGTACGTGGCTTTTCGCCGCAAAACCTCTGGCGCATGCGCCAGTTTTTCGAAGCCTACCAAGACGAGGCAAAACTCTCACCGCTGTTGAGAGTTTTGCCGTGGTCGTCCCATCTGCACATCCTCAGCCGCGCCAAACGCAGCGAGGAACGTGAGTTCTACCTGCGCATGGCAACGCAAAATCGCTGGCCGGTGCGCGAGGTTGCCCGGCAAATCGACAGCGCCCTATTTGAGCGAACCATCCTGAGCCCACCAAAACTCTCAACAGCGTTGAGAGAATTGCAACCGCAAGCCGAAGGCTTTTTCAAGGATGTCTACCAGCTTGATTTTCTGGGCCTGTCTGCCGGACATTCCGAGCTGGACCTACACCACTCACTACTGCAACACCTGGGGCGGTTCCTGACCGAACTAGGCCGCGACTTCTGCTACATCGGCACCGAATATCCTCTGCAGGTCGGCAACCAGGACTTCGCGCTGGATTTGCTCTTCTTCCACCGCGGCCTGAACTGCCTGGTCGCCATTGAGCTGAAAGTCACCGCCTTCGCGCCCGAACACCTGGGCAAGCTGAACTTCTACCTCGAAGCCCTGGACCGCGACCACCGCAAGCCGCATGAGAACCCGGCCATCGGCCTGCTGCTGTGCGCGTCCAAAGACAGCGAAGTAGGAAGGCAACGCTTAACAAGTCCCTCGCGGTCTGCGCATCCCTGGCCTCGGGCGGTCTGCGTCGTTGCAAATCCTCGCCATAGCCCAAGCTATGTCTGCGGTTTGCGCCTAGCATCCCATCCCGATCCAGGGCGCGCCGCCTCGCGGGGACTTATTCAGCGTCGCCTGAATAAGCCCTGAGCCGCACGCTCTCGCCCGCACTGGTCGCCGAGTAACAGACCCAGTTGCCCGACAAACACCTGCTGGCCGCCAAACTGCACGAGTTCTATGCGCTGAACATGGCGCAGTCCGATGCAAATACAGATGTCTAGGGTGTAGGGCAACCCGGGCGTGCAGTAAAGTCACCGGCTGTTTTGCATTCGATGAAAGCCCCGCCATGCGCCCCTTCGGCACCCCCCTGTCTCCCTCGGCCACCAAAGTCATGCTGCTCGGCTCCGGCGAGCTGGGCAAGGAGGTGCTGATTGCGCTGCAGCGCCTGGGCGTGGAAACCATCGCGGTAGACCGCTACGCCAACGCGCCCGGCCAGCAGGTGGCCCACCATGCGCGCACCATCACCATGAGCGACCCAGCGCAGCTCAAAGCGCTGATCGAGGCCGAGCGCCCGCACCTGGTGGTGCCCGAGATCGAGGCCATCGCCACCCCCATGCTGGAAGAGCTGGAAGCCGCCGGTACGGTGCGCGTCATCCCCACCGCCCGCGCCGCCCGCCTGACCATGGACCGCGAAGGCATCCGCCGCCTGGCCGCCGAGACGCTGGGTCTGCCCACCAGCCCCTACGTGTTTTGCGACTCGCTGGCCGAGCTGCAGGCCGCCATTGACGCCACCACCGGCTACCCCTGCGTGGTCAAGCCGGTGATGAGCAGCTCGGGCAAGGGCCAGAGCAAGATCAGCGGCCCGGCGGACGTGCAAGCCGCCTGGGACGTGGCCATGGCCGGGGGCCGGGTGAGCCACGGGCGGGTCATCGTCGAGGGCTTTATCGACTTCGACTACGAGATCACCCTGCTCACCGTGCGCGCCTTGGGCGCTACGGGCGCGGTGGAAACCCACTTTTGCGAGCCCATCGGCCACATCCAGGTCAGCGGCGACTACGTGGAAAGCTGGCAGCCGCACCCCATGCCCAGCCTGGCGCTGCAACGCTCGCAGGCCATCGCCAAGGCAGTGACCGACAACCTGGGTGGCCAGGGGTTATTCGGCGTGGAGCTGTTTGTGAAGGGCGACGCGGTGTGGTTCAGCGAGGTCAGCCCGCGCCCGCACGACACCGGCATGGTCACGCTGTGCACCCAATGGCAAAACGAGTTCGAGCTGCACGCCCGCGCCATCCTGGGCCTGCCGGTCAACACGGCCCTCAAGTCGCCCGGTGCCAGCGCGGTGATCTACGGCGGTGTGGATGCGCAGGGCATCGTGTTCGACGGCGTGGCCGAGGCGCTGCGCGTACCCAACACCGATATCCGCCTGTTCGGCAAGCCCGAGAGCTTTGTGAAGCGCCGCATGGGCGTGGCCCTGGCCTTTGATGCCGATGTGGAAGTCGCCCGCACGCACGCCAAGCAAGCGGCAGCGCGGGTCAAGCCCCGCAGCGCTTGATGCCGTTCAACCAGTTGATTGCCTGGGCCGACGACTCGGCGCTGCGGATTTTGCTGTCTGCGGGTACGGCGATTGTGCTGGCGCTGGTGTTGCATGCCATCGGGGCGGCGCTGGTGCGCAAGGTCACGCGCAGCCTGCCACTGGCTTCGCGCATCGCCGATGCCTGCCATGCGCCCACGCGTTTTGTGCTGCCGCTGATTGCGCTGCAGGCGGTGTGGCAGATTGCGCCGCGCAACTTCCCGCTGATTGCCGAAGTGCGCCACGCCAACGTGCTGTTGCTGCTGGCCTGCCTGACCTGGCTGGGCCTGCGCGTGGTGCGCGGCACCGTCCAGGGGCTGGTCGCCCAGTACCCGCTGGAGGCCGAAGACAACCTGAACGCCCGCCGCGTGCACACCCAGGCCAAGGTGCTGGCCAATATCCTGGCCATCGGCATTCTGGTGACCGGGCTGGGGGCGATGCTGATGACCTTTCCCGAGGCCCGGCAGTTCGGGGCCAGCCTGCTGGCATCGGCCGGGGTGGTGGGCATCATCGTAGGCATGGCGGCGCGGCCCGTGCTGGGCAACCTGGTGGCGGGCCTGCAGATCGCCCTGAGCCAGCCACTGCGCATCGACGACGTGCTGATCGTGCAAGGCGAGTGGGGCCGGGTCGAAGAAATCACCGGCACCTACGTGGTGCTGAAAATCTGGGACCAGCGCCGCCTGGTCATCCCGCTGCAATGGTTCATCGAGAACCCGTTCCAGAACTGGTCGCGGCGCAACCCCGAGCTGATCGGCACCGTGTTTTTGTGGGTGGACTACACCACGCCCGTCCCCGCGCTGCGCACCGCGCTGGAGCGCATCTGCGACGCCTCGCTCGCCTGGGACCGCCGCTACTGCAAACTGGACGTGACCGACACCGCCGCCCACGGCATCCAGCTGCGGGTAGAGGTAACCGCCGCCAACGCCGACCTGCTGTGGCGCGTGCGCTGCGATGTGCGCGAGGGCATGGTGGACTTCCTGCAGCGCGAATACCCGCAAAACCTGCCCCGCATGCGCGCCGAGCTGCATCCTTCGCCCCAGATGGCGGAAGCGAAAAACTACTAAATTTATAGCACCTCACGCTGATGGAATAAGCACAAGAGGCCGAAATGTCCTAAAAATAGGGGATGACACCGCAAGGGCCCCCACGGTAAGCTCGGGGGAAGAATCTCTCTTGGAAGAACTGCCCCGATGATCCGTTTTGCGACCGCCAACCTGGCCCGTTTGGCATTGACCACCAGCCTGCTGTTCACACCCGCCTGGGCGGCCACCCCCGCCACCCCGTTCACGGCAGATGCCCAGGTCCAGGGCACGCCCCTGGTGCTCAACGGCGCAGGCACCCGCTACCGGGCGGTGTTCAAGGTCTACGACATGGCCTTGTACACCCCGCGCAAGGTTGGCACGCCGGACGAACTGCTGGCTTTGCCCGGCCCCAAGCTGCTGCGCTTCACCGCCTTGCGCGACATCCCCGGCACCGACCTGGGCCTGGCTTTCATCAAAGGCCTGTCGGCCAACGCCCCCAAAGAGCTGGCACTGAAGCACACCGTGTCGTCCAACCGCCTGATCGAAATCTTCTCGGGCCGCAGCAAGCTCAGCCCTGGCGACAGCTTCGCCATGCAGTTCATCCCCGGCCAGGGCACGCTGTTTTTCATCGGCGACCAGCCCCAGGGCAACCCGGTAGGTGATGCCGAGTTTTTTGCCATGGTGCTCAACATCTGGGTGGGCGGCAGCCCGGCAGATTACGGGTTGAAGGCGGCTTTGCTGGGGCAAGTGCCAGCCGCAAAGTAGCCAGGTTACCCCCGCACCAGCGCCAGGCCCAGCGCCGTCAGCGCCGCCACCTCCTGGTCGGTGGTGCCGGGCTCCACCACCAGGCCGGTGGCATCGGTGCAGGGGGCAATCACGTAGGGCGAGGCGGCGTGCAGCTTTTCTGCTGAGGCCAGCACCCAGGTTTCGGCCGACTGGGCCATCAGCGCACGCTTCACATGCGCTTCTTCCATGTCGCCGGTGCTCAGGCCCACGCGGGCGCTGATGCCGGTCACGCCCATGAAGTACAGGTCGGCGCGCACGCGGCCAATGGCTTCTACCGCCGCCGCGCCCACGGCCACCACCGAGTGCTTGAACAAGCGCCCGCCCACCAGTTGCACCTCGATGCGCGGGTGCTCCACCAGGGCCAGGGCGATGGTCGGGCTGTGCGTGACCACGGTGGCCTGCAAGGTGGGCGACAGGCGCAGGGCCAGCTGCTGGCAGGTGGTGCCGCCGTCGATGAACACCACCTGGCCGGGCTGCACCATGGCCGCAGCGGCGGCGGCAATCGCCTGCTTACCCGGCATCTGCAACTGGCTGCGCGCGGCAAAGTTGGCTACCGCAGGCGATGCAGGCAGGGCCCCGCCGTGCACCCGCTGCAGCAGCCCCTGGGCAGCCAGGGCGCGCAGGTCGCGGCGGATGGTGTCTTCCGACAAGCCCAGTGCCACGCTGAGGTCGGCGGCCACGATGCGGCCCTCGCGGCGCAGGGTGTCGAGCAGCAGGTGTTTGCGTTGTTGGGTCAGCATATTTGCACGATTATCATTGAAATTGCACGAAACTGCATGATTGCGCTAAACTTTCGGCACCACCACCGGAGCCCCCATGTACGCGCTAGACAGCATCCGCATCCTTGAACAAAAAGTTTTGTCGCACGACTGGTATTTGCTGAAGAAAAACACCTTCGAGCTGCGCCGCCGCGACGGCAGTTGGCAGCGCCAGAGCCGCGAAACCTACGACCGGGGCAACGGTGCCACCATCCTGCTGTACAACGCCGCCCAGGGCACGGTGGTGCTGACACGGCAGTTCCGCTTTCCCACCTATGTGAACGGCAACGCCAGCGGGCAGCTCATCGAAGCCTGCGCCGGCCTGCTGGACCAGGACGATGCAGCCACCTGCATCCGCCGCGAGGTGGAAGAAGAAACCGGCTTTCGCATCGACGGCGTGCGCAAGATTTTTGAGGCCTACATGAGCCCCGGCTCAGTGACGGAGAAGGTGTTTTTCTTCGTCGGGGCCTACACCGCCGCCGACAAGGTGTCGGACGGCGGTGGCGAGCACCACGAGGGAGAAGACATCGAGGTGCTGGAACTGCCTTTTGCGGTGGCGCTGGAGATGGTGGCCGACGGGCGCATTTGCGATGGCAAGACGATCATGCTGCTGCAGTACGCGCAACTGCAGGGACTGCTGCAAGTCGGCTAAATCACCGTCAACCCGGCCCCGCCACCCGACTGCACCAGCTGCCCCCGGCCCGCCTTTTTGGCCTCGTACAGCGCGGCATCGGCGCGGGCAATGAGGCCGGACAGGGTGGAGTCGCCATCCTTGAGCACACCCACCCCGGCGCTGTAGTCCAGGGGAAAGCCCAGCTCTTTCTCCGCCGTTTGCTGCAGCACGGTGCGCAGGCGCAGGTCGAAGCCGATGCTGGCCGAGCGGTGGGTGTTGGCCAGCACAATGCAGAACTCCTCGCCGCCCAAACGGCCCACCAGGTCGCCGGTGCGGCGGCTCTCGCGCAGCAGGCGGGCAAACAGCTTGAGGGCGGAATCGCCCATCTCGTGGCCATAGGTGTCGTTGACGCGCTTGAAGTGGTCGATGTCCAGCATCATCAAGGTCAGCGGCTGCTGGTAGCGCATGGCGTTGGCAAACATGGCCTCGGCACGCTCCGTCCAGCCGCGGCGGTTCAGCAGGCCGGTCAGGCCGTCGGTCATGGCCAGGCTGTGCAGGCGGGCCTTGGCCTCGTCGCGCCAGGCGGCCAATAGTGCCACCATGGCCGCGACAAAGACCATGTTCAGCACCAGCGCCAGGGCCAGATCCACCAGGTGCAGCACATCCGCACGCCACACGCCCAGCAGGCCGCGCACCAGCAGCACCAGCGCCAGGACCAGCAAGCACGTGCACAGCACCCAGCGCCAGGCGCGGCCCACGTGCCGCAGCGGGAACATGGTGGCCCCCGCCACCAGCACCAGCATGGCCGCCAGGCACAGGTGGGCCCAGCCCCACTGGAAGGCCGGGCTGCCCGCACCCAGCGAATGGCCCAGCACATAGCCCAGCGGCGTGGCCACCAGCAGGCTGCGCAGGCCGCGCTCGCTCCAGCGGTAGTCCAACCCGTAAAACACGCCTGGGCGGCGCGGCTTGCGCGACTTTTTGCGCTGGGTGGGCGGGCGCGTGCGGTGGCCCAGCCAACTGCCCAGCGCCCGGTGCCACAGCCACAGCCCCAGGCTGAAAAGCAGCAGGGCCAGCGGTGCCAATGCCACCGTCCAGGCGCTGCCTGCCGTAATGGCGGCCATGCCACCCAACAGAAAGGCCGCCAGCGCGATTTGCACACAGCGCGTGGGCGCACTGGCACCGGTGCCCATGATGGCCAGCAAAGCCAGCGATACCACGCCGACGTTGGCGGTGGCAATGACCAACAGGGTCTGTGGGTCGAGCTGCATCGGGGCGGTTACTGGAACGCCACTTCCGCAAAACTGCGCAGTTTGCGGCTGTGCAACTGGTTCATGCCCTGGGCGCGCAGCAGCTCGATCGCGCGGATGCCGATGCGCAGGTGCTGGTCTACCCGCTCACGGTAAAAGTGGTTGGCCATGCCGGGCAGCTTGATCTCGCCGTGCAGCGGCTTGTCGCTGACGCACAGCAGCGTGCCGTAGGGCACCCGGAAGCGGAAGCCATTGGCGGCGATGGTGGCGCTTTCCATGTCCAGCGCCACCGCGCGGCTCTGGCTGAAGCGGCGCTGCGGCTGGTTGTTGGGCAGCAGCTCCCAGTTGCGGTTGTCGGTACTGGCCACGGTGCCGGTGCGCATGATGCTCTTCAACGCCACGCCCTGCACCTGGGTGACATCGGCTACCGCCTGCTCCAGCGCCATTTGCACCTCGGCCAGCGCGGGGATGGGCACCCACAGCGGCAGCTCTTCGTCCAGAACATGGTCTTCGCGCACATAGCCGTGGGCCAGCACGTAGTCGCCCAGTTGCTGGGTGTTGCGCAAGCCCGCGCAGTGGCCCACCATGATCCAGGCATGCGGGCGCAGCACGGCTATGTGGTCGGTGATGTTCTTGGCGTTGGCCGGGCCCACGCCGATGTTGACCATGGTGATGCCTGCGCTGTCGGCGCGCACCAGGTGGTAGGCGGGCATTTGCGGCAGGCGCGGCGGTGCAGCCCCCAGGGCATCGCGCTCCTCGGCGGGCAGGCCCACGCGGCGGGTGATCACATTGCCGGGCTCCACAAAGGCGCAGTACTCGCTGGCGGGGTCGGCCATGGCGGCGTGCCCCATGCGCACGAACTCGTCGATGTAGAACTGGTAATTGGTGAACAGCACGAAGTTCTGAAAATGGTCGGGCCCGGTGCCGGTGTAGTGGCGCAGGCGGTGCAGCGAATAGTCCACCCGGGGCGCGGTAAACAGCGCCAGCGGCTGCGGGTCGCCAGGGCGCGGTTCGTAGGTGCCGTTGGCAATGCCGTCGTCCATCGCGCCCAGGTCGGGCAGGTCGAACACGTCGCGCATCAGCATGCGGCGGCTGGCATCCATGTGGCCTTCGACGTGGTCGTGCTCGGCAAACGAGAAATGCACGGGAATCGGCAGCGCGCTGGTGCCGATTTCCAGCTCGACCTGGTGGTTTTGCAGCAGCAGGCGGAACTGCTCCAGCAGGTAGCCGTTGAACAAATCGGGCCGCGTGAGCGTGGTTTCGAACCGGCCAGGGCCGGCCACAAAACCGTAGCTCAGGTGCGCACCCTCCAGGTCGGCGGCGCGGGCCACGGTCTCGGTGTGCAGGCGCACAAACGGGTAACAGGCCCGCACATGGCCGGGCAGGGTTTCACCGGCTACAAAGCGCTGCATAGCCGCCCGCAGATGCGCAATCTGCTGGTCGTAAATCAGGTGCACCTGGGCCAGTGCGGCAACCGGGTCGGTAAAACGGGTGGGGGCAATGAAGTCAGGTAGATAGGGCATATGCCTATTGTGCAGTGCTGGGTTCGCGCATGGTCACGAATTCTTCCGCTGCTGTGGGGTGGATGCCAATGGTGCTGTCAAACACCGCCTTGGTGGCCCCGGCCTTCATGGCCACGGCAAAGCCCTGTACGACTTCGCCCGCATCCGCGCCCACCATGTGCAGGCCGACCACGCGGTCGGTGGCATCGTCCACCACCAGCTTCATCAGCGTGCGCTCGGTGCTGCCGCTCAGCGTATGGCGCAGGGCCTTGAATTCGCTGCGGTAAATGCTCACCTGGCCAAACTGCTTGCGCGCCGCCGCTTCCGACAGACCCACGGTGCCGATGTTGGGGTGGGTGAATACGGCGGTGGGGATGAGTTCGTAGTCCATCTGCCGCGCGGTCTTGCCGGTTTTGGGGCCGAGCAAATGGTCAACCAGCACCATGGCCTCGCCCAGTGCCACCGGGGTGAGCTGGATGCGGGCGGTCACGTCGCCCAGCGCGTAGATGCTGGGCACCGAGGTCTGGTAGTGGGCATTGACCTCAATGGCACCGTCTTTGCCCTGCGCCACGCCCGCCGCCTCCAGGCCCAGGCCTTGCACGTTGGGCACGCGGCCAATGGCGTACAGCACCTGGTCTACCGTGAGCGTGTCGCCACCCACCAGCCGCACCTCCAGCCCGGCGGGGGTGTGCAGGATGCTGGCCACGTCGGTCTCCAGCCGCAGATCGACCCCGGCCTTGCGCACCTCCTGGGCCAGAAAGTTACGCACATCATCGTCGAAGCCGCGCAGCACCTGGGTGCCCCGGTACACCTGGGTGACCTGGGAGCCCAGGCCGTTGAAGATGCTGGCAAATTCGCAGGCGATGTAGCCGCCGCCCACCACCAGCAGGCGCTGGGGGAAGGGCTCCAGGTCGAACATCGCGTCCGACACCACTGCGTGCGCACCGCCGGGAATGCCGGGCACCGTGGGCGTGCCGCCGGTGGCCAGCAAGATGTTTTCGGCGGTGTAGGTTTGCTCGCCCACCCGCACCGTGTGCGCGTCCACCAGCGTGGCCCAGCCGGGGATGAGCTGTACGCCCGCACCCACCAGCAGTTGGCGGTAGATGCCATTGAGCCGGGTGATCTCGGTGGCGCGGTTAGTCTTAAGCTTGGCCCAGTCGAAGGTGGGGTGCTCCACCTGCCAGCCAAAGCCTGCTGCTTCTTCAAACGCCTCGGCGTAGCCCGCGGCAAAGCTGTAGAGCTTTTTGGGGATGCAGCCCACATTTACGCAGGTGCCGCCCAGGGCCCCGACCTCGGCCAGCGCCACCCGGGCACCGCGCTGGGCGGCCATGCGGGCGGCGCGCACCCCGCCGCTGCCGCCACCTACCACCACAAGATCAAACTGGAACGAGGACATAGAGGTTTCCTTTACGGTATTCGGGGATCTTATGTGCTATTAAATATATAGCCCTGGGTACACACGGTAACTGCGCTATCCCCCTTTTTGGGGACGCAGACGCAAAGACCCCACCAGAAACCGCAATAATGGATGGAATCCAATCCAACCCCGAAAGTTTTTAGTGAAATTCGCCCTGACCACTGCCGCGTTCTGTCTGCTTGCCACTACGGCCACCTGGGCCCAAACCAACGACGCGGCCACGGCTGCCAAAGAACCCGGTGCCACGGTCACCTCCAGCGGACTGGTGTACCGCTCCCTGAAAGACGGCACCGGCGCCAGCCCGTCCGCCTCCGACAAGGTCAAAGTGCATTACCGGGGCACCTTCCTCGACGGCAAGGAGTTCGACAGCTCGTACAAACGCAACGAACCCATCGAGTTCCCGCTGAGCGGCGTGATCAAGTGCTGGACCGAAGGCGTGCAGAAAATGAAGATCGGCGGCAAAGCCAAGCTCACCTGCCCACCGGCCATTGCCTATGGCGAACGCGGCGCAGGCGGGGTGATTCCGGCCAATGCCACCTTGCAGTTCGAAGTTGAGCTGCTGGGCATCAACGGTAAATAAGCCGGACCACGTTTTTCTGGATTCCCCATGGCACCCACCCGACCCAGCGCCTCCAACTTTGGAGCGTCCAATTTCAATACTTCCCAACCGGGGGCGCTGTCCAACTTTGGCAGCAAGGGCACCAGCGCGGCGCACGACCACATCGCCTTCATTGGCGGCGGCAACATGGCCAGCGCCATCATTGGCGGCCTGGTCAAAAAAGGTGTGCCCGCCAACCACATCGTGGTGATCGAGCCCTGGGCCGACGCGCGTGCCAAGCTGCTGGCCGACTTTGCGATTACCGCCCATGAGATGCCCGGCCCGGCACTGGACCAGGCGCGTACCGTGGTGTGGGCCGTCAAACCGCAGATGTTCAAGGACGCGGCCCTGCAAACCCGCTTCTACACCAAGAACGCCCTGCACCTGAGCGTGGCCGCAGGCATCCGCAGCGACAGCATCGCCCACTGGCTGGGGACAGAGCGCATCGTGCGCGCCATGCCCAACACCCCGGCGCTGATCGGCAAGGGCATGACCGCCTTGTACGCCCGCCCCGCCGTGTCCGACCCCGACCGCAAGCTGATCGACAAAGTGCTGTCGGCCACCGGCGAAACCCTGTGGGTGGGCGAAGAAGTGCAGCTGGATGCCGTCACGGCCTTGTCCGGCTCCGGCCCGGCCTATGTGTTTTTGTTCATCGAAGCCATGACCCAGGCCGGTGCCGACATGGGCCTGAGCCGCGACCAGGCGCACAAGCTGGCCGTGGGCACGTTTGTGGGGGCATCCGCCCTGGCCCGCCAGTCGAAAGAGCCGCCCGAAATATTGCGCCAGCGCGTCACCTCCAAAGGCGGCACCACGCATGCGGCCATCACCTCGATGGAGCAGGACGGCATCAAGAACATCATCATGCGCGCCGTGCACGCGGCCAAGCACCGCGCCCGTGAGCTGGGCGACGAGTTCGGCGACTGAATGCAAAAACCCCCGGGCATCGACGCTGCGGGGGGTTTATATCTTTTAGGCCTCTAGCGCTTATGGAATGGGCGGTAGAAGCTACTGAATGCATAGCACCCAGTAGCGGCTGGTTTACGCGGTGGCCAGCTGCCCGTGCGGGTCAATCACAAACTTCTTGGGCACACCGGCATCAAATTCGGCGTAGCCGCTGGGGGCCTGGTCCAGGGTGATGACCTGCACGCCCACGATGTCGGCGATGTGGATGCGGTCCCACAAAATCGCCTGCATCAGCGCACGGTTGTACTTCATCACCGGGGTCTGGCCGGTGTGGAAGCTGTGCGACTTGGCCCAGCCCAGGCCGAAGCGCAGGCTCAGGGCACCGCTCTTGGCGGCTTTGTCCACACCACCTGGATCGTCCGTCACGTACAGGCCGGGGATGCCGATCTTGCCTGCGGCGCGGGTGATTTCCATCAGCGAGTTCAGCACCGTGGCGGGCGCTTCGCCTTGCGAACCGGCGTGTCCGTGGCCACGGGCTTCAAAGCCCACGGCATCCACCGCGCTGTCCACCTCGGGTGTGCCCAGGATGGCGGCGATCTGGTCGGCCAGCGTCGCGTCCTGCGACAAATCGACCGTTTCAAAGCCCACCTTGCGCGCATGCACCAGCCGCGCCGGGTTCACGTCGCCCACGATCACCACCGCCGCGCCCAGCAGGCGGGCCGAAGCAGCGGCCGCCAGACCCACAGGACCGGCACCGGCCACGTACACCGTGCTGCCCGGGCCCACACCAGCCGTGACCGCACCGTGGTAGCCGGTAGGCAGGATGTCGGACAGGCAGGTCAGGTCGCGGATTTTTTCCATCGCGCGGTCGCGGTCGGGGAACTTCAGCAGATTGAAGTCGGCATACGGCACCATCACAAACTCGGCCTGGCCGCCGATCCAACCGCCCATGTCCACATAGCCGTAGGCACCGCCTGCGCGCGAGGGGTTGACGTTCAGGCACACGCCGGTGTGCTGCTCTTTGCAGGTGCGGCAGCGGCCACAGGCCACGTTGAACGGCACAGAGACGATGTCACCCTTTTTGAGGGTTTCCACATCGCGGCCCAGCTCCACAATTTCACCCGTGATTTCATGGCCCAGCACCAGGCCGGATTGGGCGGTGGTGCGGCCCCGCACCATGTGCTGGTCGGAGCCGCAGATGTTGGTGGTCAGCACGCGCAGAATCACGCCGTGCTCCGCCGCCTGGCCCAGCGGGTTGACTAATTTGGGAAAGGGGATGGATTGCACCTCCACCTGGCCTTGGCCTACGTACACGACACCTCGGTTGCTTGACATGGGTTTTGTCTCCTTGTTGGGCATGGGAATTGGGGGGACTTGCGCAGCCCCTCAGAAGCGGCTTGCAAGCCAGCATCTTGGAACAGTATCGACGCGGCACTGGCCAAATTGCGACACGCTTCGGTATTTGCAGGTCGGCCAAGGGTAAGCACGGGGGTCTGCGGGTTTACTATATTTTCAATAGCTACTCACGCCCATTGAATAAGCGCTGGAGGCTGTTTTGGCTTAAAAATGCTGCGGGGGCCTGCAGCTTTACAAGGGCTTTGCCTGCATGCCGCAAAGCCCGCACGCAGGCTATGTAAAGTAGGTCAAGGCGCTTTACTTGCCTCACTCCTTACATGCCCAAGCACAAACTTCTGCGTTACACCCTGCTGGTTCTGGCCCTGGTGGCCCTTGGCGTGGCCGCCAAGCTGGTTTTCTTCCCCCAGGCCAAGCCCCCCGCCTATGTGACCGCCACGGCCGAACTGGCCGACCTGGAGCAGGCGGTGCTGGCCACCGGCACGGTGCAGGCTTTCAAGCAGGTCAGCGTGGGGGCGCAGGCCTCGGGGCAGATCAAGTCGCTGAAGGTGGCCCTGGGCGACACGGTCAAGAAAGGCCAGTTGGTGGCCGAGATCGATTCGCTCACCCAGCAAAACAGCCTGCGCAATGCCGAGGCCGCGCTGGCCAATGTGCAGGCCCAGTTGCTGGCCAAGCAGGCCAGCCTGCAACAGGCCGAGCTGGCCTTTGCGCGCGAAAAAACCCTGCTGGCCGCCGATGCCAGCGCCCGCGCCACGCTGGAGGCCGCCGATGCCACGCTGAAAACCGCCCGCGCCGACGTGGCCGTGGTGCAGGCGCAAATCGCCCAGGCCAAGCTGACCGTCAACACCGCGCAATTGAACCTGGGCTACACCCAGATCCTCGCCCCCATCGACGGGGTGGTGGTAGCCATCGTGGCGCAAGAAGGCCAGACGGTGAACGCCAACCAGACCACGCCCACCATCATCAAGCTGGCGCGGCTGGACACGGTCACCGTCAAGGCGCAAATCTCCGAGGCCGATGTGGTGCGCGTCAAGCCGGGGCAAAAGGTGTACTTCACCATCCTGGGTGCGCCCAACCAGCGCTACACCACCACCCTGCGCACGGTAGAGCCCGCGCCCGACTCCATCCTGACCGACACCACGGCCAGCACCTCCACCAGTGCCAGCGCCATCTACTACAACGGCCTGCTGGACGTGCCCAACCCCGAGGGGCAGCTGCGCATCTCGATGACGGCGCAGGTCAGCATCGTGCAAAAAGAAGCCCAGCAGGTGCTGACCATCCCCTCGGCGGCTTTGGGCGAGCGCAGCCGTAAGAAGGATGCCAAGGGCAGTGAAGCCACCGTGCGGGTGGTCAACGCCGCGGGCCAGGCCGAGCCGCGCCAGGTCACCACCGGGCTGAACAACAACATCAACGTGCAGATTCTGGAAGGCCTGGCCGTGGGCGACCGGGTGGTGGTGAGCGAAGCGCCTGCGGCAGGGGCTGCGGGTAGCAGCAGCACAGGCAGCGCCCGCTCCGCCATGCGTCCGCCCCCGGGGATGTGAGCATGGAGTCCACACCCACCAGCCCCCTGCTGGAGTTGACCGCCCTGCGCCGGGAATTCCCCGCGGGCGAAGAAACCATTGCCGTCCTGAAAGACGTGAACCTGCGCATCCACGCGGGCGAGATGATTGCCATCGTCGGCGCGTCCGGGTCGGGCAAGTCCACTCTGATGAACATCCTGGGCTGCCTGGACCGGCCCACCACCGGCTCCTACCGCGTGGCCGGGGTCGAAACCGGCCAGCTGGATGCCGATGCCCTGGCCGCCCTGCGGCGCGAGCACTTTGGCTTCATCTTCCAGCGCTACCACCTGCTGGGCGACCTGAGCGCGCTGGGCAATGTGGAAGTGCCCGCCGTCTACGCAGGCAAAGATAGCGCCGCCCGGCATGAACGCGCCGCCGCCCTGCTGGGCCGCCTGGGCATGGCCGACCGCATGCGCCACAAGCCCGGCCAGCTCTCGGGCGGGCAGCAGCAGCGGGTGAGCATTGCGCGCGCGCTGATGAACGGCGGCAGCGTGATCCTGGCCGACGAGCCCACCGGCGCGCTCGACAAGCACAGCGGTGCCGAGGTGATGAAGATCCTGCAGGAGCTGCACGCCGAGGGCCACACCATCATCTTGGTGACGCACGACATGCAGGTGGCCGAGCACGCCCAGCGCATCATCGAAATCAGCGACGGCGAGATCGTGGCCGACCGCCAGATCCAGGCCGCCAGCGCCGCCCCGGTACTGCCCACGCCCCCCGCAGGCAGCGGTGGCCTCGGCGCTATGTGGGGCCGTTTCAGCGAAGCCTTCCGCATGGCGTTGCTGGCCATGCGGGCGCACCCGCTACGCAGCTTTTTGACCATGCTGGGCATCATCATCGGCATCGCATCCGTGGTGTCGGTGGTGGCGCTGGGCGAGGGCTCGCGCCTGCAGGTGCTGAAGAACATCAGCTCCATCGGTACCAACACCATCGAGATTTTTTCGGGCAGCGGCTTTGGCGACCAGCGCGCCGGGCGGGTGCGCACCCTGGTGCCCGCCGATGCGGATGCACTGGCCCAGCAGGTGTATGTAGACAGCGCCACGCCCATGGCCTCCAGTTCGGCCACGCTGCGTTATGGCAACGTGGCCGTGACCGGCAACATCAACGGCGTGGGCGAGCAGTACTACCGCGTCAAGGGCATCACGTTGGCGCAGGGCGCGTTTTTCGATGCCGCCAGCGTGGCCAGCCTGGCGCAAGAGGTGGTGATCGACGACAACACCCGCAAGCAGCTCTTTCCCACCACACCCAACCCGCTGGGCCAGGTGATTTTGCTGGGCAGTGTGCCGTTTCGGGTGGTGGGTGTGGCGCAAAAGAGCGAGTCGGGCTTTGGCAACCGCGAGGCGCTGAACGTCTACATCCCCTACACCGCCGCCATGCGCCGCGTGCTGGGCCAAAGCTACCTGCGCTCGATCTCGGTGCGGGTGAGTGACGATGCCTCCAGCGAAGCCGCCGAGGCGGGCATCAACCGCCTGCTCAAGCAGCGCCACGGCACGCAGGACTTCTACACCCTGAACACCGACACCATCCGCCAAACGATTGAGAGCACCACCCAGACCATGACCCTGCTGGTGTCGGCCATTGCGCTGATCTCGCTGGTGGTGGGCGGCATCGGGGTGATGAACATCATGCTGGTGTCCGTGACCGAGCGCACCCGCGAGATCGGCGTGCGCATGGCCGTGGGCGCGCGCCAGAGCGACATCCGCCAGCAATTCTTGATCGAAGCCGTGCTGGTCTGCCTGCTGGGCGGCGTGCTGGGCATAGGCTTGTCACTGCTGATCGGCTGGGGCTTTGGCCAGAGCGGCAGCAGCTTCCAGATGGTCTATTCCACGGCCTCCATGGCGGCGGCGTTTGCCTGCTCCACCCTGATCGGCGTGGTGTTTGGCTACCTGCCCGCCAGCAATGCGGCCCAGCTCAACCCGGTGGACGCACTTTCGCGTGAATAAAACGATGCACTCTTTCAAACCCTTGCTTCTTGCCGTGCTGGTCCTGTCGGGCTGCGCCACTTCGCAAGCCCCGTACACCGTTCCCGCTACCAGTCTGCCCGCCCAATGGCAGTACGGCACGGCCAGCACGGCCGCCAGCACCGATGCCTGGTGGAAGGGCTTTAACGACCCGGTGCTCGACCAACTCATAGACCAGGCCCTGCTGCGCAACAACAACCTGGCCGCCGCCACCATCAAGGTGCGCCAGGCCCAGCTGCAGGCCGGGCTGGCCGAGAACCGGCCCAACTTCAGCGGCAGCCTGAACACCGGTGCCAGCCGCGCCCTGGAGGGCAACGCGAACACCAGCCGCAGCAGCGGTGCCAGCCTGGGCGTGGGCTATGAGATCGACCTGTGGAACAAGCTGGGCAGCCAGCGCGACGTGGCCCTGTGGGAAGCCCGCGCCACCGAACAAGACCGGGCGGCGACCGCCCTGGCCCTGGTGGGCACCACGGCCCAGCTCTACTGGCAACTGGGCTACCTGCACCAGCGCCTGGCCGCCAACCAAAGCAACATCGCCACTGCCGAAAAAACCCTGCAACTGGTGCAAGTCCAGGCCAACGCCGGTGCCGTGGGCGGGCTGGAGCTGGCCGAAGCCCGCCAAAGCCTGCTCAACCTGCAGGCCAGCGACACCACCCTGCAACAGCAGGCGGTGGCCGCCAACACCGCCCTGGCCTTGTTGTTTGACACCGCCCCCGGCTCCCCACCGGCCCAGCCGCAAACCCTGCCCACCAGCACCCTGCCCGAGGTGGCTGCAGGCCTGCCCGCCGAGCTGCTGGCCCGCCGCCCCGACCTGCGCGCCGCCGAGCTGCGCCTGCGCGAGAGCCACGCGCAAATCACCGCCACCCGCGCCAGCTACTACCCGGCGCTGACGCTCACCGGCGCTTTGGGCACCAGCAGCACCTCGCTGCAGAACCTGCTGAGCAACCCGGTGGCCAGCCTGGGCTTGGGCCTCAGCCTGCCGTTTTTGAACCAGAAAGAGATGGACCTGAACATCCAGGTCGCCCAGGCGCAGAGCGAGGCCGCAGTGGTGAACTTCCGCCAGACCTTGTACACCGCGCTGGGCGATGTAGACAACGCCTTGTCCGCCCGCCAACAGTACCGCGCCCAGGCCGTGCTGCTGGCCCAGGTGCTGCAAGCCGCTACCGAGGCGGAGCGCCTGTATGGCGTGCGCTACCGCGCCGGAGCCGTGGCCCTGAAGCCCTGGCTGGACGCCCAAACCGCCCGCCGCAACGCCGAGATCGCCCTGGCCGAGAACCGCCTGAACCAGTTCACCAACCACGCCACCCTGGTGCTGGCGCTGGGTGGGGATGCGGTGCTGCCGGAGTGATGATTGCTACACTTTAGATAGCTTCTTACGCTGATGGAATAAGCACAGGAGGCTGATTTCTTATAAATCCACCTGCGCCAACACCAGCCCCACCATGGCCTGCGCCGCCACCGAGAGCGCCTCGCCCTTGCGCTGCGCCAGCACCAGGGGGCGGTGCAAGGCGGCGTCCCGCACCGGGCAGGCGTGCAGCCCGGCGCGCTGGAAGTGGAACAGCGTCAGCTCCGGCACGATGCTGATGCCCAGGCCCTGCGCCACCAGGGCGGCCAACGTGGCCAGGTGCTCTACCTCCAGCGCCGAGGTGGGCAGACCCTCCAGCCCAGGCACCTGCGCCAGGTGCTGGCGCACGCTGCTGTTGCGGGCCATGTGCAGCATCGGGGTGTTGTACTCGGCCAGTTGCTCCAGATGGATCTGCGTGTGCGCGGCCAGCGGGTGGTCGGGGCGGCAGACCAGCCAGTAGCGCTCGTCGCGCAGCACGCGGGTGTCGAATTCGCGCAAATCGCCCCCGGCGGTGATGGCAAAGTCCACCCGTCCCTCGCGCAGCAGCGCCAGGCTGGCAGCGGCCAGGGTGTCGAAGAGTTGGATGCTGATCTGCGGGTACTGGCGGCGGTAGGCAGCGATGGCGGGCGGCATCCACACCGCCGCCACCGAGGGCAGAGCCGCCACCGCCACCCGGCCCACCCGGCGCGCCGCCAGGTCTTGCAGGTTGCCCAGGGCGCTGCGCAAATCCTGCTCGATGCGGCCCACCTCGTCGGCAAACACCTGGCCTTCGGGGGTGAGCGCCACGTGGCGGGTCGAGCGCTCAAACAGCTTCAACCCCGCCGTGTCCTCAATGCGCCGGATGCGCTGGCTGAACGCGCTTTGCGACAGGTTGCAGCGCTCAGCCGCGCGGGTGAAGTGCCGCGTTTGCGCCAGGGCCATGAAGGCCTCCAGGTCGCGCACCGAGAAATTGATTGGCTTCATGGATGAATCAAGACGTTTTTCCCATTTTACAAATGAGAGGCGGGCCCCAATACTCCGCCCACTGCTTTGAAGAAGGACCACCATGCCCCTTGAAATTCCCCCGCCCCTGCGCATAGGCTGCGCCGCCGGGTTCTCCGGCGACCGGGTCGATGCAGCGCAGGCGGTGGTGGACAGCCTGATTGCCCAAGGCGGCCCGGCGTTCCTGATTTTCGAAACCCTGGCCGAACGCACCTTGGCCCTGGCCCAGTTGCGCCGCCGGATCGACCCGCAGGCCGGGTACGAGCCGTTGCTGGACGCGCTGCTGCGCCCGGTGCTGGCGCGCTGCCTGGCGCACGGCATCCGCATCGTGAGCAACTTTGGCGCGGCCCACCCGCTGGCGGCGGCGCAGCACATCCAGCGTATGGCGCACGAGCTGGGCCTGGCCGCACCGCGAGTGGCGGTGGTGTGGGGCGACGACGTGTCGGGGCCTGAGCATCAATCCGCTTTGCGTGCCGAGCTGGGGCCGGTGTTCGACACATTGGCCGTCGTCAGCGCCAATGCCTACATCGGGGCCGAGCCGATTGCCGATGCGCTGCTGGCGGGCGCGCAGATCGTGGTGTGTGGCCGCGTAGCCGACCCCTCGCTCACCGTGGGCCCGGCGCTGGCGCATTTTGGCTGGGCGCGCGACGACTGGCCCCGCTTAGGCGCAGCCACCATGGCCGGGCATTTGCTGGAGTGCGGCGCGCAGGTCTGCGGCGGCTACTTTGCCGACCCCGGCTTCAAAGACGTGCCCCACCTGGCCGCCGTGGGCTACCCCATCGCCACGCTGCAGGCCGATGGCAGCTGCCGCATCACCAAGGCCGATGGCACGGGCGGCCTGGTGACCCTGGCCACGGTGAAAGAACAACTGCTGTACGAGGTACACGACCCCGCCGCCTATCTGACCCCCGACGTGGTGGCCGACATCAGCGCCGCACGCGTGGACCAGACCGGCCCGGACGTGGTGGCCCTGCACGGTGTGCAAGGCCACGCCCGCCCCGCCGCGCTGAAGGTCAACGTCTGCTACGAGGGTGGCTGGCTGGCCGAGGGCGAAATCTCCTACGCCGGACCCCGCGCCGAGGGCCGCGCCCGGCTGGCCGCCGACATACTGCGCCAGCGCCTGCCGCAACTGGCGCTGCGGGTGGACCTGATCGGCGTGCTCAGCGTGCTGGCCGACGATAGCGGCAGCTTGCTGGCCCAAACCTCTGCGGGTAACGCGAGGGATGTGCGCCTGCGCGTCGCCGCCAGCCATGCCGACAAAGCCCAGGCCGAGTGCCTGTGCCGCGAAGTCACCGCCTTGTACACCTGCGGCCCGGCGGGCGGCGGGGGCGTGCGCACCACGCTCACCGCACGGCTCAACACCCTGTCGTGCCTGCTGCCCCGCAGCCTGGTGCCCACCGGATTCACCTTGCTGGAGGCCGCATGAACATCACCGTCCCGCTCTACCGTGCCGCCCACAGCCGCACCGGCGACAAAGGCAACCGCTCCAACTTGAGCGTGATCGCCTACCGCCCCGAACTGTTTGCCCTGCTGGAACAGCAGGTCACCGCCGAAGCCGTGGCCGCCCACTTTGCCCACAAACAGCCACACCACGTGGAACGCCATGTTCTACCTGCCCTGCAAGCCATGAATTTTGTATTGGACGAGGTACTGGACGGCGGCGTGAACGACGCGCTGAACCTGGACAGCCACGGCAAAGCCCTGTCGTTTTGGCTGCTGGATTTGCCACTGACAATCCCTTTAGCCCTACAGCCTTTTCTACAACCAGAAAATTAACCGAGACACCCTTATGCGCCGCACTTTCCTGACCCTTGCCGTCACCGCCCTGTTCGCCACCGCCAGCCAGGCCGACACCTTCCCCGACAAGACCATCACCTTCATCGTGCCGTTTGCCGCGGGCAGCGCCACCGACCAGCTGGCCCGCGCCCTGGCCCAGGCGGTCACGCTGGATGCCAAGGTCAGCGTGGTGGTGGACAACAAGCCCGGCGGCAACGCCTTCATCGGCGCGCAGGCGGCGGCCAAGGCCAAGCCCGACGGCTACACCGTGCTGATCGCCACCAACACCACCCACGCCGCCAACGAGCACCTGTACAAAAAGCTGCCCTACGACCCGGTGAAAGACTTTGAACCCCTGACCCTGCTGGGCCGGGGCGGCCAGATCATGCTGGTCAACCCCAGCCTGGGCGTGAACACCGTGGCCGAGTTCGTCAAGCTGGCCAAGTCCAAGCCCGGCAAGCTCAGCTTTGGCTCGGGCAGCTCGTCCAGCCGCATCGCGGGCGAGCTGTTCAAGCAAATGGCCGGGGCCTACATCGTGGCCATTCCCTACCGCAGCAATCCGCCCGCCGTGACCGACCTGATCGGCGGACAGATCGACGTGATGATCACCGACATGGCCACCGGCCTGCCCCAGGTCAAGGGCGGCAAGCTCAAGGCGCTGGGCGTATCCACCCTGCAGCGCAGCCCGCTGGCCCCCGACGTGCCCACCATCAGCGAGGCCGGGGTCAAAGGCTACGAGATGACCTACTGGTTTGCCGCCTACGCCCCCGCCGGTACGCCCGCGCCGATGGTGGCCCGGCTGAACGAACTGCTGGTCAAGGCCGCCAAGAGCAGCACCGCCGCCAGCTTCTACCAGGGCACCGGCACCGAAATCACCACCACCACACCCGACGGCCTGCGCAAGGTGCAGGCCGATGAATCGGTGAAGTGGGGCAAGATCATCCAGGCCGCGGGAATGCAGCCGGAGTAAGCGGCATTTGCTACGTTTTTAGTAGCTTCTTGCGCTTATGGGATGGGCGGTAGCGGCCTAAAAAGCGTCTTAAATCCAGCCCATATGTCGTCTGCTCGGCTTGTCAATGCCATCACCCTCATTAAGTTAAAGTTTGCACGCTGAAATAGGCTTTAAACCAAGGAATTAACTTTATGGCGGGTGAGTTACTGGACAGTAATCAACAGACTGGATGTGACGAGCCACTCCTACTTTGGGCTGTTCGTGATGCTAATCAACGAAAGTTCGTTCACATTGGCATGCTCACCCCGGCTGAGAAAGGTGCCGCCTGCAGATGTCTTTGCCGCAATTGCGGAGAACGCCTCATTGCCATCAATGTCGACAAACCTAAGTCCCACTTTGAGAGGCCACGCACCCAGCGACGGCATTTCAAGCACAAGCACCTAGATTCGGAACAAAGCAAATGTCTTAGTGCGGTCGCTCGGCTCTTAGCACTACAACTATTTGTCGAACAAGATGCCATTTACCTTCCGCCACGTCGCCGGATTGTTTCAAAGGTTTCTCCTACAGGGACCATTATTGAAGCCCACCAAGAGACTCCTGGTGGGTTTGCGGGGGTTAAGAGTCGGACTTGGATCGATGAAGTAAGCGCGCTACTGTTGCTAGAAGATGGTCGCGAATTACTCGTAACCGTGCGCACTCACCAAAACGTTAATGAGAACCGGCATTCGACATGCGTTCTATCTTTAGCCAAGGTTAGCGACCCCGAAATTGCCGGTTGGGACTCTGAAAAAATATTGCAGCATCTTCGCCTACCTATCTCTGGCATGAACTGGGAAAAGCATTGGAACGATGCCGAACTAGACGCACAGAAAGATAAAAACTTAGCTGAGCAAGAAGACTTATTTTTTGGTGGTATTCCCCATGAGTGGTTGGAAAATTTAAACGGGAAACAGGTCAGCGAAACAATCCTTCACTGGCTCATAAAGAAAGCCGTGGCAGAACAACGAACTCTTCGTGTGCCTGCATTTTCTATACATGTTCGCCAAGAAATGCCAGACGGAACTATCGCTGAAGAAGTGGCTAGCTGCGGGGAAGATGTTCTTGAACTGACCGAAGTTCGCCTCGAACGACGACTCAATGCGATGGTGCCAGACGTAATTTGCCGGGCACGCAGCATGGTATCCAATCGCCCGATTGTTGATCTGCTAATTGAGGCTGCAGTCACCAATTACATCAACGATGACAAGCGCCAGAAAATCATGGCATCTGGTGCCGCATGTATTCAGATTCGAGCCAACCTTTTTTCCGAAACTGGTTCGGTTCGTGTTTCAGAGATCTCGCGCACTGTCATCTCCGATACCTCCATTAAAGAATGGATCGTCCATCCTTGGATAGCAGATGAGGTGACAAAAGCAAAACGTCGCTTGGCAATTAAAGAAGGGCGAATTTACGCTCAAATTTCGATTCAAACCGCCGCAGAAAAAAAACGTACAGATGATAGAAATCGTTTGAAAGCTTGGCTGGGAAATGCCGAAGATTTATCCCTTGCAAAAGGCTATTTGAAAGCACTAAAGGCGTTTTGGGCTGGCCAGCCAGCCCTACAGTCTGGCGATGAACCCGTTTCTCTTGATGATTTGTGGCACGAACTGGACCGCCGTCAGATTGTCCGAGGCAACCGCCAGATGGTTGAAACCAAAGGGAGTCTGTTAAGCCAGTTAGCAAGCTTTAAAGAAGCGCCTTCAGAGCTTCACGTCAATGCTTTGCTTGACCTGCTCACCCAAGCCGTGGAACGGCTGTGGACGATGACATCCAACGCGCTCATAACTGTGTTTTTCCTAGAAGCCAATGAGACGTCGATGACTAGGCGACAAAACGAACAGTTTCAAGCATGCAATCTGAAGTTACGCGCCCTTGTCCAAAAGGGGGAGGAGCGTTCACGTCGATTCACCGAGCACGACCACTTGTACGCTTTACTTTTCCCCGAAATGGCTTCGCGCCTCAAATCGGACTACGGCACTGTCACTTACATGTCCAAGTTGCGTCAGGAACTTGCCGCGCAAGAAAACGAGAAGCAACGACGGCAGAAGCTTAGAAGTGATCGTGTCACGTTGGCTAAAAAACTCCGGAGTAAGAAAGTCCAGAATGAATTGAACCAGGCAATAGAAACAGAACTAGCGGCTGTCGCGGGAAAACTTCGGTGGATCAAATCTGTTGGGGACGATAAGGGGCCTGCTTTGTTATATGGGTTATACGGAGGCCAAGTTCGTTTGCAAAACATCGGTGCCATGGATGTTTTTAAAAAGGCAATAGACCACCGTACCAAAAACATCAGCGTAGATGCGGCCCTCAGAGCTATGTGCTTTAGGTATGCGCCCGATGTCGCCGCGTCGGTCAAATTGCTCCAATTGGCAAGAGTCTGCTCCACGCCAAAATGAGCAGTCTATGCCAAGTCCTTGTACGAAGTACGCTGGTGCATTCAAGCCATTGCCGCCAAAGCCTTCGCTGAAAACCGCCTGAACGAGCTGCTGGTCAAGGCTGCCAAGAACAGCACCGCCGCCAGCTTCTACCAAGGCACCGGCACCGAAGTCACCACCACCACGCCCGAAGGCCTGCGCAAGGAGCAGGCCGACGACTCGGTGAAGTGGGGCAAGATTATTCAGGCGGAGGGCATTGCGCCGGAGTAGGCGGAATTTGCTATTTTCTTAGTAGCATCTAGCGCTTATCCGATGGGCGGTGAGTGCCTAAAAAGCTTGTAACCCCCCCCCCGCCCGCCATATCGCGGCCTACAGGCCAAACGGCCAGATGTCCTGGACGGTTTTGGACAGGACTTGCTGGCGCTCGGCGGCGGGCAGAAAACCCAGGTTGCCGCGGTACACGGCGACCATCTTGTCGTAGGGCAGTTCACTCAGCGAGATCGGCCAGTCGGTGCCCCACATCAGGCGCTTGGCACCAAAGCGGTCGTAAACACGCTTCACCTGGTCGAAGGCATCGGCGTAGGGATAGGCCTGCTTGGACAGGCGTGGCACGTGCGAGATCTTCACGTACACCTGGGGGAAGCGCGACAGCGCCAGCAGGGGCTCCAGCAGCTGCGGCTGGTCGGGTGGCACATCGGCCATATGGTCGATGACCACGGTCAGCTCCGGGTTCTTCTCGATCAGCGGCACCAGGTCGGACATGCGCGCGCCCGAGGCCAGCACGGTCATAGGCACTTTCAGCGCGGCGCAGCGTCGCCACAGCGGTGCCATCAGCGGGCCGCGGATCCAGTCGCCATCGGCCTGGTCGGACGGGCTGAGGCGCACACCGCGGAAGCCCTGCTCCAGCGTGAGTCGACTCAGGTGGTCGGGTGCAGCGGGGTCCTCGGGGTTGACGCGGGCAATGCCGTGGAACTGGCCCGGATAGCGCTTGAGCACATCGGCCAGGTAGCTGTTGTCCCAACGGTAGTGGATGACCTGCACGATGACGGTGCGCGCCACGCCGTTGGCCTGCATCAGGTCCAGCAGCGTCTCGGCGCTGGCATCGAACTCCGGCGGTTTGCGGCCCTGGGCGAACGGGAAGGCCGGGTCGCGCTTCCACACATGGACATGCGAGTCGATGAGCAGGGGTACGGCATCTGCCGCTGCGGCCTGGGGCATATGCTGCACCCAGGGCGCGGCCAGGGATGCCGCAAGAACGCGGCGGCGGTTCAACATAGGAGTCACCTGGTCAGGCCGCCGCGACGGTGGTCTCGGCCATATCCCGGCTGTACGACCGGCTCGAATCCACCAGCATGCGGGTGTAGGCGTGCTGGGCAGCGTTGTTGCACAGGGCTTCGGTACTCAGGCTTTCCACAATGCTGCCGTGCTGCATCACCGCCACCTGGTCGCACAGGTGGGCCACCACGCCCAGGTCGTGGGTGACCATCAAATACGTCAGGCCGTCGCGCTCGCGCAGGTCGGCCAGCAGGTTCAAGATTTCGGCCTGCACCGACACGTCGAGCGCCGAGGTGGGTTCGTCCAGCAGCAGCACGCGGGGCTCCAGGATCAGGGCGCGGGCAATCGCTACGCGCTGGCGCTGGCCGCCGGAGAGCTGGTGCGGGTAGCGGAAGCGAAAGCTGCTGTTCAGCCCCACCTTGGTGAGGATGCTCTCAATCCGTTCGCGCTCCTGGTCCATGCCGTGGATGCGCAGCGGCTCGGCCAGCACGGTGTGGATGGTGTGGCGCGGGTGCAGCGAGCCATAGGGGTCCTGGAACACCATTTGCACGCCACGGCATTGGGCCAGTTTTTGGGCGCGGCTCAGCTTGTGGCCCAGGGCGCGGCCTGCGATTTGCAAGTTGCCTTCCCAATGCGTGTACTGCCCGGCCAGGCAGCGCAGCACGGTGGTTTTGCCCGAGCCGGATTCGCCCACCAGCCCGAAGGACTGGCCCTGGCGCACTTGCAGGTTGACGTTGTTGAGCACGTTGACGGACCCGAAGGCCAGGTGCAGGGCGTTGACATCGATCATGGTCATGGGGAAATCCTTAAGCAGTGAGCCAGGTGGGGTCGCGTTGCAGCACGGGCAGGCGCGTGCGACGCTGGTCCAGGCTGGGCAGGGCGCTGAGCAGGCCCCGGGTGTAGGGGTGCTGGGCGTTGTCCAGGTCGGCGGCGGCAATGCTTTCCACCACCCGCCCGGCGTACATCACCAGCACGCGGTCGCAAAAGTGGCGCACCAGGTTCAGGTCGTGGCTGATGAAGACCAGGCCCAGGCCGCGCTGGCCCACCAGGTCGTCCAGCACGGCCAGCACCTGCAGGCGCACCGACACGTCCAGGGCCGAGGTGGGTTCATCGGCAATCAAAATCTCGGGCTCGGTGATGAGCATCATGGCAATCATGATGCGCTGGCCCATGCCACCGGAGACCTCGTGCGGGTACAGGTTGAACACCCGCTGCGGCTCGCGGATGCGCACCGACTCCAGCATGGCCAGCGCCCGGTCGGTGGCTTCGGCACGCGATACCTTGTTGTGCGCCAGGTAGGCTTCGGCGATCTGCTGGCCCACGCGCACCACCGGGTTCAGCGAGTACTTGGGGTCTTGCATGATCATGGACATGCGCTTGCCGCGGATGGCCTGCATGGTCTTGGGGCTGGCGTCCAGCAGGTCGATGCCGTCGAAGGCCAACTTGCGCGCTTCGATCTTGGCGCTGCGCGGATGCAGCTTGAGCAGAGCCCGGCCCACGGTGGATTTGCCCGAGCCGGACTCGCCCACGATGGCCAGCTTTTCACGCGACAGGTTGAACGACACACCGCGCACGGCGTGCATGGGGCCGTCGGGGGTGGCGAAGTGGATGTGCAGGTCTTCGACTTGCAACTTGGGGGTGGTCATGATCGGCAATCCTTATTCGTTGCGGGGGTCGAGCACATCCCGCAGGCCATCGCCCAGCAGGTTGAAGGCCAGGCTGACCATCATGATGGCGGCACCGGGCGTGGCCACCAGCCACCAGCACTCCATCATGTAGCGGCGGCCACTGGAGATCATGGCGCCCCACTCGGGCATGGGCGGCTGGGCACCCAGGCCCAGGAAACCCAGGCCCGCAGCGGTCAGGATCACGCTGGCCATGTTCATGGTCAGGCGCACCACCACCGACGACATCAGCATCGGCGCGATGTAGCGCAGCAGAATGCGGCCGCTGGAGGCACCCTGCAGCTGGGCTGCCACCACAAAGTCGGCATTGCGCAGCGACAGGGTTTCGGCCCGTGCCAGCCGCGCAATCGGCGGCCAGGCGGTCAGCGCAATCGCAATCACCGCGTGGTCCAGCCCCGGGCCAAGCGCAGCCACGAAGGCCAGCGCCAGTACCAGACTAGGGAAGGAGATAAAGATGTCGGTGACGCGCATGAACAGGTTGTCCACCCAGCCACCAAAGTAGCCCGAGACGGCACCCACGGCCAGCCCCACCGGCCCCACGATCACCGTCACCAGGGCAATGATGTAGAGCGAGATGCGCGAGCCATGCACCAGGCGGCTGAACACGTCGCGGCCATATTCGTCGGTGCCGAACCAGTGGGCGTTGCTGGGGGCCTGCAGGGCCTGGGTCAGGTCTTGCTCCAGCGGGTTGTGGGTGGCAATCAGCGGGGCAAACAGGGCCACTATCAGCAGTGCGGCCACCACCACCAGACCCGCCACGGTCATGGGGTTGTGCAGCAGCCTTTGCAGGATGCGGCGGGCGCTTTGGCGCAGGGCTTGCGCCGCCGTTTGGGGGGTTGTGGACACGGTCTTGTCGGAGAGGGTCAGGGCAGCCATTAGCGGGTCCTCGGGTCAAACACGTGGTACAGGGCATCGGACAGCAGGTTCAGCGTGACGAAGATCACCCCCACCACCAGCACGCAGCCCATCACGGCGTTCATGTCACCCAGCAGCAGGCTGCTGGTCAGGTACTGGCCAAAGCCGGGCCAGGCGAATACGGTTTCGATCAGCACCGCGCCTTCGAGCAGGCCGCCGTAGGCCAGGGCCACGATGGTCAGCAACTGCACCAGGATGTTGCGAAACGCATGGCCCCAGACCACACCGCGCTCGGACAGGCCTTTGACCCGCGCCGTGGTGATGTACTCCTGCGACAACTGCGCCAGCATGAAGCTGCGCGTCATGCGGCTGATGTAGGCCATGGAGTGCAGGCCCAGGATGCAGGCGGGCAGCATCAGGAACTTGATGGCGTTGCGAAACACCTCCCACTCGCCCGCCAGGGCCGAATCCACCAGCAGCAGGCCGGTGCGCGGTGCCACCAGGCCGTCATACGCCAGGTCGATGCGCCCGGCTCCCCCGGCCCAGCCCAGCCAGGCGTAGAACACCAGCAGGCCCATCATGCCGAACCAGAACACCGGGGTGGAATAGCCAAACAGGCTGATGACGCGCACCACATGGTCGGCCAGGCGACCGCGCCGGGTGGCGGCATACACGCCCAGGGGCACGCCCAGGCCGGTGCCGAGGATGATGGCCATGGTGGCCAGCTCCACGGTGGCAGGCAGCACCCGGGCCAGGTCGTCGGTGACCTTGTGGCCGGTGAGCAAGGCGTTGCCCAGGTCGCCGTGCAACAGGTCGCGCAGGTAGTAGGCAAACTGCACCGGCAGGGGCCGGTCCAGGCCGAGCTGCTGGTAGACCTGGTCGTAGGTGGAGCGGTCTGCATCGGGGCCGACGATGGACAGCACCGGGTCCAGCGGCATGACGCGGCCAATCACAAAGGTCAGCAGCAGCAGACCCATCAGCGTGAGCACCACGCTCAGCAGGCGGTGGCCCAGAGCGCGCAAGGTGGATGTAGTCACAGAAGTTTCTCCTGGAGGGGCCGCTTTAGCGCTGCTTGCTCACATCGCGCAGCCGGGTGGTGGCCGAGGGGTGGCCCAGGTAGCCGCGCACGTCTTTGCGCAGCACCACGGTGTCCACCATTTGCGAGAACGGCTGGATCGCGCCCACCTGGGTCTCGTACAGCTTCTGGGCCTCCTGGTACTGGGTGGTCTGCTTGGCTTCGTCGCGCTCGACCTCGGCCTTTTCGATCAACTGATTCAGCTCGGGGCTGAAGAACGAGGTGCGCCAGCCCTGGAAGTTGGTGAGCTTGGCGGCATCGTTGTTGTCCGGGTTGTAGACCAGGGCGCGCAGGCTGGAGTGCGGGTGCGGCTCCACCCCGCCACCGCCCCGGCCCACGATGATCTCGAAGTTGCGCTCGCGCATGGCACCGTAGACCTGGTTGCCCGTGCCCGACAGCACGCTGGCTTCGATGCCGGCTTTGGCCAGGGTGGCCTGCAGGTTGGTGGCGATGTTGATGAACGGCGGGTCGGCCAGCACGCGGATGGTGGTTTTGAAGCCGTTGGGGAAACCGGCCTCGGTGAGCAGCTTCTTGGCCGCCGCCACATCCAGCTTGTAGCCGGGGTTGGGCAGGCTGGCGGGCAGGCCCATCTGCACCGGACGCTGTTGCGGCACGCCGTAGTGCGGCATGACGGTGGTGTTGATGCCGTCGTAGTCGATCAGGTTGCGCATCGCCAGGCGCACGCGCTTGTCGGCAAACTTGGGGTCTTTCATGCTCACGGCCACGTAGTACAGCGTGCCACGGCGCACCGGCTGCACCACGGCATCGGCGTTTTTCTTCATGGCTTCGACATCGGGCACCGACATGCCGGAGGCCACGTCCAGGTCGCCGCGCTCCAGCATCAGCCGCAGCGACTGGGATTCGGTCATGTGGCGCATGATGACGCGCTTGAGCTTGGCCGGGCCGCGCCAGTAGCCGTCAAAACGGTTCATCAGCAGGGCATCCTTGGCGCGCCATTCCACCAGGGAGAACGGGCCGGAACCGGCGGCATGGGTGGTCAGCCAGGCGGCCCCCATGTCACCATTTTTCTCGTTTTCCATGACCTTCTTGCGGTCGAGGATCACCGAGCTGACCGAGGTGGCCAGGGTGTAGAGCACCATCTTCGGGTCGGTGGCCTCGGGCAGGTCGATCACCAGGGTGGTGGCATCGGTGGCGCGCACGGCCTTGTCCACATTCTGGGCACTGAAGCCGTAGCTCTTCCAGGGCGAGGCCATGGCCAGGTTGAGCTTGAGCACGCGCTGCAGCGACCAGGCGGCGTCTTCGGCCGTCAGGTCGTTGCCCGACTGGAACTTCACACCCTTGCGCACCACCAGGGTGATGCTGCGGCCATCGGCGGCCACTTTCCAGCTCTCGGCCAGGCCGGGCTGCATCTTGCTGATGGTTTGCGGGTCGAGTTCGATCAGGTAGTCGTACAGGTTGGCGGCCAGCTCGACCACGTCGTTGCCGGTGGCCGCAGCCGGGTCCAGCGACAGCAGGTTGTTCATGCTGAAACCGACGATCAGCTGGTCGTCCGGGGTTTTGGCTTGCGCCACCGCCCCCAGGGTGCCGAGTGCCAGTGCAACTGCGACGGAAACGGCGCATTGGCGCAACAACTTGGTGTGGTTCATAGGTGTCTCCTCAAGGTGGATAGGGATGGCGCTACAGCAGGGTCTTAGTAGGCGTTGCGCGTGTGGGCTTCGATGTAGGCGAAGTTGATGTCTTCGCCCAGGCCCGGCAGTTGCGACAGGTGCACATAACCGTCGGCATCCATCGGGTCGGCCAGGGTGTTCAGGTAGGCGGGCACTTCGTCGTACTCCAGGAAGGGGTGCAACAGGCCGCGCTCGTACCAGCGGGTGTTCTTGATGGCGGCGCACACTGCCAGGTTGGCCGCGCCGTTGCCGTGCACTTCGCACTGCATGCCAAAGGATTCGGCCAGGTGCGCCACCTTGAGCGTGGGGGTGATGCCGCCCACGCCGGGCACACCGGCACGCAGGATGTCGCAGGCACCGGCCTTGACCCAGTCGGCCCGGCTGTGGTGCTTGCCCGACAGGCTTTCGGGCCCGACGATGGGAATGTCGAGCTGGTCGGCCAGCCAGGCGTACGAGGCCATGCTTTGCTCGTTCATCATCTCCTCGAACCAGGTGAAGTTGAGCTTCTCCAGGGCGCGGCCAATGGTCAGCGCGTCGATGCGGCTGTAGTTGTGGTAGCCATCCAGCATCAATGGAACGTTAGGACCGACAGCCTCACGTACCGCGGCGCAGGCCTGGATGTCCATGGGCACGCTAGGGGCAAAAGAGACGGGCGGCATCCAGGTGTGCAGCTTGATGGCCTTGTAGCCGCGCGCCACCAGCTTGAGGGCGAAGTCGCCATATTCTTGCGGGGTGGACAGGCCGCCTTTGAGTTCGTCACCGCACATGGTGCTGCCGTAGGCGGGCACCTTGTCGCGGTAGCCACCAATCAGGCGGTACACCGGCTGACCCAGAATCCGGCCTGCCAAGTCCCACAGCGCCTGGTCTACCGCAGCCAGGGCGCGGTCGGTCAGTTGCCCGGCGCTACCGCGCTGCCAGTGTTCCAGGCCATGCCAGAGCTGCTCGCGCTGGAACGGATGCTGGCCCACCAGCACCTTGCGCACAAAGGCTTCCAGCACATGGGGGCGGATCACCTCGGGCGGCGCAAAAGCGTAGCCGCTGTGCCCCTCGTCGGTGGTGATGGTCAACAGGGCCATCTTGCCCAGGCCTTCGGGTCCGGGGTGGGAATGGCCTGCCGTGTCTACCGACCGGCGGGTCGGGTAGGTGAATTCGGTGCCGTGTACGCTGGCAATTTTCATAAGATTCCTTTTATGTCATCGGTCGTCAGACTGGAATGAATTTTAGGCAACACGTCAGACGTGTTAAATCAGTAGAAACCCTTGAATGCTGGATTTATTCAACTGTCTCGCACACGCCATCAGTCGTCAGGCGAGATGCCGGTCCGCGTTATAGTGGCCAGCTCTCCCCATAGCCCCGCCCCACCATGCAAACCACCCCACCAGAGCATCCCACGCGGACCAAAAGCCAGCCGCAGCGGGTGGTGGACGGGGTTTCCGAGCGCATCCACAGCGGGGCCCTCAAGCCCGGCGACCGGGTGCCGTCCGAGCCGGGGCTGATGCAGGAATTCAATGTCAGCCGCACGGTGGTGCGCGAGGCCATGTCGCGCCTGCAGGCCAGCGGCCTGGTCGAAACCCGGCAAGGCGTGGGCACCTTTGTGCTGGCATCCGCCGCCCCCGAGCCCTTGCTGGCGATTGGCGCGCGCGACCTGCAGGTGCGCCAGAAGCTGGCCATGCTGGAACTGCGCATCAGCATCGAATCGGAAGCCGCCAGCCTGGCCGCCGTGCGCCGCCGCGAAGACCATCTGGCCGCGATGCGCGCCGCACTGGATGCGTTCGATGTGCAGCGCCGCGCGGGTGGCAGCACCACCGAGCCCGACTTCCAGTTCCACGTACAGATCGCCGCCGCCACCGGCAACGAATACTTCGAGGAAGTGCTGACCAGCTTGGGCAACGCCACCATTCCCCGGGCCGCGCCCCATGCTGCCGCCGGGCCTGCCAGCGACAGCAAACCCGCCGCGCGTTTCGGCGAAGCCCAGCCCATGTTGGAGAGCGGCAAGGCCATCACCCAGCGCGAGCACGAAGCCATTTTCGATGCCATCCGCCGGGGCGATGCCGCCGCCGCGCGGGCCGCGATGTTCATGCACCTGAGCAACAGCCGCGAGCGCATGCGCGCCAACACGGACAACAGCGGCCACTAGCCACCCGCTTCCAGCGGCACAGACGGCAAGACAGCGCAGAAAGCTGCGGGCAGTGCCCCGTTCCGCGCACTTAAAACTACAAATCTAGGGTTTTCACTGATTCCACAGGCAGGGTCTCTTTCTTACTATTCGCCAAGTCGTCTGACGACTGACGTATTACCGGTAAATTCCCCTTCACCACCCCAGGAGACCTGTCCCCATGCAATCCAAACTCATCACCGCGCTGGTTTTCGGCGCATTTGCCAGTGCCGCATCGGCCCAATCCAGCGTGACCCTCGGGGGCATCGTCGATGCCTGGGCGGGCCAGACCCGCAACAAGGTGGGCGGTGTCAGCACCACCAACAGCGTGCTGGACAGCGGTGGTGGACAAGCCAGCCGCTGGAACCTGCGCGGCACCGAAGAGCTGGGCGGCGGACTGAAAGCCAGCTTCATGCTGGACCAGGGCTTTGCGCTGGACAGCGGCACGGTGTCCACCGTGTCCACGTCTAATGTCGGCTTCAACCGGGGTGCCTATGTCGGCCTGTCCGGCGGCTTTGGCGAAATCCGCCTGGGCCGCATGCTGGGCGCGTTCGATGCCTTGCGCGGCTCCACCAACCACCTGTACGACTCGTCGGGCTTTGCCTCCACCGGGCAGGTCTGGGGCGCGGGCTCCACCGCCGCCAACGGCCTGGCGGCGGTGACCGGCAGCGACTACCTGGCCCGGGGCAACAACACGGTGATGTACATCACACCCGTGTTCGGGGCGTTCAGTGGCTCGGTCAGCACCAGCGCCAGCGAGGGCGCATCCACCGCCACCGCATCGCCGCGCATGGTCAGCGCCCATGCCAAGTACGCGCAAGGCCCGCTGCGCATTGGCTATGGCTACCAGTCCGAGCACTTCTCCACCGGCAAGAACCAGTTCCATATCGTGGCGGGCAACTTTGAATTTGGCCCTGCACAGATGGTGGGAGCCTTTCAGCGCCAGACCGATGGCCGCATCGCGGGCGACCAGACCTCGAACGAATGGGAACTGGGCCTGAACATCCCGTTTGGCCTGGCCTCGGCGGCCCTGGGCTACGCCAAGGCCACCACCAAGAACAGCGCCGGCCAGGAAGTGCTGGATGCCAAAGGCCTGAGCCTGATGGGCACCTACGACATCTCCAAGCGCACCCGTTTTTACGTGGCCGCCCGCCAGCTCAAGACGACGCGTGCCGACGGCAGCACCACGCTGGATGCATCCCGCTTCGGCTTGGGCGTGACGCACAAGTTCTGAGGCAGCGGGAAAATGCCCCTACTTCGGCACGAGTACCCACAGCTTTAGCGTCTGGTTGACACGTGACGCGAGGGCACCGGCTTCGGGGCCGGTGCCCGCGAAATAATCGGCACGCACGGCACCAAGGATGGCGCTGCCGGTGTCTTGCGCGAAGACGAGTTTTTGCAGTTGCAAAGCGCTGCCACTGGTCGCCAGCCACACCGGCGTGCCGTACGGAATGCTTTGCGGGTCCACCGCGATCGAGCGGCCCGGCGTGAGCGCGACACCTTGCGCGCCTTTGGGACCGAAGGCCGCATCGAATTCGCTCAAACCCTCTTCACGGAAAAAAATATAGCGCGGGTTACTCCACAGCAGCGACTGCAGGCGTTGCGGGTTCTGCGCCACCCAGGCTTTGGTCGACTCGGTCCACGGTGCAGCCATGTTGCCCTGGCCCTGGTCGCTGAGCCACTGCGTGATACTGCGAAACGGCTGGTCGTTGGTGCCGGCAAAGGCTACGCGCACGGTGCGCTGCGCGCCGTCGGGCTCGGTGATGGCCAGACGTCCCGAGCCCTGGATGTGCAGTGACATCGCATCGATCGGGTCGGCCACCCAGGCGATCTCGCGGCCTTGCAGTGCTGCGCGGGCCTCTGGTAGCGTGTCGATTTCCTGGCGCGTAAACCACGGCTTGCGGTTACCCAGGCCGACCGGCGGCCGGTACAGCGGCGTGGTGAACCCCGGTGCCAGTACACGGCTGGCGCGCAGCACCGGTTCAAAGTAGCTGGTGAGCTTGCCATCGGCAACACCTTGCAGCGACTCAACGCGGTAAGGCTGCAGGCGCGCCACCATCCAGGCGCGCTGCTCGTCGCCGTTGCCCAGGCTCAGGCGGCGCACCTCCTTGCACAGGGGGGCCTGCACCGGGCCAGGGCGCTCGCAGCTTTTGATCCAGGCGTTCCAGGCTTCATGCAGCGGGTCCTGGCCAAAGCCGGGCAGCTCGGCCCAGCGCACCGCCGTCCAGCGGCTTTTGCCCTGGGTGATGGGTGGCGGCAGCGGGCCGGTATCGCCGGGCACGGCATAGGGCGGGGCCTCAGGGAAACCCGGCGCGGTGGGCACCGCTGTGGGGGGAGATTCCGGGGCTTCGGGCATGCGGGTGGCGCAGGCGGCCAGGGTTCCTACAATCGCGGCCAGCAGGGTACGGCGTGCGCCGCGCGCCAGGGGAAAATCTACAAGGAGTCGGTGCATGGTGTTGTTGTTACTGGAGGCGCTGGGGGCGGGGGTGTTGCTGGTGCTGATTGTCTGGTGGACCATGTTCTCGGGCCGCAAAAACGGCGAAATTGTCCAGAAATCTGAAGAAAATCAGCCTCCCACGCCCAAGGAATAAGCACGAGAAGCTACATTTTTTGTAGCAAGTTGGCCAGTTCGACGGCCGACTTCACTTCCATCTTGTCGAACACCCGGCCCCGGTGTACTTCCACCGTGCGCACGCTGATGTCGAGCTGATCGGCAATCAGCTTGTTGGGCAGGCCTTGCACCACCAGGCGCATCACGTCGCGTTCGCGCTCGGTAAGTTCGGTCAGGCGGGTTTGCAGGTGCTGGCGGCTGTCGCGGGTGCGCAGGTTCAGGGCCGACTGGTTCAGGGCCTGCTCGATACGGTCGACCAGGGCATTGTCGGAAAACGGTTTTTCGCAGAAGTCGAACGCCCCGCGCTTGACCGCGTCCACCGCAGTCGGTACATCGGCGTGGCCGGTCAGAAAGATCACCGGCATGGGCAGGTGCAGCCCCCGGGCAATCAGCTTGTCAAACAGCGCCAGCCCACTGATGCCGGGCATGCGCACGTCCAGCAGCAGGCAGCAGGCCTGGCGCGGCACAAAGCCGGTGGCCAGCATGGTCTCGAAGGCCTCGGCGCTGGGATAGCCCTCGCTGAACAGGCCGCGCGAACGCAGCAGCCACGACAGCGCATCGCGCACGCTGGCATCGTCGTCAACGATGAATACGGTGGCATCTTGTACGGGTTGCATGCTTGTCTCTCATTCATCACGTTGATTCGGAGATCGGCAGGGTAAACCGAAACACGGTGCCCTGCGGCTGGTTCGCTGCGAAACTGAGCGAGCCGCCATGCTGCTCCACCACCGTGCGGCACAGGCTCAGACCCAGGCCCATGCCTTCGTCCTTGGTGGTAAAAAACGGCGTAAACAGGCGTTCGGCCACCTCGGGCGGGATGCCGGGGCCGCGGTCGGACACCGCAAATTCGACCCATCCGGCAGATTCCGCCAGCAAGGCCACCCGCAGCTCCAGCACGCGCTCGGCCACCTCGGGTGGCTCCATGGCCTGCATGGCGTTGCGGGTCAGGTTGAGCAGCACTTGCTCGACCATGGAGCGGTCACACAGCACCGGCGGCAGCGCCTCGGCCACGTCCAGTTGCACCTGCACCCGCAGTTTGCGGGCCTGCAACTGCACCAGCGGCAGGATGGCATCCAGCAGCACCTGGGGCTCCACGGGTTCGCGCACCTTGGCGCGGCGGCGCACAAAGTCGTGCACGCTGCGGATCAGCTTGCCTGCGCGCTCCACCTGTTCGGCAATGCGGCGCATGGCCATGGCCAGGTCGGTGGTATCCACCAAGGTGCCGCCGATCTGCAGGCGGTTCAGTGAACCGGTGGCGTAGCTGGAGATAGCCGCCAGCGGCTGGTTCAGCTCGTGGCTCAGCAGCGAGGCCATTTCACCCACCGTGGCCAGCCGGGCGGTGGCCTGCAGCCGGTCCTGGCTGGTGCGCGACAGCTCTTCGGCGCGGCGCTGCTCGGTCACGTCCACCACCGCGCTCATCCAGCCGGTGTGCGCGCCCTGGGCGTTGATCAGCGGAGCCTCCATCACCAGCACCGGAAAGACGCTGCCGTCCTTGCGCATGAACACCGAGCTGAAGCCTTCGCGCGCTGGCGCATTGCCCGCCATGCGGACTTCCTGGCGCTGCTGGTATTCACTGGCCAGATCGGGCGGCCAGTAGGGCGCGGGCATGCCGTGGCCCCACAGTTCGTCGGCCGTAAAACCCACCATCTGGCAAAACGCCGGGTTGACGTAGGTGATGCGGCCCTGCAGGTCACGGGCGCGCAGGCCGGTGAGCAGCGAATCCTCCATGGCTTTGCGAAACGCCAGCGCGTCGGCCAGGCCGCGCTCGGCCTGCAGTCGCAAGCGGGTGTCCTTGACCAGCAGCACAGTCACCGACACCAAGGCAATCGACATCAGTGTGACCAGGGCGGTCATCAGGTTGGGGTAGACGCTGGGGTCGCCATGCCAACTGTCCATGCGCAGCACCATGGTGTTGCCCGGCAGATTGACCAGTTGCTGGGCGGTAAACACCCGCGTGCCACGCCGGGCCGAACCATGCAGCACCAGGCGGGTGCCGTCGGGTTCGATGAACGACACCTCCTGGCTGCGGCTGAGCTGGCGGCCCACCATGTCGGCCAGCACATCGCCCAGGGCGTAGGTGGCCACCAGATAGCCTTTGAGCTGGCCCTGGCTGATCAGCGGCATGCACATTTCCATCACCTCCAGCCCCAAGCCATCCACCTGGGGCAGAAAATAGCTGCTGGAATAGGCTGGCCCGTTGGCGCGCTTGGCCACGGCACAGGCCAGGGTGACATCGGGCTCGGCATTTTTGCTGCCCAGCCACTCAAAGGCATAAGGCCGAAACGGGCTTTCAACATGTGCCAGCACGGCCAGATTGGGTTGCCGCCACTCCACCCGCAGCAGCTCGCGGTGGTGGCGCAAAAACTCGGTGGCATCGACCCGCCAGGAGCCGGGGCTGGGGTCGTTGAACTGCAAGGCCTGCAGACTTTGCACATTGCGCCCCAGGCCCAGGCGCACATCGTCTGCGGCGGCGGCAATATCGCGGTCCAGTGCGTCTTGCACCTGGCTGGCTTCAAACCGCCCGGCCAACCACACCAACGTGGTCAGCACCAGCGCCAGCAGCAACAGCATCACGCCCCACAACGACCAGCGCTGCCACCAGCGCAGCAAACTCCCCTGCGAGAGCGGCAGTGCGGCGCTCACAGAACGCGGTGCTCCAGGGCGGGCAACTGGGCGCGGCACTGCGCCAGGCGGGCGGCATCCAGCGTGCCCAGCACCACAGCCTCTCCTTCACCATTCGCCTCTGCCTGCTCGGCCAGCACCGTGCCCCAGGGGTCTACCAGCAGGCTGTGGCCCCAGGTGCGGCGGCCATTGGCGTGCAGGCCGCCCTGGGCCGGGGCCAGCACATAGGCCAGGTTCTCCACCGCGCGGGCGCGCAGCAGCAGCTCCCAATGCGCCTGCCCGGTGGTATGGGTGAATGCGCTGGGCACCAGCAACAGGTCGGCCCCCAGCGCGGCGTAGCGGCGGTACAGCTCGGGAAAGCGCAGGTCGTAGCAGATGCTCAGGCCGATGCGCCAACGCTGGCCGTCGCGTGCAGTCAGTTCAAACAGCACCGGCTCGGTGCCGGGCTCCAGCACCCGCGACTCGTCAAAGCGCTCCTGCCCGTTGTCGAAGCGGAACAGGTGGATTTTGTCGTAGCGGGCCACGCAGGTGCCGCTGGGGTCGAACACCAGGCTGCTGTTGCGCACCCGGCTGCCATCGCCTACGGTCAGGGGGAGCGTGCCGCCCACAATCCACAGGCCGAGTTGGCGTGCCGTATTGGCTAAAAACGCCTGGATCGGACCCACCCCCAAGGCCTCCTGGATCTGCAGCTTGTCGGTATCGCGCTGGCCCAGCAGGCAAAAGTACTCGGGCAGCACGGCCAGCTCGGCACCGCTGGCCGCGGCTTCGGCCAGCAAGGCAGCAGCGCGCTCCAGGTTGGCCTGCCGACTGGTGCCCGATACCATCTGGATGGCGGCTACTTTCACGGTGTGGGTTCCTTTTTGGTGGGGGCCTGGGCCTCTACTTTGGCACCGAACATCTTGTGCGGCACCTTGGTGATTTTGGGGTCGGCCCAGGTGCCGTCAATGTGGAACTGCTGGGTGGCCGCCTCGGCCAGAGGGCGGCTCAAGAACCACTGGGCTAAAAACGTGCCCAGGCCGATGGCGGGGTTGATCACGGCGGCCACCAGAGAGGCCGTACCGGCGTTGATCTCGGGCACCACCAGCACTTTCAGGTCCTGGGTTTCGCGGGCAATGTCGGCGCTACCCTCCATCATCACGGCAGCGTTCACGCCCTTCATTTTCAGGTTGTTGGTGCTGGCACGGCCCATCTCGACCTGCACGTCGCCGCGCACGGCATCGAATGCAAAGCCTTCGCTGAACACATCGCGAAAATCCAGCGCCAGGCGGCGCGGCAGGGCCTGCAGGTTCAGCACGCCCAGCAGCTTGGCCAGGCCAGGGTCGGCCTTGAGGAACTGGCCGTTGTCTACCGCCAGGTTGAACTGCCCACCCAGCGAGGCGGTGTCCAGCGCCAGCGGCGAACCGACCCAGCCCACCTGCCCGGTCATCTGGCCCTTGCCGCGCCGCACCACCCCCGGCATGCCAAAGCGGGCCAGCAACTGCCCCGCGTCGGCAATATCGAGCTGGAAGTTCAGCGTGGTGCGCCGGGGCGTCGTAGACCCGGTACGGCCCCCCAGGGCGACCCAGTTGCCGGTGGCGTTGAGCTGCGCGTCGGGGTTGGTGATGCTGAGCTTGTTCAGCCGCCATTCGCGCACGCCCGCGTCAACCAGCCCGACCCCGCCCACCCGGCCACCCCGGTTGACGGCATCGATCTCGACCCGGCCCAGCTTCTTGCCCTTGAGCTCCAGCGCGTCCACCACGATGTCCAGTGCGGGCACGGTGTCGGAGGGCTCATCCAGCAGGGTTTCCACCTCGGTGGCGGTGCTGGGGGCCAGGGTGAGGCGGGTCAGCCGGGCGAAGACCCGGCCCGCGTTGGAGTCGATGGGCTGGCGGTATTCCACATAGCCGTTGAGCTCTTGCGCATCGACGTTGGCGCGCCAGGTGCTGGCAAAGTGCGAGCCGCTGAGCACCAACTGGTGCAGGGTGCGCCCTCCCATCGTCAAGGCTTTGGCCTGCACCGCCAGGGTGGTAGGGGTGTAGCCGCTGGTGGCCGCTGGTGCAGTACCCGCTGCCGGTGCATCGGCAAGCTTGGCAGCCAGCGCCTGCCAGGCATCGGCGTTCAGGGTATCCACATGGATATTGGCCGACACGCCCTCGGCAGGCATCAGCAGCGCCTCGCCGGGCGGCAGACCCACGGCCACCGTGCCGCGCAACACACGCGGTGCCGCGCCGGAAATATCGCGCACATAGGCCACCGACGCGACCGAGCCGCTCGTACCCAGTTCAAGTGCCAGGCTGTCGCGTAAAGGTAAGTTATTGGCCGGCAGCAGGAGGTTGTCAAAACGCAAGGGCAGCACCGTGTCGGCGGCCTTGGCCAGCGGCGGGGGCAGGTTCAAGGCCACGCCCTGCAAATTGCTGGTGACGCTGACTTCCGACACGCCCTGGCGCGCGCCCACCACGGCGGTGTAGGCAGCGCTGCCGCTGGCGTAGTGGGCGATCTGCGCCGCCACCCCCAGCCCCGGCGACTGGCGCAACCCCTCGGCCGTGGCCACGCCCTGCACCCGCATCTGCACCTCGCCCTTGGCAGCATCGGCCATGCCGCCTTCGAACCGGGCATCGCCACCGAGCATGCGGGCCTGCCCGCCGACCACGGTAAAACCGGTGTCTGAGAAATTTACCACCCCGCGCGCGCGCGCCATCGCCGGGCTGCTGTGGGTGATTTGCACATCGTTGCCACCCAGCGTGATGCTGCCCTGGACCTTGCTCTTGTCGATGTCGGCAATCGGCAGTTGCAGGCGCAGCTGCAGATCGGCCGGGCCGCTGGCCGTGGCCTGGTCCAGTGCATGGCCGGTGAGCTCGCCCAGCGGCGACCGGTTGACCACACCCAGCATGTCGGCCAGCGGACCGCGCCCCTGGGCCTTGAACACCACCACGCTGTGGTCCAGGTCGGCAATCTGGGCTTCGGCCTGGGTCAGCTGGAAACCGGTGGCACCGGCCAGGGTGCCGGTGGCCCGGCGGATCTGCAAGCTATTGCCTTCAAACACCAGCTCGCCGGACAAACGCTCCAGCGCGGGCCAGGGCAAGGCCTTGGCGGGCTGCAGGCTGGTCGGCACGTAGGCGTAGGTGGCATCGCGCACCTCGGCCGCAATGCGGAACTCGCCCTGGCCGGGTTTCACGAACGGAAAGTCGTACAGATCGCCCTTGACGCGGAACTTCACCGGGCTGAGTCGGCCCACCAGCACCGCATCGCGCACGTAATGGCGCACCTCGGCATCCAGCTCCAGGGGCAGGTAGCGGTGCACCCGCGCGGCATCGCCCCGGCTCAGTTGGCCCTGCAGATCCAACACGCCTGGAATACGCGCCCGGCTGCTCGACTGCGCGGGGTCGCTGTTGTTCCACTTGACCTGCAGCAGGCCCTCGGCATCGGCGTTGGCAAAGCGCACGTCGCTGGCCTGCACCGCCAGGGTCTCGCCCTGCTGCTGCCAGGCCACCGTGGCCGAGAGCTGGTCCATGGGCACCACCGGCTCCTCGAACATCCCCGGCAGGTCCAGCGCTCCCTGGGTGACGCGCACGCTGGCCTTGCCTCCGGTCTGGGTGAGGTCGAAGTCCACCGCCGCGCCGCGCACACCGGGGCGGCCCAGCGGGGCCTTGTCTTTCGGGCTGGGCGCATCGGGCACGCCTGCGGCCACTTCCAGTCCGGTGATGCGGCCCTGGGCACTGTAGCTGCTGGGGTCGGCGAGAGGGCCATTCCAGCGGGAACTGATCTGCTCCACCAGGCCCTGGGGTTCGTGGGTGGCCAGCATGCGGTGGGTGGCCGGGCCCAGCGGCAGGCTATTGGCCATGTGGGCCAGCAGGGCCAGGTCCAGCCGGTCGGCGCGCAACTCGCCTTGCGCGGGCTGGCGGGGGCTGGCATCCTGCAGGCGCAGGCTCAGGTTGCCGCCGGGCCAGACGCGGGCATCGTCGGTGGTGAACTGCAGGCCCTCGGTGGCCAGTGCCAGGCTACCCGCCGATTGCTGCAGGGTGATGCGCCCTTGCAGCGACTGCAGCGCCAGCGGCTGCAAATCGGCGGCCAGGGTCGCCCGGGCATCCACCAGCGCCACATCGGCCGTGCCGCTGGTTACCTGGCCACGGCGGATGTCGGCCCACAGCCGCAAAGCCCCCACGCCCGCCACCACGTCCACGCCCACATCGGCATAGCGGCGCAGTTGCGACACATCCACGCGGGGCAGGCTGGCGTAGGCCGGGCCGTCCCAGTCCTGCCAGCGGCCGCGGTGGATGCTGAGCAAGGGCTGGCGGAAGCGGGCGCTGAGGCTGAAGCGGTCGCCCCAGTCGGCGGGGGGCGAAGCATCCAGGCGCATGTGGTGGCCCAGACCCTTGTTGCGCATCACAAAATCCACCGCGTCCAAGGCCAGCGGGGGAGCGGCGCGCTGCTCGTCGGTCCAGCGCACGGTGCCGCCGCGCACCACCAGCTCGCTTTGGGCAAACAGCCAGTCCAGGGCCCGGCCATCGCTGTTGCCGGTCTGCGAGATGTCCAGCCCGGCGATAAAGATGGTGCCATCGGCGCTGCGGCGCACGTCCAGCGCGGGCTGCTCGATCAGCAGGGTCTCAAACCCGCGCTTCAACAGCGACGCGGGCGACACCGTGGCCATGACCCGCGACAGCTTCAGGGCCTCGCGCCCCTGGCCGTCCAGCAGGGCCACATCGCGCAGCTCAAAAGAGGGGAAGAAATACTGTGATTGGGCGGAGATGGCACCGATGCGCACCGGCATCCCCAGCGCCTGGCTGGCGTAGGTTTCCAGCCACGGGCGAAAGTCGCCAATTCGCGGCACAATCCAGCCGTGTAAGGCCCCCCAGGCCAGGGCCAGCGCCAGCCAAGCCGCCGCCACCAAGCCCAGACTCCAGGATGCGGCTTTGGCGGCCCATCGGAGCAGGCGCGTGGACTCGGTGCTGGAAGGTGGCTTGGATTCAGTCATTGGACACATGGATGCAACCAGAATTATCACTCCCATGGCAGCCGCGCCCGCAGCAGGCCTTACCGTTCACGGTGTTACTTTGCTAAGCAGCCCCACCGCCACCGAGCCCTTGTCTGGCCACTCGCGTTTTGTGCAGCGCCTGCGCCGCCGCTATGCCGATCAGCTCAGCCTGTTGCCCCCCGGCCCACCGGAACGCGCCAGCATGGAGGCCACCCTGGCCACCCTGCGCGCCACCGGGCTGGACACCGGAGCCGCCCTGCGTAGCCTGCGCCAGCTGGTGATGGAGCGCCTGGTGGTACTGGACTGTGACCAGCAGGCCCCGCTGGAGGTGGTGACCCGGGCGGTGACCGAGCTGGCTGAAATCGCTCTGGATGCCGCCTGCACCCACGCGTTTGCGCAGCTCGACAGCCAGCACGGCGCGCCCCTGGCCCCGGACGGCAGCCGCGCCCAGATGTGGGTGGTGGGCATGGGCAAGCTGGGTGCGCGCGAACTCAATGTGTCCAGCGACATCGACCTGATCTACGTCTACAACTTCGATGGCGACACCGCAGGCCAGGCTCATCCAGACGGTGGGCCCGAGGGCCGGGGCCGCACCAGCAACCACGAGTACTTCTGCAAGGCCGTCAAGATCATCTACGCGCTGGTGGGCGGCACCACCGAGCACGGCTTTGTGTTTCGCGTCGATCTGGCGCTGCGCCCGCACGGCAATTCCGGCCCGGTGGCGGTGTCCACCGACGCGCTGGAGGGCTACCTGCAAGAGCAGGGCCGCGAATGGGAACGCTTCGCCTGGCTGAAAAGCCGGGTGGTGGCCCCGCGCAACTGCATCACAGACGCCAGCGCGCTGCGCACCGTGGTGCTGCCATTTGTGTTTCGCCGCTACCTGGACTACGGCGTGTTCGACGCGCTGCGCAAGCTGCACCAGCAGATCCGCGACCATTCGGCCAAGCGCAGTGCGGGCCGCCCCGAGCGGGCCAACGACGTCAAGCTGTCGCGCGGCGGCATCCGCGAAATTGAATTCACCGTGCAGTTGCTGCAGGTGGTGCGCGGCGGCCAGTTCCCCGAGCTGCGCACCCGCCCCACGCTGGCCGCGCTGCAGCGCCTGGCCCACGCCGGGCTGATGCCCCAGACCACCGCCGATGCACTGGCCCGCGCCTACACCTTTTTGCGCCAGGTAGAGCACCGCATCCAGTACCTGGACGACCAGCAAACCCATGTGCTGCCCACCGCCGATGCCGACCTGGCCTGGATCGCCCAGAGCATGGGCTACCCCAACTGCTGCCCCTTCCTGACCGAGCTGGACACCCACCGCGAACTGGTGGCACAAGAGTTCGACACCCTGCTGGGCGGCAAAAAAGAATGCAAGGGCTGCAACGGCAAAGCGGCCAAACCCGGCCACAGCGGGCCGGGCGACCTGTCGGGCGCGCCCGACCTGGCCACGCTGGCGGAGCGCCTGGACGAGCCCCTCAAGGGCCGCCTGCTGCGTTGGTCCACCCACGCCCGCGTGCTGGCGCTGAGCGACGTGTCCAGCGCCCGGCTGTCGCGGCTGGTGCAGCGCACCCTCGGCTGGCTGGGAGAGGGCAGCACCAGCCTGGACGGCGTACTGCGCTGGATGGACTGGATCGAACCCCTGCTGCGCCGCGACCACTACCTGGCCCTGCTGCTGGAGCGCCCCTCGGTGCACCAGCGCCTGCTGCGCCTGCTGGCCACCGCCAAATGGCCGGCCCGCTACCTGCAACAGCACCCCGGCGTGATCGACGAGCTGGCTGCAGAGACCATGCTGGCCGAACGCTTTGACCCCGCCGCGCTGGAGGCCGAGCTGGAAGCCCGCCGCAACTCACTGCGCATCACCCAGGAGGACGACGAAGAAACCCTGCTCAACCTGCTGCGCCGCGCCCACCACGCCGAGCTGTTCCGCACCCTGGCGCGCGACGTGGAAGGCCGCATCAGCGTAGAGCAGGTGGCCGACGACCTCAGTGCCCTGGCCGACGTGGTGCTGCGCGTCACCGCCCGCTGGTGCTGGCAGCGCCTGCCCACCCACCACCTGGACGAACCGCGCTTTGCCGTCATCGGCTACGGCAAGCTGGGCGGCAAGGAGCTGGGCTACGGCAGCGACCTGGACATCGTGTTTGTATATGACGACGAAGACGAACGCGCCCCCGAGGTCTACGCCCAGCTGGTGCGCAAGCTCATCAACTGGCTGAGCGTCAAAACGTCTGAGGGCGACCTGTTCGAGATCGACACCGCCCTGCGGCCCAACGGCAACTCCGGCATGCTGGTCACCACCTTGGCCGCCTACGCCAGCTACCAGGAAGGCCGGGGCAGCAACACCGCCTGGACCTGGGAGCACCAGGCCATGACCCGCGCCCGCTACGTGCTGGGTCCGGACGACATGGGCCAGCGCTTTGACGGCGTGCGGCAAAACGTCATCACCGCCCCGCGCGACCTGCCCGCCCTGCAGGCCGAGATCGTCGCCATGCGCAACAAGGTCCGCGCCGCCCACCCGGTGCGCGGTGACAACTTCGACGTGAAGCACAGCACCGGCGCCATGGTGGATGCCGAGTTTGCCGTGCAGTACCTGGTGCTGGCCCACGCCGCCCAGCACCCCAGCCTGCAAGACAACGTAGGCAACATCGCCCTGCTGCGCCGCGCCGAAGCCTGCGGCCTGCTTCCCCCCGGCGTAGGCGAGGCGGCAGCCAACGCCTACCGCGAACTGCGCAAAGCCCAGCACCAGGCCCGCCTGAACGAAACCCCCACCCAGGTCGCCCCGCCGCTGCTGCAAAAAGAGCGTGAGGCCGTGCTGGCGCTGTGGAAAGTGGTGTTTGGGTAGTCGCTATTGAATTGGTAGCTTTTCGCGCCCATGGAATGGGCGGTAGAGGCCGATTTTCCTTGTAAAAACTAACCATGCTCCAGCCCACCGACTACGCCACCTGGCTGGCGGACCTGAAAACCCAGATCCGCACCGCCCGCCTGCAGGCCAGCCTGGCCGTCAACCAGGAGCTGGTGCTGCTGTACTGGCGGATGGGGCGGGAGATTCTGGAGCGCCAGGACACGCAAGGCTGGGGTGCCAAGGTCATCGAGCAACTGGCGAAAGACCTGCGGGCGGAGTTCCCCGACATGCGCGGGCTATCACGCACCAATCTGCTGTACATGCGGTCTTTTGCTGCGGCATGGCCCGATGAGGCATTTGTCCACCAGCTTGGTGGACGAATACCCTGGAGGCACAACTGCACCCTCCTCGACAAACTCAAAGACCGCGCCACCCGCGAGTGGTACATCCGCAAAACCATCGAAAACGGCTGGAGCCGGTCGGTGCTGGAGCTGCAAATCGAAACCGCCGTGCACCACCGCCTGGGTGCTGCGCAAAACAACTTTGCCCGCACCCTGCCTGCGCCACAGTCCGACCTGGCCCGCGACCTGCTGAAAGACCCGTACGCCTTCGACTTTTTGGGCATCGCCGACGCGTCCAGCGAGCGCACAATCGAGAAAGCCCTGACCACCCACCTGCGCGACTTTTTGCTGGAGCTGGGAGTGGGTTTTGCCTTTGTCGGCAGCCAGTACAAGCTCGACATCGAGGGCGACGAGTTCTTTATCGACCTGCTTTTTTACCATACGCGCCTGCACTGCTACGTGGTGATCGAGCTGAAAAACACCGAGTTCCGCTTCGAATACACCGGCCAGCTCAACGGCTACCTGGCCGCGGTGGACGACCTGGTGCGCGATCCGGCCCATGACGCGCCCACCATCGGCATGGTGCTGTGCAAAAGCAAAAAGAAGACGATGGTGGAATACGCCCTGCGCGGCGTGCAGACCCCCATGGGCGTGTCCACCTACCGCACCACACCCGAGCTACCGCAGGAAATCTCTGCGCTGCTGCCCAGCATGGAAGCCCTGGTGGCACAGCTGGATGCCGGGGACCGCACCCCGGACCCAGCCCATCCGCTGACATAAACCGACACAAACCGATACCCCCTTGAGAAGACGCGCCTTGCCGACCCTGGCACGATGACCCGTTCTCTTCGCCACGGCATCCCCACCATGGGGGACAAAGCGCAGGTCTGTCATGCGCAGGCCAGGGTTCGCCCGATACGATAGCCCCCGCCCTTACCTCTGGAGCCCCCTGCATGCCTCTGCCCCGCTGGCCACTTCTGTGCCTCCTGCCCCTGTGGCTGGCCGCCTGCGCCACCACACCGCCACCGGCCACCGTGCCTGCCCAGGCCGCCGCGCAATGGACGGCACCGCTGCCGCACCAGGGGAACATGGGGGATTTATCGGACTGGTGGCAGCGGCTGGACGATCCGCTGCTGGTGGCGCTGATTGCGGCGGCGCAGGATGCAAGCCCCACGGTGGCCTCGGCGGCTACGCGCATTGCCCAGGCACGGGCCACGGCGGTGGGCGCGGGGGCGGCGCTGGGGCCCACACTGGACGCATCGGCCAGCGCCAGCCGGGGCCGGTCGCAGCCCAACGTGCCCGTAACCACCACCGCGCAGGGCGGGCTGCAGGCAGCGTGGGAAATCGACCTGTTTGGCGCGAACCGGGCTGCCGCCAATGCCGCCCAGGCGCGCCAGCAAGGGGCCCAGGCCCAGTGGCACGACGCGCGGGTGGCGGTGGCCGCAGAGGTGGCCAGCCAGTACGTCACCGTGCGGGCCTGCGCCCTGCTGCGCGGGCTGGCGGGGGAAGACGCCAAGTCGCGCCAGGAAACGGCCCGCCTGTCAGGCCTGAGCACCCGCGCAGGCTTTACCGCCCCGGCGGTGGACGCGCTGGCCCGCGCCAGTGCCGCGGAGGCCAACAACCGGGTGGTGCAGCAACTGGCCCAGTGCGACGTGTACCTCAAGGCCATCGTCGCCCTGACCGGTGTGGCCGAGGCAGATTTGGCACAAAAACTGGCCTCTGCGCCCATTCCATCGGCACAACAAGCTCTTTTTTCCATAGCATCCATTCCCGCGCAGGCCCTGGCCCAGCGGCCCGACATCTTCAGCGCCGAGCGCGACGTGACCGCCGCCAGCTATGACGTGGGCAACGCCCAGGGCCAGCGCTACCCCCGGCTGACGTTGAACGGCGCGATTGGTAGCCTGCGCAGCGGTGGGCAGACCCTGGGCACCTGGTCCATCGGCCCACTCGCCGTATCGGTGCCCCTGTTTGACGGCGGGCGGCGCAGTGCGGACGTGGATGCCGCCCAGGCCCGCTACACCGAGGCGGTGGCCGTGTACCGCGCCAAGGTGCGCCAGGCCGTGCGCGAGGTGGAAGAAGCCCTGGTCAACCTGCGCAGCGCCGATGACCGCAACGCCGACACCCAGGTGGCCGCCCAGGGCTACCAGGCCGCATTTGCCGCCACCCAGGCCCGCTACACCGCCGGCCTGGCCAGCCTGCCCGAACTGGAGGACTCGCGCCGCACCGCGCTGGCCGCCGACACCAACGCCATTGCCCTGCAGCGCGAACGCCTGCTGGCCTGGATCAGCCTGTACCGCGCCGTAGGCGGCGGCTGGACCGGCCCCCAGTAAACCTTGACGGACTCCTCTTCATGCAAAAAAATGCTATTTATTCCGTAGCTGCTCTCGCCCTGTCCATCAGCGCTATCGGCCTTTTTTCCTTAAATTCCCAGGCGGCGGACGAAACCAAGGCCGCCGCGCCCAAGCCCGCCCTCACCGTCACCACCGTGCAGCCGCAGCGCAGCCCCTGGGCGGTGCAGCTCAGCGCCAACGGCAATGTGGCCGCCTGGCAAGAGGCCAGCATCGGCAGCGAAGCCAGCGGCCTGCGCCTGCTGGAGGTGCGCGCCAACGTGGGCGATGTGGTGCGCGCTGGCCAGGTGCTGGCCACGTTTGCGGCAGAGAGCGTGCAGGCCGACGTGGCCCAGGCGAAGGCGAATGTGCTGGAGGCGGAAGCCAATGCCCAGGATGCCAGTGGCAACGCCGCCCGCGCCCGCACGCTGCAGGCCACCGGGGCCCTGAGCGAGCAGCAAATCACCCAGTACCAAACCACAGAGCAGGTCGCCAAGGCCCGCGTAGCCGCCGCCAAGGCCACGCTGGTGGTGCAGCAGCAGCGCCTGCGCCACACCCAGGTGCTGGCGCCCGACAGCGGAGTCATCAGCGCCCGCAGCGCCACCGTGGGCGCGGTGCTGGGCAGCGGCACCGAACTGTTCCGCATGGTGCGCCAGGGGCGGCTGGAGTGGCGCGCCGAGGTCACCGCCGCCGAGCTGGAGCGCATCAAGGTCGGCACCATCGCCCAGGTGCGCACGGCGCAGGGCACGCCGGTGCAGGGCAAAGTGCGCATGGTGGCCCCCACGGTAGACCCGCAAACCCGCATGGGGCTGGTGTATGTGGATTTGCCAGCGTCCAGCCTCAAGCCGGGGATGTTTGCCAGCGGTGCGTTCGCACTGGGCCAGACCACCGCGCTGACCGTGCCGCAAACCGCCGTGGTGGTGCGCGATGCCTTCAGCTTTGTCTACCGCGTGGGCAAAGACCAGCGCGTGGCCCAGATCAAGGTGCAAACCGGGCGGCAGCTGGGCGACCGGCTGGAGATCACCAGCGCGCTGGAGCCGGATGCCGTGTTGGTCGCCAGCGGGGCGGGCTTTTTGAACGACGGCGATCTGGTGCGGGTGGTGCAGGATTCCAAGCCCAATGTGCCTCCAGCGCAAGTAACACCGGCACAAGCAGCTAGCAAATAGGTAGCAGGCCATGAACGTTTCCTCCTGGTCCATCAAGAACCCGATTCCGGCGGTGATGCTGTTTGTGCTGCTGACCTTTGCCGGGCTGCTGTCCTTCAACGCCATGAAGGTGCAGAACTTCCCCGACATCGACCTGCCCACGGTCACCGTATCCGCCAGCCTGCCCGGCGCGGCCCCGGCCCAGCTGGAAACCGAGGTCGCCCGCAAGCTGGAAAACTCCATCGCCACCGTGCAGGGCCTCAAGCACATCTACACCTCGGTGCAGGACGGCAGCGTCACCGTCACCGCCGAGTTCCGGCTGGAGAAGCCGGTGCAAGAGGCGGTGGACGATGTGCGATCCGCCGTGGCCCGCGTGCGCAGCGACCTGCCGGGCGACGTGCGCGACCCCATCGTCAACAAGGTGGACATGGCGGCGCAGCCGGTGCTGGCCTTCACCATCCGCAGTGCCAAGCTGGACCCCGAAGCGCTGTCGTGGTTTGTGGACTTTGAGGTGACCCGCAAGCTGCTGGCGGTGCGCGGCGTGGGCGCGGTAAACCGCGTGGGCGGGGTGACCCGCGAGGTACAGGTGGCGCTGGACCCGCTGAAGCTGCAGGCCCTGGGTGCCACCGCTGCCGACATTTCGCGCCAGCTGCGGCTGGTGCAGCTCGACAGCGCCGGGGGCCGCGCCGACATCGGTGTGGGCGAGCAACCCGTGCGCACCCTGGCCACGGTGCAAACCGCCCAGGAGCTGGGGCAACTGCAACTGGCGCTGAGCGATGGCCGCCGCATCCGGCTGGACCAAGTGGCCACCGTGACCGATACGGTGGCCGAGCAACGCTCTGCGGCCCTGCTCAACGGCCAGCCGGTGGTGGGCTTTGAGGTGGCGCGCAGCCGCGGCGAGAGCGAGGTGGCGGTGGGTGCCGCAGTGCAACAGGCGCTGGCCGAGCTCAAGCTGCAGCAACCCGACATGGAGCTCACCGAGTCCTTCAACTTTGTGGCCCCGGTGGAAGAGGAATACACCGGCTCCATGCACCTGCTGTACGAGGGCGCGATCCTGGCGGTGGCCGTGGTGTGGCTGTTTTTGCGCGACTGGCGGGCCACTTTTGTGTCGGCGGTGGCGCTGCCGCTGTCGGTGATTCCGGCCTTCATCGGCATGTATTTGCTGGGCTTTTCGGTCAACGTGATCACGCTGCTGGCGCTGTCGCTGGTGGTGGGCATTTTGGTGGACGACGCGATTGTGGAGGTGGAAAACATCGTGCGGCATCTGCGCATGGGCAAGAGCCCGTACCAGGCGGCCATGGAGGCGGCGGATGAGATCGGCCTGGCGGTGGTGGCCACCACCTTCACCCTGGTGTCGGTGTTTTTGCCCACCGCCTTCATGAGCGGCATTCCGGGCAAGTTCTTCAAACAGTTTGGCTGGACCGCCTCGCTGGCGGTGGTGGCATCGCTGGTCGTGGCGCGGGTGCTCACGCCCATGATGGCGGCCTACATCTTGAAGCCCATTGTCGGGGCCGAAAAAGACGCGGGCTGGATGCGCGTGTACATGCGCTGGGCCACCTGGTGCCTGAAGCACCGGGTGCTGACCATGGTGGGGGCCACGGTGTTTTTCTTTGGCTCCATCGCGCTGATTCCGCTGCTGCCCACAGGCTTCATCCCGCCCGACGACAACTCGCAAACCCAGGTGTACATCGAGCTGCCGCCCGGCTCCACCCTGGCGCAAACCAAAGTGTCTGCCGAGCAGGCGCGCACGCTGATTGCCCAGGTAGCGCACGTCAAAAGCATTTACACCACCATTGGCGGCGGTAGCGCAGGCGGCGACCCGTTTGCCCCCGCCGGAGCCGCCGAGGCACGCAAGGCCACGCTGACCATTCTGCTCAGCGACCGGGGCGATCGCCCCCGCAAGCAGGGCATTGAAAACAATATCCGCACCGCGCTGGAGCCGCTGCCCGGCGTGCGCAGCAAGGTGGGCCTGGGCGGCTCGGGCGAAAAGTACGTGCTGGTGCTGTCTGGCGAAGACCCGGTCGCCCTGCAGGCCGCCGCGCAAGCGGTGGAGAAAGACCTGCGCACCATCCCCGGCCTGGGGCAGGTGGCATCCACCGCCAGCCTGATCCGGCCCGAGATCGCGGTGCGGCCCGACTTTGCCCGCGCCGCCGACCTGGGCGTGACCAGCAGCGCCATCGGCGAAACGCTGCGCATCGCCACCGTGGGCGACTACGACATTTCGCTGCCCAAGCTCAACCTGTCGCAGCGCCAGGTGCCCATCGTGGTCAAGCTCGACGACGCCGCCCGCAAAGACTTGAGCGTGCTGGAACGCTTGACGGTGCCGGGAAGCAAAGGCCCGGTGATGCTGGGCCAGGTGGCCACGCTGGAGACCAACGGAGGCCCCGCCGTCATCAGCCGCTACGACCGCACCCGCAACGTCAACTTCGAGATTGAGCTCTCAGGCATGCCGCTGGGCGATGTGAAAGCCGCGGTAGAAAAACTGCCTGCCATGGCCCAGCTGCCGCCCGGCGTGAAGGTGGTGGAAATTGGCGATGCCGAGGTGATGGGCGAGCTGTTTGCCAGCTTTGGCCTGGCCATGCTCACCGGCGTGCTGTGCATCTACATCGTGCTGGTGCTGCTGTTCAAAGACTTCCTGCACCCTGTCACCATTCTGTGCGCGCTGCCGCTGGCGCTGGGCGGGGCCTTCGTAGGCCTGCTGATCGCGCAAAAGAGCTTCTCCATGCCCTCGCTGATCGGCCTGATCATGCTCATGGGCATTGCCACCAAGAACTCGATTCTGCTGGTGGAGTACGCCATCGTGGCCCGACGCGACCACGGCATGACCCGGGTGGAAGCGCTGCTGGACGCCTGCCACAAACGCGCCCGCCCCATCATCATGACCACCCTGGCCATGGGCGCGGGCATGCTGCCGATTGCGCTGGGCTGGGGCGCAGCGGACAGCAGTTTCCGCAGCCCGATGTCGGTGGCGGTGATTGGCGGGCTGATCACGTCTACGGTGCTGAGTTTGCTGGTGGTGCCTGCGGTGTTTACCTACATCGACGACCTGGAGCACTGGTTTAAGCGGATGGGGGCGAAGCTGCGGGGGAAACCGGCCCCGGCACCGCAGGCCAAGACGCTATCGCAATAAGAGCTGCTCACGCTTATGGAATAAGCGCTGGCGGCCTTTTTGTCTAAGGCGATGCTGAACAAAGACTCGAACGCCCTTTGGGACAAGGGCCAGGTTGTGACGGTGGGCGCTCCGAATGCCTAGCGGATCCACGCATCGCGTATGGCGCGCAGGTGGCGCCAGTCGGTCCCGCAGCAGCCGCCCAGTACATTCAGCCGCGGCAAGGCGCCTTTGAGTCCACGGTACCGTTGGGCCAGGTCTTTAGGGTCGCCTATGTCCAGTTCGGTTGAGTCATCGAGCTCAGCGTGGCTCTTCGTCGAGGCGTTTGCACGGACACCTTGGATGCGCGCAATCCAGGGCTCGCCCACCGGCAAGGCATTTTCGAAGTGCCGCGGATGCGCGCAATTGATGGCAAAGTACGCTGGCGGCGCATACGCGTCTACTTTCCCTATCGCATCACCCAACGATTCGCCGCTTGGCAATCGGCCGTCTGTTTCTACAGTGAAAGAAATGGCCACGGGCAAACCCACCCGCTGTGCCGCGATGGAAATGCCCAGGGCCTCGGCGGCTGTGGTCATCGTGACACCGGCAAGCATGTCGACCCCGCCTGCGGCAAGCGCCTGCGCCTGCAGGAGGTGGTAATCGGCAGCTTCGTCCACACTGTTGGGGGCATCGGCAACGTAGCCGTCGCCCCGCGGGCCTATGACCCCGCTTACGACGATGGGCCCGCTGAGGCGTGGTGCCCAGCGTGAACGCATCGCGCACATCATCTGCGCCGCCTGGGTGTTCAATGCTTTCAGGCGGGTGGCATTGATGCCCATGAGAGCGGCCCAGTCGGAACTGGCGCGCCACGTGGGTGTTTCAAGTATGAAACCAGCGCCTGGCATCTCACCGCAGAGTTCAAGGTATGGAACGTAGTAACTTTTCAGTCGCTCTTGGCCAAGCTCATCTTCCAGCAGCGTAAAGGCCGCAAAGTGTGGCAATGCAATGTTGTCAAGGAAAACGAGCGAGGTCTCGAGGCCGCCATCGCTCAAGAAGATTCCCCCCGTGAGTTGGGGAAGTGCATGGGTCATGCTCCACCTCTTTCCATCGATTGGATCTAATGTTCGGGTGCAACGATACTCCGGCGCGCACGCTTGGGCAATCCTGCATATGCGCTATCGTAAAAGGAGCTTCTTGTGCTGATGGAATAAGCGCAAGCAGCCTTTTTCGATCTAATCTTTTGGAGCGGCTTGCCCCCGTGCCGCAGCCAGGCAGTCCTGTATCGCGGCAATGAGCCGCTCGGACACCAGCTTCACGATGGGGCCGGGCGGCTTGGTGGCATCCACGGCCACGCTGATCTCCTGGGGTTCAGCCCCCCGGTCGCGGATGGGGATGAAGACCAGCGTTCCGGTGGCCAGCTCCGCCGCCACGTCCAGCTCGGACGTGAACACCACATGGTTGCCGCCCAGCGCAAGCTGCTTGACCAGTTGTAGCGAGTTGCTCTCGGTGTAGCGGCGCGGTTCCTTGAACAGCCAGTGGTACTGCGCCTCCAGATAACGCCGGATCGTCAGCGCCTTGCTCTGCAGCGCCACCGGGTGGGCCATGGCCTCCTGGAAACTCACCGTCTCGCGCTGCGCCAGCGGGTGGCCCGGTGCCACCACGCAGCCCAGCGGCAGCGCGCTCTTCCACAGCACCAGCAGCTCCCGGCGCGGTTTCAGGTTGAAGATGGCGGCCAGGTCGGCCTGGCCGGTCAGCAGGGCGGCCTCGGCATCGTCGGGGGTGGCCAGCGCGATGGACAGGCTGACCAGCGGATGCTGCGCACCCACCTCCCGCACCAGGGCGGGCATGACGCTGGTGGCATGGCTGTCCATGGCCACCAGCGACACATGGCCCTGGTGCACGCCCTGCAGGCGCCGGATCTCGGCAACCACCCCGCGTTCGTCCTGCAGCCAGTGGCGCGCCAGCGTGATGAGTGCATCGCCCGAGGCCGTTAACAGCATGCCGCGCGGCAGCCGCTCGAACAAGGGCACGCCGAGTTCCTCCTCCAGGTGCAGGATCTGCCGGTTGATGGCCGAAGCCGCCACGTGCAGCTCGCGCGCGGCCTTCTGGATGGAGCCCGAGCGCGCAACCTGGTCGGCGTAGCGCAGTCCGGCGGGAACGAGCGAATGGCGCATGGCGGGAAAGGAAGGAAGTGTGGGCAGAGTGTACTGATTTTGCGTATGCAGCGTTGCAAAAACGGTGATGGACGGCAATGATTTGCATCCCTAACATCCGCTCCATGACAACACCATTCACCCTGCAACACCTCAATACCTGCGCACCCGAGGCCTTTTGCGCCGCCCTGGCCGACATCTGGGAGCACGCGCCCTGGGTGGCACGCGGCGTGGTGGGCCAGCGCCCTTTTGCGACGGTTGATGCCTTGCACACCGCGATGGTGGCGGTGGTGGCCGCGCTGGACGAGCCCGCACGCGTCGCCTTCTATGCCGGACACCCGGAGCTGGCCGGTGACGATGCCCGCCGGGGCACCATGACCGATGCGTCGATTGCCGAGCAGGGCACGCTTTCGCTGGCACGGCTGGATGCCGCCGAGGCAGAGCGCTGGAGCGACCTCAACCAGGCCTACCGGGCGCGCTTCGGTTTCCCGTTCATCCTGTGCATCCGCCGCCACACGCGGGAGTCGGCCTTGCAGGCTTTTGAGCAGCGCCTGAAGCAGGACCGCAGCACCGAGCTGGCCACCACGCTCGGCGAAATCGCCGCCATCACCCGCCTGCGACTGGAGCGACTGGTGCCTGATGTTGCGCATGCGGCCCGCCACGGCGAATCCATTCCTTCTTGACATCTTTCTTAATCTACCCACCGGAGTTATCCATGACCACTCGTCGCAACATTTCCCTCCTGGCGTGCGCGCTGGGCCTGCTGGCCGCCGCCCTGCCCGCCAGCGCCCAGGGCAGCTACCCCGACCACCCGGTGAAACTGCTGGTGGCACTGCCCGCGGGCGGCGGCGTGGACATCATCGCGCGCCTGATCGGCCAGAAGCTGGCCGCCGCCACCGGCCAGCCCTTCGTGGTGGACAACCGGGCCGGAGCCTCTGGCCGCATCGGCCTGCCGGTGGTAGCCAAGTCCGCGCCGGACGGCTACACCTTGATGGCCTCCCCCGCCTCGTTCCTGACCACCAACAAAAGCATCTTCAAAGAGCTGCCGTACGACCCGCAGGCAGACTTCGCTCCCATCACCAAGCTGGCCAACCAGTCCATGGTGCTGGTGGTCAAGGACAAGCAGAAGTTCGCCAGCGCCAGCGCGCTTCTGGCCGCCGCCAAAGCCAAGCCCGGTGGCCTGAACTACGCCAGCTCAGGCGACGGCAGCCCCCAACACCTGGCCGCCCTGATGTTCGAGACCCGGGCGCAAGTGCGCATGACCCATATCCCCTACAAGGGCGGCGCGCTGGCCATTACCGACCTGCTGGGCGGCAACGTAGATCTGCTGTTCGCGCCCCTGCCCGAGGCCCTGCCCTACCTCAAGACCGGCAAGCTGACCGCGCTGGCACTGATGAGCGACAAGCGCTCGGCACTGATCGCCGACGTGCCCACGATGCGCGAAGCAGGCATCCCGAACATGGTCATGCAGACCTGGATCGGCCTGCTGGCTCCCGCGGGCACGCCGCGCCCCCTGGTAGACCAACTGAACCGCCAGGTGCACGCCATCCTGCAGAGCGAGGACGTGAAGAAACAACTCTACGAAATCGGCATGGACCAGGCCCCCACCACCCCCGAGCAATTCCAGCAAACCATCGCACAAGAGATCGCGCTGCATGCTGAGCTGGTGAAGGCTTCGGGGCTGGTGCCGCAATAAAGAGCTTGCGCCGCCGTAATGCGGCGGCCAGCAACGGCCAGAGATCCATCGCCCAGCGACGGACCGCGGCGTGGCCGACACCGAGACTGCGTTCCTGCAACATGTCCGATGCCGGGAACCCATTGCAATTTCTAACTGCCCAAGTTCAATCTTGCTGAAGATCATTAGGCGGCAGGCTTGGACAGTCGAATGAAATGCTTCATGAACGATGACGTTAGCTCAAACACGAACTCGACCTCAGCGACGATCACGGCATCGTCGTGCTTTATGAAGGTGTTCTGGTACTTCGAGAAATACTCGACCAATTTCTGGAACATGTTCGCCAGCTCCTTCGATCCGCCGCGGTCGCTGACGAATGTGCCGACGGCTTGAATCTGGTTCTCCAGCGATCTGCCGTTACCGAAGATGCCGTGCAGAAGCTTTTCCAGCGCGAGCCGCAGATCGTCAAGCGTATTGCGCCGAAAGATACCGTTATCGTGCTTTAGCAGAGCCTCGACAAACAGCTTCTGCGATTCCGGGTAGTCGGAAAGCCAGTGCCGCGTCTCGACCAAGAGGGTACGGTGCATGTCCGTCAACTGGTCTTGGTCGGCGCACTCGGCGAACTCGACGAAAAGCTTCGTTTTCAGCTTTACGATGTCTGGCCGCTCTCCCAGCGGGTCTACGCGGTCGCAGAGTTCACGGACGATCTGGTATTGCTGCTTTGGCTCAAACCGGGCAAGGTTGTCCAACAGCATGGTACGTTTGTTCGGTGCGTCGTTAGGGTAGCGCGCGTACGGCACATTCACGCCAAAGTCGTACGCATACGCGACCGTTAGCTCAACAGCTTGGCCACCCGAGAGACCGCCGCCGCCTTCGTCTGCGTTCGTGGTCAGCAGCTTCGCAGCTTGCAGGAGGAAGGCCATGGTGATTGTGTGCGTCATAAATACAATCGTACTGTGCAGTTCTGAAGCGACTGCGCAGGCAAGCAAAGCTCGCTAAACCTCGTTCGTGTTCGCTCTCGGCTTTCCTTCGAACGTTGGCCGGGGTGCCGCCGATCTCCGCTCTCGCGGCGAAGCTTACGTTCACTTAGGCATCCAGAAAAATCTAATGCGGGGCCGACATTCAGCTCTACCTGCCTAAGCGTAGTCGTACACCGCAACTAGGCGCAGGGAGTCATGTTGCACTGTGAAGCACAAAACACAAGCTCTAGCAAGCGACGCGTAAGGCCAACTCCCATCAAAGCGGGCGCAACCAGTTGCTATATTTAAAGTAGCTTGTCACGCCGATGGAATAAGCAATGGAGGCTAATTTCTTATCCAAGCCCAGGATTCGACTCCTCTCATGCCCCAAGGCCTCTTCGTCTGCTGCCCCCATCTCCTTTTCCCCATCAAAAACCCCAAGTAAGTAGAAATAAATTAACTATTTGCTTCAATGGATCATAATTTCAGAATATTTTTACTCCCACCTGGATAAACACAATGCTAGTCGAGTTCCGCACCAAGAACTTCCGCAGCCTGCGCGACGAGCAGGTGCTTAGTCTGGTGGCGTCCACGGACAAGACCTTGCTGGACACCCATGCCTTGGCTACCGGGCTGAAGGCGGCGCCGCATGTACTCAAGAGCGCGGTGGTGTACGGTGCCAACGCCAGTGGCAAGTCCAACCTCGTCAAGGCGCTGCAATTCATGCGTGGTGTGGTGCTGCAGTCGGCGGCGCTGCAGCCGGGGCAGGCTTTTGACCGGCTCCAGCCCTTCAAGCTGGATGCCACATCGGGCAGCCAGCCCACCGCGTTCGAAGTCACCTTTGTCCTGGGCAGTGTGCGCTACCAGTACGGGTTTGCCATGGATACGCAACGCATCGTGAGTGAGCAACTTTTGGTCTACAAGGCGTTCAAGCCGCAACGCTGGTTTGAGCGCCACTTCGATGCCGAGAGCGGCAAGGATGTGTACGAGTTTGGCTCGGGCCTGAAGGGCGCCAAGAACCTGTGGGAGGGTGCAACCCGGCCGAATGCCTTGTTCCTGTCGGTGGCCGTGCAGCTCAACAGCGAGGCGATGCGCCCGGTGTTTGACTGGTTCGCCAACCGGCTTGTGATCTTCAACGAGCAAACGCCTTTGTCGCCGCAGTTTTCAGTGCAAATGCTCAAGCACGAGGCACAGCGCAAAGCGATTTGCGCGTTTCTGCAGGCGGCGGACACCAGCATTGCCGACATTGAAGTGGCCACCCAGCAGGCCATGGTGCACACCATCAATTTCGATCTGGCTACCGGCAAACGCGAGGAGACAGCCGGTGAGCAGGCGGTGGAGGAAGTGAAGTTTCACCACGCCACCGAGCAGGGCAAGGCGGTCTTTGACCTGGCAGACGAATCCAGTGGCACCCGCAACCTGTTGTTCCTCACCGGGCCGATCCTGGACATCCTGAACAAGGGGCTGACGCTGGCGGTGGACGAGCTCGACACCAGCCTGCACACGCTGCTGGTGCAGGCTTTGGTGCGCTTGTTTCACCGGCCTGAAGCCAATACCGGCGGCGCACAGCTCGTCTTTACTACGCACGACACCTCGCTGCTCGATGCCTACGGCCTGTTCCGGCGCGACCAGGTCTGGTTTGTGGAAAAGCGCCCGGACCAAAGCTCGTCGCTGTACCCGCTGCTGGACTTCAGCCCGCGCAAGAATGAAGCGCTGGAGCGCGGCTATCTGCAAGGGCGCTACGGCGCGCTGCCGCTCCTGCGCAACCAGGCTTTGGGGGTGACGCTCTGATGGGGCGCGCCAACCAGGCCAAAGACCGGCAGTTGCGTCGCAAGACGGGCAAGGAGGCGCAACGTGCCAGTTACGCCCGCATCCTGGTCGTGACCGAGGGCAGCAAAACCGAGCCGCTGTATCTGGAAGAGATCCGCGCTGCGCACCATCTGCATTCCGCCAATGTGGAAGTACAGCCGGGTCAACTGGGCACCGCGCCCATCCAGGTGGTGCGCTACGCCCAGCAACTGTTTGAAGAAGGTGATCTACGCAAAGGCATTCGCGCCAAGAGCTTCGACCAGGTCTATGCCGTGTTTGACCGCGACGACCACGATAGCTATTTCAACGCCCTGGATGTGGCCAAGTCGCTGGATGGCAAGCTGCGCAATGACGAGAGGCAGCCCGTTGGCTTCAAAGCCATCGCCTCGATTCCCTGTTTCGAGCTGTGGCTGTTGTTGCACTACGAGGATATTCAAGCGCCGATGCACCGCCATGCGGTAATGGACCGATTGAAGCAGCACATCCCCGGCTACGACAAAGGTACAGGCGGTGCGTTTGCTACCACCCGCAACCGGCTGGATATGGCGACGCAGCGGGCGCAGGCACTGGCAGCGAAGTTCAGCCCTTACACCGATCCCGAACCCTTCACCGCCCTGCACGAACTCGTCACGCTGCTGACCACGCTACGCGCCTGAACGGTAGGTGGCAGCAGACACAGAATTGCTATATTTACAGTAGCTTTCCACGCTTATGCAATAAGCGCCAGAGGCCGATTTGACTTGTAATTTAGGCCATGGCACTGGTGTTTTCCCTGTGCCGCAGGCAGGCCATTCCAGCTTCAAATCCCTCTGCTTCAAAGCGCTTTGAACGGCGGGTTCCCGTACACTCGCCGCTGCCCATTTACCCACCCACTGGCCGCACCATGCTTTCCGTCGCACACCAAACCCAACTCGCCCACCAGCACGTCGTCGTCGCCCTCAAAGCCCGCCCCGAGGCCAAGGCGGCGCGCAAGGCGTGGAACGCATTTGCAGCCAGGCTGGACACGCACTTCCCACAGTTGGTGAAAGAGCTGGCCCCGCTGTACGGCGCGCGGCCCGATTTTCTGGACTTTTTGGTGGACCTGCTGTCCAAGGCCTTTGATGCCTGGAACGCCCGCCCGGCGGATTTGCAGGCGCTGGACGTGCAGCGCGAGAAGAATCCGCGCTGGTTCCAGTCGCAAAAAATGCTGGGCGGCGTGTGCTACGTGGACCTGTACGCGGGCAACCTCAAGGGCTTGCAAAAGCAGATTCCCTACTTCAAGGAGCTGGGGCTGACCTATCTGCACCTGATGCCGCTGTTCAAGTGCCCCGACGGCAACAGCGACGGCGGCTACGCGGTCAGCAGCTACCGCGAGGTAAACCCAGCCCTGGGCAAGATGGAAGACCTGCAAAACCTGGCCGCCGCGCTGCGCGCCGAGGGCATCAGCCTGGTGCTGGACTTCATCTTCAACCACACCTCGGACGAGCACGCCTGGGCCACGGGTGCAGTGGCGGGCGACCCGCAGTACGCCGACTTCTACTACCTGTTCCCCGACCGCACGCTGCCCGACGCGTACGACAAAACCGTGCGCGAAATCTTCCCCGACCAGCACCCCGGCGCGTTCTCGCAGCTGCCCGATGGCCGCTGGGTCTGGACCACCTTCAACAGCTTCCAGTGGGACCTGAACTACAGCAACCCCGCCGTGTTTACCGCCATGGCGGGCGAGATGCTGGCGATTGCCAACCTGGGCACCGAGATCTTGCGCATGGACGCGGTGGCTTTTGTGTGGAAGCGCATGGGTACGGTGTGCGAGAACCTGCCCGAGGCGCACACGGTGATCCGCGCCTTCAGCGCGCTGGTGCGCATTGCCGCGCCCAGCATGCTGTTCAAGAGCGAGGCCATCGTGCACCCGGACGATGTGGTCAAGTACATCTCGCCCGAGGAGTGCCAGCTCTCGTACAACCCGCTGCAGATGGCTCTACTGTGGAACAGCCTGGCCACGCGCGAGGTGAACCTGTTGCAGCAGGCCCTGGAGCAGCGCCACAACCTCGACCCCGACACCAGCTGGGTGAACTACGTGCGCAGCCACGACGACATTGGCTGGACCTTTGCCGACGAAGATGCCATCCAGCTGGGCATCCACGGCTTTCCGCACCGGCAGTTTTTGAACCGCTTTTACGTGAACCGTTTCGAGGGCAGCTTTGCGCGCGGCGTGCCGTTCCAGGACAACCCCGCCACCGGCGACTGCCGCATCAGCGGCACCTGCGCGTCGCTGACGGGCATCGAGCAAGGCGACCCGCTGGCCCCCGCCCGCATCTTGCTGCTGCACAGCGTGGCCCTGAGCACCGGCGGCATGCCGCTGATCTACCTGGGTGACGAGGTGGGCACACCCAACGATGCCAGCTACCTGAACGACCCCGCCAAGGCCGGAGACAGCCGCTGGGTGCACCGCCCGGCCCGCGTGCCCGCCCTGTACAGCCAGCGGAACAAAAAGAACAGCGTGCCCGGCCAGATCTACCAGGGCCTGCGCCGCATGGTGGAGGTGCGTGCGTCGCTGGAAGAGTTTGCCGGGGGCCAGCTCACCGGTTTCCGCGCCGGGTCGGCCAGTGTGCTGGGCTATCTGCGCGGCACGCCGGGCACACATGTGCTGGCGCTGGCCAACTTCAGCGAGCAGCCGCAAACCTGCCCGGCGATTGTGTTCAGCGCCCAGCCCGAGAGCGCGGTGGACCTGCTGACCGGCGAGACGCGCGAGTTGCGCGCGGGGCTGACGCTGGCACCGTATGAGGTGCTGTGGCTGGACTGCCGGGCCTGACGATCAGGGTCCGCGCGATACCAGGCTGCGGGCGATGTGCTTGGGGTTGAGCGCCCCCAGCACCTTGGCTAGCCCAAACTGGGTATAGATGAAGGCCAGGCCCGACCGGTATTCCGACCAGCCCCGCTGGCAGCAAATATACAAATACTCTTTGGCGGAAGCGCGCACCTGGGCGTGGCAGGCGGCCCTGTCGCGGCCACCCAGGCCCAGGGTGGGGTTATTGAAGATCACCTTCAAGGCCCGCATCCCGTTCTCCATGTTGCGCTTGGAGTTTTTGCCTTGCGAGATGTTGTCGTCGTGCCAACGGTATTGGGTGATCGGGGTCGGGTCGTAGACAAACTCGCCCAAAAATACCATGCGCACCAAAAACTCGCGGTCTTCGGCGGTGCGCAGGTTTTCGTCAAACAGCATGGTCTTGCCGGATACCTTTTTCGCAAACATCAGGCTGGACGGTTTGATGAAATTGCCTTTGATCAGACGGGGGAAAATATCTGAATTGATCAGCAAACAAGAAGACCCATCGATTTTTTGGCCGTATTTTTTCGAGGGGTTGTCCCAGAAATCATCGTAGGCCTGCGGATTAATGGAGTCGCCCACCAGCAGGCGACCGGCACCGTAGGCCGCCACCGCCGAAGGGCGCAGCGCCACGGCGGCCAGCAACTGCTGCAAATGCACGGGCTCCCAGATGTCGTCGGCATCCAGCAAGGCAATCCATTGGCCCGTGGCCTGCAAAATACCGACATTGCGGGTGGCAGGAAGCCCTTTGTTGGCCTGCTTTTGCAAAAGCACAGTGAATGGCAAATCTTCCTTGTGCGTCCAGTCCTGCACCACCTGGTAGGTGGCATCCGACGAGCCATCGTCGATCACGATCACTTCCTGGGGAAACAGCGTTTGCCGGGCAATACTTTGCAAAGCATCGATGATGAAACCGGCAGCGTTGTATGCGGGTATCACGACAGAAACATCCGCCAATTGAACGGGCAACGAATTTTCAGACATATCTCTATTGTTCAAAGAATGGGTGACCATCTGTAACTGTAACCAGGCCCTGTAACGGAGCCATAACAAACCATTTCGCGCATGATAGCCATGTGCGCGCACCAGGAGCTACGGTGGTTGGCAGACACATTTTGGGCCCGGCATACGGCCCAGATGCCCATTTTTACCGTAATCCCGCCGTATTCCCGGTCGGTATGCAATCCAACTCGGCAGCGGCGGCGCGATACCCTAAACTCGTCGGCTGTCTCCTTTTCCGGTAGCCGCCTTGTCCATTCGCAAATCACTTATTTATTCATATTTGGACCGCTATGCCAGCCTGGTGGTCAGCATTGTGTCCTCCATGGTGATTGCCCGCGTGCTGACGCCAGAGGACATTGGCGTGTTCTCCGTCACCATGGTGCTGATTTCCTTCGTGGCCACGGTGCGCGACCTGGGCGCAGGGCAGTACCTGATCCAGGAAAAAGAGCTCACTACCGACCGCATCCGTGCCGTGTGGGCCGTGCAACTGGGGCTGGGGGTGATTTTGGCCTTGGTGGTGCTGGCCGCCAGCGTGCCGGTCGCCCGCTTCTACCAGGAGCCCCGCATGCTGCACATCATGCTGGTGGTGGCGGCCAACTACGTGATCAACCCTTTTGGCTCGCTCACCTACGCCTGGCAAATGCGCGAAATGCGCTTTGACACCCTGGCCATCGTGCGCTTTACCGCCACGCTGGTAGGCGCCGTGGTGGGGGTGGCCATGGCCTGGTGGGGCCACGGCCCGATCAGCCTGGCCTATGGTGCGCTGGGCTCCACGGTGGTCAACGCGGGCATGGCGATTTTCTTCCGGCCCAAAGATTTTCCGTGGCTGCCAGGTACCAAGGAAATCCGCCGCGTACTGGCGTTTGGTTCGCGCCTCACAGGATCCAGCATCTTGCAGACGGTGGCCGGTAGCGCCCCCGAACTGCTGCTGGGCAAGCTGCAAAGCATGACAGCGGTGGGCCTGTTTTCGCGCGCCACCGGGCTGGTGTCGATGTTCAACCGCATCGTGCTCGAAGGCATGAACGTGGTGGCGATTTCCTGGTTTGCCAAGCAGACCCGGCAAAACGAAAGCATCACGCCCGCCTTCCTCACCGCAAGCTCTTACGCCATGGCGCTGGGTTGGGCCTTTTGCCTGGGCCTGGTGTTCCTGGCCCACCCCACCATCCACATGATGTACGGTGACCAGTGGGGGGGTGCGGTGGACCTGACCCGCGTGATTGCGGTGTCACTGGCGGTTAGCCTGCCGGCGGCGCTGTGCCATCCCGCTCTGATGGCGCTGGGCTCGGTAGACCGCATGCTGCGCATCACTACGTACACCACTTTGCTCACCGTGGCGTTGGTCGCCATTGGCTCCTACTTCGGGCTGATGGTGATGGGCTGGTGTGTGGTGCTGGCGGCAGCCTTGCGCAGCTGGATCTGGCTGGTGGCCGCCCGCAAGGAGGTGGACTTCAGCTGGTCGGCCTTGCTGTCCTTGTCGCTGGGCAGCGCCGCAGTGGCCGGGGCTTCGGCCATCGGGCCGTTCTGTGCGTTTGTGGTGTACGGCCCCTATCCCACAGAAATATGGCAACCTCTGGCGATGGGCGTACCCACCGCCATGGCCGGGTTTCTGGTGGCGGTGATTGGACTCAAGCACCCCTTGCTGGACGAGATCAAGCCATTGTGGGCCAAGCTGCGCACCCGACAGTAGTGCCGTACCCCATCCCTTAGTTGAAAGCACACATGCTCATCCGAATTGACAAAGACTGGGAATTTCCCGATGTGAAGCAACAAAGCCCCGGCTCCAGTGGCCGGTGGGGCGGGCATGATTTCACGTTTGAACCGGTCAAGCAGTGCGACCTCTTCATTGCCTTGAATCCACCCAACAAAGACATCAAAGTCCAATGCCCACCGGGGAATAAATGGCTGTTTACGCTCGAATCCCCCATCGCGCAGTACCAGTGGCATATCGATTCATTTGAGTACTTCGACAAGGTTTTTACATTTTGGGACGACTCGGTTGCCCGCAATATCTTGCATGACCAAACCTCGTTGCCCTGGCACGTTGGCAAAAGCTACGACCAATTGACCGCACTGACCTGCGCGCAAAGCCTGCTGGCCAAAAAGGACGGGGTTTCCTGGATCACCAGCAATGCCAGCCACAAGGAAGGCCACAAGCTGCGGATGGGGTTCAAAGACTATTTGGTGGAGCAAAATTTCAGCTTCGATCTTTTCGGCAGAGGATTCACGCCGATCGACGATAAATTTGACGGCATACAGCCCTACAAATACAGCATCGCCATCGAGAACTTTTCGTGTGACGACTATTGGACCGAGAAAATCGCCGATTGCTTTTTGTCGTGGACCATCCCCATTTACTGGGGTGCCAAAAACATACTCTCGTACTTTCCAGAAAAGTCCATCCTCCTGATCGACCCGACCAATCCTGCGCAGGCCTTGAAAACCATCCGGGAGGCCATCGACAACGACTATTTCCACCGAAATCTGGACGCGCTGGCCGAGGCCCGGAACCTGGTACTTAACAAATACCAGCTCTTTCCCCATGTGGCAGACCTCATTCAAAAGCACGGGGTCCAGGAAGGGGCCGCCCGCAAGTCTTTTTACATTCCCAAGAACAAGGTGCATGGCGGCCCTACCGGGCCCGCTGCATTGGTCAGTAAGATCTTGAAAAGAATCTTCTAAGGCGTTTCAAGTTGGGGGTGGGTGCGGTTGGCCGAGAACTTCTTGGCCAGGCTGTACCTGCGGGCATCCAGTGGCTGGAAAACATAGATGTACAGCACCAGGGCCAACAGCACCGACAACACGCCCGCCACCGGCCCGACCGCGGCCGGGGGCCAGGCCAGCTTGGACTGCAGCGCCACGGCCACCGACACCACGACCAGGTGGCTGAGATAGACCGGGTACGACAGCTCGCCGATAAACCGGTCATGCTTGTAGTGGCCAAAAATACAGAACAAGGCCGGAATGGCCAGCGCCCAAAAGCCGTAAGACACCAGCACGGCATAGTGGTAGCCGATCGACGCACCCAGCCACTCCACGCCTTTGCTGGACGCTACCAAACCGCCCACCAGCACAACGCCGACCAGCAGGTACGACCCCACGCCTTGCAGCCGGAAGGCCCGGGCTTGCGGTGGCAACCGCTGGTACAGGCGCTGGCTCAGCATGCCCAGCACAAACAAGGCCAGTTCAAAGGGGAAGAACCGGTACTCCCAGGGGTCGTGCTTCCAGCCCAGCATTTCGTACGCATACACCCGCGCCAGCAAAGCGGCTATGGCGATGGCCACCAGGGTGCGGCTGCGCAAGCCGCTGAGCAAGGGCACCAACAGATAGAACGTGAGCTCGACGCTGACCGTCCAGGCCTGGGGAATCAGCAAATAGTGGTACAGCGGGTAGCCGCTGGTGCGAAAGTCGCCGGTCCATGCCAGCCCACGGCCGACATCGTCGGACAGGAACATCACCCAATCCTGAAAAAACAGCGTGATATTGGCCAACCCGGCCAAAACCACCCCCAGAACGCCATTGCGCTCAAAGGGAGCATCGAAATACGGGTGCACCGAAGTCCAGATCCATTGCCAGTGGAACACCACCGAGACCAGACTGAGCACCAGGGTCAGCGCCAGAATAATCCAGTAGGGGATGAAGATGCGGATAAAGCGGCTGGCATAGAACTCAGCAGGTGTCGCATAGTTGGCGCCGTACACCATCTGCATATAAAAGCCCGATATCAGATAAAAAATCTGTACCGCCTGGTGCCCATCGTGCACCGACCAAGGGAATATGGGGCCGCTGTGCACGCCCACCACGCACAGTGCCAGATACAGCCGCAAGATTCCCATATGGATTTTGAATTTTGGATTGAACGAACAGCAAAGCCCAGATTACAGGGCGAGTGCGCGACGCCCAAGACAGTTGGTTACATTTTAAGCAGTCTAATTTTCGCCCGGAAGTTCGAGGTGTTCAGTCCACCAGCACCGGCACCCGCTGCGCCAGCGCGCACATCAACTCATAGCCCACCGTACCCGCCATCTGCGCCACTTCGTCGATGGGCAGCACCACCCCATTCGCAGCCCGGCCCCACAGGGTGGCGACGCTGCCGGTGTGCGCCTGGGGCACGGGGGTCAGGTCGACGGCCAGCATGTCCATGCTGACGCGGCCCAGGGTACGGGTGCGCACGCCGTCGACCAGCACCGGGGTGCCGGTGGGGCAGATGCGCGGGTAGCCGTCGGCATAACCACAGGCCACTACGCCGATGCGCATCGGCTGGTCGGCCACAAAGCTGGAGCCATAACCTACGCTTGCGCCCGTCTGCAGGTCTTGGGTAGCTATTATTTTCGCAGCAAGCGTCATGGCCGGTTGCAAACCCCAGTCGGCGGCGCTGTGGGCCGGGAAGTCGGGCGCGCTGCCGTAGATGGCGATGCCGGGGCGCACCCAGTCGCCCGCCACCTGGGCGGCCAGCGCGGGCTGCTGCAGCGGGCCACCAGGGGTGTGGCGCAGGGTGGCGGCGCTGTTGGCTACGCTGCGCTCGCCGGGCAGGTCGGCCGTCACCGCGTTGAACACCGCCATAGCCTCGGCGATGCCGCGCGGGCCGTCGGCATCGCTGAAATGGGTGATCAGCGAGATTTCGTCCACCTGGGGCAGCAGGTTCAGCCGGGTCCAGGCGGAGCGGTAGCGCTCGGGCGCAAAGCCCAGGCGGTTCATGCCGGTGTTCATCTTCAGGAAGATGCGGTGCGGCACATTGGTCTTGTGGATGGCCAGCATGTCGATCTGCGCGTCGCAGTGCACCGTGTGCCACAGGTCCAGGCGCGAGCACAGCTCCAGGTCGCGCTGCTCGAACACGCCTTCCAACAGCAGCACCGGGCCGCGCCAGCCCAGGGCACGCACGCGCTCGGCCTCGTTCAGGTCCAGCAGGGCAAAGCCATCGGCCCCGCGCAGGCCCTCAAACGCCCGCTCGATGCCATGGCCGTAGGCATTGGCCTTGACCACCGCCCAGACCCGCGCATCGCCTGCGGCGGCGCGGGCACGGGCCAGGTTGTGGCGCAGGGCATCGGTATGGATGGTGGCTTGGATGGGACGGGGCATGGGTGGGGTCCATTCAGGTCGGAGGTGCAGGCTGGCGGAAGGAATCCGGGGGTATTGGGGATTTTGGCATTCCGCCACGTGATATAACCCGCACTTCTTGAGACATGGCTTAAATCAACCCGCATCAGCCCCACTGATGCCGTTACCCCTATTTAATGAAGCGCGGTTTCTTTACCCTCATGTCGGCCCAGTTCTTCTCGTCACTGGCCGACCAAGCGCTTTTTGTCGCGTCGGTGGCCATGATCCGGGGCAGCGGCGGTGCGCAATGGCAACAGGCGGCACTGGTGCCGATGTTTGCGTTGTTCTACGTGATTCTGGCGCCCTGGCTGGGGGCCCTGGCCGATGCCTACCCCAAGGGCCGGGTGATGCTGGTGAGCAACGCCATCAAGATGGTGGGCTGCGCCATGATGCTATTCGGCGCGCACCCGCTGGTGGCCACGGCCATCGTCGGCCTGGGTGCCGCGGCCTACTCCCCCGCCAAGTACGGCATCCTTACCGAGATGCTGCCGGCCTCGCAGTTGGTCAAGGCCAATGGCTGGATCGAGGGGCTGACGATTGCCTCCATCATCCTGGGCGTGCTGTTTGGCGGGCAACTGGTGGGGCCCATGGTGTCGGCCAAGCTGCTGGCGCTAGACTTTCCGCTCATCAACACCGGCGTGGACACCCCGCCCCAGGCGGCCATCACCGTGCTGATTGCGGTGTACGCCCTGGCCGCCTGGTTCAACACCCGCATTCCCGACACCGGCGTTGAGATGCGCCCCATGCCGCACAACTTCCTGGCCCTGCTGCCCGACTTCTGGCGCTGCAACTCCCGGCTGTGGAACGACAAGCTGGGCCAGATCACCCTGGCCACCACCACCCTGTTCTGGGGTGTCAGCGGCAACCTGAAATACATCGTGCTGGCCTGGAGCGCCGCCGCCCTGGGCTACAACATCACACAGTCCACCAGCCTGCTGGGTGTGGTGGCCATTGGCACCGCCGTGGGCGCAGTAGTGGCCTCGCTGCGCATGCGGCTGGATACGGCCACCAAGGTGATCCCCCTGGGCCTGGCCATGGGCCTGCTGGTGGTGCTGATGAACTTTATCGACAACGTCTGGCTGGCCGTGCCGTTCCTGGTGGTGCTGGGCGGGTTGGGCGGCTTCATGGTGGTGCCGATGAACGCCTTGCTGCAACACCGGGGCCACAACCTGATGGGCGCGGGCCGCTCGATTGCCGTGCAAAACTTCAATGAACAGCTCTGCATCCTGGCGCTGGGCGCTTTCTACACCGTGTCCACCGGCATGGGCCTGTCGTCGTTTGGGGCCATCACCGCCTTTGGCCTGGTGGTCGCCGGGTTCATGTGGCTGATCCAGCGCTGGCACGCCAGCAACTGCATCAAACACAAGGACGAAGTCGAGCACCTGCTGATGCTGGCCCGCACCGACAACACGCACTAGCCGCGTGCGGTCCTCGCCCCTGCTGCCATTTTTGGCGTTGCTGCTGAACGCCTTCATCTGGGGCGTGTCGTGGTGGCCGTTTCGGCAACTGCAGCAGGTAGGGCTGCATCCGCTGTGGGCCACCTCCCTGCTGTTTGCCGTCGCCCTGGCGGGCCTGCTGGCCCTGCGCCCCGGTGCGTGGAAGGGCCTGCGCCAGCCGGGGCTGTGGTGGCTGCTGGTCGCCACCGGCCTGACCAATGTGTGTTTCAACTGGGCCGTAGCCATTGGCGACGTGGTGCGGGTGGTACTGCTGTTCTACCTGATGCCCGGCTGGGCGGTATTGCTGGCCTGGGGTCTACTGGGCGAACGGCCCACCCGGGCGGCGCTGCTGCGGCTGGCGCTGGCCGTGGCGGGGGTGCTGGTGGTGCTGTGGCCTGCGGGCGGCGTGGTGGACTCGGCCCTGTCGGTGGCCGACCTGCTGGCGGTGCTGGGCGGGCTGGGCTTTGCGCTGACCAATGTGCTGCTCAAGCGCCTGCACGCCGTGCCCGGCACCGAGCGCATGGCCGCCATGTTTACCGGTGGCGTGCTGGTGGCCGGGCTGGCCGCCGCCCTGGGCACGCATTTTGGCGTGGTGCAGGCCCTGCCCCCGCTGTGGGAGCACAGCGGCGCGCTGCTGGTGGTGGCGGGCCTGGGCGTGGCGTTTTTCCTGGGCAACATGGGCTTGCAGTACGGTGCATCGCGCCTGCCCACCAGCACTACGTCGATCGTCATGCTGACCGAGGTGGTGTTTGCCAGCGTCTCGTCCATCGCCCTGGGTGCGGCCACGCTGTCGCTGCGTACCTTGATAGGGGCGGGCTTGATCTTGCTGGCCTCCATCCTGGCGGCGCGCAGCGACTAAAGGCCATTTCTGCTTAAATCGCAGGCATGACCACCTCCATTTTTGACTTCACCGCCACCGACATCCAAGGCCAGCCCGTGGCCTTGTCGCAGTACAAGGGCCAGGCCCTGCTGATCGTCAACACCGCCAGCGCCTGTGGCTTCACGCCGCAGTTTGCCGGGCTGGAAGAGCTGCACAAAAGCTACGCCACCAAAGGGCTGGTGGTGTTGGGCTTTCCGTGCAACCAGTTTGGCGCACAAGACAAAGGCAGCAACGGCGAGATCGCCAGCTTTTGCCAGCTCAACTACGGCGTGAGCTTCCCCATGATGGCCAAGATCGAAGTCAACGGAGCCGGTGCCGACCCGCTGTACCAGTGGCTGTGCGCCGAAGCCCCCGGCCTGCTGGGCACCAAGGCCATCAAGTGGAACTTCACCAAGTTCCTGGTCGGCAAAGACGGCCAGGTGCGCAAGCGCTACGCGCCCACCGATACACCCAAGAGCCTGGCCAAAGACATCGAAGCCGCTTTGGAAATTTAAGCCAAATTGGCCTCTAGCGCTTATTCCATGAGCGTGAGAAGCTCCTTATTTCATAGCAAGCAGAATACCGGACAATCCGGGCTCCTTTCTGTGCGGAGCTGCGTGTGAACTTCCAAGCCATCCTCGACGACATCCATGCCACCGTGCGGCCCCTGCTGGGCGCGCAGGGCCAGGTGGCCAGCTACATCCCGGCGCTGGCCCGGGTGTCGCCGCTGCAGTTCGGCATCGCCCTGCGCACCCGCGACGGGCTGGAGGCGGCCAGTGGCGACTTTGCCACGCCGTTTTCCATCCAGAGCATGTCCAAGCTGTTTTCGCTGACCATGGCCATGCAGCACCTGGGCGACGCGCTGTGGCAGCGCATTGGCCGCGAGCCCTCGGGCAACCCGTTCAACTCGCTGGTGCAGCTGGAAAACGAACAGGGCAAGCCGCGCAACCCCTTCATCAATGCCGGTGCCATCGCCGTGGCCGACCGCCTGCTGTCGCACGGCAACGCCGTGGGCTCGCTGCTGGCCATGCTGTCAGACCTGTGCAATGAACCCGTGCACCTCGACCCCGAAGTGGCCCGCTCCGAAGCCGACACCGGCTTTCGTAACCACGCGCTGGCCAACTTCATGAAAAGCTTCGGCAAGCTCGACAACCCCGTGGCCGCCGTGCTGGACCTGTACTTCCACCAGTGCGCCATCCGCATGAGCTGCCAGCAAGTGGCCCGCGCCGCCGGTTACCTGTGCCGCGACGGCCACCACCCCTACCGCCCCCACCACGACGGCGCGCCCGTCGTCACCGAAAGCCAGGCACGCCGCCTCAACGCCCTGATGCTGACCTGCGGCACCTACGACGCCGCAGGCGAATTCGCCTACCGCATCGGCCTACCCTGCAAAAGCGGCGTAGGCGGCGGCATCGTCGCCGTGGTCCCCGACCAGCTCACCCTGTGCGTCTGGTCCCCCGCGCTGGACGCCAGCGGCAATTCGTTGCTGGGGATGCATGCGCTGGAGCTGTTTGCGGGGCGGACGGGGTTGTCGATTTTTTAGGGGTGCAACGCACGAGATTGCCCGCCGCATAGAGCATCGCCGTGGGCACAGAAATAGCTATACAAAAAAACGCCGCGTGATTTCACGCGGCGTTTTTTTCTGAGGGTTACGGTAATTACTGCAAGCCGGTCATTTGAAACGCCGTGCCACGGCTGAGTATCGTCAAATTACCGTCCGCGCTGAACACTGCAGCGCCTATGGTGGTACGGTCGAACGTGATACCAGGGCCATTGGCATCTACCTTGGTCTTGAAGCGTTTAAACGCGGTGGTGCTGGTGGGTTCTCCTGCTGTGTCCAAGTGTTGAAGCACTACCGATTGGCCCGTGGAGTACATGACCCAGACATCACCTTGGGGGTCTACGGCAAGACTGCCTGAAGATGCGAGCGGAAATGTGCCACTGGCCGCGAAGAACAGGCTGGCCTGCCCGGCTGCGGTGATTTTGTAAACCTTGGGGGCGGCGGCGTTGGTCGTTGCAACGACATACACGTTGCCAGCACGGTCGGCCACGATGTCGCTGATCGTGCAAGCGGTAGGGCCACTAAGGCCGGTGCACGCCAAGGTGACAGGAATCGTTCTGACCTCGCCTGCTGGGGTGATCTGGCGGATGGCTTCTTCATCGGTTACCCAGAGGTTGTTAGCGCTGTCGAACGCCAAACTCCCAGGGTTGCGGAACAGGGCGCTGGTGCGTGGGCCGTCGCTGGTACCGTATGTCCCCGCGACACCTGCATAGGTGCTGACCGTGCCGTTGGGTGCTATCTGGCGAATCGTTTTCGTCCCCCCGTCTGCGACGAAGACATTGCCTTGACCGTCCACCGCGATGCCATTCAACCCGAAAAAGCGGGCGCTGCTGGCGCTGCCATTGGTGGAGCCGCCGTTGATGCAGTCCCCGGCAAACGTAGACGGTGCACTCCCCAATCGCAGTGCCTGGACGCAGGAATGGCTGGCCATCAGGATGGTGCCGTCAGAGAGTTTGGCCAGGCGTCCCGAACCGATATTTCCAAGACTTGAAGTATCCCCATCGTCCGGGGTGCCAGTGACCGTGGAGACACCTCTGTTGGGCGTGATCTTGCGAATTGTGTTGGTCTGGTCTGTGACCACTACGTCACCGGTGGGGGTGGCGGCAATGCCACGCAAGTACACAAAGACGGAGGTGCCGTTCAATGTGGGCGCGATCTGGCCAGGGTTGCCAAAACGATCCAGGGTCAAGATGTCATAGTCGCGTGTGAAAAATAGATTGCGGTTGGCATCCACTGCTACACCGCCCGTGGTGCAAGGCTCACTGACGGAGTAGGGAGCATCGGCACGCAGGGTAGTGGCCGTGCCATCGGGGGTGACTTTGCGCACACCACTGCAGCCCTCGGCCACATAGATGTTGTTGTCGCGGTCCACGGCGATGCCGTTGAGGTATTTGAATCTGGCCACGGTTGCGTTGCCATCTATCGACTGGATATCACCTGCCCGGCCCACCAAGGTAGAGACCTCTCCGTTGGCAATTTTCAGAATCGAGGTAGCGCTGTTAGCAAAAATAGTGCCGTTGCCGTCAATGGCGATGGCAACGCTTCCGGGCCCTCCGTTAGCGCTCGTATCGACAACGGTGGTGACTTGCCCTGCTGGTGTGATCTTCCGGATCAGATTGTTGTCCAACACGAAAACATTGCCGCTGGCATCTACTGCAACGCTGGTCAAACGGGCAAAGCGTGCATTGGCTCCCATGCCATCCACCCGTCCGCTAAGGGTGTTGGAGCCAGCCAAAGTGGAGGTTGTGCCGTCTGGCGCGACTTTGCGAACCGCGTAACTATTACCTTCAATGAGGTAGATGCTCCCATCGCTGGCTACTGCCACACTTCTGGGATTGGCAAACCTCGCTTCGGTCGTGCTGCCGTTGGCGTAGCTTGGCCCGCTAATGGCTCCTGCCAGATAGCGGATGCTGGCGTTAGCCACTTTCCAGGAAACGGCTTGGGAACCTGTGGCACCGCCCGTGTCGGTAGCAGTCAAGCTGACCTGGTAAGTGCCGCCCTGTGGAAATTGGTGCTCCGCACCGCTGTCGGGTGCCGTGCTGCCGTCGCCAAAGTCCCAGCGGTAGCTCTGGGGAGTCTTGGTAGTGTCTGCGATGGCTCCGTCGAATGTCACCAAAGCATTGGCAACCTGACTTTGTGGGACGGCGGTGCCGAAATCTCTGATGACCACACCCAGGGGCGCAGCGCTTGGGCCTGGTAACGGGGTAACCGGGTTGGCGCTACCGCCGCTGCCCGTTTCGCCACTGCTTTGACCTGCACTGCTTGATCCGCCTCCACCGCCGCCGCATCCAGCAAGCACTGCAGCGGCTGACAGCAGAACAAGGAATCTTTTTCTGTTGCAATTGAGTATGTTCTTCATAATTAAGTATATTTATGTATGCAAAAATTAATATTTTATCTATTGCACGCATAGCGTTTGTACTCAATGCATCCAGCACGACATCACCCGCCAAAATTCCTTAAGCCTTGAGAGCGATCCAAACAGGGCAGTGGTTGAGTCCACACCGTCGATGTGGCGGTAAAACATGTCTTGCACATCGCGTTATGGCGGCCTTGGCCTGCAGGCCTGCTGCGCCAAACGGGACCGGGTTGGGTTGAGTAGTGTCGGAACCAGTGGGCCGCGCACCACAGCACAAAGACAATGGCCTGGAAAACCCCATCTGCCGGGTTTGATTTGCGAGGGGAGTGCGGCCCAAGCCACGCCGGCCAGGTTCTATCGAACGCTCTATTTTTAAGAGCACTTCGTGCTTATTCCAGTGGCGCCAGCGATCGATATTGCATATGGATATGTGCGCTGCCTTAACCCCGCCGCAGCGCCCGCCCTCCAGAGCGGCTACATTTTTTGCATGCCCGATACGACCTCTGCACTACCGCACACTACCCCCACCGACACCCGCTTCCACACCCGCGAATGGCTGGCCCTGGCGGCCATCATGCTGGGCGTGTCGCTGGGCGCGCTGGACACGGCTATTGCCAACACCGCACTGCCCGCCATTGCCGCCGATCTGCAGGCCCCGGCGGCGGCATCGATCTGGATCATCAACGCCTACCAGCTCGCCGTGGTGGCCAGCATGCTGCCGTTTGCGGCGCTGGGCGATGCACTGGGCGCGCGACGCATCTACATCTGGGGGCTGGCGGGCTTTACGCTGGCATCGCTGCTGTGCAGCTTTGCCACCACCCTGCCCGAGCTGGCGGCGGCCCGGGCGCTGCAAGGCATCGGTGCGGGCGCGCTGATGAGCGTCAACATCGCGCTGATCCGCCAGCTCTACCCGGCCGAGCGCCTGGGCCGGGGTGTGGGGCTGAACGCGTTGGTGGTGGGCCTGGGTTTTACGCTGGGCCCGGCGGTGGCCTCGCTGGTGCTGTCGGTGGCCACCTGGCCCTGGCTGTTTGCCATCAACGTGCCGCTGGGCCTGGTGGCGCTGGCCTTTGCCGTGCCCACGCTGCCCCACAGTGCCCGGCGCGGCCACGGCTTTGACCGGGTGGCCGCCGTGCTCACGGCCACCACCTTTGCTGCGTTGATTCTGGCCCTGGGCAACGCCGCGCAACGCGAGCCCTGGCCCTGGATTGCCGCCCCGTTGGCCGTGACCGGGGTGGCGGGCGTGCTGCTGTTGCGCCGCCAGGCCGGTCACCCGGCACCCATGCTGCCGCTGGACCTGCTGGGCCGCCCGATGTTTGCGTTGTCTACCGTCACCGCCATGGCCGCCTTTGCGGCGCAGGGCCTGGCCTTTGTGTCGCTGCCGTTTTACTTCGAGCAGGTGCTGCACCTGGATCCCATCCGCACCGGCTTTTTGATGATGGCCTGGGCCATCGTGGTGGCCCTGGCCGCCCCCATCGCCGGGCGCATGTCCGACCACCATCCGCCCGGCCTGTTGGGCGGTGTGGGGCTGGCCTTGCTGTGCCTGGGCATGGTGTCGCTGGCCCTGCTGCCCGCCGAGCCGCACACGCTGGACATCGTGCTGCGCATGGCCCTGTGCGGCGCGGGCTTCGGCTTTTTCCAGTCGCCGAATTTGAAGGCCCTGATGTCCAGCGCCCCGCCCGAGCGCAGCGGCGGTGCCAGTGGCGTGATCGGCATGGCCCGCCTGATCGGCCAGACCACCGGTGCGGCCCTGGTCGCCCTGTGTTTTGGCCTGGCGGGCAGCCTGCAAGGCCCCACCTGGGCGCTGGGGCTGGGGGCCATGTTCGCAGGCCTGGCCTCCATGGCCAGCTTTGCACGGCTGTGGGCGCGGTGATGACAATACGCCTTATGCATTCCATCCGCTTACTCCCCCTGGCAATCGCGCTGGCCACCCTGGCGGGGTGCGCCACCGCACCCACCGCCGTCCCTGTGACTGCGCCCACCGCAAGCACCCCACCCGTGGCCGCCCCCAGCTTTGCCCGCTGGGTGGCCGACTTCCGGGCCACGGCGCGGGCCGCAGGCATCACCGAGGCCACCTTGCAAGCCGCCCTGGACCCGGCGCAAGAGCTGCCCCAGGTGGTGCAACTCGACCGCGCCCAGCCCGAGTTCACCCGCACCGTGTGGGACTACCTGGACACCGCCGTGTCGCCCCAGCGCATCGCACGCGGCCAAGACAAGCTGCTGCAGGTCCGCGCAGAAGCCGATGCCGCCGCCCGCTATGGCGTGCCCGCCACCATCCTGGCCGCCATCTGGGGCATGGAGAGCAACTACGGCAGCAACTACGGCAACACCCCCACCATCGACGCACTGGCCACGCTGGGCTTCGAAGGACGGCGCGCCGACTGGGCACGCGGCCAACTGCTGGCGGCGTTAAAGATTGTGCAAAACGGCGACATCGACCGCACCCACATGGTCGGCTCCTGGGCCGGTGCCATGGGCCAGACGCAGTTCTTGCCGTCCAACTTTCTGGCCTACGCGGTAGATGCCGACGGCGACGGCAAACGCGACATCTGGGGCAGCATGGCCGACGTGATGGCCTCCACCGCCCACTTCCTGGCCCGCTCGGGCTGGCAGGCCGACCAGCCCTGGGGCACCGAGGTGCAGCTCCCATCCGGCTTCGACGTGGCCCGCGCTGACACCACGGCGCGCCAGCCGTCGCAGCAATGGGCGGCCGAAGGCGTTCAGACCATGGACGGCACTCCGCTGCCCCTGCTGCCCGATGCCGAGCTGCTGCTCCCCGCCGGAGCCCGTGGCCCCGCCTTCCTGGTAGGCCCCAACTTCCGCGCCATCCTGCGCTACAACAACTCCACCAGCTATGCCCTCGCCGTCAGCCTGCTCTCGCAGCGCATCGGCAACGGCCCCGCCGTACAAGCCCCCTGGCCTCGCGACCTGCAGGCCTTGACCCGCAGCCAGTTGCAGGCGTTGCAGACTGCTTTGAACACGCGCGGTTTTGCGAGTGGTACGCCGGACGGGATGATGGGGCCCGCGACGCGGGAAGGGATTCGGCGCTTTCAGCGCAGTGTGGGCTTGCCTGCGGATGGGTATCCGGATGGAGGGTTGTTGGGGCGTTTGCAGTAGCCATAAAACCACCGGCTGCCCAATGGCAAAATCATGGCTCATTCATCCAAGGTGTGTTCAACAGGGTGACGGCAACGCACCCAGGAAACACCCACCGGCATGGATAAAAAAGCACTTTCCGAAAGCGACCTCTGCGACAAGTGCATCCGCCCCGCCATGGAGCACGCAGGCTGGCACCCCATAGACCAGATTTACCGCGAATTTCCCCTGCGCGCTGGCCGTGTGGTGGTGCGCGGCAAAACCGCCCAGCGCGACAAAAGCACGGTGCTGCGCGCCGACTACGCCCTGTTTTACAAGGCCAATATCCCCCTGGCCGTGGTGGAAGCCAAAGACAACCACCACGCCATGGGCGCGGGCATGGCCCAGGCCATCAACTACGCCACGCTGCTCGACGTGCCCTTCAGCTTCACCAGCAACGGCGATGGCTTTGTGTTCCGCGATGCCACCCTTGCCACCGGTGTACTGGAACAAACTTTGACCTTGGACGAATTCCCCTCGCCACAAGCGCTGTGGAGTCGCTACTGCGCCTGGAAAGGCTGGAGCGACGACGTTCGCCGCGTGGCCGAATGCGACTACGCCCCCAGCAAAGTCCCCCGCTACTACCAGCTCAACGCCATCAACCGCACTGTAGAGGCCATTGCCAATGGCCAAAACCGTGTGCTGCTCGTTATGGCCACCGGCACGGGCAAGACCTACACCGCGTTCCAGATCATCCACCGCCTATGGAAGTCGCCCTGGCGTGCCCACAAGCCCGGCGGCCAAAAGCGCATCCTGTTCTTGGCCGATCGCAACATCCTCATCGACCAGACCATGGTCAACGACTTCCGCCCCTTCAAGGGCGCGATGGCCAAACTCAGCCCCAATGCCAAAGGCGTGGAGCGGGTGGACGCACAAGGCCAGGTGACGGTGGAACAGGTGGAGCTGGCTGTCAATAAGACCACCAAGCGGGTGGACAAAAGCTACGAGATATATCTCTCGCTCTACCAGGCTGTCAGTGGCACCGAGGAAGAACAAAACATCTACAAGCAGTTCAGCCCCGACTTCTTCGACCTGATCGTGGTGGACGAATGCCACCGGGGCAGTGCGGACGAAGACTCCGCCTGGCGTGAAATCCTCACCTACTTCGCCAGCGCCACCCAGGTGGGCCTGACCGCCACGCCCAAGGAAACCAGAGACATCTCCAACAGCGACTACTTTGGCGCGCCGCTGTACACCTACAGCCTGCGCCAAGGCATTGAAGACGGCTACCTTGCCCCCTACAAGGTCATCCGGGTCGATCTGGACCGCGATGCCTTTGGCTGGCGGCCCACCGCAGGCATGGCGGACAAACACGGCCATGTGATCCCGGACCGCATCTACACCGGCACCGACATGAACCGCAAGCTGGTGCTAGAGCGCCGCGACGTTGCCGTGGCCGTCCGCATCACCGAATACCTCAAGGCCACCGACCGCTACGCCAAAACCATCGTGTTTTGCGACGACATCGACCACGCCGCCCGCATGCGCCAGGCCCTGAGCAACGCCAACGCCGATATTTGCGCCACCCAGCCCAAATACGTGGTGCAGATCACCGGCGACAACGTGGATGGCAAGCGCGAGCTCGACAACTTCATCGACCCCGAAAAGACCTACCCGGTGATCGCCACCACCTCCAAGCTCATGAGCACCGGGGTCGATGCGCAAACCTGCAAGCTCATCGTGCTGGACCAAAACATCCAGTCCATGACGCTGTTTAAGCAAATCATTGGCCGGGGCACCCGCCTGCGCGAAGACCTGGGCAAAACCTGGTTCACCATCCTCGACTTCAAGCGCGCCACCGAGCTCTTTGCGGATGCCACTTTTGACGGCGACCCGGTGCAGATTTACGAGCCCCGGCCAGAAGACCCCATCGATCCTCCCGAGCCTGAAGAGCCCACCGGCATACCACCGGATATGCCACCCGACGACACTACCTCGCCGCCCGTAGGCCCCCCGCCACCCCCGCCCCCGCCCGGCGAGCCCAAAAAATACGTCGTCGGCACCGTCACGGTCGCTGTGGCCCGCGAACGCGTGCAGTACCTCAACGCCCAGGGCCAGCTCATCACCGAGAGCCTGCGTGACTACACCCGCATCCACCTCACCAGGCAGTACGACTCGCTCGACAAGTTCTTGCAAGCCTGGAACAGCGCCGACCGCAAAGCCGCCCTGTTGCAAGCGCTGGAAGGCCAGGGCGTGCTGATCGAGGCGCTGGCCGAGGAGGTCGGCAAAGACCTGGACCCGTTCGACCTGCTGCTGCACGTGGCCTACAACCAGCCCACGCTGACCCGCCGTGAGCGCGCCAGCCGGGTAAAAAAGCGCAACGTGTTTACCCAGTACGGCCCGGTGGCCCGCAAAGTCATCGACGCGCTGCTCGACAAATATGCCGACGAAGGCATTGCCACCATCGAAGCCGACACGGTTTTTAACGTGCAGCCCTTCACCCAGATGGGTAGCGCCAGCGAACTGGTCAAAAGTTTTGGGGGCCGCCCCCAGTACCTGGGTGCCCTGCTCACCCTGGAGCGCGAGCTGTACGCTATTTAAAATATAGCTGCTCACGCTAGTGCCATAAGCACAGGCACCCGATTTCATCCATAAAAACAGAGTTTCCATGTCCAATTTATCCAGCGTCATCAAGTCCATCCAGGACGTGATGCGCCAAGACAGCGGTGTCGATGGCGATGCCCAGCGCATCTCCCAACTCACCTGGCTGCTGTTCCTCAAAGTATTCGACGCGCTGGAAGAAGAGCTGGAGCTCACCCGCGACCACTACACCAGCCCCATCCCCGAGCCCCTGCGCTGGCGCAACTGGGCCGCAGACGCGGAAGGCATCACCGGCGACACGCTGCTGGCCTTTGTAAACAACGAGCTGTTTGGCGCACTCAAAACCCTCAGCGGCGATGCCCAGCGCAACCCGCGCGGCTTTGTGGTGCGCGGCGTGTTTGAAGATGCCTACAACTACATGAAAAGCGGCCAACTGCTGCGCCAGGTCATCAACAAGCTCAACGCCATCCACTTCAACCGCCAAAGCGAACGCCACCAGTTCAACGACCTGTACGAAAAAATCCTCAAAGACCTGCAAAGCGCGGGCAACGCGGGCGAGTTCTACACCCCCCGCGCCGTCACCCAGTTCATGGTGGACATGGTCAACCCCCAGCTCGGCGAAAAAATCCTCGACCCCGCCACCGGCACCGGCGGCTTCCTCGTCTGCGCCATCGAGCACCTGCGCAAACAGGTGCACAACACCGCGCAAGAAAACATGCTGCAAAACAGCATCACCGGGGTCGAGAAAAAGCAGCTCCCCCACATGCTGTGCGTCACCAACCTCATGCTGCACGGCGTGGAAGTGCCCAGCCTCATCACCCACGGCAACACCCTGGCCCGCCCGCTGCGCGACTACACAGGGGCAGACCGGGTGGACGTAGTGCTTACCAACCCGCCCTTTGGCGGTGTGGAAGAGCCCGGCATCGAGCACGGCTACCCCGCCGACGTGCGCACCAAGGAAACCGCCGACCTGTTCCTCGTCCTCATCAAGCACATCCTCAAAGCGCATGGCCGTGCCGCCCTGGTGCTGCCCGACGGCACCCTGTTCGGCGAAGGCGTGAAGACCCGCATCAAAGAGCAACTGCTGGCCGAGTGCAACCTGCACACCATCGTGCGCCTGCCCAACGGCGTGTTTGCGCCCTATACCGGCATCAAGACCAACCTGCTGTTCTTCACCAAAGGCACGCCCACCCAGCACGTCTGGTACTACGAGCACCCCTACCCACCGGGCGTGAAGAACTACAACAAGACCAAGCCCATCCGTATCGAAGAGTTCGAGTTAGAGAAAGCCTGGTGGGGCACCGAGGCCGACGGTTTTGCCAGCCGCGTGGAAAACGAGCGCGCCTGGAAGGTCGGCATCGACCAGATCAAAGCCGCAGGCTACAACCTCGACCAAAAGAACCCCCACGCCGTGGATGCAGTAAGCCACGACCCCGCGCAACTGCTGGCCGATTACGCGCGGCTACAGAGCGAGGCGCAGGCTTTGCGCGATGCGCTGAAGGAAATATTGGCCAAATCACTGGCTAGCGCTGGTTGAATAAGCGTATGTTGCTATCAAATTTGGATTTATTAGCTACTGCGCCTGGCGGTGTGGCGCGGCTGCGTGGGTTGATCTTGACGCTGGCAGTGCAGGGCAAGCTGGTGCCGCAGGACCCCAAGGACGAGCCCGCGAGTGTGCTGCTGAAGAAGATTCGGGTGGAGAAGGATCAGCTGATTGCGGAGGGGAAGATCAAGCGGGATAAGGCGTTGGCGGGGATTGGCGACGATGAAAAGCCGTATGTACTGCCGGTCGGCTGGGAGTGGGTACGGCTCGGTGATTTGTGTTCGTATATTCAGCGAGGCAAAGGACCTGTCTATGCCGACCAGTCAGCGCATCGGGTAATTTCACAAAAGTGCGTGCGTTGGTACGGCCTTAATTTAGAGCCAGCGAGATTTGTCAATGCAGAGTCATTGACCAAGTACGAGGCAATCCGCTTTCTCCAAGCTGGGGACTTGCTCTGGAATTCCACTGGCACCGGCACCATTGGTCGTGCTTGTCTTGTGCCGACTGCGCAGGACAAAGCTGGATTGGTCGCAGATTCGCATGTGACAGTGGTGCGTCCAGTGCAACTCAATGGCTGGTTCCTGTGGCGTTGGATTCAAAGCCCTTATGTTCAAAACGAAATCGAAGGTTCTGCATCGGGGACAACTAATCAAATCGAGTTGAACACATCAACCGTAATCAATCATCTGGTTCCTGTACCTCCACTGGTCGAACAATCCCGCATCGTCACCCGCGTCGAAGAACTTATGCGCCTGTGTGATGCCCTCGAAGCCAAGGGCCGCCTCGAAGCCGCGCAGCACGCCCAACTCGTTAGGACCCTGCTGGGCAGGTTGCTGGACAGCCCCACGCCCACCATCCTGGCCGAGAACTGGCAACGCATCGCCACCCACTTCGACCTCCTGCTAGACCGCCCCCAAGCCGTGGATGGCCTGGAGCAAACCATCCTGCAACTCGCAGTGCGCGGCCTGCTGGTCCCCCAAGACCCTACCGACGAACCCGCCAGTGTCCTGTTGCAAAAAATCCGCCAGGAGAAAGACCGCCTGATCGCCGAGGGAAAGATCAAACGGGATAAGCCAATGCCGTCGATTGCGGAGGAGGAACAGCCGTTTGCGTTGCCTCGGGGGTGGGAATGGGCACGATTTCCTGATTTGTGCGCGATCGCAGGTGGGGCCACTCCCAGCAAGGCAGATCCGCAGAACTGGGAGGGCTCCATTCCGTGGGTTAGCCCTAAAGATATGAAAGTGCCATATCTCGGCGATGCGCAAGACCATGTGTCTGATGAAGCGGTTCGCGGAAGCCTTTCTCTGCTTCCTGCAGGTAGTTTGCTGATGGTCGTGAGGGGGATGATCCTCGCGCACTCCTTTCCAGTCGCAGAGACATTGGTCCCAGTTACGATCAATCAGGATATGAAGGCCATAACACCGTATGTGCCATCTTTGTTGTCCTTCTTATCATTGCTTTGCCGTGGCTTAAAACCAGAGATTCTCGGGTTAATTGATAGGTCTACACACGGAACGTGCAAGCTGGAATCGCCAAAGATATTTGGTATGTTGCTTCCCCTCCCACCCCTCGCCGAACAATCCCGCATCGTCACCCGCGTAGCGTCCCTGCGCCGCCTGTGCACCGACCTGCGCCAGCGCCTGTCCGCCAGCCAGTCCACCCAAGCCCATCTGGCCGAGGCGCTGGTCAGCAACGTAAGTTCAGGTCTGCCAGTCTCTTAGCCGGGCTTGGCACTCTGTGCTGGGCAGCCGTGCGCCACATTCCAGCATGCTCTTGAGCCCTACGGCGGCTGCTTGGGGTGTGGTCACTTGGTGGCTTACCAGCTGGTCTAGCAGCCATAGGGCACCAAAGACTTGCAAGCCGTCTTGTAGAGCCTGTTTGCGCAGGCGGCCATCCCCTGTGAGCAAGGGGCGGCCCGTGTCCTGCGCAAGCAGGTAGCACGACACATCGGCCAGCGAGCTGTTGTTGTGCGCGCCCATCAAGGCAAACAGGCGGGCGGTGGCAGCCTCGTTCAGGCCGTGCACCACCAGGCCGCGCTGGAGCAAGCTGTGGGGATCAAAGTCTTGCAGTTCAGCGAGTACAAAGTCGGTGCTGCACAACTGAAAAGGCAGGTCAAACAGCGCATCGAGCAAGCCCGCATTGCGGAAGTCGATCCAGATATTGGTGTCGCTGATATAGACCGGCTGGGTCATGCAGGTTCCGGTAGGCGGCTGAGGGTGGGGTCCAGTTCATCCACCCGGCACTGCATGAATTCTGCTGCACGCGAGGGGCTGAACAGGTCAGAAGCCAAACCGCGAAACACCAGGGATTCGAAGCGCCGTGGTTGCTCTGGGCGCAGTGGTTCTGGCTCTGCACTGCGCCAGCCGTTGCTGCTGAACTCAATAAATGCATGGCGGTATCCTGCATCGGTCAACAGGTGCAGGTCTTTCAGCCGTCGCAAGGCAACCTGCATAGACACCCCGTATCGGCGCTTGGCGTTGAGCAGCTCTGCGGCATACACCCGCCAACGCTTGTGTGCGCCAAAGTCCACCAAAACCCTGTCCGATGGGTACAGAAAAGCACCGGCAAACCGATGGCAAGCGCTTTCTCTGTCGGCCTCGGACATTGCGTCAGGAAACGCCATCACCCAGTGGCCGAGCTCGTGCGCGGCAGTAAAGCGCATGCGTTCGCCTGGGCGGTTGCGGTTGAGCGCGATGAGTACGTGCTGTTCGTCATCCGTTGCGGCACATGCGCCATCAAAGTCGTCCACGCCGTCGAGCAAAGCCACCTTGATGCCTTGTTCCTCCAGCAGTTCGGTGAGGTGCGCCACCGCATCGCTACCGATTTGCAGGCGGTCGCGCAAGCGTTGGGCAGCCAATTCGGCCTCGTCAATGCTGTGGATGGGCAAAGATCGCGGGGGAAGCTGTTGTACTTTGCCGTCCACCGCGTCGAAACAGCGCTCTAAGGCAACATACCGCTCTAGGTGTTCGCGCATTTGCTCGGCAACCTGTTGCTGGCGGAACTTGGGCATCTTGGCCAGTTTGCGGAACTCCAGCGGCGCAAGTTGAATGGCATCGGCCCGGAAGAAGTACTCGGGTTTAACGTCGAGTGCCTTGGATAGTTGCAGTATGCGGGTCGAGTTGGGCAGGCTTTCGCCCTTCTCGAATTTGTTCAAACCCTGCTTGGTGATGTCGCCGAGGCGCTGTGCGAGCCCGTCAAGACTAAGGCCCCGCAGCAGGCGTGCTCGGCGGATACGATCGTGGATCATCGTGGCCTCCTAGTTGACAAGACTTCGATAATATCAAAATTCGTCAACCAAGCATCACCTGGTTTTCCATAGCCCCGGGGGGACTGGGGAAATCAAACGTCAATATTCCCCGCCCGCAGCGCATTCGTTTCAATGAACTCGCGCCGTGGCTCCACCTCGTCGCCCATCAGCATGGTGAACACGCGGTCGGCTTCGATGGCGTCGTCGATCTGTACGCGCAGCAGGCGGCGGACGGTGGGGTCCATGGTGGTTTCCCAGAGCTGGGCGGGGTTCATTTCGCCCAGGCCTTTGTAGCGCTGGCGGCTGGTGGCGTGTTCGGCTTGGGCGATGAGCCAGGCCATGGCTTGGCGGAAGTCGGTGACTTTTTCTTCCTTTTGGCGCTCGCCTTCGCCGCGCATGACCTTGGCACCTTCGCTCAATAGGTCTTTGAAGGTGTTGGCGGCCTCGGCCAGGGCGGCGTAGTCGGAGCCGTGCACGAAGTCTTGGGTGAGCACGCTGCTCTTGATGTTGCCGTGGTGGCGGCGGCTGATGCGCAGGATGGGTTTGTCGGTGCGCACGTCGAACTCACCGGCTACCTCGGCATCGGGCAGGCGGGCTTGCAGGGCGGCGGCGGACGCTTCGGCATCGGGCACGGTGTCCAGGTTCAGCGCTACGCCATCGGCCACCGAGCGCAGGGCTTCGGCATCCATGAAGTTTTGCAGGCGGGCAATGACGGCCTGGGCCAGTTGGTGCTTGCGCGCCAGCTCGGCCAGGGTGTCGCCGCTGAGGGTGCTGCCATTGTCACCACCGGTGTAGACCGAGGCGTGGACCAGCGCGATGCGCAGCAGGAAGCCGTCCAGGGCGCTGGCATCTTTCAGGTACAGCTCTTCCTTGCCGGCCTTCACCTTGTACAGCGGCGGCTGGGCGATGTAGATGTGGCCGCGCTCCACCAGCTCGGGCATTTGGCGGTAGAAGAAGGTGAGCAGCAGGGTGCGGATGTGCGCACCGTCCACGTCGGCATCGGTCATGATGATGATGCGGTGGTAGCGCAGCTTGGCGACGTTAAAGTCGTCGTTGCCGGTGGTGCCACCGGCCTTGCCGATGCCGGTGCCCAGGGCGGTGATCAGCGTCAGGATTTCGTTGCTGGTGAGCAGCTTTTCGTAGCGGGCTTTTTCCACGTTCAGGATCTTGCCGCGCAGGGGCAGGATGGCCTGGAACTTACGGTCGCGGCCCTGCTTGGCAGAGCCACCGGCGGAGTCGCCCTCGACGATGTAGATCTCGCACATGGCGGGGTCTTTTTCCTGGCAGTCGGCCAGTTTGCCGGGCAGGCCCATGCCGTCAAGCACGCCTTTGCGGCGGGTCATGTCACGGGCCTTGCGGGCGGCTTCGCGGGCGCGGGCGGCTTCGATGATTTTGCCGACGATGATCTTGGCATCGGCCGGGCGCTCTTGCAGGTAGTCGTGCAGCAGGCGGCTGACGATGTCTTCCACCGGGCCGCGCACTTCGCTGGACACCAGCTTGTCTTTGGTCTGGCTGCTGAATTTGGGCTCGGGCACTTTCACGCTCAGCACGCAGGTCAGGCCTTCGCGCATGTCGTCGCCGGTGACTTCGACCTTGGCTTTTTTAGCGATTTCGCTGTCGTCGATGTACTTGTTGATGACCCGCGTCATGGCGGCGCGCAGGCCGGTGAGGTGGGTGCCGCCGTCGCGCTGGGGGATGTTGTTGGTGAAGCACAGCACCTGCTCGTTGTAGCCGCTGTTCCACTGCATCGCCACTTCCACGCCGATGTTGGTGTTCTGGTCGCTCTGGCGGTCGCCCATGGCGTGGAAGATGTTGGGGTTCAACACCGTCTTGCCCTTGTTGATGAAGTTCACAAAGCCCTTCACGCCGCCCGCGCCCGAGAAGTCGTCTTCCTTGCCGCTGCGCTCGTCCTTGAGGCGGATCTTCACGCCGTTGTTCAAGAAGCTGAGTTCGCGCAGGCGTTTGCTCAGGATTTCGTAGTGGAAGTCGGAGTTGGTCTGGAAGATTTCCAGGTCGGGCGCAAAGTGCACTTCGGTGCCGCGCTTCTCGGTGTCGCCAATGATGTGCATGGGCGAGACTTCCACGCCGCCCACGGTCTCCAGCAGGCGGTTTTGCACAAAGCCTTTGCTGAATTCCATCACGTGGATCTTGCCGTCGCGGCGGATGGTCAGGCGCAGCATTTTGCTGAGTGCGTTGACGCAGCTCACGCCCACGCCGTGCAGGCCGCCCGAGACCTTGTAGCTGTTCTGGTTGAACTTGCCGCCCGCGTGCAGCTCGGTCAGGGCGATTTCAGCGGCACTGCGTTTGGGCTCGTGCTTGTCGTCCATCTTGATGCCGGTGGGGATGCCGCGGCCGTTGTCCACCACGCTGATGGAGTTGTCGGAGTGGATGGTGACCAGGATGTCATCGCAGTGGCCGGCCAGCGATTCGTCGATGGAGTTGTCCACCACCTCGAACACCAGATGGTGCAGGCCGGTGCCGTCGCTTGTATCGCCGATGTACATGCCGGGACGCTTGCGCACGGCTTCCAGGCCTTCCAGGATCTGGATCGAACCTTCGCCGTAGGCTTCGGTGGCACCCGCCTGGTTGGTGTCGATGGTGGGCTGGAAGTTGGAGCTGTCGGCCGTGCTGTCACCCGTGTTCACCGCTTCCATGGATTCGGCATCGGTGGGGACGGGGGGGACGGGCGTGTGTTCTTCGGTCATGGCGGTCAAGGCTTACAAGGCAGGTGGGGGGACAAGACCCCCGAAGCTGAAAATTTAAATGAAATATGCCTCTGCCGCTTATGAATCAAGCGTGGGCAGCTATATTAGTTATAGCAATTAAATGCGCATCGGCATCACGACGTATTTGAAGTTTTCGTTCTCGGGAATGGTCAGCAGGGCCGAGCTGTTGCTGTCGCCCAGCGAGATGGTGACCATGTCCTGCTGCATATTGGCCAGCGCGTCGATCAGGTAGGTGACGTTGAAGCCGATCTCGATGCTGTCGCCGCCGTAGTCCACGTCCAGCTCGTCCACGGCTTCTTCTTGCTCGGCGTTGTTGGACGCGACGCGCAAGGACCCCGGTTCGACGTTCAGGCGCACGCCCTTGAACTTGTCGCTGGTCAGAATGGCGGTGCGCTGCAGGCTGGACAAGAAGGCCTGGCGGCCCAGGGTGATGTGGTTCTGGTGGTTCTTGGGAATCACGCGGTTGTAGTCGGGGAACTTGCCCTCGACCAGCTTGGTGACGAACTCCATGCCGCCGAAGCTGAACTTGGCCTGGTTGTTGGCAAACTGCATTTCCATCATGGGCTGGTTCTCGCCTTCGGCATCGCTGAGCAGGCGCTGCATTTCCAGTACGGTTTTACGCGGCAAGATCACCTCTTGCTTGGGCACTTCCACGTCCAGCGCAGCCGAGGCAAAGGCCAGGCGGTGGCCGTCGGTGGACACCAGGCTGAGCTGGTTGCCTTCGGCCACAAACAAGATGCCGTTCAGGTAGTAGCGGATGTCGTGCACCGCCATGGCAAACGACACCTGGCCCAGCAGGGCTTTCAGGGTTTTTTGCGGCACGCTGAACACGGGGCCAAAGTTGGCCGCTTCTTGCACCAGCGGAAAGTCTTCGGCGGGCAGGGTTTGCAACGTGAACTTGCTCTTGCCGCCCTTGAGGATGAGCTTGTTCTGGCTGGATTCGAGCGACACGGTCTGGTCGGCGGGCATGGTGCGCAGGATGTCGATCAGCTTGCGGGCACCCACGGTGGTGCTGAAGTCGCCCGCATCCCCGTCCAGCTCGGCGCTGGTGCGGATCTGGATTTCCAGGTCGCTGGTGGTCAGCTGCACCGTGCTGCCAGTTTTGCGCAACATCACATTGGCCAGAATCGGCAGGGTGTGCTTGCGCTCCACAATCCCGGCGACCGACTGCAGAACCGCGAGAACCTTGCTTTGTGTTGCCTTCAAAACGATCATGTCAACCCCATATTTTTTGAGAAACTAGCTTTTTGGAAAATACCGGCAGGCCCGATTTTCCCTGTTTTTATAACCTGCTTAACTAACCCTTCAAGGTTTGTTCCAGCACGTGCAATTGCTGGTTCAGCTCGGTGAGCTGCTGGCGTTCGCCGCCAATTTTGCGCACCGCGTGCAGCACCGTGGTGTGATCGCGGCCACCAAACAACTCGCCGATTTCGGGCAGGCTTTTTTGCGTCAGCTCTTTGGCCAGGTACATCGCAATCTGGCGCGGTCGGGCAATGCTGGCCGGGCGCTTCTTGCTGTACATGTCGGCGACCTTGATCTTGTAGTAGTCGGCCACCGTCTTCTGGATGTTTTCCACCGAAATCTGCCGATTCTGGATGGACAACAAGTCACGCAGGGCTTCGCGGGCCAGCTGGATCGACATTTCCTTCTGGTTGAAACGCGAATAGGCCAGGCACTTGCGCAGCGCGCCTTCGAGCTCGCGCACGTTGGAGCGCACGTTCTTGGCCACGAAAAACGCCACTTCTTCGGGCATTTCGGTGCCCTCGGCGCGCGATTTGTTGATCAGAATAGCGACGCGCATCTCCAGCTCGGGTGGCTCGATGGCCACCGTCAGCCCGGAGTCGAAGCGCGACACCAGCCGCTCGTGGATATCGGCCAGGCCCTTGGGGTAGGTGTCGCTGGTCATCACGATGTGCGATTTTTTGGTCAGCAGGGCTTCGAACGCGTTGAAGAACTCTTCTTGCGTGCGGTCTTTGTTGGCGAAGAACTGCACGTCGTCAATCAGCAACAGATCCAGCGAGTGGTAACGCTCTTTGAATTCGTCAAAAGTCTTGCGTTGGTAAGCCTTAACCACATCCGATACAAATTGTTCTGCATGGATGTAGAGAACTTTGGCATCGGGCCGGTCGGCCAGCAAACGGTTACCCACGGCGTGCATCAAGTGGGTCTTGCCCAGGCCGACACCGCCGTAGATAAACAGCGGGTTGTACAGCTGGCCGGGCGTGCCGGACACGTGCATCGCCGCGGCGCGTGCCATGCGGTTGGCCGTACCTTCGACCAGCGTATCAAAGGTCAGCGCGGTGTTCAGGCGGTTCTTGAATTGCGCCTGGGCCGGGTCTTCGGCGGCAGCGGTGGGCTCGGGAATCGCGCCCACGCCTTGGGGTGTTAATGCCGTAGCGTGCACACGCACCTGGGCTTCCCGCGGAGTAAGGACTAACTCAAGCGGAATGGTTTGGCCGTACAGTTTTTCCAGCAAGGCACTGATGCGGCCCACGTACTGCGCACGGATCCAGTCCAGCTTGAAGCGGTTAGCGACAAACAAAGTGACTTTGGAGAAGTCGTCGTTGACCTGTGCCACCAAGGGCTTGATCCAGGTGTTGAACTGCTGCTCGGGCAGTTCTTGGGCCAACTGTTCTGCGCAGGCTTGCCATAGGCTGTGGCCTGCGCCGGTGTTGGTGGGGGTTCCCTCTGTCATTGTGGGGGGTGTCTACTTCTGTGGATAAATGAGGGATCGGCGAACCGACCATTGTAGTTTGTCCCGCCCTTATCCACAATTTGCCAGATATGGCTTGCGCGCTGCCCACGCACGCCCCCTGCCGATATCTGTCTTGCCACGCGCCGAAAAATTTGCCATAATGCCGGGTTTCCCTGACTTAATTCATCTAGACAGTTTCCGGGCCTCGTGTGAATTTCCGCACGATTGAGGGCTTTGGGGTATCGAACAGATGGGTTGCCGGGCTTAGCGCCGCTGGTGCCAAGCTCCCAGCTTCAGGGTCCATCAAAAGGGCATTCAACCGCCCCCCATTTTTGGCAACGCACCCATAGGCGTTGCCAATCCGAACTCTTCTAGGATGTCATCATGAAACGCACTTACCAACCGTCGAAAATCAAGCGTGCCCGTACCCATGGTTTCATGGTCCGCATGAAAACCCGTGGCGGCCGTGCTGTCATCAACGCTCGCCGCGCCAAAGGCCGCAAGCGTCTGGCTGTCTAAGCTGGCGCACTGACTTCGGTCTGAAACCTGCCGTGCAGCGACTTAAAACGCGGGCGCAGTTTCAGGCCGTTTTAGCGGGTAAAACCGTGGCCCGGACACCGCATTTTGCGTTGCACCGTGCTGCTTTGGATGTGCATCCCGTGCCGCCCAAAACCACTGCTAAATCCACACCCTCTCCTACAGAGCCCGAGTCCACGCGACCGCAGGCTCTGTTTGGCGTTCAGGACGTGTGGGTGGGGGCCATGGCACCCAAGCGCTGGGCCAAGCGCGCGGTGACCCGCAACGCCATCAAACGCCAGATTTACCAGGTGGTCCAGGCTTTTGAGCCGCGCTTTCCGCAAGCGGCGCACGTGGTGCGCCTGCGTGCCGTGTTTGACCGCAAAGTGTTTGTCAGTGCCACGTCCGAGCCACTCAAGCTGGCGGTGCGTACCGAGCTGGAGCAGTTGTTTGGCATGGCCGCCACAAAGGCTACCCAAGCAGGGCCTGCGCCATGATGCAATCCTTGTTGATGGGTGTGGTGCGCGGCTATCGACTGCTGCTCAGCCCGTGGCTGGGTTCGGCCTGCCGTTTTGAGCCCACTTGCTCGGTGTATTCGCTGGCGGTGTTGGAGCGGCACGGCGCTGCAGCAGGTTCTTATTTGACGTTGCGGCGGCTGGCGCGCTGCCACCCCTGGTGCGAGGGCGGGCTCGATCTGCCTCCGCACGAGCGTCCCCGGCTTTTCTCTTACTTGCTTTCCTCCTCTTCACATAAGAAGTCTTCATGAACGATATTCGCCGAACCATCCTGTGGGTGATTTTTGGTTTTTCTATGGTGCTGTTGTGGGACAAATGGCAACTTTTCAACGGCCATAAAGCAACCTTCTTTCCCATGCCCGTCGAGCAGGCCGCTGCGGGTAAACCGGTCGCCGGGGCCTCGTCGGTGCCCGCACCGGTCGCCGCTCCCGCCGCCGGTGTGGCCCAGGTTCCGGTGGATCCAGCAGCACCAGCCGCTGTCAAGGAACAGGTCGTAGTGACTTCGGACCTGCTCAAACTGACGTTTGACACCGAGGGCGGCTCCCTGGTGCGCTCTGAATTGCTGGGCCAGGTGGATATGTTCGACAAGGCGAAGAACTTTGTCTTGCTGGACGACAGCAAAGAGCGCTATTACGCGGCCCAGACCGGCTTGATTGCAGGTGTCGGATCGGTTGGCGGCGCGGCCCTGCCCAGCCACAAGACCGTCATGACCCTGGTGCCCGGCGAGCGCACTCTGGCGGATGGCGCCAACGAACTGGTGGTCCGTTTTGAGTCCCCTGTGGTGAACGGCGTGAAGCTGGTCAAGATTTACACGCTGGCCCGTGGTGCCTATGTCATCAACGTAAAGCACGAAGTACAAAACGTCGGTACTACCGCTGTATCGCCCCAGCTGTACCTGCAACTGGTGCGCGACGGCAACAAGCCACCGGGCGAGTCCTCGTTCTACTCGACCTTCACCGGCCCTGCGGTCTACACCGATGCAATGAAGTACCAAAAGGTCGAGTTCAAAACGATCGAAGAGAACAAGGTCGATATCGAGAAGACGTCTACCTCTGGCTATGTGGCCATGGTGCAGCATTACTTTGCCAGCGCCTGGCTGCTGGGCGACGGCATCCAGCGTGATCTGTTCATGCGCAAGGTCGATACCAACCTGTACGCGGTCGGCATGATCACGCCGATGAACGACATTGCTCCCGGTACCAGCAAGTCACTGGATGCCCGTATGTTTGTGGGCCCGCAACTGGAAAAACTGCTGGAATCGCTGACCCCCGGCCTGGAACTGGTGAAGGACTATGGCTGGGTCAAGATCCTGGCCGAACCGCTGTACTGGCTGCTCGACCAGATCCACAGCGTGCTCAAGAACTGGGGCTGGTCGATTGTGGCCCTGGTCCTGCTGCTGAAAATTGCCTTCTACTGGCTTAACGCCAAGGCCTATTCCAGCATGGCCAAGATGAAGGCCATCAACCCCCGCATTACCGAAATGCGCGAGCGCCTGAAAGATAAGCCTGCCGAAATGCAGCAGGCCATGATGAAGATTTACCGCGAAGAAAAGATCAACCCGATGGGCGGTTGTTTCCCCATCATGGTCCAGATTCCGGTGTTCATGGCCTTGTACTGGGTGCTGCTGTCCAGCGTGGAAATGCGCAACGCCCCCTGGGCCATGTGGATCCACGACCTGTCGTCACCCGATCCCCTGTACATTTTGCCCGTCGTGATGGCCATGACCACCATGCTGCAAACGGCGCTGAACCCCGCACCACCCGATCCACTGCAAGCCAAGATGATGTGGTTCATGCCGCTGGCGTTCTCGGTGATGTTCTTCTTCTTCCCGGCTGGCCTGGTGCTGTACTGGATTACCAACAACATCTTGTCGATCGCCCAGCAGTGGCTCATCAACACCCGTATGGGCGTGCCACCACAGTTCAACTTGCCAAAGTTCAGTTAATACTGCCCTTGTGGTGCTCCAAAGCCGCTGAACCTTCGGGTTGGGCGGCTTTTTTTCTGGAAGGTTTCACACCATGCACAGCCGTACCAACGACCCCATCGCCGCCATCGCCACCGCCCCGGGCCGCGGAGCGGTCGGCATTGTCCGGGTCAGCGGCAAGCACATCGGCCCGGTCATCGAAGCCCTGTGTGGCCGCCCGCTGAAAGCCCGAGAGGCTACGTACCTGCCATTCCGCGACGCGGCCGGTGGCGCTATCGACCACGGCCTGGCCCTGCATTTCCCTGCCCCGCATTCCTACACCGGCGAAGACGTCCTTGAGCTGCAAGCCCACGGTGGGCCGGTGGTGTTGCAACTGCTGTTGGCGCGCTGCCTGGAGGCGGGTACGGCATTGGGCGTGCGCTTGGCCCAGCCGGGCGAATTTACCCAGCGCGCGTTTCTGAACGACAAAATCGACCTGGCGCAGGCAGAAGCCATTGCCGACCTGATCGATGCCAGCACCGAGGCGGCGGCCCGTAGCGCGGCCCGCTCACTGTCGGGCGAGTTCTCGCAGGAGATCCACGCCCTGCGCGACGGCCTGGTGCACTTGCGTATGCTGGTAGAAGCCACGTTGGACTTTCCTGAAGAAGAAATCGACTTTCTGCGCAAAGCAGACGCGCACGGACAGCTATCAAAACTGCAGCAAAAGCTATTAAACGTGATGCAGCGCACCCGCCAGGGCGCTTTGCTGCGCGAAGGCATCAAGGTGGTGATTGCGGGCCAGCCAAACGCGGGCAAGTCGTCGCTGTTGAACGCCCTGGCCGGGGCCGAGCTGGCCATCGTCACCCCCATCGCGGGCACCACGCGCGACAAGGTAGCCCAAACCATCCAGATCGAAGGCGTGCCCATCCACGTGATCGACACCGCCGGGCTGCGCCACAGCATGGATGCCATTGAGGCCATCGGCATCGAGCGTGCCTGGGCCGAAATCGAAGCCGCCGATGCCGTGCTGTTCCTGCACGACCTGACCCGCGCCGACCTGGTCGATTACCAGGCTGCCGATGCCGCCATCGCCACCGAACTGGCCCAGAAGCTGCCGCCCCGCGTGCCGGTGATCGACGTGTGGAACAAGCTGGACTCCCACCAAGCCGCCGCGGACACGCTGGCTCTCTCCGCCAAAACCGGTGCCGGGCTGGATGCCCTGCGCCGCAAGTTGCTGGAAGTGGCCGGTTGGCAAGCCTCGCCCGAAGGCGTTTTTATCGCCCGGGCCCGCCATGTGGAGGCCTTGCAGCGGGTCGAAGTACACGTGGATGCCGCAGTGGCGCATTTGGCCGCACAGGCGCAGTTGCTGGACCTGCTGGCCGAAGAGCTGCGTTTGGCCCAGAATGCCCTGAACGAGATCACCGGCGCGTTCACTGCGGACGATCTGCTGGGGGTGATTTTTTCCAGCTTTTGCATTGGGAAGTGAATGCCATAAACTGTGGCCATGGCTACTGTCCCACCCCAACTCCAAGGCCTGATGGATGCCTTGGTGCTCAACAAGGCCCAGGATGGCCTTAACCTGAATCTGCTGCCTGCCCAGTGGGAGGCGTTGGCGCAGTATCTGCAACCTTTGACCCTGGTGCAGGGCGATGTGTTGTTCAAGCAGGGTGCGATGGACCGCACGCTGTACTTTGTGGCGAGTGGAAGCCTGAGCGTGCATTTTGAGGATGCCGAGAGCCGTATCCGCCTGGCGATAGTGGGCGCAGGCAGCGTGGTGGGGGAGGGCAGCTTTTTCACGGCCATGCCGCGCAGTGCCACGGTGCAGGCGGGCAGCACCTGCGTTTTGTGGAGCCTGTCCCCCATGCGGTTCACCGAAATGACCCACCGCAAGCCCGAGCTGGCCCTGGCGGTGGCCATGGGTGCGGGTGCCGTGGTGGCCAAGCGTTTGATCCATAGCCGATACCGTGTCGCGGTGACATGAGTCGGCTGCTCCCAAGGAAGGCAACAAGATGTCTTTTTTAGACTGGTTTTCGCGCAAACCCCAGGTACCTGTCGCCCAGAGCCAGGGCACGGATGCCGCCAAGTTGCGCGATGCCCGGATTGACCGCCGGGAGCGGCTCTACGCCATTATGCGGACCTCTTTGGTGCAGGCCGGGGTGCAAACGAGCAGCTTTAAATTCAAGGTACTGGCCCTGGACGACCAGGGGCAGCAGTTTTTGGTGATGGTGGACGTGGCCAATCCCTGGGGCGGAGATGCCGGATGGCGCTCACGTATCGAGACACAGGTCGTTCAGGCCGCCCAAGCCCAGCATGGCCTGGTCATTACCGCGGTGTACTGGCGCAACAACGCCGAGCTGGTGGCCGCCCCCGCCAGCATGCCGGCCACGCTGTCGGGCCCGGAGGCTGGCCTGTCAGACCGGGTTACCCTGGCGGGCGGTGTGGGCCGCTACGAGCCCTTGCAAGACGACGAGGTGGCTGCGTTTCAGAAAGCTCTGGAAGCGGCCTCACGCCTGCCCTCAGTGACCGGCAAAATCCACTAGCGTAAACAGCGACAAACCGCTCTCGCGCAGCTTGTGTGAGCCGCCCAACTCGGGCAGATCCACGATCGCCGCACCCTCGACCACGGTGGCACCCAGTTTTTCAAGCAGTTTTTTACCGGCCATCATGGTGCCACCGGTGGCAATCAGGTCGTCGATCAGCAGCACCCGGTCGCCGGGCTTGACGGCATCGGTGTGCAGCTCCACCGTGGCACTGCCGTATTCCAGCTCGTAGGTTTCTTCCACCGTGGTGAACGGCAGCTTGCCTTTTTTGCGGATCGGCACAAAGCCGATGTTGAGCTCATAGGCCACCACGGCCCCCAAGATGAAACCGCGCGCATCCAGCCCGGCCACGACATCCGGGCGCAGCGCCGGGTCCATGTAACGGTGCACAAAGGCATCGATCATGACGCGAAACACGCGCGGGTTTTGCAGCAAGGGGGTGATGTCCCGAAATTGCACGCCCGGCGCGGGCCAGTCGGGCACCGTACGCATGTGGGCCTTGAGGTACGCGTTGACGCTGAAGCTTGTCATGGAAATATCACCAAAGGAGAGGGGCTGCTATTGTGCCCTGCGCCACCGGTTTCAGCCCTTCAAAAACTTCTCCTCGGCCAGCGCCAGGGTGGCCATTTCACCGGACAGAACCAGGGTGTCGCCATCTTCCAGCAGCAGGTTGTCGTCGGGCAGCGCGGTTTGGCCATTTTTGCGGCGCAGGCTGATCACCCGCACCCCCACGGCATGCAAGGCCAGCCGACCCAAAGGCTTGCCCAGGCACTTGGCGGCAATCGTCAAAGTGAGGGTGGTCAGGCGCTCGTGGTGTAGCTCGTCCACGCCGTTGTCGTCGGCCCCATGGAAGTAGCCGCGCAGCAGGTTGTAGCGCGCGTCGCGCTGGTCCTGCACCACCCGGATCACCCGCCGCATCGGCACGCCCACCAGCGCCAGCGCGTGGCTGGCCAGCATCAGCGAACCCTCAATCGCCTCAGGCACCACCTCGGTGGCACCCGCTTGGCGCAGCTTTTCCAGATCGTGGTCGTCCTGGGTGCGCACAATCACTGGCACCTGCGGAGCGTGGGCCCGGGTGTTGGCCAGCACTTTGAGCGCGCCCGCCACGTCCAGGTAGGTAATGACCACCGCGCTGGCCCGTGCCAGGCCTGCGGCCATCAGAGCCTGCAGCCGGGCCGCATCACCAAACACCACCGAATCCCCGGCGGCGGCGGCCTGGCGCACCCGATCGGGGTCCAGGTCCAGCGCCATGTACGGAATGCCTTCGCGCTCCAGCATGCGGGCCAGATTCTGCCCGCAGCGCCCGTAGCCGCAGATGATGACGTGCTTGTTGGCGTTGATGGATTTGCGGGCGATCTGCGTCATCTGCAGCGACTGTTGCAACCACTCGCTGCTGACCAGCTTCATCACGATCTTGTTGCTGTACATGATGATGAAGGGCGTGGCCAGCATCGACAGCACCATGCTGGCCAGAATCGGGTTCAGCAAAGACGGGGGCACCAGCCGGTTCTCTTGTGCCAGTGTCAGCAGCACAAAGCCGAATTCGCCTGCCTGCGCCAGATACAGTCCGGTGCGCAGCGACACCCCTGCCGTGCCCCCCAGCAGCCGGGCCAGCGCAGCCACCATCACCAGCTTGAACAGCACTGGCAAGCTCACCAGCAGCAGCACCAGCGGCCAGCTGTCCAGCACCAGGCGCCAGTCCAGCAGCATGCCAATCGTGATGAAAAACAGGCCCAGCAGCACATCGTGGAACGGGCGGATATCGGTTTCCACCTGGTGCTTGTATTCGGTTTCCGAGATCAGCATGCCGGCAATGAACGCCCCCAGCGCCAGGCTCAGGCCCGCCAGTTCGGTTAGCCAGGCCAGGCCCAGCGTGATCAGCAACAGGTTCAATACAAACAGCTCTTCGCTTTTGCGCCGCGCCACGATGGTCAGCCACCAGCGCATCACCCGCTGACCTCCCACCAGCAGCACCGTAATCAGTACCGTGGCCTTGAACGAGGCCAGCGCCAGCGCGGTAAACAACTCTTCTGGCGAAGAGCCCAGTGCGGGTATCAGCACCAGCAGCGGAACCACCGCCAAATCCTGGAAAAGCAGCACCCCCATGACACGCTTGCCATGCTCGGACTCCAGCTCCAGGCGCTCGGACATCAGTTTGACCACAATGGCCGTGCTGCTCATCGCCAAGGCCCCCGACAGCGCCAGCGCCGTCTGCCATTCCATGTGCCACCACTTGGGTGCTGCAACGGCCAAAGCCAGGGACGCAAACGTCGCCACCAACATCGTCACCGTCACCTGGAACAAACCCAGCCCGAACACATGCCGCCGCATGGCCCGCAGCTTGGGTAAGTTGAATTCCAGCCCGATCACAAACATCAGAAACACCACACCAAACTCCCCCAGGTGCTTGATGCCTTCCGAGTTCTGCGCCAATGCCAGCGCGTTGGGCCCAATCACCACGCCTACTACCAGATAGCCCAGCATGGGCGGCAGCTTGAGCGAGCGAAACGTGACCACCCCCAGCACGGCAGCCAGCAGGTACATCAGCGTCAATTCGAGTGCGGTCATGCACCGATGCTAACAAGGGCACGCCGATAGAATCGCTGCCATGACATCTGCCCCCCCTTTTGACGCTGCGCGGGCCCTGCGCCAGGCGTGCGAGACCTTTGATATCGAAGCCGCCGCCGTGGCCGGCCTGAAAAACCGCCTGACCGAGGCCTTCGCCCGCTCGGTGCAATTGGTGCTGAACGTACAAGGCCGCGTGGTGGTCATGGGCATGGGCAAAAGCGGCCATGTGGGCCGCAAGATTGCCGCCACCCTGGCCTCCACCGGCACCCCGGCCATGTTTGTGCACCCCGGCGAGGCCAGCCATGGCGACCTGGGCATGATCGAACCCCGCGACATCGTGCTGGCCATCTCCAACAGCGGCGAATCCTCCGAGATCACCATCCTGCTGCCGGTGCTCAAGCGCCAGGGCGTACCCCTGATTGCCATCACCGGTGGCCTGCAATCCACCCTGGCCCGCCACGCCACCGAGGTGCTGGACGGCGGGGTGGACAAAGAAGCCTGCCCGTTGAACCTGGCCCCCACCGCCAGTACCACCGCGCAACTGGCGCTGGGCGACGCGCTGGCCGTGGCCTTGCTGGACGCACGCGGCTTCCAGCCCGAAGACTTTGCCCGCTCCCACCCCGGTGGCGCGCTGGGCCGCAAACTGCTCACCCATGTCAGCGACGTGATGCGCTCGGGCGATGAGCTGCCCTGCGTCGGCCCCGACACCCTGCTGGCCGACATGATGCGCGAAATGAGCGCCAAGGGCGGCCTGACCGCCGTGGTGAACGCACAGCAGCAGGTGCTGGGCATCTTTACCGATGGCGACCTGCGCCGCCTGATTGAAAACGGCGTGGACCTGCGGGCCGCCCGCGCCCAGGAAGTCATGCACCTGCATCCGCGCAGCATCCAGCCCCAGGCCTTGGCGGTCGATGCGGCCGAGCTGATGGAGCGCCACCGCATCACCAGCGTGCTGGTGGTGGATGCCCACGGCGTGCTAGTGGGCGTGGTGCACATCGGCGACTTGATGCGGGCGAAAGTGATCTGATGTCCACACCAGCCCTGCATTTCCCCCCCGAGCTGCTGCTGCAAGCGCAGAACGTGCGCGTCGCCTTTTTTGATGTGGATGGCGTGCTGACCGACGGTGGGCTGTACTTTTCAGAGTCCGGCGAAACCCTCAAGCGCTTTAACACCCTGGACGGCCACGGCCTGAAGCTGCTGCAAAAAGCCGGTATCACCCCCGCCATCATCACCGGCCGCGACTCCGCGCCGCTGCGCCTGCGCTTGCAGGCCCTGGGCATCACCCACGCCGTTTTCGGCACCGAAGACAAACGCCCGGCGGCCGAAAAAATCCTGGCCGAGCTGGGGTTGGACTGGTCCCAGGCTGCGGGCATTGGCGACGACTGGCCCGATCTGCCGGTGATGCGCCGCTGCGCCCTGGCCTGCGCGCCCGCCAACGCCCAGGCCGAGGTGTTGGCGGCGGCCCATTTTGTGACCCAGCGCACCGGCGGCCACGGGGCCGCGCGCGAGTTCTGCGACCTGCTGCTGGTTGCCAGTGGCCGCTACGCCGCGCTGCTGCAAGCGTATCTGGCGTGATGGCGCTGCTGCAATCGGCGTGGAACCGCCTGTCGATCTACCTGCCGGTGCTGCTGATGGGCGTGCTGGCCCTGGGCAGCTACTGGCTGGTGCGCAACACACCGATATTTACCGCAGCCAGTGCCGCCGCCCCGCTGACGCACGAGGCCGACTACTTCATGCGCAACTTCTCGGTGAAGAACTTTGATGCCCAAGGCCACCTGAAAAGCGAGGTTTTTGGGAGCGAAGCCCGCCATTTCCCGGACACCGACACCGTCGAAATCGACCAGGTGCGCATCCGTTCGGTGAATCCGCAGGGTCTGGTCACCGTATCCACCGCCGACCGGGGCCTGAGCAACGCCGACGGCTCCGAAGTCCAGCTGTTTGGCAATGCCGTGGTGGTGCGCCAGGCGGTGGTCAATAAAGGCGTGGTGGTGCAGCCCAAGCTGGAGTTTCGCAGCGACTTTCTGCACGCCTACCTGGACACCGAGCGGGTGCGCTCGAACAAACCCGTCACCCTGGTCCGTGGCAGCGACACCTTTACCGCCGACTCCATGGACTACAACAACCTGGACCGCCTGATGCAGCTTAACGGGCGCGTCAAAGGCGTGTTGATTCCCCAGCCTGCCAAATAGGGAAAGCGCATGTCCCCACTGGTCTTCATTACGGGTGCGTCCAGCGGCATTGGCCAGGCCCTGGCCTTGCGGTACTTCCAGGCAGGCTACCGGCTGGCTTTGGTGGCCCGCCGTGCTTCCGTAGTCGAATCATGGGCTAGTGCCCATGGAATAAGCACAAACAGCTATCAAATATATAGTGCGGACGTGGCCGTGCCTGACAGCATCATTGCCGCAGGCAAGGCCTGCCTCGCCCGCCAGGGCGTGCCGGACGTGGTGGTTGCCAGCGCAGGCATCAGCATCGGCATGGACACCGCCATGGTGGAAGACATCGCCGTGATGGCGCAGACCTTTGCCACCAACACCGTGGGTACGGCGGCCACTTTCCACCCTTTCATCCAGCCCATGGTGCAGCGGGGCAGCGGAGCCTTGGTCGGCATCGGCAGCGTGGCCGGTATCCGAGGTTTGCCGGGCCATGGCGCGTATTGCGGCAGTAAAGCCGCCGTCATCAGCTACTGTGAAAGCCTGCGTGGCGAGTTGCGTGCCAGCGGCGTCCGGGTCGTGACCATTTGCCCCGGCTATATCGATACCCCGCTCACACAGAAGAACAGCTATGGCATGCCGTTTCTGATGCAACCTGAAGCCTTTGCCGAAAAAGCTTTCAAAGCGATTGCAGCCGGTGACAGCTACCGCGTGATTCCGTGGCAGATGGGTGTGGTGGCCAAGTTAATGCGCCTATTACCCAATGCCGTGTATGACAAGTTATTGGTGGGCCGTGCCCGTAAGCCCCGGCAGTCTACAGATGCCGGGGCACATTGAAACCATAGGTAAAAACAAAAAAGGCTCCGAGGAGCCTTTTTGAGTGGAATGAAATTCCGATCAACGCTTTAGTAACCGCCACGGCCACCGCCGCCGCCATTACCGCCGCCACCGCCACGGGGGCCGGAGCCGTAGGGGCTACGGAAACCACCGTCGCCGCCACCGCCACCACTGCGGCCACCGCCGCCGCCGCCGCCGTAACCGCCGCCGCCTTCGCCGCCGCCGCTACGTCCACCGCCGCCGCCACCATATCCGCCACCACCGCTACGGCCACCACCGCCGCCGTAACCGCCGCCACCGCCTTCACCACCACGGCCACCGCCGCCGCCATAACCGCCGCCGCCACCACCACCGCCATAACCACCACCGCCGCCGGTGCGGGGGGGGCGTGCTTCCATGGGGCGGGCTTCGTTGACCACGCAACTACGGCCACCCAGGGGCTGGCCATTCATGCCGTTGATAGCTGCCTGTGCTTCGGCATCGCTACCCATTTCGACAAAACCAAAGCCTTTGGAGCGACCGGTATCGCGCTCCATCATGACCTTGGCGCTGGTGACGCTACCGAACTGGCTGAAAGATTGTTCCAGATCGCTGTCGCGCACGGAGTAAGGCAGATTGCCGACGTACAGTTTGTTGCCCATCAAGGGACTCCTCAAAAACACATTAATAAAGCGATGGAATCCCGAAAACGCAATCTGAAAACTTAGGACGCGAAACCGATCGACACCGCAAACGTGTATGGAAAAGTAATCCACACTTTTATATTATGCGGCGACTTCGATGGAATTCAAATAAAAAATACGTGCTGTTTGGGTAACAAATAGCGGGCAACAAAAAAGGGCCACGAGGGCCCTTTTTTGGATTTGTGGCTGGGACGTGAGCCCCAAGCAAACAAATTTTAGTAGCTGTTGCGGCCACCGCCGTAACCGCCGCCACCATTGCCGCCGCCGCCGTAGCCGCCGCCGCCATTGCCACCACCGTAGCCGCCGCCGCCACCGGAGCGGGGAGGACGGGCTTCCATCGGACGTGCTTCGTTGACAACCAGGTTACGGCCGCCCATAGCTTGACCGTTCATGCCCTTGATGGCTGCTTGTGCTTCGGCATCGCTGCCCATTTCGACAAAGCCGAAACCTTTGGAGCGGCCGGTGTCACGTTCCATCATGACCTTGGCGCTGGAGATGGAGCCGAACTGGCTGAAAGCCTGTTGCATGTCTTCATCGCGGAAAGAATAAGGCAGGTTGCCTACGTAAAGTTTGTTGCCCATGAAAGGACTCCTCTAAAAAACGCAAAACGCGATGGAGTCCGATAACCGCAATCAACAAACCATTGAAGACTAAAGCAGACGCGAAACTGACCAATCACCGCAAACTCGTACTGCCACGGGGTGACAGAACTTCATGATTATGCCTGCATCTGGCCAACCCGCCACAAAAAGTTGTGATCTTGTTGCTTTACAGCCCACCCTCTTCACTATCTTTGGCATCGTAATTACGCCACTGCCGCATGGCGTTGCGCATGGTGAGCAGTTGGCGCTCGAACTTCGGGCAGACCTGGCAAGCCATCAAATGCAGGCGCAGCGCCACGGTGTCGGCCAGTCCGATGTGGCGGTCTTCGCGGGCCAGCAGCAGGGCCGCAGCTTGTTGGCAGGTACGCCTGAGCGGGATCACGTGGCCTCCTTTGTGTTGCCGAACCAGTTGAGTTCCAGGCATTCTCGCAACCGGAGCCGGGCGCGATGGAGCTGGACGTACAGGTTGGTCGGCGTCAGGCCCAATTCCTTACAAATGTCGTCGCTGGACAGCTCCAGCCACTCGCGCATCAAAAACACCCGGCCCAGCATGGCGGGCAGCTTTTCGGTGCAGGCTTCCATGATCTGGAAGAACTGGCGCGAGTTCAAGTCTTGCTCGGGGTTGCCCCAGTCGGCGGGGGCTTGGGCGAAATGCCCGTCGGCTTGGAACACCAGGCTGTCCAGGTCGTCGGCGGATGCGTCGTCGGTGTCCAGGCAGACCTCGCGGGCGTGGTGCCGAAACAGGTCCAGCACCTTGTGCTTGAGGATGCCCACCAGCCAGGTCTTGAGCTGCGAGCGGCTGCCAAACGACTGCGGTTTGCTCAGGGCGGCCAGCAGGGTTTCGGACACCGCGTCCTCGGCCCAGGCATCGTTGCGCAACTGCAGGCGCGCAAAGCGCAGCAGATACGTGCGGTGTCCGGCCAGTTCGTTTTGGAAGTCCATGCCGCGAGTATCACCCCCGCCGCTTGGCCACCGCAATCGGCGGGGCCCAGCGGGCGTTCTTGGGCTTTTTGCTGGTGATCAAGGTGATCTCGGCGGGCTCGAAGACTTCCAGGTTGTGGGTGATGGGCGTGGTGAGCACATACTGGGCCTGGGTAGAGCGCAGGAAGTGGCCCACCAGCTGGATGTTGCGCACGTCCAGGTGGGCGAAGGGTTCGTCGATGAAGACAAAGCCCCCCGAGGCGGTTTCGTCGTCTTTGAGCAGCGCCACCAGCAGGATCAGCGACTTGATGACCTGCTGGCCGCCGGATGCCTCGCCGTCGTTCAGGCCGATGCTGCCCTTGCCGTCAAAGTTGAAGTGCACCTTGAGCCCGGCCTGGGCCAGCACGGTGTCGTCGTTTTCCAGCACCGGCAGGTCGGCATTCACCGCCACCCCGGCCAGCTCGCCGAGCTCCTGGATGTTCTTGCGGTAGCGGCGCACGGTGCTGCGCAGCACCTCGATATAGCTTTCGCGGGCGTTGTGCACTGCTATACCGGCCTGGGCATTCTTGGCCTGGTGGTCGCCCAGGCTGTAGCCCTGCTCGCGCACCAGCACCTCCATGCGGCGAAAGCGCTCTTCCACCGTGGCATCTTTTTCCCAGGTGTCGAGCTGCAGTTCTTCATGCACCGACTGCAGGCGCAGCCGGGCCTGGGTGTCGTTCTGGTAGGTGCGCACCAGGGCCTGGATGACCTGGGGGGCGCGCCAGGCGGCGGGGATCTGGCGGCGGCGGTGGTTGGAGCTGTCGATGTGGGCCGTGTGCTGCTTGCGGGTGGCCAGCAACTCGGCGGCCTGGCGGTCGGCCTCCTGGTTTTTCTGGCGCAGGTGCTGTTCGAGCTGGCGGTACTGGGTGTCGGTCTGCTGGTGCCGGGTTTTGGCCTCCGCCGTGGCGGTGTCCAGGCTTTGCCAGTGCTGGCTGGCGGCAATGCGGGCCTGTTTGGCAGCGGGCAGGGCCTGCTTGGCAGCCGAGAACTCGTCATTGCGCTCGGCCAGCTCCTGGGCGGCGCTGTGGCCGGCCAGGGATTTTTGGCAGTCCTTGATCTGCAGCCGGATGTCGCGCAGCTCCTGGCCCAGCGGGCCCAGCGCCGCATCCAGGCTGCGCAGGTCGCGCTCCACCGCGTCGCGCCGGGCGATCAGGGCCGCCGCGCCGAACTGGTGGTCGCGCGGCTCGACCCACAGGGAGCGGGCACCGCGCCCGTCGAAGCTGTAGGCCTGCGGGGTGATCCAGCTGCCGCTGGTCTTGCGGCCTGCCGCGGGGCTGTCCACGCAGCGCAGGTTTTGCAGTTGCTGGATCAGCCAGCGCGGCACCTTGGCATCGAAGCGGATGTGGGCCAGCAACGTGTCGGCATCGCCTTTGGGGGCGGTGTCACCGGGGGCGGTGATGTAGTGGCGGTAGCGGTCGGCGCTGGCGAGGGTGTCGGCGGCATCCATGTCTTCGGTCTTGTCCAGCAGCACCATCCAGCGGGAGGCGCGCAGCACGCCTTCCACGGCGGCGCGCCAGTGTTCATCGCGCACTTCCACCACCTCGGCCAGGAAGCGGTGGCCGATTTTCTGCGCTTGCAGGCGCTGGCGCAGGCGGCGCGCATCGTCTGGAATGGGTGGAGTGTTTTGACCCTCTAGCGCCGATTGAATCTGCGCTGCCAGCTCTCTTTTTTGAAGTAAAGCGCTGTGTTTGCTTTGCAGGGTGGATTCAGCTGTGCGCAAAGTGTCCAGGTGCGCGGTCAGGGCCTCGGCATCGCTTTCCTTGTCCACCAGGGCCAGCAGCTCGGCTTCGCGCTTGGCCAGGGCTTCGAGCGGGCGCTCCAGGTCGCGGGTGCTGTCGCGCTGGACGGCGGCGGCATCGCGCTCTTGCAGCAGGCGGGTGGCGGCGGCATCGGTGGCGCTGCGGGCTTCCAGCAGCTCCAGCAGCTGGGCGTTTTGGCGGGCGCGCTCGGCCAGGGCCTGGCGGCTGTGCTGGCGCTGGCGGCGCTGGTCGCGGCTGCGCTCGGTGAGTTTTTGGCGCTGGCCGTGCCATTCCAGCACCGGCACCACCTCGGTGGCCAGGCGCTCCTGCTCCTGCACCTTGTGCTGCCAGGTCTGGTAGTTGCTGACGCGGTTTTGCAGTTCGGCGAGCTGGGCCTTGCTGTGGTCCAGCTCGTGGCTGGCCTGCTCCATTTCGCGGGCCAGTTGCTGCTGGTGTTCGCGGGCGGTGTCGTAGTGGCCCAGCACTTCCTGGTCGCCAAACACGTCGAACACCAGGCGCAGCAGCTCGCGCGGGCTGAATTCACACAGGCGGTCGGTCTGGCCCTGCTCCAGCGACAGCACCTTGGCGATGGCGGGGGACAAACCGGCGGCCGACAGCACCCGGCCCCAGGCCTCGATGCCCATCAGGCCCAGGTCTTTGTCGGGCATCTCGGTGAGCTGCTCGATGCTGACATCCCCCTCCAGCACAAGGTAACGGCGCTGCCAGTCGCCGCCGTTGCGCTCGATGCGGCAGGCCAGCGTGACTTGGTCGCTGTAGAGCAGGCGTTTGGCGAAGGGGCGGCTGCTGGTCTGGCGGGTTTGGGCCTGGTTGTCGACCACGGCGCGCAGCCAGGCGATATTGGCCCCGGCGTGGCGGGCGTAGGTTTTGAAGTCGCGCGGCTGCGAGCATTTCAGGCCCAGCAGGGTGCGCAGCGCGTCCAGCAGCGTGGTTTTGCCCGAGCCGTTGGGCCCGGCGATGGTGATGATGGACGCGTCCAGCGGCAGGCTGACGCGTTGGCAGTAGTCCCAGTGGACCAGCTCTAGGCTTTGCAGGTGGAACATGGGTTTGCTTCAAAAATAATAGCTGCTTGCGCTAGTGGAATAAGCGCTAGGGGCCTATTTTTCATAAATCTAAGCGGCATTTGCGGCCTCGGCCAATCGGGCCGCTTGCTCGCGCGCCAGCACGTCGGCCAGCGCCCCGTCGAGGATGCGCGGGGCCAGGATGTCGTAGTCCAGCAGCACGTCGAGCAGCGGGCCCTCGGCGATGTCGTCCTGGCGGCGCAGGATGAAGCCGTGGCGCTCCAGCAGCTTGAGGTTGCCGTCCAGCCGGGTCTTTTTGCCGAGCTGCGGGCCGTAGTCTTCCAGCAGGGCCTTGTACGACAGCACCGGGCTCACGTCGCGCACGGCGGGCAGGGGTTTGCTGCTGGCAAACATGTCGTTTTGCGCCTCGGCCACCGGGGCGCGGCTGGTCTGGCGCTCGCGCTTGGGCAGGATGATCAGCGCCCACAGCACCACCAGCAGGGCCACGCCGTCGCGCGGCAGCTCCAGGTTGTTGTTGGCGTTGACCCCGGCCTCGCCCATCACCTGGGCTTGGGCGGCAGGCAGCAGGGCCAGGCTGACGTGGTCGGCGTAGATGTTGTCCATCCAGCGCAGGCCAATCTCGGCCAGGCGCTGCGTGACCTGGGCAAACAGCTCGGCGTTGACCAGGGCGCGGCGCACGCGGGCGTGGGTGCGTGGCAGGCTGCGGCGGGCCAGCAGTTCGGCGACCAACAGGGCGGCTTCGTCCATGGCTTACTCGCTTTTTTCTTCGGTAGGGTGCAGGGTGCCTGCGCTGACACCGGCCAGCGTGGGGTGGTCCAGCGTGAGGAAGTCGGTGCTCCATTCGACGCGCCAGGGCTGGCGGGCCAGGTCGCCGGTGGCACCGGGCAGTTGGACGGCCTGGGCATCGCCCAGCAGCGGCAGGAGCTGGGCTTTGTAGGCTACGTGGGCGTATTCGGCATCCAGAGGCAGTTCGCCCAGCAGCGCATCGACGGCGCGGCGGGGGCTGGTATCCCAACTGGCCAGCAGGTCCGACAGATCGGCCAGCGCCTGGGGCAGGGCCACGGCGCTGAGCTCGCCCAGCGGCGCGGCCTGCGACAGCGGCAGCACATCGGGCAGGCCCAGCGTGGGGCGGTCGCGTTCAAATTCGGCTTCGGTCACATCGAGCAATTCATGGGGAGACAAGGCCACCATGCCCACCGGGTGGGCCAGCGCGTCGGCCAGCAGATGTTCGGGCGCGGCCAGGGTTTGCAGCCAGCGTTTCACGTCGGTGCTGGTGATGCCGGTGGTGCCCAGCGTGACGCGCTGGCGGTCTACCTGCTGCAAGGCGCGGTTGAACTGGCTGGCCATGGCCAGCAGGCGGCCCTGGGCCTGGCCGAGGGCGCGGGCGGCGCGCTCCAGGGTGACGTGGCCGTGGGCGTTGCCAATGAGGGTGGCGATGGCGCTGCTGGCCTTGTCGATCAGGCGGGCTGCCCGGTCGTAGCGGGTGCGGGCTTCGCGCAGGCGGAACTCCGAGCCGCTGGCGATGGCATCTTCAAACTCGGCGTGCAGGCGGCCCAGCTGCGCTTGCAGCATCTGCACCTGGGCGGCATCCAGGGTGCCGAGCTGGTCGGCCCCCACCACCTGGCTGAGCAGACTGGCCAGGTCGCCATCGCCATCGGCCCCCTGCGGCGCGGTGTTGAACACGCCCAGCACGCCCGCGAGCTGCTGCGCCAGCGGAGTCAGGCTGGTGCGGCGCTGGGTTTCGTCCCACAGCAGCAGGCCGGTGTCGCGAAAACGCTTGAACACCGTGTCCAGCGCTTCGGGGCGCACCGCGTGGAAGAGTTCGTTGATCTGGTCGCGGTTCAGGTTGGCTTCGCTCTGGCCCAGCAGGCCCATGAAGACAAACAGCCGCAGCCGCACCAGCCCGGCCGGGCCATGGAACAGGCCGCGCAGCCCGTCCACCAGGCCGCCGTGCTGGTCGATGCGCCAGGCCAGGGTGGATTCGCTGGCGAAATCGGGATCGCGGAAGTAATCCGACAGCGTGGTGTCGCTGTCGGGTGGGATCACATCTTCCATCGTCAGAACTGGAGTTGGGCCAGTGCGGCCAGCGGGGCGGTCTCAGACCGCAGCACGCGGTTGGCCAGGGTCACCGGGCGGTAGCCGCGGGCGATGGCTGCGTCTTCTTCGGCCGGGCTCAGGCCGCCCTCGGGGCCGCTGAGGAAGTGGATTGCGCCGGTGGCGGGCACGGCGTTCAGCATGGGCTGGCTGCCGGGGCGTAGCGACAGCAACAAACCCGCGTCGGCACTGGCCACCCAGTCGGCAAAGCTGCGCACCGAATGCACCTCGGGCACACGGTTACGGCCCGATTGCTCGCAGGCGGCTACGCCCACGGCATGCCAGTGGGCGCGTTTTTTGTCGGCCCGCTCGCCGTTCAGGCGCAGCACGCTGCGCTCGCACACCAGGGGCTGGATGCTGGCCACGCCCAGCTCGGCGGCTTTTTCCACCAGCCAGTCCATGCGGTCGTTGGCGGGCATGCCCAGCACCAGGTGCACGGCGCGCGCCGCTTCGCGCTCCACCGGGTCGTGTGCAGCCACCACCACGGCCACGTCGCTGCGGCCCATGCGCTCAATCGTGGCTTCAAACTCGCCGCCCTGGCCGTTGAACAGGGTGATGGTCTGGCCGGGCTGCATGCGCAGCACCTGCACATGGCGGGCGGGCCCGGCGGGCAGGTCCAGCGTGGCCCCGGTGGCCAAGGGGGAGGGGCAGTAAAAACGGGGCATACTATTATTTTTATAGCTGCTAGCGCCAATGGAATAAGCGCTAGAGCCTTATTTCTTATAAATTTTTACATGCGCCCGTAGGCAAAACCGGTGGCGGCCTGGGTGCCTTCGATCTTGTCGATCAGGCGCAGCAGCGGGGTCAGCTCGCGGTAGCGGCCTGCGGTGGCGCGGATGTAGCGGATGAAACGCGGCGTGTCGGCCAGGTACTTGGGTTTGCCGTCGCGCAGCGTGAGTCGGGCGAAGATACCGGCCACTTTCAGGTGGCGCTGCAGGCCCATCCACTCCACGCTGCGGTAGAACGCGCCAAAGTCGTCGCCCACCGGCAGCCCGGCCTTGCGGGCGCGCTCCCAGTAGCGGATGGTGATGTCCAGCACAAAGTCTTCTTCCCAGCTGTGGAACGCGTCGCGCAGCAGGCAGGCGATGTCGTAGGTGATGGGGCCGTAGAGGGCATCTTGGAAGTCCAGCACGCCCAGCTTCTCGGAGCCCACCATCAGGTTACGCGGCATGAAGTCGCGGTGCACGTAGACGCTGGGGGCCTCCAGGTTGTTGGCCACGATCTGGGCGAATACGCTGTCCAGCGTGGCGCGCTGGGTATCGTCCAGGGTGATGCCGCGGTGCTGGGCGATGTACCAGTCGGGGAACAGGGCCAGCTCGCGCTGCAGCGTGGGCGCGTCGTAGGCGGGCAGCACACCGGGCTGGGAGGCCAATTGCAGGGTGATCAGCGTGTCCACCGCCTGGTGGAACAGCGGCGTGGGGGCCGGGGGCGCATCGCTTTGCAGCAGCTCCAGCATGGTTTGCGTGCCCAGGTCGGTTAGCAGCATGAAGCCCTGGGGCTCGTCCCAGGCCAGCACTTGGGGCACGCGCAGCCCGGCCTGGGCCATCAGCGTGGCGATGCGGGCGAAGGCTTCGCAGTTCTCTTTATCCGGCGGGGCATCCATCACGATGCGGCTACCGGTGGCCGATTCCAGCCGGAAATAGCGGCGAAAACCGGCATCGGCCGCAGCCAGGCGCAGGCTGTCTACCTGCAGGCCGTGCGGCGCGGCCACCGCGTTCAGCCAGGTGTGGAAGGCCTGCGCGCGCAGGGCATCGGCCCAGACGATAGGGGCGCAGGGGGAAGAAGTTGCCGTCGACGGCGAGGGGGAGGTAGGGCTCATGGATAATCCATTCTACAAATCCGGCTTATCCAGATAAGCCCCTCGCCTGACCCTGTCCCCCTTTGGTGCCCCCTTTAATGCCTGAAACCCAGCGCAGTACCCGCCGCCGCCGCTTCACCCTCACGCCCGTGGCCTGGGTTGCTGTGGCCTTGCTGCCTTGTGTCTTGCACGCCGAAGAGGCCGAGGCACCCCTGGTGCTCAAGCCCAGCGCCCTGCTGCAAGAGCAGATTCCGCAGGCCATGCGCGAGCAGACGCCGAGCTTTTTCTCGGGCGACCACACCCTGGGCCGCCCGGATCTGGACACGGTGATCGACGGCCACGCCATGATGCGCAAGGGCGACATGGTGCTGCAGGCCGACCGGGTCGAGTACTACCAGCCCGACGATCTGGTCAAGGCGCGCGGCAATGTGCACATCAACCGCGCAGGCAACATCTACGAAGGCCCGGCGCTGGAGCTGAAAGTGGATGCGTTTGAGGGCTTCTTCAATGAGCCGCGCTACCAGTTTCTGAAAAACGGCGCTTTTGGCCAGGCCGACCGCGCCGACTTTGTGGACGACAGCCGCGTGGTGCTGCACAACGCCACCTATAGCACCTGCCGCCGCGAGTCCGGCCCCAACTGGCTGCCCGCCTGGATGCTGCGCGCCACCACTATCAGCATCGATACCGAAGAAGAAATCGGCCGGGCCGAGGGTGCGGTGCTGCGCTTCCAGGACGTGCCCATTCTGGCCTTCCCGGCGATGGACTTTCCGCTCACCGACAAGCGCAAATCCGGCTATTTGCCGCCCACCATCGGGCTGGACAACATCAACGGCGTGGAGCTGACGGTGCCCTATTACTGGAACATCGCACCCAACCGCGATGCCACCTTCTTCCCCACGCTGATGAGCAAGCGCGGGCTGGACCTGGGCGGCGAGTTCCGCTACCTGGAGCCCGACTACAAAGGCACGCTACGCACCCACTACATGCCCAGCGACTCGCTGCGCGACCGTTCGCGCTGGAGCTACGCGCTGCTGCACTCCGGCACCATCCAGACCGGTGTGGCGGGCCTGGGCGGGCTGGGGCTGAACCTGAATTTGAACCGCGTCAGCGACGACAACTACTGGAGCGACTTTGGCCGCGCCACCACCTCGCTGACCCAGCGCCTGCTGACCAGCGATGCCAGCCTGAGCTGGGCCCGGGGCAACTTCTCGGCCGGCGTGCGCACGCTGAAATGGCAGACCCTGCAAGACGTGACCGCACCCATCGTGCCGCCGTACGACCGCCTGCCCCAGATCACCGCGCGCTATGCCCGCTACGCGTTGCCCGGCGGCTTCGATGCCTCGGTGGACGGCGACTACACCCATTTTTCGGCCGACCGCCGCCTGACCAACCAGCCCAACGCCAAGCGCGGCTTTGCGCTGGGCCAGATCAGCCGTCCCTGGGTGGCGCCCGGCTGGTTCTTCACGCCCAAGGTGCAGCTGCATGCCACGCGCTACGACTTTGATGCGCCGCTGTCCAATGGCGCGATGACCGCCGACCGCACCGTGCCGACCTTCAGCCTGGACACCGGGCTGGTGTTCGAGCGCGATGCCAGCTTTTGGGGCAAGGCGCTGCGCCAGACCCTGGAGCCCCGCGCTTTCTACGTGAACACGCCCTACCGCGACCAAAGCCTGCTGCCCAACTACGATTCGGCGCTGAACGACTTCAACTTTGCCACCGTCTTCACCGAAAACGCCTTCGGTGGCAACGACCGCATTGCCGACAACAACCTGCTGACGCTGGGGCTGACCACGCGCTTTCTGGAGCCCGCCACCGGCGCCCAGCTGGCCCAGTTTGGCGTGGCCCAGCGCCTGCGCTTCAAAGACCAACGCGTCACGATGCCCGGCGGTACCCCCGCCACCGACCGCCTGAGCGACTTCTTGGTGGGCGCGCAGCTCAACTGGGATCCGCGCTGGACCTTTGACACCACGGTGCAGTACAACCCCGACACCCGCCGCTCCCAGCGCGCCAGCGTCGGCGGGCGCTGGAACCCCGGCAACTACCGCGTCATCAGCGCCGCCTACCGCTACCAGCGCGACTCCAGCGCCACGGCCAAGGATGGTAGCGAGCAGATCGACATCGGCTGGCAATGGCCGCTGAGCGCCCTGTGGGGCGACGGGGGCCAGAACCTGGGTGCCGGGCAGGGCCAGGGCGCAGGCCGCTGGTACAGCGTGGGCCGCCTGAACTACAGCATGTACGACCGCAAGTTGGTGGATGCCGTGGTGGGCTTTGAATATGATGCGGGGTGCTGGCTGGGCCGTATCGTGCTGGACCGCACGCAAACCGGCAACACCACCACCGCCAACCAGAAAATATCGTTCCAGCTGGAGTTTGTCGGCTTCACCCGCCTGGGTGTGGGTAACAACCCCCTGTCGGTCCTGAAAGAAAACATCCCTCGCTACCAGTACCTGCGCGAGCAGACCACCACCCCTAGCCGCTTTAGCCAGTACGACTAGCCTTCTACGTTCACCTCTTTCCCCCTATCTGTACCATGAGCAATCGCATTATTCGCAAGACGTTGCTGGGCTTGGCGGCAATGGCGGCCCTGACCACATTCTCCGCATCCGCCCAGGGCCTGCGCCCCTCAACCGGCGCGGGCACCGGGTTGGCGGGCAATGTCCCTGCCCGCGCGGATGCGCAACGCCAGGCAGACTTCATCGTGGCCGTGGTCAATTCCGAGCCGATCACCAACAACGAAGTGCGCGCCCGCGTCATCCGGACCTTGCAGCAGATGGCCCAGCAGGGCCGACCGGTCGGTGAAGCCGACCAGGCCGTGCTGGTGCGCCAGGTGCTGGACCGCCTGATCCTGGAAAAAGCCCAGTTGCAGTTGGCGGCCGAGACCGGTTTGAAGGTGGACGATGTCACCGTGGACGCTGCCGAGCTGAATGTGGCCCGGCAAAACCAGATGGACGTGCCCGAACTGCGCCGGCGCATGGTGCAAGACGGCATCGTGCCCACCCAGTTCCGCGAGGAACTGCGCAACCAGCTCATCCTGACCCGTCTGCGCGACCGCGAAATCGATGCCCGCCAGCGCATCAGCGATGCCGACGTAGACCAGTACCTGCGCGACCAGCAGGCCAACACCGACCCCAGCGCGCTGGAACTCAACCTGGCCATGCTGCTGGTCGCCGTGCCGGAAAACGCCTCCGCCGAGCAAGTCGCCACCTTGAAAGCCAAGGCCGACGGCCTGCGTGCCCAAGTTGCCGCCGGTGCCGACTTCGCCACCTTGGCCCGCACTGCATCGGACGCGCCCGACAAAAGCGGCGGCGGTGCCCTGGGCTTGCGCTCTGCCGACCGCTACCCCGAGCTGTTTGTCGAGGCCACCCGTAATCTGGACACGGGCGGTGTCAGCGCCGTGGTGCGTTCGGGTGCCGGTTTCCACATCCTGAAAGTGCTGGACAAACGCCAGGGCGGCCTGGTCACCACCGTGACCCAGCAGCACGCACGCCACATCCTGCTGCGCACCGGCCCGCGTCTCACCGAGGCCGCCGCGGTGGAGCGTTTGAACGACTTCAAGCGCCGCATCCAGAGCGGCCAGGCCGACTTTGCCCAGTTGGCCAAGGAAAGCTCCACCGACGGCAGCGCGGCCCAGGGCGGCGACCTGGGATGGTCCAGCCCCGGCCAGTTTGTGCCCGAATTTGAAGAAACCCTGGACAAGCTGGCTCCCGGCCAGATCGCCGACCCACTGGTGTCGCGCTTTGGTGTGCACCTCGTGCAGCTGCTGGAGCGCCGCGAGGCCGCCGTGACCCCGAAAGAGCAGCGCGAAATCGCCCGTGGCATCGTGCGCGAGAAAAAGCTGGACGAGGCCTATGGCCGCTGGCTGGAGCAGGTGCGTTCGCGCGCCTACGTCGAATTCCGCGAACCGCCCCAGTGAAGCACATTCCCCGCAAACGCTTCGGCCAGCACTTTCTGGCCGACCGCGGCATCATCGACAGCATCGTCGACGCCATCAACCCGTTGCCTGGCGACTACATGGTCGAAATCGGCCCGGGCCTGGCTGCATTGACGCAGCCGCTGGTCGAGCGCCTGGGCCATCTCACCGTGGTCGAACTGGACCGCGATCTGGCCGTGCGCCTGCGCCAGCATCCGCAACTCACCGTGGTCGAATCTGATGTGCTAAAAGTGGACTTTACGCAGTTCCCATCGGCACAACAAGCTACAGATTCAGGAGCAACGGCTGCGAAGAAGCTACGCGTCGTGGGCAACCTGCCCTACAACATCTCCACGCCTATCCTGTTCCATCTGCTGGACGCGGTGGCGGTGGTGCAAGACCAGCATTTCATGCTGCAAAAAGAAGTCATCGACCGGATGGTGGCCCGCCCGTCCACCGCTGCCTATGGCCGCCTCAGCGTCATGCTGCAGTGGCGCTACGCAATGGAAAACGTGCTGTTTGTGCCGCCCGAATCGTTTGATCCGCCCCCGCGCGTGGACAGCGCTGTGGTGCGCATGGTGCCCCACGACGAACCAGCGGCCGTACCGGTTGCATTGCTCAGCGAAATCGTCCAGGTGGCCTTCAGCCAGCGCCGCAAGATCATGCGCCACACTCTGGGCAAATGGCTCACCGAGAAAGCCTACGCAGGCGCATTCGACACCCAGCGCCGCGCCGAGGAAGTGCCGGTAGCTGAGTACGTGGCCCTGGCCCTGGCAGTCGCGGTCGCATAAAAAAAAGCCCGTCAGAGACGGGCCTTTTTTAGTTCCAGAACACCGTAGAACCGGCTCCGCCGGGCTACTGGTGTTGCCCCCCTGCAAGGGGGTTGGCGAAAAGCGCTTGCGCTGTAGCCTGGGGGTGTGCCCAGTTACGCCGCTGCGAGCCAGTAACCGGCGTTGAACGGGCTGCTCATGCGCAGCGCGAAAGGAGAAACGTCCACCAATTTATCGGTGGGCATTTTTTCGCCGGATTCGGTCAACTCTATGCCTGAGACGGCATCGCTGCCTGCCTCATTCGCCCGTTCTGCTTGGCTGGTGTGTGCAGAACGGGCTACAGAAAAGAATAGAAGCATCGGAACGGAATCTTCCGGTCCCCCCAGTAGTCAGCGGCTTCGCGGAAGATGTCCAGCAATTGCTCGCGGGCTTCCTTGTCAAACTTGGCATGCGCAGGTATTTGCTCCAGCACCACCACAAAACCAGGCTGTGGGCCCGATTTGTGCAATGGGTCTGTCATGCAGTCGTACAGCGCGTCAAAGTTCTTGCCGAAATGGGTCGGAAAGGTGAACTGCTGGGCGATCATGTCCAGCACATCCTGTTTGCTCTGGGCATTGGCCAGATTGGCATACAGGAAATGCTGGCCCAGGCCCACAGCCGCGTCTTGCAGGTCTTGCACGCGGAAGGCGCGTATCGACTGCACGATGTTGCTTCTTACGTTGCGAAGAGGCATATCCGTCTCCGCTTTCTTTTCATTCATCTTCATGTACCCCGGCTTCAAAATTCTGTGGAACCAGCATCCACACGGCTATTTGACGATTTGGCGAAAACTCGCGTAGTGGTCGCTGGTATAAAAACAAGCATCAGGTGCTCTAGGCGGACCACCGCACACAATGCGTTTGGCCCCTCGGTTGCCAGCACCTGCCGTTTTCACGGTGTATTCGCGGTAATACCCGCGTTGGTGTAATGGCAAAATTCGTTCACGGTTCCCAAACACCGTACCGTCCTTGTCAAAAGGAAATGGCCCACCTTGCTGGATCAGCTGGTAGGTCACACGGCCTTGAGGGGGAAGCTGGGCGAGCTGGATGGTTTCCAGACCGCCGACGGGATTGGGTGCCTTGGCATACCCCAATGTGGTGCATAGAACCGATCCAACCAACACCGCCACAGCGCAAATATGCTTGCGGGCTGTGTTTCTCATCGCTTGGACCATGGGGGAATGCACCTTTGGGGAACCTCGGGTTAACCCGGTAATTTCAAGGCGCTAGTGTGCCGTATGTGCCCCAAAAAAGCAAGGGGCTGCCCAAAATTTGGGCAGCCCCTGGGGCATTAATGCCCACTAAGTGAGCACTTGCTGGCGAATTCGGTGTTATCGCACCACGTTGGCATCGGCAACCGTCAAGGCTGTCATGTTTACAATTCTTCGCACGGTGGCGCTGGCTGTCAGAATGTGTACAGGTTTTGCAGCGCCCAACAGCACCGGGCCAATCGCAATATTGCCGCCAGCAGCCGTTTTCAGCAGGTTGTACGCAATGTTGGCGGCATCGATATTGGGGAAGACCAGCAGATTGGCATCGCCCACCAGCGGGCTATTGGGCATGGTGACCGCGCGGGCGGCTCCGTCCAGGGCCGTATCGCCGTGCATTTCGCCGTCCACTTCGAGCCAGGGCGCTTCGGTTTGCAGCAGTTCCAGTACGCGGCGCATTTTGACGGCGCTGGGCTGGTTGCTTTGGCCGTAGTTGCTGTGCGATAGCAACGCCGCCTTGGGTTTGAGGCCGAAGCGCATCATTTCTTCGGCCGCCATGACGGTGATTTCGGTCAATTCTTCGGCCGTGGGGTCGTAGTTGACGTGGGTATCGACCAGAAACACCTGCCGACCCGGCAGCAGCAGGCCGTTCATGCAGGCGTACACCGGGACATCTTGCGGGGTGCTGGCGCAGCCGCCTTCGCGCTTGCCGATGACCTGGTCGATGTAATGCAAATGGATGGCGGTGTGGCCCCAGGTGCCGCAGATCATGCCGTCTACTTCGCCTTTGTGCAGCAACATGCCGCCAATCAGCGTCAAACGGCGGCGCATTTCGATCTTGGCCATTTGCGCCGTGACACCCTTGCGCTCGGTCATGCGGTGGTAGGTCTGCCAGAAATCGCGGTAGCGGTGGTCTTGCTCGACGTTGACCACGTCATAGTCCAGCTCTTCGCGCAGGCGCAGGCCAAATTTCTGGATGCGCTCGGCGATGACGGCGGGGCGGCCAATCAGGGTGGGACGTGCCAGGCCTTCGTCCACCACGATCTGGGTGGCGCGCAGCACGCGTTCTTCTTCGCCTTCGGCGTAGCAAACGCGCTTTTTGACGGCGTTTTTGGCGGCATCGTAGATGGGCTTCATCGTCGTGCCGGAGGCATAGACGAAGTTTTGCAGGCGGGTGCGGTAGGCATCCATGTCGGTGATGGGGCGCAGGGCCACACCGCTGTCGGCGGCGGCCTGGGCCACGGCCGGGGCGATCTTCATCATCAGGCGCGGATCGAACGGCTTGGGGATGATGTATTCGGGGCCAAACGCCAGTTGCTCACCGGCGTAGGCGGCGGCGACCACTTCGCTCTGCTCGGCCTGGGCCAGCTCGGCGATCGCGTGGACGGCGGCGATTTCCATCTCCAGCGTGATGGTGGACGCACCCGCATCCAGCGCACCGCGGAAGATGTAGGGGAAGCACAAGACGTTGTTGACCTGGTTCGGGTAGTCGGTGCGGCCGGTGGCGATGATGGCATCGCTGCGCACGGACTTCACGTCTTCCGGCGAGATCTCGGGGTTTGGGTTGGCCAGCGCCAGGATCAGCGGGCTGGCGGCCATCTTGGCCACCATCTCTTTTTTCAGTACGCCGCCCGCCGACAGGCCCAGGAACACGTCCGCGCCTTCGATGATCTGGCCCAGGGTGCGGGCGGTGGTGTTTTGGGCGTAGACGATCTTGTCTTCGTCCATCAGCTCGGTACGGCCTTCATAGACCACACCGGCCAGGTCGGTGACATAGATGTTTTCGCGCGGAATGCCCAGCTTGACCAGCAGGCCCAGGCAGGCCAGGGCGGCTGCGCCCGCGCCGGAGGTGACCAGCTTGACGTTTTTCGGGTCTTTGCCGACGACCTTCAGGCCGTTCAAAATCGCCGCGCCCACACAGATCGCCGTACCGTGCTGGTCGTCGTGGAAAACCGGGATCTTCATGCGTTCGCGCAGCTTGCGCTCAACGTAGAAGCAGTCGGGGGCCTTGATGTCTTCGAGGTTGATGCCGCCGAAGGTGGGCTCCAGCGAGGCGATGATGTCTACCAGCTTGTCGAGGTCGTGCTTTTCGTCGATTTCCAGGTCGAACACGTCGATGCCTGCAAACTTCTTGAACAGCACGCCCTTGCCTTCCATCACCGGCTTGGAGGCCAGCGGGCCGATGTCGCCCAGGCCCAGCACGGCCGTGCCGTTGGTGATCACCGCGACCAGGTTGCCCCGGCTGGTGTATTTGAAGGCGTTGTTCGGGTCTTTGACGATTTCTTCGCACGGCGCGGCCACACCGGGCGAGTAAGCCAGGGCGAGGTCGTGCTGGTTGACCAGCTGTTTGGTCGCCGCAATGGCAACTTTGCCGGGCGTGGGGAACTCGTGGTATTCGAGGGCAGCTTGGCGCAGTTCGGCGCGTTTTTCGTCGGTGTTAGCCGTAGGGTTGCTCATCTGGCGTCTCCTGCCATGGCCGCCGACCGAAATGCGCCGGGCAGTCACTGTGTCAAAGGGACTGCGATTGTAGGGTCCGCCCGCGGGCTATTTTCGTAGGGGGTTTTGCTTACGCGCCAATTACGCGAAACGGGTGGACGTGGGTGCGCGGCCTGCGATGTGGCGGAAGGTGATGCGGCCTTTGGACAGGTCGTAGGGCGACAGTTCCAGCGACACATGGTCACCCGCCAGAATGCGGATGTGGTTCTTGCGCATCTTGCCTGCGGTGTAGGCGATCAGCACGTGGCCGTTTTCCAGCGTCACGCGAAAGCGCGAGTCGGGCAGCACTTCGGACACAAGGCCCTTCATTTCGATCAGTTCTTCTTTTGCCATTCGTAAATTCCTTGAGAGTAGACGGTATGAAAATAAATAACTTTTAGGCGTGTGCGGCGCTCGGGTTGGAGTGGCGCGCGCGCACCCACTGCAAACCTTGCTCAACCGCGTATTGTGTCGCGGTTGCGGCATCGTCGAACAGACCGATGAAACGCATCACGCGGTCATGCGAGCCATTTTGGATAGAAACCGAGGCACCAAAGCGGCCATCGGCACATTCACGGGTCAGCGGAGACAAGAGATATTTGCCAGCGGCAATGGAATTGTTGTTTTTGTTCATGATGGGAAACCAGGCTCCCTTACTTATGGGGGGGCCAAAATGCGTGTTGTCACACTGCGTTATTTTTATGACGCACTTCCGATGAAATTGCACAGGAGGCAGGTCGTGCGCAGCACCCGGTGTGGGGTATCTGCGGCCAAGTACTTTGAATCTCTGGCCCGCACAGCGTGACAAAGGTGCAGGCAAACTCGGGGTACTTGGGTAAGGCCAGTGGTGCGGTGTGTTGGGATACACCGCACAAGTTTCATGGCGAAACTGATCTAGCCAACCCTGCATTATAGCCCAGGCCGGTAAAAGCCGTTCAATCCCGCATCAGCGCTTCGATTTCATCCGGGTCGACCGGCACGCCCCGGCTGATCAGCTCGCAGCCGCTGGCGGTCACGATGGCATCGTCTTCGATGCGGATGCCGATGTTGTGGAAGGCCTCGGGCACGTCCGGGCCGGGGCGCAGGTAGATGCCGGGCTCGATGGTCAGCACCATGCCCGGCTGCAGGATGCGGCTGGGGCGGTTGGTGATGGTTTCGCCGCTCAGCGGGTCCTTGCGCTGGCTGTCGGCACCAACCTCCGCCTGCTCCACGTAGCTGCCGCAGTCGTGCACGTCCATGCCCAGCCAGTGGCCGGTGCGGTGCATGTAGTAGGCAAAGTAGGCGCGGCTGGCGATCACGTCGTCCACCGTGCCCACCTTGTTCTTGTCCAGCAGGCCCACGTCCAGCATGCCCTGCGCGAGTACCTTGACGGTGGCCTCGTGCGGGTCGGTGAAGCGCGCGCCGGGTTTCGTGGCGGCGATGGCGGCGACCTGGCTGGCCAGCACCAGCTCGTACAGGGTGCGCTGCGGGCCGCTGAACTTGCCGTTGGCCGGGAAGGTGCGGGTGATGTCGCTGGCATAGCCGTCGAGCTCGCAGCCCGCGTCGATTAGCACCAACTCACCATCGCGCACCGGGGCTTTGTCGGCGCGGTAGTGCAGCACGCAGGCATTGGCCCCGGCGGCCACGATGCTGCCGTAGGCCGGGTACTGCGAGCCGTGGCGGCGGAATTCGTGCAGCAGCTCGGCATCCAGGTGGTACTCGCACACCTCTTCGCCGTTGCGCAGCATGCGGGCGGAGAGCTGCATGGCGCGGATGTGGGCCCCGGCGCTGATCTGCGCGGCGCGGCGCATGGTGTCTTGCTCGGAGGCATCTTTGAACAGGCGCATTTCGTCCAGCACGCTGCACAGGTCGCGTTGGGTGTCGGGGCACAGCGCACCAAAACGCACGCGGGCGCGTACCTTGTTCAGCCAGCCATCGACCCGGCCCTCCAGCCCTTTGTGGGTGGCGAATGGGGTCCAGACAGCGCTGCGGTTTTCCAGCAGGCGGGGCAGTTGGGTGTCCAGGTCTGCTACGGAATACGCAGCATCTAGCGCAAGCGCAGCGGGCGCTGCGTCAGGGCCGAGCCTAAAACCGTCCCAGATCTCGCGCTCCAGGTCCTTGGGCGCGCAAAACAGCGTGGACTGGCCTTCGCCGGTCACCACCAGCCAGGCGTTGGGCTCGGTGAAGCCGGTCAGGTAGTAGAAGTAGCTGTCGGCGCGGAACAGAAAGTCGCTGTCGCGGTTGCGCTGCTGCTCGGGCGCGGTGGGCACGATGGCGATGCCGCCAGGGCCGATCTTCTGGGCGAGTTGGGCGCGGCGCTGGGCGTAGATGGAAGTGGTCATGGTGTATTGAGTTCGGCAAGTTGTTCGGGGGTGCCCACGTTGTGCCAGGGGCCGTCAAATCGGGATGCGGTGATGCGTTGCTGGCGGATGCCGTCAAACAGTAGCGGGCCCAACGCCGCCTTTTCGCCCAGGGGCACATGGCGGCACAGCTCGGCGCGCACCAGGGCCAGGCTGCTGTAGGTGAGGCGCTGGCCGTCCGGGCCGGGGCCGTCCAGCCCCAGGCCGTTGGCCGCAATGCCGAAGTCGCCCTGCGGGTGGTAGGGCGGATTCGGCACCATCCACAGGTGCGCCAGGGCATCGCTGCGGGCAAAGTCGGCGGCGGCGCTGGCATCGAAGGCAAAGGTGGGCGCGTAGATGTCGCCTGCTACCACCCAGAAAGCGTCGCCCAGCAGCGGCAGGGCTTTTTTGATGCCGCCTGCGGTTTCCAGCGCGCCGCCGTGGTCGCGGCCTTCCATCGAATAGGTGATCTGCAGGCCCCAGCGGGAGCCGTCGCCCAGGGCGGCGGGGATTTTTTCTTCCAGCCAGGCGGTGTTGATGACGATGTGGCGCACCCTGGCCGCGGCCAGGGCTTCCAGGTGCCAGACGATCAGCGGTTTGCCTTGGACCGGCAGCAGCGGCTTGGGCGTGTGGTCGGTCAGCGGGCGCATGCGCTCGCCGCGTCCGGCGGCGAGGATCAGTGCGTGGGAGATGGGGAAATCGACGGGCATGTGTTGGATTATCGGGCGGAGCCGTATCGGCATGATTCGCTATTAAATAAATAGCGTGTTGTGCCCATGGAATAGGCGCAAGAAGCCAATTCGGCTTGAAGTTTTTTGCTTTCACCGCACAACCCACCCTAATTCTGAATTAGATTTTCTAATAACCCATGGCTTAATAAATTAGGGCAACTTATATTGCGGACTGTTATGGCTTTGAAGTCAGGGAGTGGCGCATGAAAGTATTGATCTTGGGCAGCGGGGTGATTGGCACCTGCACGGCGTATTACCTGGCCAAGGCGGGCCACCAGGTGACGGTGATCGACCGCCAGAGCGGCCCCGCGCTGGAAACCAGCTTTGGCAATGCGGGCGAGGTGTCGCCGGGCTACTCATCACCCTGGGCCGGGCCGGGCGTGCCGCTCAAGGCCATCCAGTGGATGATGATGCACCACAGCCCGCTGGTGATCCGCCCGCTGCTCGACCCCGCCATGTGGCGCTGGGGCGCGCAGATGCTGCGCAACTGCACCGAGGCGCGCTACCAGACCAACAAGGGCCGCATGGTGCGGCTGGCCGAGTACAGCCGCGACTGCCTGGTGCAGCTGCGCGCCGACACCGGCATCGCATACGACGACCGCAGCCAGGGCACGCTGCAGCTGTTCCGCACCCAGAAGCAGCTCGACGGTACGGCCAAAGACATCGAGATTCTCAAGCAGTACAAAGTGCCGTTCCAGCTGCTGGACCGCGAGGCCTACCTGCAGTACGAGCCCGCATTGGCGCTGGTGAAAGAAAAATTTGTGGGCGCGCTGCGCCTGCCGGGCGATGAAACCGGCGACTGCTTCAAGTTCACCAACGCCCTGGCGAAAATGGCCGAGGCCCTGGGCGTGGAGTTTCGCTACGGCGTGCAGATCGACCGTATCGCGGCCAACGGCAAGCAAATCACCGGTGTGCACACCAGCGCGGGCCTGCTCACCGCCGAGTCCTACCTGGTCGCGCTGGGCAGCTATTCGCCCATCCTGCTCAAACCGCTGGGCTTTAACCTGCCGGTGTACCCGGTCAAGGGCTATTCGATCACCGTGCCCATCACCAACCCCGCCGGTGCGCCCGAATCCACCGTGATGGACGAAACCCACAAGGTGGCCGTTACCCGCCTGGGCGACCGCATCCGCGTGGGCGGCACGGCCGAGCTGGCAGGCTACAGCCTGGAGTTGCACGAGGAACGCCGCAACACCCTGAACCACGTGGTCACCGACCTGTTCCCCCAGGGCGGCGACACCTCCAAAGCCACTTTCTGGACCGGCCTGCGCCCCATGACCCCCGACGGCACGCCCGTGCTGGGCGGCACGCCCTACCCCAACCTGCACTTGTCTACCGGCCACGGCACCCTGGGCTGGACCATGGCTGCGGGCACGGGCCGGGTGATGGCTGACGTGCTGTCCAACCGCACGCCCGAGATCAGCATGGAAGGCCTGACTTTGGCCCGTTATGGCAACGGATTTAGCGGATTGAAGAACACCGGGTAAATTCCGGTTATGAGCACCTTTGATCCCGACGCCCTCGAATGCCTGGCCGCCATCGTAGAAGAGGGCGGTTTCGAGAGGGCCGCGCAGCGGCTCAACATCACCCAGTCGGCGGTGTCGCAGCGGCTGCGCTCGCTGGAGGCGCAGGCGGGCACGGTGCTGGTGGTGCGCAGCCGCCCGCTCAAGCCCACGGCGGCGGGGCATTTGCTGATCAAGCACACCAAGCAGCTGCGCCTGCTGCGCGCCGACCTGGAGCGCGACATGCAGGAGCTGGCCCCCAGCGCCATGGGCGGTGCACGCGACGAAGAACGGGTGTCGATTGCCATCAACGCCGACAGCATCGCCACCTGGGCCATGGGCGCGCTGCAGGCCGTGGTGGCCCAGGGCCTGCCGCTGGAAATCATTACCGACGACCAGGACTTCACCCAGGAATGGCTGCGCGAAGGCCAGGTGATGGGCTGCGTCACCACGCTGAAGCAGGCCCTGCGCGGCTGCAAGGTGGTGCCGCTGGGTGCCATGCGCTACGTGGCCGTGGCCCAGGCCGCCTATGCCCGCCAGCACCTGCCCCAGGGCCTGACGGCGCACAACTTTCGCAGCGTGCCGTTCGTGGCCTTCAACCGCAAGGACGACATGCAGCGCGAGTTCGTCAGCCAGGCCTTTGGGCTGAAGCGGGTGTCGCTGCGCCAGCTGTTTGTGCCCAGCTCCGAAGGCCAGGTGCGCGCCGTGCTGGCCGGGTGGGGGGTCAGCGTGGTGCCCGAGCTGCTGGCCCGCAGCCTGATCGACAGCGGTGCCCTGGTGCACCTGGCCCCCAGCCAGGCCCTGCACATCCAGCTGTTCTGGCACTGCTGGAACCTGCAGTCCGAGGTGCTGGACACCCTGAGCGCCGCCCTGACCCAGGCGGCCATGGCCGCGCTGAGCGAATAGCGCCGATCACCAAAAGCTCAGGCTCTTGGCCAGGATGCGCTGTATCCACGAGCGGGATGCCGTGTCGTTCACATCGCCCTTGCCCACCAGCTCCAGCCGCGCGTCCACCACGTCGCCCGAGGCCACTACATTGCCCGAGGTGATGTCGATCGGGTTCACCACGCCCGAGAAGCGCAGGGTGCTGATGCCGTTGTTGAAGGCAATGCTGCGCTCGCCCGCCACCACCAGGTAGCCGTTAGACAGCACGTTGATCACCGATGCCGCCAGGCGGCCCTGGAATTTGTTGCTGCTGTCGGTGCTGCCCTTGCCCTTGTAGGTGTCGCTGCCCGAGGCGCTGGCATCCACGTTCATGATGCCTTTCAAAATGCTGCCCAGCGAGTTGGACTCCGAGCCCGGCCCTTTGGAGGCCAGGGTGCTGGCGCGGCTAAGGTCGCTATTGGTCACGCTGCTGGCATTCATGCTCTCTGCGATATCTACCTTTAAAGCATCGCCGATCTTGCGTGGCTTGCGGCGGTCGGAAAACAGCGAGCCGGTGGTCATGTTCTGCCGGAAGATCGCGCCGGTGGCCACGGGCTCGATGTCGGTGGGCGGGGGCAGCGGGTTGGCGCGCACCGGTGGCGGGATGATGCTGTCGCTGGCGCAAGCCGCCAGCAAGGCCAGCAGCAGCAGGGGGAGGTAACGTAGCAGGGTGGAAGCCATAGGGACTTTCATATTCAGTTTTCAAAACCCGTGACGATGGCGGTCACCACCGGGGCGATCTTGCTGCGGGTCGACGACCACTTGCCCATGCCGTACACCGGGTCCAGCGCGTAGCTACTGCGCGACAACACCTGGCCGCTGGCGGTGCGCAGGGTCAGGGTGGCGGTGGTGAGGTAGGTTTTGTATTCGCTGGTGAAGGGCGGAATGGCCCATTCAATCCCCGCCACATAATGCAGCCACACATCGCAGGCATTCAAACCGGTGCCGGGCTCGAAAATACGGCTTTCGATCTGGTGCAGCCGCAATTCTGATTGCATGGCGGGCAGTAATTCACCGGCCTGCGAATCAGGGTTCAATGCAATACAGACTTTATTTAACGTCGGGTGGATATGGTAGACCGTATCGCGCGCCTTACTCGGCCCCACCGCAATCACGGTGCTGGCGGCAATACCCGAGGCTTTTACCAGCTCCAATACCGGCACCGGCGAAAATATGGAGCAAGCTGTTTGTAGGGTGCACAGCATGGTAATTGCCAGCGTTATTTTCAAATGGCGTATTTTCATACCAAGGCATTAATGGCCTGCACGGCGGCAGACACCCCGGTGGATGCGTAGCGGGCTGCTGCCGAGGCCGCCGTGCCCACACCGCTGGCGACGCTGTTGGCCAATGCCACGGTATGTGTGGCGGCTTCTTTGATCTCACTCTCCACCTCGTCCACCACCTGGCCCACGCCACTGGCCAATCCCATCACCGTGGCAGCCACCGGCCCAAACTCTTGGGCATTTTTCTCAAAGCTGCCCACCGTGGCTTTTTTGGTTGCTGCGGCGGCCTGCTGGGCTGCCAATGCGGCGGAGTGGGTATTGCTGATTTTCATAAAACGCCTTTCGGTATGGTGGATGGATTAATTCTGCCATGTAAGAAAATGTTTTATTTTGAATAAACCACCTGAATACCTGCCTGTTTACAATGCTTGACATTGCTAAACCGGGTGCTACACCGCAGATATATATCAACATATAAACTACCGGTTTTATCCATATTCGATAAATATATCGCGTACGATAAATAAGCCGGTGCAGGCGTGCGGTGCGTGGGGCATACCTGGCCTACATTTTGTGACTTACTGGTAACAAAATGGTCGGGTACTGTTTTTGTAAAACGATGGGGGCTAGAATCCGGGGCATGAAATCCGCCCTCCCCGCCAAAGCCCCCAAGGTCTCGTTCAAGCAGCAGATGCTGGCCGCGCGCGAGGAAGCCATCGTGCAGACCGTCAACCGCCTGCTGGCCGAAAAGGGCTTCGAGGCCATGACGGTGGACGAGGTGGCGCAGGGCGTGGGCATTGCCAAGGCCAGCCTGTACAAGCACTTTCCCAGCAAGGAAGACCTGGCTGCTGCCGCCATGGTGCGTGTGCTGCACCGCACCCAGGCCTACCTCGACACCCTGCCCGCCGAGGCCCCGCCGCTGGACAACCTCAAAGCCATGGTGCGCTGGGCGATGGAGGTGCAACTGGCAGGCGAAATGCCCTCGCTGCCCAGCCAGAACTCCACCCTGCGGGCCAACCTGATGGGCAACGGTGCCTATTTGGACGCACTGGTGGGCGTGAGCGACCAATTGGGTGGCTGGATCCAGGCCGCGCAAAAAGCCGGGCAGATCAACCCGCAGATCCCGGCGATTGCCGTGCTCTACACCCTGTTTGCCCGCGCCTGCGACCCGGTGCTGGGCTTCTTGCAGGCCAGCGGCCAGTACAGCGATGCCCAGGTGATCGACTGGGTGCTGGGCACCTGCTTTGAGGGCTTAAATGCCCGCTAGCGCTTATTCCATAAGCACGAGTAGCTATGAATAAAGTAGCTTAAAAGGTCTGCAACCAAACCGCCGTATCGGCAGGCACCCGGCCTTGCGCGTCTAGCGGGCCACTGCCCAGCAGCAGCTTGGAGCCCGCAGGCAGCGCCAGCGGCTCGGCCGACACATTCACCATGCAGACAAAGCCCGAGCCGCGGGTGAACACCAGCGCCCCCTCGGGGGACGGCAGCCACTGCAGGCCGTAGCCGCCCAGGCCGATGTCGCTGCGGCGCAGTTGCAGGGCCTTGCGGTACAGGTCCAGCGTGGAGCCCTCGACCTTGCTTTGCGCCGACACGCTCAAGGCCGCCCAGTTTGCGGGCTGGGGCAGCCAGGGCGGCACGCTGGTGGGCGGGCTGAAGCCGAAATGCGGCTGCGCACCCTCCCACGGAATCGGCACGCGGCAGCCGTCGCGGCCCCGGCTTTTGCGGCCTGTTTGTTCGAACATCGGGTCTTGCAGCACGGCATCGGGCAGATCTTCTACCTCGGGCAGGCCGAGCTCTTCACCCTGGTAAATATAGGCCCCGCCGGGCAGCGCAAGCATCAGCAGGGCGGCGGCGCGCGCGCGCTGCAGGCCCAGGGCAAAGTCGGCGGGCTGGGCCAGCAGGTCGTCCAGCCAGCGCAGCGGGGCCGCGGTTTGGGGCCGGGCGTAGCGCGACACCTCGCGGGCCACGTCGTGGTTGCTCAGCACCCAGGTCGGTGGCGCGCCGACTTCGGCATGGGCCGCCAGCGTGCCCACAATGCTGGCCCGCAGCTGCTCGGCGCGCCACGGGGCCACCAGGTAGTCGAAATTGAAGGCGGTGTGCAGTTCGTCGCTGCGCACATAGCGCGCCAGCCGGTCGCCGGGGTGCACCCAGGCCTCGGCCACAAAAATGCGCGGGTCGTCGTAGCTGTCGGCCACCTTGCGCCAGGCCTGGTAGATGGCGTGCACACCGGGCAGGTCCCAGTGCGGGTGGTTGGCGTCTTCGTGGGCGGGCAGGCTGCGCGGGCCTACGTCCGGCAGGCAGGGGGCTTTCACCAGGCCATGCGCCACGTCGATGCGGAAGCCGTCCACGCCGCGGTCGAACCAGAAGCGCAGTGTCTTTTCAAACTCGGCCAGCACTTCCGGGTTCTCCCAGTTGAAGTCGGGCTGCTCGGGGGCAAAGATGCGCAGATACCAGTCGCCGGGCTGGCCGTCGGGGCCGGTGGTGCGGGTCCAGGCCGGGCCGCCGAATTCGCTGATCCAGTCGTTGGGCGGGGTGTCGCCATTCACACCTTTGCCGGGGCGGAAGATGAAGCGGTCGCGCTCGGGCGAGCCGGGTGCGGCCTTCAGGGCCTGCTGGAACCACACATGCTGGTCGGAGCAGTGGTTGGGCACGATGTCCAGCAGCACCCGCAGCCCCAGCGCGTGGGCTTCCTGCAGCAGGGCCTCGGCCTCGGCCAGGGTGCCAAACAGCGGCTCGATGTCGCGGTAGTCGGCCACGTCGTAGCCCGCGTCTTTCATGGGCGAGGGGTACCAGGGGTTGATCCACACCGCGTCGATGCCCAGGTCCGCCAGGTAGGGCAGGCGCGCGCGCAGCCCCGCAATATCGCCAATCCCGTCGCCATTGCCATCGGCAAAGCTGCGCGGATAGACCTGGTAGACCACGGCGCTGCGCCACCAGGGATAGGGGGTACGGGGGGGTGACATGGGCGGGCTCCTGTTGTGCAAAAGTAAGCGATTGCTTCAAATTCTGCCACCTGCCCGTGGGTACAGGGCGGTTACAGCGCGCTGAATTTGATCCAGCGCAAACACCGGGGTTGGTCCTGATTTGATAGCTGCTTGTGCTTACAAAATAAGCGCTAGAGGCCGATTTTGCTTAAATTTCGGGTATCGGCCAGCGTAATGCACTGGCCCGCCAGAAACCCCAGCTGCTCGTTCTTGCGCGCATAGCCCAACGGGTTGGCCACTACCCGGCAGCCCTGGTGGGTGTAGTCGCTGGGGGCGTGCAGGTGGCCGTGCAGCCACAGCTGGGCGTGGGGCAGCAGCTCGTCCAGCGCGTTGCAGAAACCGGCGGTGCCGGGGGTACGGCCATAGCGCGGGTCGGCGCTGTGCAGGCTGGGTGCGAAGTGGGTGACCACCACGGTGTTGCCGCCAAACGGCACGGCCAGGGCGTTGCGTAGCCACTGCTGGCACACCAGGGCCTGTTCGCGGATACCGTCGGCCAACATGGGCTGGCCTTGGCGGGTGGCGCTGTTCTTCTTCAAGTAGTAGTTGGCGGCGCGAAAGGCCTTGTCGCGCGCCTTGAGTTGTTGGCCCAGGGTGGCAGCCGTGTCGTTGGCGGGTGGGCCGAGGGCATCAAAGTCGCTCCACAGCGTGGTGCCTATGAAGCGCGTGCCCTGCAGTTCTACCACCTCGCGCTCCAGCCAGATGAGGCCCAGGCGTTCGCAGGTGGCGCGCAGGCGGGCATCGGCTTCTTCGAAGTCTTGCCCGTCGTACTCGTGGTTGCCGGGCACAAACAGCACCGGCGTGGGCCAGCCCGCACCACCGGCGGAGGGCGGCAGGGGCGAGAAGCGGGCCAGGCCAAAGTCGGCATCGGTGAGTTGCGAACCGGCCTGGTAGGAGCCGATATCGCCCGCCAGCACCAGCACATCGGCACCGGGCGCGGGGGTGGGCACAAAGTGCGGATGCACTTCCAGATGCAGGTCAGACAGGAGTTGGATGCGCATGGTGAACTGTAAAACGCCCCATTTTGGGCAGGAATGCACGACTTTATGCAGCACGTGCATGGTTATGGGCTTGAATACCTAGGGAAAACCCTTAAGCTAACCCTATTGCAACTTTTCACCGTGCAAACGGTGGTGCCACCATGTTTTCTTTGTTGACCCAATATATCCTGTTCTACAAGGCCCAACCTGCCGCGCCCGTGGCTGAGAAGGCCAGCTTTGCCCAGGGTTTGATGGAATCTGCCGGTGCAAATGCCGGTCGCGATCCCCGCCATGCTGCCGAGCTGCGGTCTGCTGCTATGGCGGCTCTCAGCACCGTTCGCTAATTCCCTGGCGCATAGGCCTTCACGGCCACGCGCGCCACGGCCTGCCTGAGCCACAGGTGGGCCGGGCTGGATTCCATGCGGCGGTGCCACAGCGCATCGACATGCACCGCAGGCACCTCGAACGGCAGCGGGCGCTGCTCCAGCGCATGGGTGCTGCCGATGGTCTGGGCAAAGTGCTGCGGCAGGACGGTCAGCAGATCGGTCTGGGTGGCGATATGGCCCGCGGTAAAAAACTGGTTCACGGTCAAGGCCACCTGGCGTTTGCGCTGGATCAGGGCCAGCGCCTCGTCGATAAACCCAAATGAACGTCCTGAATAGCTGACCAGCAGGTGCCGCGCCGCACAAAACTGGTCCAGCGTCAGCGTGCCCTCGGCCAGCGGATGGCCGCGCCGCATCACGCATACATAGTGGCCGTCGTACAGGCGCAAGTGCGCATACGGTATGCCCTTGCCCACCTGGGCGCGGGCAGCCAGATCGGCCAGCACGGCGGGGAAAAAGCCCACCGCCAAATCCAAAGTTTCGTCTTCCAGCAGCTTGCGCGGGTCGCGCGAGGCCAGCGGCAGCACGTGCAGCGATACGCTGGGGGCTTCGGTTTCCAGCAGGTGCATCAGGCCCGGCAGCAGCTGGGCGGCGGTGGCATCGGCCATGGCCAGCACAAAGCTGTCGTCGGCCTCGGCCGGGGCAAAGGCGCTGGGGGCCAGCGAGCCCTGCAGCTGCCGTAGCGACTCGCGCACCGTGGGCCACAGCGCCAGCGCGCGCGGTGTGGGCTCCATGGTGGTCCCATTGCGACGCACCAGCTCGTCGCCCAGGCTGTCGCGCAGGCGGCGCAAGGCGTTGCTGACGGCGGGCTGGGTGAGCGACAGGTTGTGCGCGGCCCGGGTCAGGCTGCGTTCGGCCATGACTTCGTCAAACACGCGCAGCAGATTCAGGTCAAAAGTGCGGAAATTGGGTGGGTTCATGGCAGGGCGGGCAAGTGTTTTACCGAATTAAAACCAGAATGTTGCTAAAAAGAAACATAGGGCGTGCACTCTAAACCGGGTTAAGGGTGCCAATCTAGGGTAAACCCGATGTCTGAATTGATCAAATCGGTTTAGCTAATTTGCCAATTAGTTCCGCTATATTTTAAATAGCTGCTTGTGCTTATAGATAGGGCGATACGGCCTGATTCAGTGCTTTTTTCCAGGCAAAGAATAGCTTTTTGAAGGCTGCACGGTCGTGCTATTCCAAGGCCCTGCCCTACCCCATTCATCACGCTAGTGAATGCAGATCATCACAAAGATAAATTTAGAAAATACTAGTGCAAACCCTAAGATTCGTTTGCGTTCAAGGCGATCCAGCCCAAAACGCTTTGTGAAAGGAACACACCATGACCAGCTTTATCAACCCTAGCTTCCCCTCCGAGCACCCCGGCGTCGTCCGCGCTGAATCGGTCGCCGCAGCCGCACGGGGGCTGTACCAGAATTTTGACTCGTCCCGTAGCCTGGCAGCCGTGCTGTTGGCCGCCGTGGTATCCGCCCTGGTGGTCGCAGCCGACCAATTGGTCGACAGCTGGGCCGAAGGCCACCTGCTGATGGCCTGGGTCATCGTCTGGGCCGTCGGCTTTGCCGCCATGGCCTTGTTTGCAGGCAGCGCCCGCAACCTGGCTGGCCGCGTCGTCAAGGCACTCGATGCCTGGTCGCTGCGCGAAGCCCGTGCCCGTGCCGACAAGCGCCTGTGGGCCACGGCCCTGAGCGACCCGCGCATCATGGCCGATCTGCAAGTCGCCATGGGCCGTGCTGACCAGGCCGAGGTTGTAGCCACTGCCGTGGCTGAGCAGCCCCGCTCCAACCGCTGGGGCCGTGCGATTGCCCAGGCGTTTGACCAATTGGATGCCAAGGCCTACAACGCCGCCAGCTACCGCACCAACGCCTACCGTTAATCCATCCTCTGTTGCATCGGGCTCCAGGTGGGCCCATGCAAAAAGCCCCGGCTGTCTTGCGACAACCGGGGCTTTTTCTTTACGTGCGCTGGTTTATGCCGCCAGGCGCTTTTCGAGGGCGTTCTTGGTATCCACCAAAGCCTGGGGCAGGTGGTGGGCCAACTGGGTGAACAGTTCGGTGTGCAGCACCAGCTCTTGGCGCCAGGCGGCGCTGTCGATGTGGGTGACGGTGTCGAACTGCGCGCGCGTGAAGTCCAGCCCGGTCCAGTTCAGCTCGCCGTAGGTGGGGCTGATGCCGAAGATGTTTTCCTGGCCAGCCGCTTCGCCTTCCAGGCGGTCGATCATCCACTTCAGCACGCGCATGTTTTCGCCGTAGCCGGGCCAGACGAATTGGCCGTCTGCGCCCTTGCGGAACCAGTTGGTGCAGAAGATGGCGGGCGGGCGGGTGCCCGAATGGGCCATTTTCTCGCCCATGTTCAGCCAGTGCTGGAAGTAGTCGCTCATGTTGTAGCCCATGAAGGGCAGCATGGCGAACGGGTCGCGGCGCACCACGCCCATCTGGCCTGCCGCGGCGGCGGTGGTTTCAGAGCCCATGGTGGCGGCCATGTACACGCCTTCGGTCCAGTTGCGGGCTTCGGTGACCAGGGGCACGGTGGTGGAGCGGCGGCCACCGAAGATGAACGCGTCGATGGGCACACCAGCGGCATCGTCCCAGGCATCGTCCAGCGCCGGGTTGTTGGTGGCGGCCACGGTGAAGCGCGAGTTGGGGTGCGCGGCTTTGGCACCGGTGGCTTTGGCGATGGCCGGGGTCCAGTCGTTGCCCTGCCAGTCGATCAGGTGGTCGGGCAGCTTGCCGGTGTCTTTTTCCATGCCTTCCCACCACACGTCGCCGTCGTCGGTCAGGGCGACGTTGGTGAAGATCACGTCCTTGTCCAGGCTGGCCATGCAGTTGGGGTTGGTGTGGTAGTTGGTGCCGGGGGCCACGCCGAAGTAGCCGGCTTCGGGGTTGATGGCGTACAGGCGGCCATCGGCACCGGGCTTGATCCAGGCGATGTCATCACCAATGGTGGTGACCTTCCAGCCGTGGAAGCCTGCGGGCGGCACCAGCATGGAGAAATTGGTCTTGCCACAGGCGCTGGGGAAGGCGGCGGCCACGTGGTATTTTTTGCCTTGCGGGTTGGTCACACCCAGAATCAGCATGTGCTCGGCCAGCCAGCCCTCGTCGCGGCCCATGTTGGAGGCGATGCGCAGCGCAAAGCACTTCTTGCCCAGCAGCGCGTTACCGCCGTAGCCCGAGCCGTAGGACCAGATTTCGCGGGTCTTGGGGAAGTGCACGATGTACTTGGTCTTGTTGCACGGCCATTTCACGTCGGCCTGGCCCGCTGCCAGCGGCGCGCCCACGGTATGCACGCAGGGCACGAAGGCACCGTCCACGTCCAGCAGCTCGACCACGGCCCGGCCCATGCGGGTCATGGTGCGCATGTTGACGGCTACGTACGGGCTGTCGGACAGCTCAACGCCGATGTGGGCGATCGGCGAACCCAGCGGGCCCATGCTGAACGGCACCACGTACATGGTGCGCCCGCGCATGCAACCGGCGAACAGCGGGTTCAGGGTGGCGCGCATCTCGGCGGGCTCCATCCAGTTGTTGGTGGGGCCTGCGTCTTCTTTTTTGTCGGAACAGATATAGGTGCGGTCTTCCACGCGGGCCACATCGCTCGGGTCGCTGCAGGCCAGGAAAGAGTTGGGGCGCTTGGCCGGGTTGAGCTGCTTGAACGTGCCTGCCGCCACCAGTTGCTGGCACAGCTGGGCGTATTCGTCCTGGCTGCCATCACACCAGTAGATGGCATCGGGCTGGGTGAGTGCGGCCATGTCGGCCACCCAGGCCAGCAGCCGGGTGTTTTTGACATAGGCGGGCGCGGTGGTGGCCAGGCCATGCAAAGTGCGTGCGTTCATCGGGAAGCTCCTAAGTTGAAAAATCGTCTTTTCAAAAGAGGGCTTCGTGCGCGGGGCACTGCGAGCGGCCTTTTCAGAAAACGGCTTTGCAACCTCGGGAGGCTGGGATGCCGATTCTAGAGATGCGCAGACCGGTTACAGAGCGATTACATGCAAATGATATGCAAACGTTGCATGAGGTTATGCAAGCCACTCAATGCGAAAAATCAAGAAAAATAGCGTGCTACCGCCCATGGGCAGGGCGTAACCAGCTATTGAAAACATAGCTTGCGCGAAATGAAGACGGGGAATGGGGAGTTAAACCGGTTCTGCGTTGCACAAAACCTGGGCACCCGCCCTGGCAGGGGCGTGGTGCTATGGGATCAATAGCTGCCAGTCTATGCCAGACCAGCAGCAGCGGCCATTTAGGCCATGGAAACGGCGATAAAAGCCAGCAGGAAAATCAACACACCGCCGACGATGGGCAACACGATGGGTATCAGGGGCACGATGGCTTCCACGGCATCGGCCGGGGCATGTGCGGGGGTGCTGTGGTCGTCGGTGGGTTTGGACATGGGTTTCCTAAGATTTCGGTTCTCTCAGATTCTAAGCGGAGACCTGTACGGGCCTGGCACAGACAAGGGCTATGCGTGTTGCGGGAATATTAGGGGCCCAGGTCTTCCCATGCCCCACCCGCTGCGTTATGGTGCGGCAACGAACCCCGTTGCGAGGAGCCTGTCTTATGGTGAAGCGTATGGTTTTTGATCCTGCGAATCCGCAGCTGGTGCCGTCACCCGGCCTGAAAACCGCGCCCGTGCTGGACTTGATGTGCTCGCATTTTGTGCTCACCCTGGTGGCCCGCCAAGGCCCCAAGTTCAATGTGCGGCGCGACCTCAACAGCCTGCTGGCCATGGCCGGGCGGCACTTGGTGTGGCCCCAGCCGGTGCTGCTGCGTCTGCGCGAGTTCCTTACCCGGCGCTGCAAGGACAACGAATTCTGGCGCGGCCACGTCGCCTTGGGCACCACCGAATTTCTGGAACGCCACGGCGTGTGGCGCGGCCCCTACGAAGAGGGCACGCTGTTCTTCTACCTGGACGAATACGCCAAAGACCAGCCCAAGGATTTGCTCTCTGCCCTGGCCGTCACCGGCGAATGGCTGACCCACGCGCTCAAGAAGCAGTCCACCCTGGTGGAAAAGAACATCGACGCGCTGTCCGGCCTGCTGCAACTCAACAAGGCCGAACGCGCCCTGCTGCTGTACGGCACGTTGGCCCGCTACCAGCGCGACCTGCGCACCATCCTGGTCGAGGTCAAGGTCAACAACGCGCCCGAAGCCTATGCCGCGATTGCCGAAGTCGCCGGGGTCAGCCCGTCCGAGGTGGGCGAGGCCCTGCGCGCCGGGTCGCGCCTGGAGCGCATTGGCCTGGTAGAAAACCTGATCTCCGAGCACAACATCACCGACCTGGCCGACCTGATGAAGGTCAGCGAAAAGCTGCCCCCTGTGCTGATGCGCGAGTACCGCGACCAGAGCGAGCTGATGGCCGTGTTCACCCGCCCGGCCACCAAAAGCTCCCTGGCTTTGAACGACTTCACCTATGTGCTGGACGACGCGCAGGTGCTTGTCAGCCTGCTGCGCAACGCCGTGGCGCGCAAGGAGCCGGGCGTGAACGTGCTGCTCTACGGCCCGCCCGGCACCGGCAAGACCGAACTGGCCCGGGTGGTAGCCCAGGCCGCCGGGCTGGACCTGTTCGAGGTGGAATACGCCGACCGCGACGGCAACTCCCTCAGTGGCCGCGACCGCTACCGCTCGCTGCAAATCGCCCAGGTGTTCCTCAAGGGCAGCGTGCAGGCCGCGCTGCTGTTTGACGAGGTGGAAGACGTGTTTCCGCCCATCAGCACCGAGGCCGCCCAGCTCATGGCCCGGGCTGAGCAGGTGGCCGCGCCCGGCAGCGCGTCGGTGAGCGGCAAGGCCTGGGTGAACCAGATCCTGGAATCCAACAACGTGCCCACGCTGTGGGTGACCAACCGCATCGAGCAGATCGACCCGGCCTTCCGCCGCCGCTTTGCCTACCACCTGGAGCTGAAATCGCCCCCGCCCGGTGCCCGCGAAGGCCTGGTGCGCAAGACGCTGGAAGGTGTGGCCGTGAGCGATGCCTTTGTGGCCAAGCTCACCGAGCGCAAAGGCCTGACCCCGGCGCAGATCCGTACCGCGGTGCGCTTTGCCGGGCTGGTCACCCCGGCGCTGGACACCACGTTCGAAAACCTGATCGACCGCCAGCTGAAAAACGCCGACATGGCCCTGGGCAACAGCGCCAGCGACCACGCCCAGCGCCCCAGCGCCACCACCTACAGCCTGGACATGCTCAACGTGGAAAGCCGCTTTGAAATCCCCCGCATCGTGCAGGCCCTGAAGGCGCGCGGCCACGGTACGCTGTGCTTTTACGGCGCACCCGGCACCGGCAAAACCGCGCTGGCCGAGCACATCGCCAAGGCCCTGGACAAACCGCTGATCGTCAAGCAGGCCAGCGACCTGATGAGCAAGTACGTGGGCGAAACCGAGCAAAAAATGGCCGCCATGTTCCGCGAGGCCGAGGCCGAAAAAGCCGTGCTGCTGCTGGACGAGGCCGACAGCTTCCTGCAAGACCGGCGCGGTGCCCAGCGCACCTACGAGGTCACCGAAGTGAACGAAATGCTGCAGGGCATGGAGCGCTACCGGGGCATCTTTGTCTGCACCACCAACCTGCTGGACCGCATCGACCAGGCCGCGCTGCGCCGCTTCACCTTCAAGATCCAGTTCAAACCCCTGCTGCGCGCCCAGCGTGCAACCATGTTTGTGCAGGAAGCCCTAGGCGGCGATGCAGCCCTGCTGACCGACGCGCTGGCCACCCGTTTGGGCAAGCTGGAGCAGCTCTGCCCCGGCGACTTTGCGGCGGTCAAGCGCCAATCCGAGATTCTGGACGCGGCCCTGAGCGCCGACGAGTTCATGGAGCAGCTGGAAGCCGAGCACCGTATCAAACCCGAGGTGCGCGAAGCCCGGGGAATGGGTTTCATGCACTAGGCGACCCGCATGCCCACATTCGACTACAAGGTGTGGGTCCATCCGCCAGGCCCGGAAAGCAAGCATGGCCTGCGCATGCGGCGCGCCTTGCTGGTCTGGAGCGCGGTCATGGCCTTGGGCATGCTGTGCTGGGGCGTGTATTTCGGCCTGCGTGGCACCTGGTCGATTGCGGTGTGCAACGTTGTGCTGGCCGCCATCGCTGCCGTCAGTGCGGTGCTCACCGTGCGCGGCCACACCCGCAGCGCGACCTTGCTGATGGTGTGCAGCATGTACGTCGCGCTGTGCCTGTTGAGCCTGGTGCAAGACATTCCAAACGCCCAGGCACCCCGCTCTGCCCACCACTTCTTTCTGGTCATGGGCATGGGCACCTTTTTGATCTTCAAGGGCGAGCGTGCGTGGCTGCGGCATGGCATTTCCATGGCCTGCTTCGCAACGTTTTTTGTGTTTGCCAGCACCCAGTGGGGTTTCGACACGCCCTATGTGCTGCCCGATACGGTGCGCATCCCTGGCACCTGGTTCAACAACGCCCTGGCCCTGCTGGGGCTGTACGCCTTGCTGCACGTGATGCAGTCGGAAATGACCGCCTACAACGCCATGGCGTCCGACCTGCGCAAAGGCCTGCCCGGCAACCAGTTTGCGCTGTACTACCAGCCCCAGACGGACGAACAGGGCCGCATCGCGGGCGCAGAGGCGCTGGTGCGCTGGGTCCACCCGGTCAACGGCATGGTGTCACCGGCGGAGTTCATTCCCGTGGCCGAGCAAACCGGCTTGATTCTGCCGCTGGGCCACTGGGTGCTGGGCACCGCCTGTGCCCAGCTGGTGCGTTGGTCGCAAGACCCGGCCACTGCCGCGCTGACAATCGCCGTGAACGTCAGCGCCCAGCAGTTCAAGCAGCCCGACTACGTGCAGCAGGTGTTGTCGGTGCTGGCGCGCTCGGGGGCGGAGCCGTCGCGGCTCAAGCTGGAACTGACCGAGAGCATGCTGGTCAACGATGTGGAAGACATCATCGCCAAAATGACAGCCCTGCGCGCCCATGGCGTGCGCCTGTCGCTGGACGACTTTGGCACCGGCTACTCGTCGCTGAGCTACCTGAAAAAGCTGCCACTGGACCAGATCAAGATCGACAAGTCGTTTGTGCGCGATGTACTCACCTACCCCAACGATGCCGCCATTGCCCGCACCGTCATCACCTTGGCGCACAGCATGCACCTGCAGGTGATTGCCGAAGGCGTGGAAACCGAAGGCCAGCGCAAGTTTCTGGCCGAGATGGGCTGCATGGCGATCCAGGGCTACCTGCTGAGCCGGCCGGTGCCGATTGGCGAATTTGCGGCGTTTTTGGCAGCCTACGCCGCCACGCACACACCCAGCACCGCCTCGCCATAAGCCTCCAGCTTCTTCGCTCCAATGCCGCTCACGCCCTCCAGGTCGCCCAGGCTGCGCGGGTCGATGGCGGCTATCGCGGCCAGGGTCGCGTCGTGGAAGATCACGTAGGCGGGCAGGTTGTGCTCGCGGGCCACTTCGGCGCGCCAGGCTTTCAGGGCGGTGAAACGGGTTTGGGCGCTGTCGTCCAGCGCGGCCACCACGGCCGATTTGGCTGCCGATTTGGCCGTGGATTTTTCGCGCCGGGGTTTGCGCTCTGCCGGGCCGGAGACGGACGCGCGTAGCATCAGCGGCACCTCGCCCTTGAGCACGGCGCGCGAGCCCTCGGTCAGGCCCAGGGTGTTGTATTCGCCCTGCACGGCCACCGCGCCGATGGCGATCAGCTGGCGCAGCACGCCGCGCAATTGCAGCTCGCTGTAGTCCGTGCCCAGGCCAAAGGTGCTGAGCGTGCTGTGGTTGAACTGGTTCACCTTGTCGGTGGTCTTGCCCCGCAAAATGTCCATGATGTGGCCCGCGCCAAAGGTAATGCCGCTCATCTGCTGGATGCGGTAGATGGTGGACAGCAGCTTGCGTGCCGCCTCGGTGCCATCCCACACCTGCGGCGGCTCTAAACAGTTGTCGCAATTCCCGCAGGGGGCCGACTTTTCACCAAAGTAGGCCAGCAGCCGCACCCGGCGGCAGTCGGTGGCCTCGGCCAGGCCCAGCAGCGCGTCCAGCTTGCCGCGCATCACCTGCTTGAATTCTTCGCTGGCCGGGCTCTCGTCGATCATGCGGCGCTGGTTCACCACGTCCTGCAGGCCGTAGACCATCCAGGCCTCGGCGGGCAGGCCGTCGCGCCCGGCGCGGCCCGTCTCCTGGTAGTAGCCTTCGATGTTTTTCGGCATGTCCAGGTGGGCCACAAAGCGCACGTCGGGTTTGTCGATGCCCATGCCAAAGGCGATGGTGGCCACCATCACAATGCCTTCTTCGCGCAGAAAGCGGTCCTGGTGCGTCTGGCGCAGCTTGGTGTCCAGCCCGGCGTGGTACGGCAGGGCGTTGATGCCGTTCTCGCACAGCGTTTGCGCCACCTCTTCCACCCGTTTGCGCGACTGGCAGTACACCACCCCGGCATCCTGGAAGTCCGCCCCCGCATGCTCGCGCTGGATGAAGCGCAGCAGCTGCTGGGTGGCGTCCTTCTTCTCGACAATGGTGTAGCGGATGTTGGGCCGGTCAAAGCTGCTGACGAAGTGCTGCGCATCTTCCAGCTGCAGCCGCTCCACGATGTCGGCCCGGGTCAGCGCATCCGCCGTGGCGGTGAGCGCAATGCGCGGCACGCTGGCGTAGCGCTGGTGCAGCACCGTCAAGGCGCGGTATTCGGGGCGGAAGTCGTGACCCCACTGGCTCACGCAATGCACTTCGTCAATCGCAAACAGGCTGAGCTGGCCGCGCGCCAGCAGCTCGTCGAGCTGGTCCAGAAAGCGCGGCGTGTTGATGCGCTCGGGCGCGGCGTACAGCATGGTGATGTCGCCACGCATCAGGCGGCGCTCCACGTCCAGCGCCTCGGCAAAGCTCAGCGTGGAATTCAAGAACGCCGCCGACACCCCCGCCTCGTGCAACGCGCCCACCTGGTCGTGCATCAGCGCAATCAGCGGCGAAATCACAATGGTCACCCCCTGCCCCACCATCTGCCGCGCAATCGCCGGAATCTGGTAACACAGCGACTTGCCGCCGCCCGTAGGCATCAGCACCAGCGCATCGCCCCCGGCCACCACATGCTCCACGATGGCTTGTTGCGGCCCACGAAACTGCTCGTAGCCAAAGGTTTCACGCAGGATGGCAAGGGGAGTCGAGGACAATGCTTTTGCTCTGCAATTTATAGCTGCTTGCGCTTACGGAATGGGCGCTATGGGCTGATTTGAGGGGTAAACCAGTGGGAGCTGGTGGGAAGGGCGTATTGTGCCCGTCCGTGTTGCAGGGGCGACTGTGCGACCGTATTCCGCCCAGTCGTTTTTTGTAGAACGGTAATTGCTCTGCAATTGATAGCTGCTCACGCTCACCATATAAGCGCAGGCAGCCTATTTCCCTTAAAACTCCCCATCCGTCGCCACCGACACCCCCCGCCAGGCCTCCAGCTCCGCCCGCAGCGCGTCGATCTTCGTCCTAATGATCTCCACCGCATCACTCCCTGCTGCCAGGCGCAGCGGCGGCTTGGGGTGGGCGGCCAGTTGCAGCAGCACCGCAGCCAGCCGCGCCGGGTCGCCGGGCTGCTGGTGGTTGCGGGCACCAAAACCTTCGGCCACCTGGGCGGATTGCGCGGCGTAATCGGCAGAGGGGGCGGCCAGGGGCTGGCTGCCGGTGCGCATCGACTGGCCGTCCAGAAAGTCGGTGCGAAACGCGCCGGGCTGCACGATGGTGACAAAGATGCCGAAGGCGGCCACCTCCTGCGCCAGGGCCTCGGAGAAGCCCTCCACCGCGAACTTGCTGGCGCTGTACAGGGCGGTGCCGCTGCGGCCCCGCATGCCGGCGATGGACGAGAGGTTCAGCACCCGGCCTGCGCGCTGCTGGCGCATCACCGGCAGCACCGCGCGGGTCACGTGGAACATGCCGAACACATTGGTGTCGAACTGCACCTGCGCATCCGCCGCCGTGCTTTCTTCAAACAGGCCGAGCTGGCCGTAGCCCGCGTTGTTGACCAGTACGTCGATGCGGCCAAAGCGGGCCATGGCGGCCTGCACGGCGGCGTGGGCTTGGGATTCAACGCTTACGTCCAGGTCCAGCGCCAACAAACGCTTGTGGGTGGTGGCGATGCTGTGGCGGCTGCGGGCGGTGGCGACCACGTTGTGGCCTGCGGCCAAGGCGGCTTGCACGGTGTGCGCGCCGATGCCGCGTGCGGCACCGGTAATGAACCAGGTGGTGGGTTGGAAAGGCATGAGGGCTCCAGGGTTGAAAGAGCTTGACTATCCCCGCACGGGCCCCTGCAGCGGTAGCGTGATGCTGCCGGGCTCTTGCATAATCCTCGCATGTTGCCGTCCATGCCCGTTGAAACCAATAGATAAATTTGCGATGTGATTGCACGGCACTGGCAGGGCAACCAGGCCGCCACGGCCCTGCCGCGCGTGCGGCTGGTGCGGGCAGACGCGCCCACCTTGCCGGTGGCCGTGGTCTACCAGCCGGTTCTGTACATCGTGGCCCAGGGGGCCAAGCGGGTGCTGCTGGGGGAGTCGGTGGTGGAGTACCGCGCCGGGCAGTGCCTGCTGGTGTCGGTGGACTTGCCGGTGACCGGGGCGGTGGTGCAGGCCAGCCCGGAAGAGCCCTATCTGGCCTTCGCGCTCGCGCTGGACACGGCGGTGCTGGCCGACATGCTGCTGGCCTTGCCCCGCCAGCCCACCGGTGCCCCGTCGCCCGGCCTGGCCGTCAGCCCGGCCACGCCCGACCTGCTGGATGCCGCCCTGCGCCTGCTGCGGCTGCTGGACACCCCCGCCCACATCCCCATGCTGGCCCCGCTGATTGAAAGGGAAATCCTGTACCGCCTGCTCACCGGCGCGCAGGCCCCCATGCTGCGCCAGATCGCCCTGGCCCACAGCCACCTGGCGCACATTGGCCGCACCATAGCCTGGATCCGCCGCCATTTCGCCGAGCCGCTGCGCATTGCCACGGTGGCGCAGCAGGTGCACATGACGGCCTCTACCTTCCACCGCCATTTCAAGGCCGTTACCGCCATGAGCCCGCTGCAGTACCAAAAGCAGATCCGCCTGCAGGAAGCCCGCCGCCTGCTGCTAGCGGGCCAGGCCGACGCGGCCAGCATCGGCTTTGCCGTAGGCTACGAGAGCCCGTCCCAGTTCAGCCGCGAATACGCGCGCTTCTTCGGCCAGCCGCCGGTGCGGGATGCTGTGCGGCTGCGGGCGCTGGGGGCTTTGGTGGAGGTGTGATTTTGGCGGGCATTGTAATAATGCATCTACAAAAATAGCACAGATGCAATTAATGCATCTACAATTAATCGCATGGATACCCGACTTACTTGGGACGAAGCCAAGCGGCAAAGCAATCTGCGCAAACATGGGTTTGATTTTGCCGACGCAGGCGAGGTGTTGGAGTCGCGGTTTCGGCTGGACATCCCGCAGCAGGGTATCGGCGAATTACGCACGCTGTCGATCTCTTATGTGTTGGGTTTTCTGGCTGTGCTGTCGGTGGTACACACCGAACGTAGTGGCTCTGCACGCGTGATCAGTTTTCGACGTGCGAGCCGTATAGAACGTGAGGTTTACGATGCCTGGCTCGAAAACGAATGCGATGAGTCGTGAGGAAACCCTGGCCGCCGTGCGGGCCAGCCTTCCATCCCAAGATTTTGTGTGGGACGGCACGGACCCAGATGACCGCCCTGCCAGCGCCGAGGAGCTGCAAGCAGGCGTGGCCGCCTACCGCAAGAAGCGTGGTCGCCCCGCAGGCAGCGCCACCAAAGAGCAAGTGGCCATCCGTTTCGACCATGAGGTGCTGGAAGCCTTTCGCACCGCAGGCCCCGGCTGGCAAACCCGGATGAACGACGCGCTCAAAGACTGGCTGCGCACGCATTCTGCGGTGTAGCAATCCCCCAATGGACCCCCAAGTGCCCTTGGCGTGCCAAGCCTTGGCTGTGTTTCCTACAATCGACCCCTCATGAAAACGCCTACCTACACCCGCGCCCAGCAACTCCCCGCCATCCTGGCGCAACGCATCGCCATCCTGGATGGCGCGATGGGCACCATGATCCAGCGCTTCAAGCTGAACGAAGCGCAGTACCGGGGCGAGCGCTTCAAGGACTTCCACAAGGACGTGAAGGGCAACAACGAGCTGCTCAGCCTGACGCGCCCGGACGTGATCCGCGACATCCACGAGGGCTACCTGGCCGCCGGGGCCGACCTGATCGAGACCAACACCTTTGGCGCGACCACCGTGGCCCAGGCCGATTACGACATGGCCGACCTGGCCATCGAGATGAACTTTGAATCGGCCCGCATCGCCCGCGCCGCCTGCGACAAGTACAGCACGCCCGACAAGCCGCGCTTCGTGGCCGGAGCCCTCGGCCCCACGCCCAAAACCGCCAGCATCAGCCCCGACGTGAACGACCCCGGCGCGCGCAACGTGACCTTTGAAGAGCTGCGTGCCGCCTACTACGACCAGACCCAGGCGCTGGTCGAGGGCGGCAGCGACGTGATCCTGGTGGAAACGATTTTTGACACGCTCAACGCCAAGGCCGCGCTGTTTGCGGTGGACGAATACTTTGCCGACTCGGGCCAGCGCCTGCCGCTGATCATCAGCGGCACCGTCACCGATGCCTCGGGCCGCATCTTGAGCGGCCAGACTGTCACCGCCTTCTGGCACAGCGTGCGCCACGCCCAGCCGCTGGCCATCGGCCTGAACTGCGCCCTGGGCGCGGCGCTGATGCGCCCCTACATCCAGGAGCTGCACCGCGTGGCCCCGGACACCTTCATCAGCTGCTACCCCAATGCGGGCCTGCCTAACCCGATGAGCGACACCGGCTTCGACGAAACCCCGGATGTCACCTCGGCCCTGGTGCGCGAGTTCGCTGCCGAGGGGCTGGTCAACATCGTCGGCGGCTGCTGCGGCACCACGCCCGACCACATCGCCGCCATCCACGACGCGGTGACACCGCTGCCGGGCCGCGCGCTGCGTTCGTATTTCTACAAAGAGGCTGCCTGATATGCAAAAAGTACGCTGGGGTGTGTTGAGTACCGCCAAGATTGGCATGGAAAAGGTCACCCCGGCGTTGATGCGCAGCCAGTGGTGCGACGTGCAGGCGATTGCCTCGCGCGCCCTGCCTTCGGCCCGCGCCGCGGCGGACAAGTTGGGCATTCCCACCGCCTACGGCTCTTACGAAGAGCTGCTGGCCGACCCGCACATCGAGGCCATCTACAACCCCCTGCCCAACGACCTGCACGTGCCCATGACCCTGGCCGCAGCGCGCGCGGGCAAGCACGTGCTGTGCGAAAAGCCCATGGCCTTGAACGCCACCGAGGCGGCGCAACTGCGCGAAGTGGCGGGCAAAGTCCACATCATGGAAGCCTTCATGGTGCGCTTTCACCCGCAGTGGCTGCGCACCCGCGAACTGGTGCAAAGCGGTGCCTTGGGCGAGCGCTGCACGGTGCAGGCCTGGTTTTCGTACTTCAACCGCAACCCCGACAACATCCGCAACGATGCGGCCAAGGGCGGCGGCGCACTGTTCGACATCGGCTGCTACCCCATCGTGGCCGGGCGATTTTTGTTCGGTGCCGAGCCGCTGCGCGTGATGGCGCTGGCCGACATGGACCCCACATTCAACGTAGACCGCATGTTCAGCGCGCTGCTGGACTTTGGTGGTGGCCGCCAGCTCAACTTCACCGTCTCCACCCAGTCCACGCCCTACCAGCGCGTGCAGGTGGTGGGTACGCAGCAGCGGGTAGAGATCGAGATCCCGTTCAACGCGCCGCAGGGCGAGGCTACCCGCATCTTCATCGACAACGGCAAAGCCCTGAACGGCAGCAGCGCCACGGTGGAAACCTTCGCGCCCTGCGACCAGTACAGCCTGGAAGGCGATGCGTTCTCCCTCGCCATCCGCGGCGAAACACCGCTGCAGTACGGCGTGGAAGACGCGATCCAGAACATGCGCATCATCGACGCGCTGTTTGCCTCGCAGCGCAGTGGCACTTGGGAAAAGCTGGAAGTGCTCTAGTTGCTACTTAATGCATAGCTGCTTGCGCTAATGGAATAAGCGCTGCGGGTCTATTTGATGCCTGAAATTTACATGCCTGCTACCAACTTCCATCCAGTTAGAACGTGAGGTTTACGATGCCTGGCTCGAAAACGAATGCGATGAATCGTAAGGACTTGCTCGTGCCGTGCAGGCCACTTCGCCAGCCCAGGATTTTTGTGGGGTGGCGTGGACGCAGACGACCGTCCAGCTACCGCTGAAGAGCTGCAAGCTGGCGTGGCGGCCTACCCCAAAAAGCGGGGTCGCCCGGCAGGCAGCGCTACCAAAGAGCAAGTCGCCATCCGTTTCGACCATGATGTGCTGGAGGCCTTTCGTACTGCGGGCCCAGGCTGGCAAACCCGCATGAACGATGCGCTAAAGGATTGGCTGCGTACACACTCTGCGGTGTAGCTTGTGCAGCGGGGACAGGGGTTTAACCCAATCCCGCCTCTGCCAACGCCAGCACGTACAGCGCTGCGCGGGCGCGATGGGCATTCAGGTCCTGTGCTGTAAGCTGACGGAAGCGCTCTATTGCGGCAGTGGATACGCAGGCCCCGATGTCATTTGCCATGAACGAGTGTTTCATGTGCTACAAAATAGCTAGCTTCTTGCGCTCATTGAATAAGCGCTAGGAGCCCATTTCTTGTAAACTTTCCGTCAGCAGCTTGCGGGCCGCGCGCCCGGCGCTCACCAGGGCGATGAAGCGCCGTGCCGCCAGGCCCAGCGGCCTTTCTTTGGACCAGACCACGTCCACCCACAGCTCCAGCCGGTTGGTCAGGTTGTCGAACGGCATTTGCACCAGCGTGCCTGCGGCGATCTGGCTGCGCACAAAAGACTGCGGCAGCCAGCCCCAGCCGATACCGGCCTCGATCAGGCCCAGCGCGGCGATGTGGTTGTCGGTGCGCCAGCAGTGGCGGGCGTAGGCGAAGCGGGTGTCGATGGCGGCCAGGTCGCGGCTGGCCACCACGATCTGGCGGGTGTTGGTGAGCTGCTCTTCGCGCAGGCCCGCGCCCGGCTGCAGGGTCTGGGCCAGCAGGGCGGGGGCCATCACGGCGACCAGGATTTCGCTGCTCACCTCCTGGAAACCCTCGCGCCCGTCCAGGCTGGGCCGCTCGAACACCAGCGCCAGATTGGCCCGGCCCGCGTGCAGCATGGCCAGCGCGTCGGCCTGGGGCGCAGCCAGCACTTCCACTTCCAGCAGCGGGTGTTCCTGCGCCAGCGTGGCCAGCGGGCTGCGCCACTCTGCGGCCAGCAGCTCGGGGGCGATGGCCAGGGTCAGGCGGCTTTCCAGGCCCTGGGTCAGGGCCAGCGCCTGGGCCTGCAGCTGCTGCAACTGGGCGGCCAGCAGCCGCGCCTGCGGCTCCAGCGAGCGGGCCGCCGCCGTGGGTTGGGGCTCGCGGCCACGGCGGTCGAACAGCGGCAGGTTGAGCTCGGCCTCCAGGTGGGCGATGGCCATGCTCACCGCCGAGGGCACACGCCCCAGCGCCCGCGCGGCGGCCGAGAACGAGCCCCGGTCCAGCACGGCCAGAAACACCTGCACGTTTTCCGAGGTAAATGCCAAGATGCACCTATCAGTGAAGTTGAAACAAGCTGACTTTATGTATCAGAGTTTAAGACATACAGTCACCCCATTACCAAGGACCCGCGCCATGCAAGGAATGAAGAGAAAGTTTGTTTACGTCAGCCTGTACGAGGCCATTGCCATCGTGGCCGCCACGCTGGGGCTGGCCGGGATGTCGGGCCAGGGCATGCAGGATGCGGGCATGCTGGCGGTGGCCACGTCGGTGATCGCTGTGGTGTGGAACCTGGTGTTCAACACCTTGTTCGAGCGCTGGGAGGCGCGCCAGCCGGTGCGAGGCCGCAACTTTGCGCGCCGCGTGGCACATGCCGTGGGGTTTGAGGGCGGCCTGACGCTGATTTTTGTGCCGCTGATGGCCTGGTGGCTGGACGTGACCTGGCTGCACGCCTTGTGGATGGACTTCGGGCTGCTGCTGTTTTTTCTGGTCTACACCTTCGTCTTCAACTGGGCGTTTGACCGGGTGTTTGGTCTGCCTGCGTCGGCGCTGGCGGCGGCGGCCTGACGCGGGTGTTCAGGTCGGCATCAGGTGGTCGATTTCCTGCTGCATGGCCTGCACCAGCTGGCTGTAGCGCTTGACCTTTTCGGTGGTGTCGCGCAGCCGCTCGGCGATGCGCAGCGACACGGCCAGCAGCAGCTTGGCGGCGGTGCGCGGATCGTCCTGGCTGAGCTTTTCCAGGGCCGCGCGGGACAGCACGGCACCGGTGACGTCGGTGGTGGCGGTGCACGAGGCCAGCCGGGCCTGGCCGTCGATCAGGCCCATTTCGCCAATCAGGCTGCCGGGGCCGAGCACGCTGACCGTGACCGGGTTGCGGCGGCTCACCACGATGTTTTCTACCGTCACCTCGCCCTCCAGCAACAGCAGCATGTAGCCGGTTTCGCTGGTATTGCCTTCGTGGATGAAGGTGGTGTCCATGGCGATACGGCGCGGCGTCATGTAGCTCACCACCGTCAGCGCCTCGCTGGGGCTGAGCTGCATCAGCGCGGTGGGCGCAATCAGCAGCTCGGCGGCGCGGCTGGCCGAACCCGAGTGCTGCACCGAGCGCATGCGCTCATGGGGTTCGAGGAGCTCCGGTGTCCGCGACAACTGGGTTTTGATGCCGTCCATCAGGTTTTTGAACATGGTCTCGGGTCCGTGGTGAAGCCTGCTCCGCTTTTAGCACATCGCCTGGGCGGGCAGGGCTGGGGTTGGTATGTAGTTGCTATTAAATAAATAGCTTGTTGCGCTTATTGAATAAGCACGGAGGCCGGATTTCTTATAAATTTTGGGCCGCCCTTAAAATTGCAGCCTCCCAAGGAGCGTTGCAGCGGGTTTGTTCCCCGTCAGGCTTGGGTTGATTACCAACGACGCTCACCTGAACCATGTCCCTCCACAGGTGAGTTGTATGTCCGAATCTGTCGTAAGCCCCGTCCCCCCCATGTTGTTGTCCGGCCTGGAGCCCGTGCTCATCGGCCAAGGCACGCTGTTCGTCAACATCGGCGAGCGCACCAACGTCACCGGCTCCAAGGCCTTCGCCCGGATGATCTTGAACGGCGAGTTCGACCAGGCCTTGTCGGTGGCCCGCCAGCAGGTGGAAAACGGCGCGCAGGTGATCGACATCAACATGGACGAGGCCATGCTCGACAGCAAGGCCGCCATGGTGCGGTTTTTGAACCTGATTGCCAGTGAGCCCGACATCGCCCGCGTGCCCATCATGGTGGACAGCTCCAAGTGGGAAGTGATCGAGGCCGGGCTGCGCTGCATCCAGGGCAAACCCATCGTCAACTCCATCAGCATGAAAGAAGGCGTAGATGCCTTCAAGCACCATGCAAAGCTGGTGCGGCGCTACGGCGCGGCTGCCGTGGTGATGGCGTTTGACGAGAAGGGCCAGGCCGACACCTATGCGCGCAAGATCGAGATCTGCGAGCGCGCCTACCGCATCCTGGTCGACGAGGTCGGTTTTCCGCCCGAAGACATCATCTTCGACCCCAATATCTTCGCTGTGGCCACGGGCATCGAAGAGCACAACAACTACGCCGTGGACTTCATCGAGGCCACGCGCTGGATCAAGCAGAACCTACCGGGGGCCAAGGTCTCGGGCGGGGTGAGCAATGTGAGTTTCAGCTTCCGCGGCAACGACCCGGTGCGCGAGGCCATCCACACCGTGTTTCTGTACCACGCCATCCAGGCGGGCATGGACATGGGCATCGTCAACGCGGGCATGGTGGGGGTGTACGACGACCTGGAGCCGGTACTGCGCGAACGTGTGGAAGACGTAGTGCTGAACCGCCGCCCCGATGCGGGCGAGCGCCTGGTGGAGATTGCCGAAACCGCCAAGAGCGGTGCCAAGGACGAAAGCAAGCGCCTGGACTGGCGCGGCACTGCCGACCACTTTGTGACGGTAGAGCAGCGCCTGAGCCACGCCATGGTGCACGGCATCACCGACTTCATCGTGCCCGACACCGAAGAGGCCTACCAGGCCGTGCTGGCCAAGGGCGGCCGCCCGCTGCACGTGATCGAAGGCCCGCTGATGGCGGGCATGAACATCGTGGGCGACCTGTTTGGCCAGGGCAAGATGTTCCTGCCGCAGGTGGTGAAGTCGGCGCGGGTGATGAAGTCCGCCGTGGCGCATTTGATCCCCTACATCGAAGAAGAAAAGCGCCTGGACGAAGCCGCAGGCCGCGACGTGCGCACCAAGGGCAAGATCATCATCGCCACGGTAAAGGGCGACGTGCACGACATCGGCAAGAACATCGTCACCGTGGTTTTGCAGTGCAATAACTTCGAGGTCATCAACATGGGCGTGATGGTGCCCTGCCACGAAATTCTGGCCCGCGCCAAGGTGGAAGGGGCCGACATCGTGGGCCTGAGCGGCCTGATCACCCCCAGCCTGGAAGAAATGCAGTATGTGGCGGGCGAGATGCAAAAGGACGACCATTTCCGCATCAAGAAAATCCCGTTGATGATCGGCGGTGCCACCACCAGCCGCGTGCACACCGCCGTGAAGATTGCGCACCACTACGACGGCCCGGTGGTCTATGTGCCCGATGCCTCGCGCAGCGTGGGCGTGGCGCAAAGCCTGCTGGGTGACGGCGCGGGGGCTTTCATTGAAGAGCTGAATGCCGACTACGACAAGGTACGCCACCAGCACGCCAACAAGAAGCAAACCCCGCTGTGGCCGCTGGCCAAGTGCCGCGCCAACAAAACGCCGATGGACTGGGCTGGCTACACCCCCAAGGTGCCCAAATTCATCGGCCGCCGCGTCTTCAAGAATTTCGACCTGACCGAGCTGGCCAAGTACATCGACTGGGGACCGTTCTTCCAGACCTGGGACCTGGCCGGGCCCTACCCGGCCATCCTGACCGACGAAGTGGTCGGCATAGAAGCCACCCGGGTGCACAAGGATGCGCAGGCCATGCTGAAACGCGTGGTCGAGGGCCGCTGGCTCACCGCCAACGGCGTGATCGCCCTGTACCCGGCCAATACGGTGTTGGATGACGACATCGTCTTCTACACCGACGCATCGCGCAGCGAAGTCGCCATGACCTGGCACGGCCTGCGCCAGCAGACCGAGAAGCAGGCCATCGATGGGGTCATGCGCCCCAGCCGCTGCCTGGCCGACTTCGTGGCACCCAAGAGCAGCGGCGTGGCCGACTACGCAGGCATGTTCGCTGTGACCGCCGGGCTGGGTGCCGAAAAGAAGGAAGCGCAGTTCATGGCCGAGCTGGACGACTACTCCAGCATCATGTTCAAGGCCATTGCCGACCGCCTGGCCGAGGCCTTTGCCGAATGCCTGCACCACCGCGTGCGTACCGACCTGTGGGGCTACGCGCCGCAAGAGTCGCTGGGCATCGAAGAGATGATTGCCGAGAAATACACCGGCATCCGCCCCGCGCCCGGCTACCCGGCCTGCCCGGACCACAGCGCCAAGCAGGACATGTTTGCCTTGCTGCAATGCGCTGAGATCGGCATGGAACTCACCGAGAGCCTGGCCATGCTGCCGGCCGCCAGCGTGAGCGGCTTCTATCTGGGGCATCCGGACAGCGTGTACTTCAACGTCGGCAAGATTGGCGAAGACCAGCTGAAAGACCTGGCCCAGCGCCGTGGCGTGGCCGAGGCCGATCTGCAGCGCCTGCTGGCGCCGAATTTGTAAGAACACGTTTCTGTATAGGGTTTTCCCTATTGCCCGGGCTCATAGGGCTATGTGCTTGTTGTTTGCTACATTTTGTAAGAGACTGGGCTCCAACTTTTCAAGGTGCGCTTGCCGCCCTACAGCCCATGGATGACGAAGATCTGCTTGAGTTCATAGACGGTGCCCCGCCTGCGGCCACGGTGGCCCTGCGAGAGCCGTGGCGGATTCTGGTGGTGGACGACGATCCCGATGTGCACGAAAGCACGGCCTACGGCCTGCGCGGCCTGGAGATCGAAGGCCGGGGGCTGCACCTTTTGCACGCCCACTCGGCCGCCGATGCCCTGGCGCTGTTGCGCCAAGAGCCCGATGTGGCGGTGGTGCTGCTGGACGTGGTGATGGAAACCGACAACGCCGGACTGCTCACCGTGGGGGCGATCCGCAACGAGCTGGGGCTGGCCAATGTGCGCATCATTCTGCGCACCGGCCAGCCGGGCCAGGCCCCGGAGATCGAGACCATACGCCGTTATGACATCAACGACTACAAGGCCAAAAGCGAGCTCACCCGCACCAAGCTCTACACCACGCTGACCGCGGCCATCCGCTCTTTTGATCAGCTGCGCCGCATGGATGCCAGCCGCCGGGGGCTGGAGAAGATCGTGGCGGCCAGCAACCAGTTCATCGCCCAGCCGGGCCTGCAAAGCTTTGCCGAGGGGGTGATCACGCAGATCGCCGGGCTGGTGGGGGTGGAACCCGAAGGGGTGTTGTGCGCCTGCACGCCCCAGGCCGAAACCGGATCGCATTGCGTGGTGATCGCGGCCGCCGGGCGGCTGGCCCACCTGATGCAGTGCCGCATCACCGATATCGACGACCCGTATATCGTGGCCAGCCTCACCCAGTGCCTGGCCGAGCGCCGCAACCTGCTGGCCGAACGCAGCGTGACCCTGTTCTTTCCGGGCCGCGAGGGCGGCGACTTCGTGGCGTTTGTCTATGCTTCGGCCCCGCTGCGCGATGTAGACATGCATTTGCTGGAGGTGTTTTGCACCAATATCGCCCTGTGCGCCGCCAATGTGGAGCTGGTGACCCGGCTGCGCAACCATGCCTTTGTGGACCGCATGCTGGGCCTGCCCAACCGCACCGCCTTCCTCCAGCACCTGGACGACGCGGTAGCCGCGCGCGGCACAGCCGGGCACGCCATTGGCCTGATGGACGTGGACCAGTTTGCCGAGACTAACGACATGTTTGGCCATGCCTATGGCGACCAGCTGCTGGCCGCCATCGCCCTGCGGCTGGGCGCGGTGCTGGCCGGAGCCGGGTTTCTGGCGCGGGTGGCGGGCGATACCTTTGGCCTGTTTGGACTGGAGTCCAGCGTCAACCCTGAGCGGCTGCGTGGCGTGTTCGACCAGCCGTTCGAGATCGAGAACGTGCTGCGGCCGGTGTCGGTCTGCATGGGCTTTGTGCGCTGTGACGACACCAGCGGCAGCGGCCTGGAGCTGCTGAAAGACGCGTCCATCGCCTTGAAGCGCGCCAAGGAGCTGGGCCAGGGCCGCAGCGCGTATTACTCGGCCGAGGTGGGCACCATCACCCGCGAGCGCACCCGCATGCTGCACGGCCTGCAGCGCGCGTTTGACCACGAGCACCTGTTTGTGGTGTACCAGCCCCAGGTGAACCTGGCCGATGGCCGTCCCACCGGCGTGGAAGCCTTGCTGCGCTGGCGCACCGATGACGGCAAGTTTGTGCCACCCGACCGCTTCATCCCGGTGGCCGAGCAGTCGGGCCTGATCGTCACCATGGGGGCCTGGGTGCTGCGCTCGGCCCTGCACGCCATGGCCGCGTTGCGCCAACAAGGTAACGCGCTGGGCATCCGGGTGGCGGTCAACGTGTCGTCGGTGCAGTTTGCCCAGCCGCAGTTTCTGGACGTGGTGGACGAGGCCCTGCGGGACAGCGGCATGCCGCCCGAGAGCCTGGAGCTGGAGATCACCGAGTCGGTGGCGGTGATGGGCATGGAGCGCGTGGCGGCCTTGCTGCGCCAGATCAAGGCGCGCGGCATTGCGGTGGCCATCGACGACTTTGGCACCGGGTTTTCGTCCCTGTCCTACCTGGACCGCCTGCCTGCCGACCGCCTGAAGATCGACCGTGCCTTTGTGATGTCGCTGGACTCGGGCCGCCTGGGTGCGCGCATTGCCGAAATGATCGTGCCGCTGGGCCACCAGTTGGGCATGCAGGTGCTGGCCGAGGGCGTGGAAACTGAAGGCCAGGCGCATATCTTGCGCGGTCTGGGCTGTGACGAGGCGCAGGGCTACCTGTATGCCAAACCCATGACCATCGAAGACCTGGGGCCCTGGCTGGCGCAGCGCCTGGGGCCGCCGCCGTGAACTGGCGGCTCTGGCTGGCCGCCCTGCTATTGGTGGGGTGCCTGCCGGGATGCGGTCCGCCCAAAGCCATCCGTCTGGGTTTTATCGGCAGTTTGTCGGACCGGGGGTCGGATACGGGGGAAGATGGCCGCAACGGTATGATCCTGGCGGTGGAGCAGCGCAACCAGGCCGGTGGCATCCGGGGCCGCATGGTCGAGATGCAGGTGCAGGACGACGGCATGGAGCCGGTGAAGTCGCAGCAGGCCATCCAGGCCCTGGTGGCGGCGCGGGTCGAGGCCGTGGTCGGGCCTTTCAGCAGTGCGGTTGCCCAGGTGGCGGTGCCGCTGATCAACCAGGCCGGTATCGTCATGGTCAGCCCCACCGTGACCTCCACGGACTTTGTGGGGAAGGACGATTTTTTCATCCGCATCAACCGCACCACGCGGGACAACGCCAGCGAGTACGCCCAGTTGCTGTACCAGCGCGGCCAGCACCGCATGGCGCTGGCGTACGACACGCGCAACGCCAGCTACTCCCTGGCCTGGCTGGACGCGTTCAAGCAGGCGTATGGCGCGCTGGGCGGCCAGGTGGTGGCGGTGGTGGCATTCGAGTCCGATGCCCGCACGGGTTTTGGCAGTGTGGTGCGCCAGATGCTGGCCCAACCGGCACAGGGCCTGCTGTTCATCGGGAGTGCCATCGATGTTGCACGTCTGGCCCAGCAGGCCGACAAGCTGGCACCGCAGATGCCCAAGAGCGCGGCCGAAAGGGCCTCTACCGAATTGCTGTTGGAGCTGGGCGGCCGCTCGGTGGAGGGGCTGCTGATTGCGCAGCCCTTCAACCGGGATGACACTTCCGCGCGCTACCGCAGTTTCCACCGGGCTTTTGTGGCGCGGTTTGCGCGGGAGCCCAGCTTTAGCGCGGTACTGGCGTACGACGGCACGGACATGTTGTGTCAGGCCATGGCATCGCAGGCACCGGGCCAGTCTCTGAAGGACAGCATCCTCCAGCATGGGCCTTACCAGGGCCTGCAGCAAAGTATCCAGCTCGACCGCTTCGGCGACACCGCGCGCAAGGTGTTTTTTACCGAGGTGCGTGGCGGCAAGTTTGTGTTGCTGCCATGACCACGCTGCGTGTCTGGCGCTTGCGCAGCACCCTGGCGGCCCTGCTGGTGGTGACGATCCTGGCCACGTTTGCGATTGTGGGATCCAGCATCCTGCTGTTGCAGATTCCCAGAATCGAGGCCGACAACAAAGTCGAGGTGGAACGCGACATCCATGAAATCGCCGACCGGGTGGAGATCTTGCTGGGCTCGCTGGAAGCCCGCATGGAACTGCTCAGCGAAGCTGTGGAAACCCGGGATCTGCTGGAAGCCACCGCTTTGCTGGAGCGCGCCGCCTGGGAGGGCACGGCCATCCGTGCCATTTACCTGGCATCCAACGAGGGCACGGTGCTGGCCGCCGGGGTGGTCCCTGTGCTGCGCGAGCACCGTACCGACCTGCTCGGCAGTGACCTGTCGGCCAGCCCGCTGTTTCGGGCCGTGCTGGAGTCGCGCCAGATGGTCTGGGGGGACAAGTTCTTGTCGGCTTTGTCGGGGGCCGTGACGGTGGGCCTGGCCTACCCGGTAGGCCGTGACCGCGTGCTGTTGGCCGAAGTGCCGCTATCGTATTTGCTGGATACCTTCCAGCTTGCGGCGGGTCAGCGCGCGGCATCCATCTGGCTGGTGGACCGCAGCGGCGAAATCGTGGCCGACACCGATGGCGGGACGCATGTGGGCACGGTGAATGTGCTGAACTGGCCATTGGTGCAGGCTGCGCGGAACTTTCAAACCCTGCCCGAGGTGTTCCGTTTCGGGGGCCGCAGCTTCCACCCGGCGGTGGTGCATTCCGAAGCTCTGGACTGGTATTTTGTAGGCGGCATGCCTGCCGGGCTGGAGAACCAGGACATCCAGGGGCTGGTGGTGATGGTGGTGGCCGGGTTTGCAGGTGCCGTGCTGGTGGGTTTGGTGCTGGCCCCGTTTTGGGCCTCGTGGCTGACCCGGCCCTTGCGCCGCATCCTCGTCCGCGCTGGGCAGATTACCCAGGGCGCTGCCGACGGGCCCTGGCCACGCGGTGCCATCCTGGAGTTCAATGACCTGTCGGCAGACCTGGAGAAAATGGCCCGCACGCTGCGGGAGCGTGAACTGAAGTCGCAAGCCATCTTCAACGCCTCACCGGTACCCATGTCGGTGACCCATACCGAGTCGCCCTACCCGTTGCTGGACGTGAACGAGGCCTGGTGCCGGGGGTTCGGGCGCACGCGGGAGGCGGTATTGGGCCGCACCGCGAACGAGATTGGCCTGTGGCGGTCGCAGGAGGAGCGCAGCGCGATGTTGAACAGCCTGCAGCAGGGGCACACGGTGGTGGAGGCCTGGATGCTGCGGGGCGATGGCGAGGCGGTGCTGTTCCAGCTATACCGGCGGCAGGCGCAGGTGGGCACCTCTTTCCTGATGGTGTGGGCGGCGGTGGAGATGACCGACATCCAGCGCATCAGCAACGAGCTGCGCGAACTCAATACCGAACTCGAAGCCCGCGTGCAGCGCCGCACCCAGGCCCTGGCGGCTGCCAACGAAGATTTGTCGGGTGCGGTGGCCCATCTGCGCGCCACCCAGGCCGAGCTGGTGCGGGCCGAAAAAATGGCCGCTTTGGGCGGGCTGGTGGCTGGTGTGGCCCACGAGCTCAACACTCCGCTGGGCAACAGCCTGATGGCGGTCAGCGCGCTCACTGACGAGGTGCGCCAATTCCGCACCGCCATGCACACTGGCCTGCGCCGCAGCGCGCTGAACAGCCTGCTCGACAGTGTGGACCAGGCCACCGACATCGCCACCCGCAACCTGCACCGCGCAGCCGACCTGGTCACCAGCTTCAAACAGGTGGCGGTGGACCAGACCAGCTCGCAACGCCGCCATTTTGAGTTGCGCGAGGTCGTGGATGAAATGGTGGCCAGCCTGCGCCCGACCTTTGCCCGCACACCCTACAAGATCCAGGTCGATGTACCCACCGGTTTGCGGCTGGACAGTTACCCCGGTGCACTGGGCCAGGCGATTGGCAACCTGATCCACAACGCCGTGCTGCACGGCTTTGAGGGCCGCGACCATGGCACCGTGCGCCTTACCGGTGGGCGCGACGACCAAGGCGCAGTGGTGTTATGTGTGACCGACGACGGATGCGGCATTCCGCCCGATCTGCTGGACCGGATCTTCGATCCTTTCGTCACTACCAAAATGGGCCGGGGCGGCACCGGCTTGGGCCTGCACATTGCCTATAACGCTGTGACCAATGTGTTGGGCGGCGGACTGAGTGTATACAGTACACTGGGTTTTGGAGCTACTTTTGAAATGCGCTTGCCTGTGTTGGCACCGCGCACCAGCGGGCCCGCATCGCTGGATTGATTCGATTGAATAGGCTGTAAACGCCTGTTAATACTGCATATTTAGCTATTTAAAAAATAGCAAACATCCATGCAGAATTTATATTCACACAAATATTACAGTATTGTTGCATACACACTATATTGTATTTTTCTAAAGAAATTTGCATACACAATATTTTGCTTACAAAAGAATTGTCTACACTGAGCCATCAGACAGTAAACTTCATGTGAACTGTGTAAAAAAGATATTTGTTTTGGTTTTTGTGACTTTTTTCCTTGAGTTCATTTGTCTGACTCAAGAGTCGATGGTGTGCATTCCGCATGCCATGGCCATGTGCCTTGCTTTGCAAGGTTAGCCCGCACGTCCCGGCAGGGTTGCAGCGCTGTTTTAACTACTTCTCATTGTTTGTATGCCCCCTCTTTCCGTAACGTGCTCATGGCGCTATGCAATCGGTGGATTGGCATGGGGTGCGGTGCCTGCGGTCGCAGCGGAGACCGGCGCCGCTTTGGGCTATGCCCTGGCCAGCCCGTTGGGTGCCGTGTGGGCATGGGCCTTGGTGGGGATGATGGGTACGGTGATGCTGCTGCTGATGGTCTACACGCTGCGGCATTACCTGTTTTCTCTGAACCGGCTGTTTGGCAAGCAACGCCATCCGTATGCCAGCATCGTCAGCGCCGACTGGCCGCGGGTCACCATCTTTGTGGCCGCCCACAACGAAGAAGACGTGATCCAGGACTGTCTGGAAAACCTGATGCGGGTGGACTATCCGGCAGACCGCATGGTCATCATGCCGGTCAACGACCGCTCCAGCGACCGTACCCGCGAGATCATCGATACCGTGGTGGCGCGCTTTCCGGGCCGCATCACACCGTTCCACCGCGTCAGTGGCAAGCCCGGCAAGGCGGCAGCATTGAAAGATGCCACGGCGCTGATCGACACCGACTTCATCATCGTCTTCGATGCCGACTACATGCCCTCGCGTGGCCTGATCCGGCGTCTGATGGCCCCGTTCTTCGACCCCGAAGTGGGGGCGGTGATGGGCCGGGTGGTGCCGCACAACGTCGGTGCCAACCTGCTCACCCGGCTACTGGACCTGGAGCGCTCGGGTGGCTACCAGGTAGATCAGCAGGCCCGCATGAACCTGGGTCTGGTACCGCAGTACGGCGGCACCGTGGGCGGCATCCGCATCAGCGCGCTGGAGTCGGTGGGTGGCTGGCACGACGATGTTCTGGCCGAAGACACCGACCTCACCTACCGCCTGCTGCTGGGGGGCTGGCTCACGGTTTACCACAACCGGGCCGAATGCTACGAAGAAGTACCGCAGAACTGGGGTGTGCGCATGCGCCAGATCAAGCGCTGGTCCAAAGGCCACAACCAGGCTCTGGTACGCCACAGCGGGGCTTTGCTGCGCAACCCGGCGCTGAGCCTGACCGAGCGGGTAGACGGATTCCTGCTGTTGGGTGTCTACATGATGTCACCCATCCTGCTGTTCGGCTGGGTGCTCAGCTTGCTGATGTACTTCACCGTGTCGATGCAGGTGTTGGCCCCGGCGTTCTTGCTGATCGCCTTCATGGCGCACAGCGCGCTGGGCAACTTTGCGGCGTTCTTCGAAATCGCTACGGCGGTGCATCTGGACCGTTCGCGCCAGCGCATCTACCTGCTGGCGTTCACCTTCATGGGCTTCATCGTCAGCGCGGTGGCGATTGCCCAGTCGGTGCTGGAACAGCTGCTATGGGACCGTTTGCCCGGGCGCGGTTTCCATTGGGACAAGACCGTGCGGTACCGCCGTGCGGCTGCGCCAGTGGCCACCGCGTCGGTAGCAATGTCTGTGCATGCGCCGGTACCTGCAGAGGTACATCCATGATGCTGGCCCTGCTGGTCTTGCTCACGGCATCGGTCCTGGCGGTGCCGTTGCTGCCTGCGTTGCGCGAATGGCAGCGGCCCAGCGATGTGGTTCCGCTACAGATCGACGAGGCCGATGCCCTCGACCCGCCGTACCTGGCCCACAGTTTTGCGACCCTGCTGGCAGAAGCCGTCCGCACGGGTGCCAGCCATCTGGGGGGCTCGACCATCACCCATCTGGTGTTGGGCCCGGAGAGCGCCGACCTGCCTTTGCAGCCAGCGGAAATCCTCGCGGGGCGCAGTGACCGGCTGTGGCACATCGAAGGCGGTGTCCAGTTGCCTGAGAACATGCATTTCTATGCGGAAGTGGCGGCCTCCGGTTGGCTGCGGACCGCGACCGATGGTGTCTACCGCGCCCTGTGGGCGGGTACCACGGCCACGCTGCAGCCTGGTACGACCGTACTGCGTTGGGCGCACGGGCAAGAGGTGCACATTGGTGACGCATGCCAGGTTACTGGCCGGGTGACGGCCCAGCAGTCCATCACCGTCGCGCGGGGAGTGGACTTCATGTTGCTGCATGCGCCCCAAGTGCTGTTTGTCGGGTACGGCGGGTGGTTCGCCGGTTGCCCCCCGGATGATTCGGCCGTGTGCGTTGCCATGACCGACTGGCCTGCCGGTGTGGTCTGGGACGGCACAGTGCGCCGGGCTTTTGCCCGCCTGGCACTGCAAGTGGATGCCTGCCGGGCGTGGCGTGCCGACATCGTCTGTTTGGCAGACCTGGTGCTCGGTGCGTATTGCCAGGCCACAGGCAGCCTGAAGGCGCGCGGTGTCTTGCATGTGGGACCTGGCAGCCAGATCAGCGGCAATGTGGTGGCGGGGGGAGTCATCCACCTGGGCGCGGGTTGCGTGGTGCGTGGTTCGGTGGTGTCCGAGACCGCCATTGTCTTGGGCGCTGGCTGCACCATTGGCACGCCGAGCCAAGCGGCGACAGTGGCGGCACCGCAGATCCGGATTGCTGCCGGGACAAGGGTGTACGGTACGGTGTGGGCCGATGAGAGAGGCGCGACCGCCCTGTCCGACAACGGCGAAGCCGACAATCTCTTGTGGGCCGATACGTCCCTATCGGGGGTGGTGGTATGACCGCCATGGCGTTGTTTCGTCTGGCACGCGGTACCGTGGTTGCGGCCCTGCTGGTCTGGGCCGCGTTATGGGCCTGGCCGCATTGGGGGGGGGCACAGCCCGTGGCACTGACGCACCTGGCATTGTTGGTGCCTGACGATGTGACCAGCGACGACCCCACCGTGCAGGCTTGGCAGGATGCGGCGGTGGAAACCGGCTTCTCGATGTCCTTGGTGCGGGCCTCGGCGCTGCTGCGTCCGGGCGGCTACCCGTTGGATGCAGCCCTGGTGGTGCCTGATACCGTGCACCGCCATATGAACAGTGCCCTGGTGGCCCATCTGGAGGAGCGGGTGCGGGCCGGAGCGCAGCTCATGCTGGTACATGACGCAGGCGTCTCCGACATGGACGGCAACTACCATCCAGTGCAGTCGCGCCTGTCAACCTTGGCTGGTATCGGTTACGCGCTGTACGAGAAGCTGGGGCCGGGCATGCTCAGCGAGCAGGTCGCGTGGGTCGATGGTGTGGCTGTACCGTGGTTGCGCCTACCACCGGGCAAGCTGATGCGCGAAGGCGGCGAAAGCCCCCTGGTTAGCACCCAGCCCGCACCCAAGGCCGATGAAGAGCTGGCGGTGGTCAGCTACAACTATGGGCGCTTGCGCTACCCGGTGTTTGCCACCCAGGGCAGCTATGGTGGCCAGCGTCTGATGCACTTTGACGGCGGCGGCCTGCTGGCCGGTGTGCACAGCCTGGGCCAAGGCAAAGTGCTGTTCGTCAACCTGCCGCTGGGGTATTTGAAGCTGCGCACCGACGGCTTCTTCCTGCACAGTTTTTTGCGCTACTTTGCGCAAGACGTGGCGCAGTTGCCGCAACTCTCGACCATGCCCGAGGCCCAGGGCGCGCTCATCATGAACTGGCACATCGACTCGGCTAAAGCCGAACCGGCGATGGAAAAGCTGCAAGCCCTGGGGGTGTTCGAGCAGGGCCCGTATTCCGTGGACCTGACCGCCGGGCCTGATGTCGATGCCATGGGTGACGGCGCAGGCATGGACCTGGATAACAACCCCCGCATGCAGGCCTGGGTGCGCCGCTTTGTCGCGCGTGGCGACGAAGTGGGCAGCCATGGCGGCTGGATCCACAACGCCTTTGGTCTGGTGGTGGACAAGCAGCCCCCGGAGCGTTCCATTCCGCTGATCGAAAAAAATGTGGCCAGCGTGCAGGCGGCCAGTGGCCAGCGCGTGCGCGAGTACTCGGCCCCGGTGGGCAACCACCCGGCGTGGGTCACGCAGTGGCTGCACGACCATGGCATCTACGCCTATTACTCCACTGGCGATATCGGCATGGCCCCGACCCGCAGCTACCAGGATGAAAAACGTGGCCCGGCCGACACCTGGGCTTTCCCGGTGCTGAGCTATGGCACCTACGGCACCTTTGAAGATGCCCAGGCGGCACAGCAGCCCGAGCGCGATATTGCCGCCTGGCTCAAGGATGTGGCCGATTACTGCGCCCAGTACCGCACCGTGCGCCTGGTGTATTTCCATCCTCCCGGCATTGCCATGTTTCCGATGGCCTTCAAGGAATGGATGCAACACACCGCCGCCCTGCTGCGCAACAAAGCACTGCGCTGGATGACCATGGCGCAATACGCCGACTTTGCCAACCAACGGCTGCAGGTGCAATGGACCACAGCCCCGGATGCACAGGTGCCAGCGGCCCAGCAGCTCAACGCCAGCCATCCGCAATCGCTGGCACGCATGGCCTGGCTGCTGCCGATGCAGCGCTATGCCCAGCCGATCGTGCTCGAGGGCCGGGCCCAGATCGACCACGACGGCAGCTACTGGCGTGTGGTCGCCGGTGCTTCGTCCACCCTCAGCCTGCGCCTGCCCGCCCATGCCCCCCCGCCCCAGTCTGCTTCCGCCCAGGAAAGTCCACCATGAATACTCTCGCCCCCATACTCATCTCGGTCGGCACGCGCCCGGAAATCATCAAGATGGCCCCGGTGTACGCCGAGCTGCACCGCCGCGGCATGCCCGTGGCCTGGGTGCATACCGGCCAGCACCGAGAAATGGCCGACACGCTGTACGCGTTCTTTGGCATCCAGCCCCAGCACGAAGTCGTGCTGCAGCGGCGCAATGCCAGCCTGGCGCACCTGAACGCCTTGCTGCTGGAGGGTTTGTCCGAGGTCTACGAGCGGGTGCGGCCCCGCGCGGTGCTGGTGCACGGCGACACCACCAGCACCTTGGCCTCGGCCCAGGCGGCCTTCTACCTGGACGTCCCCATTGGCCACGTGGAAGCCGGCCTGCGTACCGGCAACTCCCGGGAACCCTTCCCGGAAGAAAAGAACCGCGAACTCACCGCCCGGTTGGCCCGCTGGCACTTCGCCCCCACGGCCGGTGCAGCGGCCAACCTGGACAAAGAAGGCGTACCCGACCATGCGGTGCACACCGTGGGCAATTCGGCGGTGGATGCGGCACTGGCCGGCACCGTTCGCCTGGAGCAGTTGCTGGCCGATGGCAGCCTGGTCTTGCCCCCTGAACTGCTAGCCCTGCAGCCGCACCTGGCGCGCTGCAAACTCATGACCGTCACCGCCCACCGCCGCGAAAACTGGGGTGCAGGCATCCATAACATCGCCCGGGCCGTAGGCCAGTTGCTCCTGCAGCACGCCGACCTGGCCGTGGTCTGGCCGGTGCACGGTAACCCGGCGGTGCGCGATGCGGTCCATGCCGAGCTGGGCGGTCTGGCCGAGCGCCTCGGGGGGCGGCTCACGCTGTGCCCGCCGTTGGACTACCCGGCCTTGCTGTGGTGCCTGCACCGCAGCGCGCTGGCCCTGACCGATTCGGGTGGCATCCAGGAAGAAGGTGCCGCACTGTCCTGCCCGGTCCTGGTGCTGCGTGATGCCACCGAGCGCCCCGAGCTGATTGCGGCGGGGGCCGGCATGATTGTGGGCACCGATACCGCCCGCATCGTGCGCACCGTAGACCATTTGCTGGGCGATGGCAGATTGCTCGAGTGCATGCGCCAGGCAGTCAACCCGTTTGGCGATGGCCGCACCGCTCCCCGTATTGCCGATGTCCTGGCCCGAGACCTGGAAAGCCCCCTATGCGTATGAACCTGGTACGCCAAGCCGCCACCGGCCTGGCCCTGGCCGTGGGCGCAGGTGCCAGCGCGTCGGAGCCCTCCCTGCCACCCACCACCTGGGACATGCAGGCCAGCCACAGCCAGCTCAGCGCGGGCCTGCCTGATGGCGAAGCCCTGGTGGTGCGTGCCACCCAGGCGCTGCCCGCTGGCAGCCATCTGCTGGCTGAGCTGGTACAGGAGCGCAAGTTCGGCGAGCGCGGTGGCACGCTGGCATTGGCCTACACCGGCTTCCTGGCACCCGATTGGTTTGCCACAGGCACGCTGGTGGCGGGCCAGGGCGGACCCAACTGGGCCAAATGGCGTGCCGACCTGCAGGTATCCACCAAATGGCTGGACCAGCGCCAACTGGTGACCTCGGGTGCGCTCTACCACGCGGTGTTCGATGGCAGCCGCAGCGACTCGGGGCTGCGCCTGTCGGCCACCTGGTACCTGCCTGCGTCTGCTGTGGTGGAGGCCGGAGCCACGTTCAACCTGAGCCAGCCCGGCAGCGTCCACTCGCACATGCCGTATGCCGCCGTCACCTGGGGGCGTGAGGGCCAGCAGTACCTCAGCCTGCGCGCCTCCAGCGGCACCGAGGCCTACCAGGCTTTGGGCGCAGCCGCGCAACTGGTCAACTTCCGCAGCCGCAGTGTGGCCGCTACCTGGCGGCAGTGGATCGGCCCCCAGTGGGGCATCACGGCCCAGGCCGAACACTACCGTAACCCGACCTACCAGCGCCAGACACTGGGCCTGGGGCTGTTTGCACAGTGGTAGGAGCGCGCCGTGTCCACCCCTTTCCATCTGCTCGAATCCGTCAAACGCCTGCGTTTGCGCGGCCACCTGGGCGGGGAGATTCCGCAGCACCGGGCCATCTCCCGCCTGCACCTGCCGCGGCACCGCCTGTGGCTAGGGTTGGCCTTGGCGGTGCTGTTGACGCTGCTGCTGGTGCTGCTGCGCCCGTGGGTGGCGCAGGCCTGGGCGCTGGAGATGGTGTGGTGGATGCAGGTGCTGGAGGTGCCCGGGCACTTTGACGCGCGAGGGCGGGGCGGTGACGGCCTGCTGGCGCTGGCCGTGCCCTTCATCGACCTGCAACTGGCGGCCCCCAATGGCTGGGCTCCGGTAGGGCATGGGCTGGTGGCCCTGAGCGTGTGGTGGGTTGCAGGCCGAATGCCGGATGCGGCCAAGCCGGTGGCCTATCTGCTGCGTTTTGCCGTGTTGGTCCACGGCGCATCGGTGCTCTTCTTCATCTTTTGGCCGGCCAGCTTTCCCCACTCGGTGGACCAGCATGTCGGCAGCGGTTTGCGCCAGGCCTGGCATCTGATGCTGCTGGCACCCTGGATCCACTTCGCCACCTATTACCTGTTTCCGTTTGCGTTCTGGCAGCGCGTCCTGTTGACCGTGCTGAGCTGGCTGTTTCTGGGTCTGCTGACCCCGCTGCAATATGCCTTGCATGTGGCCTTGGTCCAGCATGGGGGTTTGGTGGTGATGCCGCTGCTGCACCTGCTATTGGGTGTGATGCTGGACATCATCGGCTTTGTGGCCTTGTACGGCTGGGCCATGGGCTGGCGCCTGCAGCGAGGTGCCCATGCGCAGGAGTGACGTTGCCGCCGTGTTGGCGACCAGCATCGCCCTGTGGACGGGTGGCGCGGGTTCTGCCGCCGCGCAGGAGGCTGCCACAGTCCCGTACGCCTGCCTGCCGGGGGGGCTAGTGGATGCCGCGTTCCGGGATGCGGCCCTGCAGGCGCTGGACCGCCTGGTGGTGCGCGCCCCCGGCAAAAGTGCCGACGGTGCCATCAAGGTGCACCACTCGCCCGGCCATCTGGACCCCCAGGGCGCGGTGTGGCATTACGTGTCGGCCTACCAGGTCAACCTCGGCCTGCTGGGGGTGCTGCGGGTCGCCCCCCAGCGGGCGCCGATGGCTGCCCAGTGGCTGCGCTGGCAGGCGGCGCACACCACCCCCACCGGGCCGTCCGAAAGCGTGGTGTTTGACCACTGGGTGCGGGCCTCGGATCTGCTGGAATCCACCTGCCCTCCGGGCAAGGGTGCGCGCGCCTGCCCGCAGGTGGATGCGTATGACAGTACCGCCGCATCCCTGCTGCTCATGGCCCAGGCCTATGCGCAGGCCACGGTGGAGCGCGCGGTGTTGCGCGAGCTTCCCGTGCGCCGCGCCCTGGAAGAAGCCGCCGCCACCCTGGCGCGCCTGACCCAGCCGCATGGCCTGCCCTGGGCCAAGCCCGACCACCAGGTGGCCTATCTGATGGATGCGGTAGAGGTTGCGGCGGGCTGGCGTGCCTGGGCCCGGTTGCAGCGCGATGTGTATGGCATCCCCCAGGCCGCCAAGAACAGTCTGGCCCATGCGCAGCGTACCGATGCCGCCATCCAGAAGCATCTCTGGCATGCCCCCAGCCACACCTGGCGCGTCAGCCTGGATGCCGCCAAGCCCGACTTCCGCCAGTGGTACCCGGACACCGTGGCCCAGGCCTGGCCACTGTTGTGGATGGACGGCACCGCCTCAGCCACCGCCACCGAGGACAGTGTCCCTGCGGCGCGTGCGCAGCGTGTGTGGCAACAGGCTGCGGCCCGTTGGCAAGGTCGGGCCGGATGGTCCCAGCGCAATGTCGACCCGGAAGGATTCTGGTGGCCTGCGGTGGCGGTGGCTGCGCGCTGCGTGGGCGATGACGTGGCCGCTGCGGCCTGGGTGGCGCGTGCCCGCAGCGCCTGGATGCGGCCCGACACGCCATTTGCCTGGCCATTCCAGGTGGCCGACCTGCAGTGGCTGCTGTGGCTGGCCGACCCCGTATCCCCGCAGGGGGTTCCTGCCTTGTGAGTTTTTCTGTGTTCGTTTTGGTTTTTTTACTTCACCTTGGAGGTTTTTATGCAACTCTCTCTGCTTGCACGGCGGCATTTTGCCGCGGTGCTTTTCGCCCTGCTGGCCCTGGCGGTCACCGGCACAGGGGCCACTGGCAGCTATGGCGGATCCTCGCCTTCGCGCGACAACCTGACCCTGCTGGTTCCTGACAACGCGGTCCTCACGAGCTGGCAGGTCCAGGTGTGGACCGATGCCGCCGCGGAGGAAGGTATCCAGATCAAGACCATCACCGACTCGGCCTTCCTGGCCCTGGGCAGCACCGCGGCCAGCAAGATTGCGGGCCTGGTCATGCCCGACAGTGCGCACATCCAGGCCAGCGATGCCCTGGTGGCCGCCGTCAAGCAGTACGTGTCGGGCGGCGGCAAGCTGCTGCTGACCTACGACGCTGCGGTGTTGAACGACCTGGGTTTTTACGACCTGTCGGGCAAGTCCCGCTTCTCGGACCTGGTGGGGGTGGACTACGTGCAGTACGAAGCCCTGCGCGACCGTGTGGTGGGCTTCGGCCCGGTCGTCGGCAGCAAGGCCCGGCTGAACAACCTGTCGGTGCCGCCCGGCAAATTCGTGCCGTATACCGCTCCGTTGGAGTTACCGGTAGCCACCGCGACCACCCCGTTTGTGCCGACCAGCCGGTTGGACCCGGGTGGTGCGGACGTGATGCGCGCCATGGTGGAATCCCGCACGCGCAGCTTTTCGGCATTGGGCCGTATGGCCAACCCCTTGCGTTATGACCTGCGTGTGCACAGCGCCACCCCGGCTTTGCGTCTGCCCGGCTCCTTTCCCTACCGCTACTCGGACGATGTCAGCGCCACGGTGGATAGCACCGGCACCTACTGGCAGGAAAACCCCATCGGTTGGGTCTCTACCCAGTTGAGCGAGGCCGACAAGGCCTTGCAAACCATCAGCGGCTATGGCTATCCCGCCCTGGGCTACTACTCCTACGTGACCACCGGCACCTTCCCGGGCAATGTGTTCCTGTCGTCGCCGGAACACGGGCTGGTTGCGGGTGAGCGCTCTTACGGCAACGGCAAGGTCTTGTTTGTGAACATCCCGCTGGGCTATTTTGCGGCCATCGGTACCGACAGCATGCTGCTGCACGGCTTCCTGAACCACTTCGCCCGTGACCAGGTGGTGATGCCCCGCCTGTCGGTGCAGCCCAAAGGGGTGGGCGGCCTGATTTACAACTGGCACGTGGACGATGGCGATGACCTGATCCCCGACTACACCTACGTCATGGGCCAGTGGTTCATGCAGGGCAAAGGGCCGTTCTCGGTGCACTTCACGGCGGGTCCGGATGTGAACGTGATTGGCGACGGCCTGGGCATGAACCTGGCCAACAACCCCGCCGGACAGTCCGTGGTGCGGGCCGCGGGTGCGTACCGTGGCAGCGTCACCAACGAAGTCGCGGCCCATGGCGGCTGGAACCACAACATCTTTGGTATCAACGCCAACGAAACCAACGCCGACACCTACCTGCCCTGGGTGCAGGCCAACGTGGGGGTGCTGCAAAACATCATGGGCAAAAAGAGCCGCGAGTATTCGGCCCCCCAGGGCAACAACCCGCTGTGGTCCACCCAGTGGCTGGAAACCTACGGCATCGTCGGCATGTACACCGTCAGCAACACCGGCACCGCCGCCACGCGCGAATGGCGCAATGGTGCGCGGGTGACCAACAAACTGTGGGCCATGCCGATCGCCCCGCTGGGGACCTCTGCCACCTTTGAAGAGTTTGAAGAAAAAGGCATCACCGACGGTGCCTCGGCCCAGTGGCTGCTGGACCTGCAAAGCTTTGTGGTCAACAACCGCACCAACCGCCTGTTCTACAACCACCCCCCGGGTGCGCGTGACCATTTGGGCGTGGTGAAAACCTTTGTGAACCGCGCGGAAAACCTGAAGAACTGGGGCCGTTTCAACTGGTACACCATGGACCAGATCGCAGACTTTTCCCAGCGCCGCATCCAAACCACCTGGAGCAGTTCCAGCTACTACGGCTACAGCCGCTTCACCGCCAGCAACCCTGCTGGCCTGACCGACGTGACTTGGCTGCTGCCCCGCAGCCGCTACGGCTATCCCTACATCCTCAGCGGCTGGGCCACGGTGGATGTCTATGACGACACCAACTGGATCGTCACCGCACGTGGCGGCACCAACCTGTCGTTCAAGGCCTACGACCGTTAAAAATGGCTTGATCCCTGCCACCTGCACGTGGCAGGGATTTGAAGCCAAATTGGCCTCTACCGCTTATTCAATAAGCGTGACAAGCTATTGAAACTATAGCGTTTGGGTCAAACGACCACGCGCTCCCACACCAGCCCCCATTTCTGCAAATACTTGCGCAGCCGGTCGGCATCGTTGACCACGCTGCGCTGGGTGCGGGACTGGCCAAACAGGGTGCGTCCGGCCTCTGACAGACTCTTCGATTGGCGGCACACGCCCAGTACGGCTTCGAGCTGCAGGCGGTCGAACAGGTCCATACCTTCGGTGTTGAACGGCAGCTCCGGCATGGTTTTGGCGGCAGGCGCGGCCCGCTGCCACAGCCAGCGCAGCCGCTGCAATTCCGCCTCTACCAGCGCCAAACCAATACGCCCGCCCTCGGCCAGGGTGGCCAGCCGCGTCACGCTGGCCGACAGGTCGCGGAAGTTGCCGCTCCACTGCGCTTCGGCCGACTGGGCAAAGCGCAAATAGCGCGCCCGCGCCTCCACATTGAAGCGCACCACCCGCCCCGTGTCGGCGGTGCTGCGGGCCAGCAGGTGCTCGATGTTGGGCTCGATATCTTCCACCCGCTGGGCCAGCCCCGGCAGGGTGTAGGCCCACAGGTTGATGCGCGCAAACAGGTCGTCGCGAAAGCGCCCGGCGGCCACCTCCTGGCGCAGGTCGCGGTTGGTGCCCACGATGAGCTGGAAGTCGCTGGCCACCTCGCGGTCGCTGCCCAGCGGGTGGAAGCGCTTTTCCTCCACCGCCTTGAGCAGCATGGCCTGGCCCTCCAGCCCCAGCTCGCCAATCTCGTCCAGAAACAGCACCCCCTGGTGGGCCGTGCGCAGCAGCCCGGCGCGCTCGCTGGCCGCGCCGGTAAACGCGCCTTTGCTGTGGCCAAACAGGGTGCTGGCCGCCGTGTCGCCGCGCAGCGTGGCGCAGTTCACCTCCACAAACGGGCCCTGCACCAGGTGCCGCGCCTTTTTCAGCTCGAACATGCGCCGCGCCAGGTGCGACTTGCCCGCGCCAGTGGGCCCGGTGAGCAAAATCGGCGCTTTGGAGCGCACCGCCACCCGCTCGATCTCGTCAATCACCGCGTTGAAGTCCGCGTTGCGGGTGGCAATGCCGCTCTTCAAGAACGCCACCGCGTCCTGCGTCTCCTGCCCAAAGCGCTGCGCCAGCACGTCGTAGCGCGACAGGTCCAGGTCGATCAGCGTGTAGCTGCCCGGGTTGCCACGGCCCTGCCGCTTGGGCGGCGCAGTTTGCAGCAGCACCCCCGGCAGCACCCGCGCCTCCACCAGCAAAAACAGGCAGATCTGCGCCACGTGCGTGCCGGTGGTGATGTGCGCCCAGTACTGCTCTCGCTCAGGGTCGAACGGGTAAGCCCGCGCCCAGGCGTGCAGCCCGGCGTACACCGTGCCAAAGTCCCACGGGTCGGCCATGTCCATGGGCACCAGCTGCACCACGGTTTCGGGCGATACGCTGGCCACATCGGCCTGCACTTGCATAGCCAGCTTGGTGTGCTGCGGCGCATGCAGCAGCTCGATGCGGTCCACCTGCATGTCCTCGTGCTGCACCAGCGACACCGTGGGCCGCCATTTCTCCCACCGCCCCGCGCCCAGGCCGCTGTCGAGCTGCGAACCCAGGAATCCCACCACCACGTTCTTCTTAGTCATAGCTTAAATTCTTAATCACTAGTTTTTATTCTAGTTATTTTTGAGAATGTATGTCGGCGAAATGGGCTAAATCGTTATGAATCAAGGACTTGGGTTAAATTGCAGGCGCTGGCACAAGCTTTGCAAAACAGGGTGGCTTTTGGGAAGAAAAACATGAACTACAACCAGGAACAACCCGAGGGCGGTGTGCCCATCAAGATGTGGACCCAGGGCGTGCCGGTCGAAGAAGCCGCCATGCAGCAGTTGGTCAACGCTGCCCGCATGTCCATCGTGTACCCGCACATTGCGGTCATGCCCGACGTGCACCTGGGCATCGGCGCCACTATCGGCTCGGTCATCCCCACCCGCAAAGCCATCATCCCGGCGGCGGTGGGCGTGGACATCGGCTGCGGCATGATGGCCTGCAAAACCACGCTGGTGGCGGCAGACCTGCCCGACAACCTGGGACCGTTGCGCACGGCGATCGAGCGTGCCGTGCCGCACGGATCGGTGCCCAAACGCTCGGGCCGTGATACCGGCAGCTGGGAGAACCCGCCCGAGGCGGTAGACCTGGCCTGGGCCAGCCTGGCCGACGAGTTTGAAGCCCTGTGCGAACTGCACCCGCGCTTCAGGAACACCAACAACCGCAAGCACCTGGGTACGCTGGGTTCGGGCAACCACTTCATCGAGGTCTGCCTGGACGAGCAACAGGCCGTGTGGTTCATGCTGCACTCGGGTTCGCGCGGCGTGGGCAATGCCATCGGCACCCACTTCATCGAGCTGGCCAAGAAAGATGCCGAATTGCACCAGCGCAACCTGCCGGATGTGGACCTGGCCTACCTGGAAGAAGGTGCGCAGTACTTCGGCGACTACGTGCGCGGCGTGGGCTGGGCGCAAAAGTTCGCCCGCCTGAACCGCGAGGTGATGATGCACAACCTGATTGCCACCGTGAAGAAGCTCATCCCCAAGCCCTTCGACGCGCAGCTGGAGGCCGTCAACTGCCACCACAACTACGTGAGCCAGGAGCGCCACTTCGGTGAAGACGTGTTCGTCACCCGCAAGGGTGCCGTGAGCGCCAAGAAGGGCGAGCTGGGCATCATCCCCGGCAGCATGGGTGCGCGCAGCTTCATCGTGCGCGGCCTGGGCCACCCCGACAGCTTCCAAAGCTGCAGCCACGGCGCAGGCCGCGTGATGAGCCGCACCAAGGCGAAAAAGGTCTACACCGTAGCCGACCAGATCAAAGCGACCGAGGGCGTGGAATGCCGCAAGGACGCGAACGTGATCGACGAGATCCCGATGGCCTACAAGGACATAGCCGCGGTGATGGCCGCGCAGCGGGATCTGGTGGAGGTGGTGTATGTGCTGAAGCAGGTGCTGTGTGTGAAGGGCTAGCTTGCAAATTACTCCTATTTTCATGGCTGCTACCGCCCATTCCATAAGCGCGAGCGGCATATTTGGCTTAAAAATGATAGATATTGACGGCTCTACCGGCGAAGGCGGCGGGCAAATCCTGCGCAGCGCCTTGGCCCTGTCTATGTGCACCGGCCTGCCCGTGCGCATCCAGCACATCCGCGCCAAGCGGCCCAAGCCGGGGCTGATGCGCCAGCAACGTACCTGTGTGTTGGCAGCGGCGGCGGTGTGCGGCGCGCAGGTGCAGGGCGACGCACTCGGCTCGCAAACCCTGGTATTCACCCCTGGCGCGGTGCAGGCGGGCAACTACACGTTCAGCGTCGGCACGGCGGGCAGTTGCACGCTGGTGCTGCAAACCGTGCTGCCCGCCTTGATGCGCGCCCAGTCGGATAGCAACATCACGTTAAGCGGCGGCACACACAACGCCATGGCCCCGCCGTTTGACTTTATGGTGCGCAGCCTTGCACCCCTGCTGTGCCGCCTGGGCGTGGGGCTGGACCTGGGACTGCGCCGCCACGGCTTCTACCCGGCGGGCGGCGGTGAGATGTGGGCGAGCATCGGCCCGTCTGCCCTAAAGCCCTTCGACCTGCTGGAGCGCGGCCCGCTGGTGGGCAGCTTTGCCGAATGCCTGGCCCCCGCCCTGCCGCGCAGCGTGGCCACCCGCGAACTGGCGGTGCTGGGCCAGGCGCTGGGCTGGTCCGAGGCGCAACTGCGCACGCCCGTGCTGCGCCAAAACGAAGGCCCCGGCAATGCGCTGATGGCCACTTTGGAACATGCGCACGTCTGCGAGGTGCTGACCAGCTTTGGCGACAAATCCGTCAGCGCCGAGCAGGTGGCGCACCGGCTGGTGCAGCAGATGCGGGCTTACCAGGCCAGCGACGGTGCCCTGGGCGAGCACATGGCCGACCAGTGGATGCTGCCGCTGGCCTTGGCGGTAGCCGATAGCGGCGTGGCCGCCAGCTATACGTGCACCCACCTGACCGAGCATGCGCGCACCAACATCGGAGTGATTGAGGCGTTTTTGCCGGTGCGCTTTGAGGTGGAGAAGAGGGGCGCGGGCTGGAGGGTGTCAGTTCAGCGCCAGACAAGTACCTAGCGACGATGCATAGCTTCCGTTGGATTCTTTGGTCCATCGTAAGAGTTCTGCTTTAGGCTTGCCTTTGTACGGCGCAACCGCCACGAAGTTGTAGCAAGCTGGAAGATCTTCGGGCTGTAGATCCATGGCTGATTTACCAGCTTTATCGGGGCGAGCCAGTATCTTTTGGATTTGTGATGGAGATGCAATTCGCTGAAAGGCACCGGTATTGGCGCGAGTGACGGTGAATGAGCCGCCTTGCATCTCACCGAGCGGAATCGGTTTCGGCTCTATGGCACTGTGTGTGTGGGCAAAGACAATTAGTGAGGGGATGTCTTTGCCTTGAAGTGCAATTTTGGGAAGTTGAGCCTTTAGATAGTTAACTTCTAGCTGGCTCTTGCCGATGAAAACTCCTTTTACGATGGCCCCCAGGTTTTGGGATGCGGTAGGACAGAGTGCCGCACCTTGAATGTTCTTTTTGGCTGCGCAGATTAGATCAATTTCATTATTTGTTAGGTTGTTGGTATCAAGCGTTAATGTCCCGCTGCTCTGCGATTGGAGTGCGGCTTTCGATAGCGTAGGATTTTTTCCCAGTACGTCGATGAAAAAACTTACGGGCTTGCTAAGTACTTTTTCCCGGCTCCATTCCGTTGGTTTTTCGTCGCCCAGCAAATCGAAGGTTTGTTGCAGGGATTCCTGAAACAGCAAAAATCGGAAGAACTTCCCTACTGCCACGGCGGTCTGTCCAAAATTGGCTTGACCCAATGCGAACTGCACGCCGGTCCATTCGTCCGAGAGGTTGTCGATGATGGGAAAAATGTGTTCGTACTGGTTATAAAACTGCTGCACCATGTTTTCGCCCCATGGTTTTTGCAGATAGACCACCCCATCTTCTTCTACAAAAGGTGAGGGCCACTGCTTAAACAGATTCAGGTCGTCTACTTGGTGGCCGTGGTCGGCATAGACTTTTCCATCCGTTGACAACCAGTAGCCCGACTCCCTAACCGACACCGCCAGCCCATTAAATTGGTCTAGCAGATAGCCCCTTACCTTGGGAAAAAGCAGGGCTGCATCATGGTTGCCAGGAATGAAGTGCACTGCATGTTTTTTGCCGGTAACAAACTTGCGTATCGACACCACAAAGTCAGTATGTGCCTGTAATACCGCCATAAAACGCGCCAAAGCTTCAGTTTCGGTGCAGCCGAGGTTCAGGTCATTTTCATGGCAGTCGCATGTTTTACAGATTGGGCTGGACAGGTCACTGGAACAATCCATGCTGGGGGACTGCCATAACTCAAAAGTGTCGCCCACAAAAACCAAGTCTGCACCTTGCGGCTGGTTTGTGTCTAGCCAGTGCAAGTAAGCATCGAAATCGGTTTGCCATCGAAAGTCTTCGGTTTTTTTCCACTCGCCATCAACTTTGCCAGCTCCCACATGCAGGTCGCTGACAAAAGCCACGTACCGCTCACTGTCCGCCCAGGCCAGAGCCGAAAGCACCCACGTCAACCCAAAAAACACCAGTTGGATGAATAGTCTTTTCATGGGGCAGCCTGACTTTGAACTTCCGCAACAGGCGTGATAGAGGGAGCGCAGATACGCTGAAATGGGTTTCCGACCAACAGGTATTTAAGCGCGGAGCCTGAGTATGTGAACATTCCGCCTTGCTCCTTGGACCACAGGCAGCGGGTGGTTAAAGCATGTGCTTGGCCGATGGTGATATTTTCATTTTTGTACTTGGTCAAAACTGATTGCATACACGTTAGATACGCAGCGGCTAGATGGCCATTCACAGTCGAGGTGGTGGCTACAACCGCCGCGGCGCCCATGCTGAGCAACTTTCCAATCAACATTGCGGGGTTGATTTCACCTGACGCTGACTGGCATGCGGCCAGAATTGCGATAGAAGAACCTTTAAATTGGCGTTCGACATCACCCACATGCACGCCGTCTGCTGGGTCCTTCCCCAAATACAAGCTGCCTGTGCTGTGGTGGCCCAGGTAGGTAAACACATAGGGTTCATATGCAGTATTGGAGCCATCGTTTTTGGGCGACTTCGGAGCACCATGAAGCCAAGTTTTAAGGAGTTTGAGGTCTACGGGCTGCTTTTTGATATAGCTTGACCAGGCTTCATTCACTGAGGTTAGATTGCTCAGTGCGTCGGAAAGCGCCGCATTTCCGGTATTTTTGGTTATGTCTTCCGCAACCGCCATTTCCGGAATTGCCACATACCAATTGTTAGGGCAAGAGCGAGAAGGGCTGAGATCGATCTCTGCAACACGCAGAGCCACCGCAAAACGTTCACCTAGAAAAATCGGTTTATTGCCTTTGTCTTTGGCAATTCCCATTGCGCCCACAGGTAGCATGTTGGTCGTAAAACGGCGCAGTTTCCCTGAGCCCTTGACCTCAACCAGCAGGCTGGGTGGGAGATCATTTTTTTGATCAAGTGCCATTTCGACAATGATTTTGCGGGCCAGCGCGGCATTTTTTTGATTGGCATTATTCGCTGCTGGAGTCCGACTTGGCAAATATGGTTCAAATATCGCTCTGGCAAATCTGTATCCCAACTCGCTCAATTTCTCGCCACCAGAGCTGACTCCGACGGTATCGGTAAAGTTCTGGGTAGCAGTTTTCAGATCTTCCAACGTTTGCTCGCTCTCCCACTCGACTGTGGCTGTGCCGTCTTTCCTGTAGGTAAGTCGGACCTTCAGACTGCTATACGTTCCGCTCTGCGTGACCTCGCCGTCGAACGGTTCTAACGTCAACAACAAATCTGGAGCCGCGATGTCAGATTGCAGATAGCCTTGCGGGCTAGCGTCCACCCCAACGCTACTCGGCCATGCGGTATTGGTTGCCAAAGTGACGACCATGTATTGCACGGTAACTGCCGTGCTGGAGTCCACCATCGTGATTCCCACTTGGTGGGTTCCAGCTACCAATATTCGAAAATCGAAACCGAACTCCGCTACCAGTGCATGGGCTATTTGTTCGGCGGTGGGTACTGCCTCTAACTCCGAATGCGGAGTTGGTTGCAATGTTCGGAGTCGCTGCAAGTCAATGGCCAGGGAAAGCTTTCGCGCTTCTACCGGAATGCGCAGGCGTTGCTCGTCGGACGGTGTGATGTAAACGTTAAACAGGAGCTGCTTGCGCGTTTCCTCCGCCATTGCCTTCTGGACCGTTGATACGAATTCTTTAGATGGCTTGACTGTCGCCACATTGGGGATCCCGGCCAAATCGATCGTTGAGAGCCGAAATTTAAGGTGGTGCAGGGTATAGAGGTCTAGTTCCGCAATGTCAGGCTGGGGACGCTTGTGCTGGTCTAATTCCCCCGGACACCTCGATAGGTGGAATCCACCTGGACGAGAAATATGACCAAGAAGCAAAGACGAACATTCAACGCGGAGTTCAAGCTGCAAGTCGTGCAGAT
>NZ_JBWMAV010000008.1:0-227613 GCF_056521425.1 Rhodoferax sp. LS1P39 | reverse complement strand
GGATTGAGCCCAGGGCTAAGAAGCGAAGACTCAAACCGTTGCCGCTGCTGAACGTGCCTCGCACAGCAGCCAGAGCGGCGATTCGCATGCGGCGGGGCTTATCCTAGTGCCATGAGGCTCCGACCCCTATTGGCGGATTGGCGTTGACGTTTTCTGTGTGGCTGCCTGCATCGTCGGCCGCGTGATGTGCCCGGCGGCGCAGTCACTTGTTCTTTTGCGCAATGGCGTGCTCTGCACGCGGGGTTCACTCACTTTGCGAAGCAAAGTTAGGTGAACACCAAAAGTAACCCAAAGAAAGGCGCCCCAACTGTCTGCGCCCTCCGCTGGCGCTACGGGAACCTGCGGTGCTCGCTTTGGGCGGGGTTTGGCTAAACTCGCTGGCGCTCAAACAACGCCAGCCCTGATCCGCCCAAAGCTGTGCTCCTCGGCGCATACAGATGGGGACCCCGGGAGCGGGATCGGCCCGGCTGCCTGCGCCGGGCATCGCGTTGGTCGCGAACTGGAGGGCTTTTAGCGCAAAGAGTTATCAGCTCAGATGGTCGGTTTTAATCAGCATCTCGCAAGTCGTACACACCAATAGCCTTGAACTCCCTTGGTGCTTCTGAGTCCGTCAAGTTAGTGATTTGATCCGGGCTGTCAACGTTTTGCCCCTTGTCCAACAGTCGCGTTACGTAACTTGGTAGGCCATCATTTGATGTCGTAGGGCCATCTCCCGATTTCGGAAAATAGTTCCGGATGTACCCATCTATTGGGCCGAGTGGACAACAAAACATGCAGTGAAACGGGTTGCTTTCGGCTAGCAACTGATCACGGGAGACCCGCTTGCCGTGTTTCCCATCCGCATATTCCTCCATCTTCTTTGCGTCGGCCATGAACACCGCATTTAATTCATGGTCCTCACGCCCGCACATAGACATGCTGGTCGTCTCAGGTAGTGAGTAGAGGAAGTAAAAGGGAAGCCGACCCTTTGTCTTGGCATAAGTGAGCAGTGTGTCCATCTGAGATTTGGTTCCACCGGGATACCTCAGGCGCGTTACGTAAGAGTCATGTCGCTTAATGAATTTCTTGGCTTGCACAGCTAGTGAAATATGGTGTGTCCTCCCGACCAACCACAGCTCTAGGTCAAAGTCAGCCCCGGTAGTCGAGTTTTCAGTATGGTGATCGAATGGAGTTACGCGGAGAAAGTTGAAGCGTTTATCTAGTTCGCGCCACTGCCAAACCAAGAAATCCGTAATGGATTCTTCCTTGACATCGCTAACGTTCTCGATGAATTTTTTTACTTGGATGCCAACTGCTCGGTTTGCTGCGCAAATGTTCATTAGGGGGCCTGTTTTTATTGCCAACTGCAGGATGCGGGGGCCCCATGGTATCCCTTAAAGATCGGGGGTTTTGGTCTACTAAAGACGGCCAAATGTTCCCCAAGTCCTATGCAGAACTTTGTTCCTTCAATTGGCCCCTCACCCCACCTGAAACCAAGCCGATTTAGTCTGCATATACGACAGCAAACTGTCTACATGCTTGTCCCGTGAATTCCCCGACTGTTTGTACCCGCCAAACGGCTGGGTCATGTCGCCGTCGCCGAAGCAGTTGACCCACACCACACCAGCCTCTAGCGCGCCGACCATGCGGTGGGCCTGGTGCAGGTCGCGGGTCCAGACGGCGGCGGCGAGGCCGTAGACGGAGTCGTTGGCTAACGCGATGGCCTCGGCTTCGGTGTCGAAGGGGATGAGGGTGGCTACCGGGCCGAAGATTTCTTCCTGGGCGATGGCCATGCGGTTGTGGCCGACGAACAGGGTGGGGGGCACATAGGTGCCGGGTCGTTCTAGCGGCATGCCGCCCATTACCATCTGCGCGCCTTCGGCCTGGCCGCGGGCGATGTCGGCCAGCACCTTGCGCTGGTGGGGTTGGCTGGCCAGTGGGCCTAAGGTGGTGGCAGGGTTCAGCGGGTCGCCGGGCTGGTACAGCGCCTGGGTGCGGGCGATGAATTTGGCGGTGAAGGCCTCTTGCAGGTCGCGGTGCACCAGCAGGCGCGAGCCCGCATTGCAGACCTGGCCGGCGTTGTCAAAAATGCCGCCCACGGCGCGGTCTACCGCTGCGTCCAGGTCGTACAGGTCGGGCATGAAAATCTGCGGGCTTTTGCCGCCGGTTTCCAGCGCCACGCGCTTCATGTTCGACTGCCCGGCGTAGCCCATCAGCAGCTTGCCGACGCGGGTGGAGCCGGTGAACGACAGCTTGATCACGTCCGGGTGCAGGGCCAGCGCGCGGCCTGCCTCGGGGCCCAGGCCGTTGACCAGGTTGAACACTCCGGCGGGGCCGCCCGCCTCCACGAACAATGCGGCCAGCCGGGTGCAGGTCAGCGGGGCCTGCTCGGCGGGTTTGAGCACCACGCAGTTGCCCGCGGCCAGGATGGGGGCCAGCTTCCATACCGCCATAAGCATGGGATAGTTCCACGGCGTGATGGCCCCCACCACGCCAAGCGGCTCGTGCAGGATCATGTGCAGCGAGCCGGGCGCGGTGTGGGTCACGGCCCCCTCCACCTTGTCGATGCACTCGGCGAAATAGCGGATGGTGCGCAGCACCTCGGGCAGGTCGATGTTCAGCATGTCGCTGATCGGTTTGCCCATGTCCAGCGTCTCCAGCAGCGCCAGTTCGTCGGCGTGTTGCTCTACCAGGTCGGCCCAGCGGTTCATCACCTGCATGCGCTCGCGCGGGGCCTGGCCGCGCCAGCGGCGGTCGGTCCAGGCGGCCAGGGCGCTGGCCACGGCCAGGTCGATGTCTTTGGCCTCGCCCTGGGCAACGCGGGCCAGCACGTTACCGGTGCTGGGGTTGATGCAGTCAAAGCTGCCACCGCCCAGCGCGTCCACGTAGCGGCCTTCGATGAACAGGCGGCCTTCGATGTGCAGCGCTTGGGCTTTGCGCAGCCAGTCTTCGTGGGTCATGGCTTACTCCGCCACCAGCTCGGTGGGGTAGCCGGGCGCGCGCAGCTCCAGGCCGCAGGCCTGCTCCAGCATGCGCACCACCTCGGGGCTTTGCGCCTGGCTGCCGAACATGCCGCGCGCGCGGCGGAAGATCTGCTGCGTCATGCCGCCCAGCTCCAGCGGCACGCCCAGCTTTTCGGCGATGCCGTTGACCAGGCCCAGGTCTTTGCAGGCCAGGTCCATGTTGAACTTGACGTTGTAGCTGCCGCTGAGGATCAGCTGCGACTCGGTCTCGTGCACAAAGCTGTTGCCCGAGCTGGCGCGGATGGCGCGGTAGGTGGCGTCCGGGTCAACGCCGTATTTGGCGGGCACCATCATGGCCTCGCCCGCGGCCACCAGGTGGATGAAGGCCAGCATATTGGTGACCACTTTCACCACCGACGCATTGCCCAGCTTGCCCATGTAGATGATCTGCCCGCCCATGGCCGCCAGCAGCGGCTCCACGCGCTGGAACACCGCTTCGTCGCCGCCTACCAGCACGGTGATCTGGCCCGAATTGGCCAGGTGCACGCCGCCGGTCACCGGGCACTCTAGCACCGCGATGCCGCGCTCGGCGGCAGCGGCCTGCAGGCGCTGCAGGTCTTCAAAGTCGGTGGTGCTCATCTCTATCCACACGCCGCCCGCACGCAGGTTCTCAAACACGCCACCCGGGCCTTCCACCACCTTGCGGGAGATGGCGGGTGAGGGCAGCACGGTGATTACCACATCCGCGCCTTTGCAGACCCCGGCCACATCGTCCGCCCAGGCCGCACCCGCCGCCAGCAGCTTCTGCGCCGCAGCCGGGTTCAGGTCCGTCACGGTGACGGGGAAGCCCGCCTTCACCAGGCTGTTGCACAGGCCCTCGCCCAAGCTGCCCAAGCCGATAAAACCAATGTTCAGTGCCATACAAGTCCTGTGGATAGAAAACGATTTACGCCGTGCGGCGAAAGGGGTTGAAGCCCATCACCATCATGCTGGCTAGCACGATCAATGCGCCCCCGGCATACAGCCCGGGGCCGGTGGCTTCGCCCAGAAAAATGATGGAAAACAGCACGCCAAAACCGGTTACCAGGAAGGTGCTGCTCAGCGCCGCCACCGGGGGCACGTGGCGCATGATGCGCATGTACATCCAGTAGGCCATGCCCGAAGTCGTTGTGCCCATCAGCACCACCCCGGCCAGGGCGGGCAGTGTGAAATGCGCGCGGGGCAGGTCGTACAGGGCACCGGGCAGCAGCAGCAACGCGCCGGTGGCATGCATGCCAGCGGTGATGGCCAGCGGCTCCAGCCGGGTGGTGGCGCGTTTCAAAAATGGGGTGGACATGCCCGACAGCGCCGCGCCCGCCACGCAGCCCAGGGCCGACAGCACCAGCAGCGGCGTGGGGTTGACGGGGCCCAGCTGCACCACCAGCGCCGCGCCGCCAAAGCCCAGCAGGCAGCCCATCAGCTTCACCGGGGTCAGCGCTTCCTCTTTCATGTAAGCCGAGATGAAGGCCCCAAACAGCACCGCCGTGACCGACAGCAGCGAGCCGTAGGCCGCAGGCAGCTCCAGCGACGACCACGAGTAAAAAAAGTGCGGCCCGGCCACCGCCAGCGCGCCCAGCAAAAACATCTCGCGCCACTGCGCCCAGGGCCAGGGCTGGCGCGCCACCCGCATGATGGTGCCCAGCACCAGTGTGGCCATGGCCATGCGCAGGCCCGCCACCAGGTTCGGCCCCAGCGTGGGCACCGCCAGGCGCGTCAGCATGAAGGACGAGCCCCACAAGGCAGACAAAGCGACCAGCTGCACGAAATACTTGGTTTGCATAAATGCTTCAAAAATAAGAGCTGCTCACGCCCATGGAATGGGCGCTAGCGGCCTGAAAGGCTTAAACCAGCTTGCGCGGGATATTTTTATTCCAGTCCTTGGCAAACACCAGGGTGTCGCCTTCATAGGCTTCCAGTCTGCCCGACACCAGCCAGTGCGTCTTGCTGGCGCGCAGGCTGGAATAGGTTTCGGTGCGCACTTTCCAGTCGCCGCGCGAGGTCTCCATCGACCAGTGGCAGTCTTGCTGGGCCGACAGCGGGTCGTCGGGCAGGATGCGGTAGTTCTCGCGCCCACAGCCCCAGGTGGTCAGGCCGTGCTCGGTGCTGGTGCTGCGGCCAAAGTCGTCGACGATGGCCATGCGGCGCTCGCCGGTGCGCTGGTCGGTGGTGACCTCGCGCTTGTTCCAGGCGGGCTGCACGGTCACCAGCTTCACCGGTGGCGCGGCCTCGGCGGGGGCGAACTCCGGGGCTTTTTCGCCGCGCTTGGGTTTGCGCACCGGGATGTCGATGAAGCTATTCCCCGTGTGCACCGTCAGCGTTACCGGCTCGGGCGCGGGCCAGACCAGCGGCCAGTAGCTGGTGGAGATGGAGACGCGCAGGCGGTGGCCTTGGGGCACGGTGCAGGCCACGTCGTCCAGCGCGATCTGCAAGGTGTAGACCTTGCCGGGCTCCAATACCTCGGGGTGTTCGTGGCTATCGCGGTGGCACAGATTGGCCACGGCATAGGTCAGGCGCGACACGGCCCCATCGGGCCAGACGCTGTTGAGCCGGATGGCAGCAATCGCCACCGGGCGGTCGCTGCTGACCTGCAGGTGCAGCACCGCCGCGCCCACCAGGTCGATGGGCTTGGCGAGAGGCGGCGTGTCGAAGGTGAGCGAGCCCGAGTCGTCCTGGCGCTGGTCGCCGGGGAACTCCGGGCCGAGCCAGATGATGCAGTACTCGCCGCTGTCGGCCCCGGTGTGCTGGGGCGAGGAGACGATTTGCTTGCCCTTCACATCCGGGGTGGGGCCCAGGCCCTGCGTGTTGAGGTGCCAGCGCTGCGTTTCAGACCGGTCCGACGGCCAGACGGTGTCGCTCACCCAGCGACCGGCGATGTGTGCCACGCTGGCACCGGGGCGGCCAATCTCCATGATGTAGGTGCGGTGCGCCGGGTCCTGGTCTACGCCGGTGTCCACGCCCTTGAGCCACTGGTCCCACCAGCGCAGGGCCTCTTGCAGAAAGCCGATGCGCGGCTCGGGTACGGCGAAGTGCGGGTACTTGTGGGCCCAGGGGCCAATGATGCCTTTGACAGGACTTTGCACGCCGGCCACCAGGCGTGGCACGGCGTTGGAGTAGGCATCGTTCCAGCCGCCGATGGCCAGCACGGCGGCCTGGATGGCACCAATGTCTTCGCACACCGAGCCGTGCTTCCAGTAGGCATCGCGGTGCGGGTGCTGCAGCCAGGGGATGGCCAGCAGCGGCTCGGCCTCCAGCCGCTCCAGCCACATCGTTTTCCAGCGGTCGCCCACCAGGGCCGGGTCGGGGGCGCGGGAGGAATAGGCCAGCATGGTGGCCGACCAGCCCAGGTTTTCGCCCAGCAGGCAGCCGCCCTTGTAGTGGATGTCGTCGCTGTAGCGGTCGTCGGTAGAACACAGGGTGATCACCGCCTCCAGCCCCGGCGGCTGGCGTGCGGCCACCTGCAGGCCGTTGAAGCCGCCCCAGGAGATGCCCATCATGCCCACCTTGCCGGTGCACCAGCTTTGCGCCACCAGCCAGGCGATGACTTCTTCGGCATCGGCCAGCTCTTGCTCGGCATATTCGTCCAACATCACGCCATCCGAGTCGCCGCTGCCCCGCATATCGACGCGCACGCAGGCGTAGCCGTGGCCTGCGAGGTAGGGGTGGGTGAGGGCATCGCGCACCACGGTGCCGTCGCGCTTGCGGTAGGGCAAATATTCGAGGATGGCGGGCACGGGTTTGCGCTCGGCATCCACCGGCCGCCAGATGCGCGCGGCCAGGCGGGTGCCGTCGGCCAGGGGGATGAAGGTGTTGGCGATTTCCTGGACTTTGCGGGGGAAGGATTTGACGGTTTTCATGGGGGTAGCGATTGGGAGGTAAGGCATAACATCCGGCCCCCACCCCGGCCCTCCCCCGGTGGGGGAGCGAGAGGATGCATGACCCCCTCCCTCTTCGGGGGAGGGTTGGGGTGGGGGCGGGCGGTCACCGACGGTGTGTGCATTTGCTAAGGCGCCATGTCCGCGAGCGGGCTGCTCTGCAGCACCTGCACCAGCGTGCGCAGCCCCAATTCCAGTTGCGCGGGCGAGGTCGCGGTGTTCAGGCTGATGCGCACGGCGTGGGGGGCGCGGCTGCGCCCGGCGGCAAACTGCTCTGCGGTGCGCACCAGCACCCCGGCCTGGCGCAGGGCGGCGGCAAAGGGGCTGGCGTGCCAGGGTTCGGGCAGGGGAAACCACAGGTGCGGGTGGTGGGCGCTCCAGGCGTAGTCAAACCCGGCCAGGCATTGGTGGGCCAGGGCCAGGCGCTTGTCGATCTGCTGGCGTTGCAGGCTGATCAGGCGCTCGGCCTCGCCGCTGGCCAGCCAGCGGGCCGCTATCTCGGGCATCAGCGGGGCCACCATCCAGCAGTCGGCGCGGATGCTGGCCGCCACCTTGTCCAGCCACTCGGGCGCGGCTTCCAGGTAGCCGACGCGCAGGCCCGGCGCCATCACCTTGCTCAGGCTGGCCAGCAGAAACGATTGCTCGGGCACCAGGGTAGAGATGGCCGGTGGCGGCTGGGCCAGCACGGCGGCGTGCACCACGTCTTCCACCAGCCACAGGCCCCGGCGGCGCACCACGGCGGCCAGGGCTTCGCGGCGCGCCAGCGGCATGGTGCTGGCGGTGGGGTTGTGCAGGGTGGGGCTGCAAAACAGCAGCTTGGCCTGGTAGCTGTGGGCGGCCTGGTCCAGCGCCTCGGGCAGCAGGCCTTCACCGTCCATCTCCAGCCCGATCACCTGCAGCCGCAGCGACCTGGCTAGGGCCAGCAGGCCGGGGTAGCTGAGCGATTCGGTGAGCAAGGTGTCACCGGGCTTGGCCAGCGTGCGCAACACCCCGGCCAGGCCGTGCTGCGCGCCGTGGGTCACCATGACGCGGTTCGCCTCGCCGCTGGTGCCAAAGCGGCGCAGCCAGTCGGCACCGGCCTGGCGGTGCTGCGGGGCACCGGTTTCGGGTTGGTAGGCCAGCAGCCCGGCCATGCAGGCCGGGTCCAGGCTGATCTCGGCCAGCGCCTGGCGCAGGGCTTCCACCTCATCGGTGGGGATGGCCACGTTGTGGGCCAGGTCGATGGGTGCGGCATCGGCGGCGGGCGGGGTGGCGCGCACATAAGTGCCGTCGCCCACGCGGGCTGTCGCCAGGCCCAGTTGCTCCAGCTGGGCATAGGCGCGGTTGACGGTGGCAAGGCTCACACCCAGGCGCTGGGCCTGCACCCGTTGGGCGGGCAGCTTGTCGCCCGCAGACAACTGGCCGTCCCGGATTTTCTGGGCCAGCGTGTCGGCAATCGAAGCCACGCTCGGGGCAGGGTGCATGGGCTATTTGCTACAAAATAAAGAGCTGTTAGCGCCCATGCAATAAGCGCTAGAGGCCTTTTTCATGCTAACTCTTTCAGAATGGCCGGGTCAAACGGTGGACGGGCAAACACCTCGCGCAGCATGGGTTCGAAGTAGGCCAGGGACTTGCTCGGGTAGTGCGGGTCGAACGATGCCTGGTCGTAACGCTCGCAGAAGCGGCAGCAGGCATCGAACCAAGGGTGGTCGCGGTGGGCGAGGTAGCCATCGTTGGGCAGGCCGTAGTGGTGGGCGTAGTACTGCATCTGGAACAGGCCGTGCATTTCCACCACCCAGGTCACCTCGGCGCGCACGTAGGGGCGGATGAGCGAGGCGGCAAACTGCGAATGGTTTTCAGGGGCCAGCTCGTCGCCCAGGTCGTGCAGCAGGGCGGCGACGATGGTCTCCAGGTCGGCCCCGTCGGCCTCGGCGCGGGTAGCGGCTTGCAGCGAATGCTCCAGGCGGCTCACCTGGTAGCCCTCCAGCGAATCGCCCAGGCGGTGCAGGGCCAGCAGCAGGCGGTCGGGCAGGGCGCGCACGTAGCCATGCTCCAGCTTTTGCAGAAACAGGTATTCCTCGGTGCTGCCGTCTTTCATCTGGGTGAAGCTGACGGCGTGCATGGCGGGGTTGGCAACGGTGATCATGCGGGGGTTCCATTGAGTTGGCGGTGCAGTACACGGTACAGGCTGCGCGGGCCGTCGCGGTCGATGTAGCAGCCCTGCAGCTGGCGGTGGCCTTCGGCGGGGTTGAAAGACGTGCGGCCGTGCAGCACGCGGTTGTTGTCAAACACCATCATCTGCCCCGGCTCCAGGCGGAAACGCAGCGCGTAGGCATCGTCGTCAAACAGCTGGCCCATGCGCTTGCGGGCGCGGTGGTAGCGGCGGGTGTCGTCCTCGGACATCAGCGGCAGGCTGTCCAGCCGGGGGCTGTAGTGCACGCCCACCATCTGGCCGCTGCCGTCGAGCTCGATCATGGGTTTGATCGCCACCAGTTGGGTGGTGGCATCGCGGTGCTCGAAGCGCAGCGGGATGCGGCTCAGCAGCGCAAAGCCCTCGGGGTCTTCCTGGCGCACCTGTGCGGCCACGGCCAGGCTGTCTACCAGGCTGGACAGGCCGCCCGAGGTTTCGTTCTGCAGGCACTGCAGCAGCTGGATGCCGGGCACCGGAGTGCGGTAGGGGTTGTCGGTGTGCGGGCCCAGGGCCACGGGCTGGTAGGCCAGGTCGATGGCCTCGGCTGCGGGGCGCGAGTACACCTCAAAGTACGCCCCAAAGTTGGTCTCGCGCACAAAGCCGAAGCGCCGGGCGATGGTAAGGATGGAGTCGGGCTGCGTGGGCGTGTGGTGCACCAGCAAGTAGCCCAGCGTGATGAAGTCGTGCAGCGCCCGCAGCAGCACCGCGTCTTGCGCCAGATCGGGCCACTGGTAGAGCGGCCGGTAGGCGGCATCGGCGCGCCAGGGCTGGGGCGCGGGGCAGCCTTCGCTCAGCACCGTGGCTTCCAGCAGCTCGGCCGCATCGAAGTGTCCGGCAAAGCCATCGCTGAAGGCCAGGTGCAGTTGTGCGCCATCCCAGCGGGCGGCGGTGAGCACCAGGTCGTCGGGAAACAGGTGCGGGTTGATCAGGCGCTGGCCGGTCAGCGGGTCGCGCTGGCTGGGGTCGGGGCTGAGGGCGCGCAGCCACAGGGCGGGCAGAGGGGTGTCGCCGGTGGGCGTGCGCATGACCAACCGGACGGGGTTGGAAAGAATGTGAATTTCAGACATGGCGTGGGCACGGGTGGACGAAGAGGCAGAGTGTGGCGGCAGACCCCACAGCCGACAAACGAAGAAAACAGCGCTATAACCTTAGCAAAACTAATGCCTGACTTATGGGACACCCCCAGGCTGCAGTGCTGCGCATCTTTCTCCAACCCCCTTGCAGGGGGCGATGCCAGTGGCCCGGCAAAGCCGGTTCCACGGCATCCCTGGAAGGTGCGCGTCCAGTCTGAAACTTGGGTGTTGTGCACTGACCGTCAACGTAAAAATTGCGATGAAAAGATTACCTCCTTTGAACTGGCTGCGCGCCTTCGAGGCCTCGGCCCGCGCCCTGAGCTTTACCGCAGCAGCGCAAGAGCTGAACATGACCCAGTCGGCGGTGAGCCAGCAGATCAAAAGCCTGGAGAACGCCATTGGCCGCCCGCTGTTTGTGCGCCGGGTGCGCGGCCTGGAGCTGACCGACGCGGGCCGCGGCTACCTGCCCACGGTGCAGGCGGCGTTTGCCATGCTGGAGGAAAGCACCCGCGTGCTCACCGGCCGCAAAGAGCCCGACATGCTGGAGCTGCACGTCAACCTGTCGTTTGCCAAGTTCTGGCTCAGCCCGCGCCTGGGCCGCTTCATGGACCAGCACCCCTGGGTGCAGCTCAATGTGGTCACCTCGATCTGGCCCGAAGAGCGGCAAAGCGATTCGGCGGATGTAGAGATCGTCTTCGGCCAGGGCAAGTGGGAGAGCCGGGTGGGCAAGCGGCTGGGCCAGGACAGCATCTTCCCGGTGTGCTCGCCCGAGGTGGGCGCGCGCATCCAGCGGCTGGACGACCTGCTGCGCCAGCGCCTGTTCGACCTGCCCGGCACGCTGCAAAGCTGGGACAGCTGGCTGGAGGCCTACCCCGCCAAGAGCAGAGTGGCCAGGCCCCTGGTGCACCGCACCAGCACCTGGGCGCTGAGCCTGGAGTGGGCGCAAAACGGCCTGGGCGTGGTGCTGGCCCACGATACCGTCGCCAACGACCTGATCCGCGCCGGGCGGCTGGTACGCCCACTGGCGTTTGCCCTGCCGATGAAGGAGGCCTACTACCTGATCGCCCCCGAGGGCAACCAAGCGCATCCGGCGGCGCAGGCGTTCAAGGGCTGGTTGTTGGGGGAGATGGGGGGGAAACTGTAGGTGCTATTGTTTTGGGAGCTGCTTGTGCTTATGGGATGGGCGGTAGAGGCCAATTTCATGCTTGAACACTAGCCACACGTATATCACTGCACCGGCCTGCGCTTCACACTGGCCGCAATCGTTTCCGCCATTTTCAAGAACGCATCTTTGGGCATGGGTTCCTTGCCTCTGGCGTTGTGCGAGTCGCGGATGGCGTAGACCATCAGCTCGGGCGTGTCTTCCTCGGCATGGGGGTCGCCACGCACCACAGCTGCATAGCCATAGTCCACTGTGTCGTCATGGCGGATAAGTTTGAGAGAGGAAGACAGGCCTGGGTGAGCACGTCGACCAGGGGCCGCAGCTTCAGTGGGTGCTCTCAAATGTGTAGCTGGTCGTGCCGGTGGTATAGGCGCTGGAGGGGGATTCGGCTTGTAAAGCATCCAGGCAGGTTTGCAGCACCTGGCCGAGGAGGCCGAAGCGTTGGTCTGCATCTTCTTGGGCAGGCCGGGGCAGGTTGTTGATGCCGATGCTGGTGACGCTGAGCAGGACGAACTCGGGGTCTTGCGCCTGGGGTTGGCTTTGGCCGGGGCCTTGGACTGTGACCTTGCGCGGGCTGTTGGCCAGCGGGAAGCGGGTGCCCGCCTCGGCGGTGAAGGTGATCTTTTCGCCAATCAGGGCATTGGGGCTGGTGGAAGTGGGCAGATTTTATTGAGGTTGGGATATTTTTTGGTTTTGTCTTCTTTTAGTTCTTCCCATAACCTGTCGTAGCAGGCGGCACGTTGTGGGTCTTTGGCGAAGCCGTACTCGCCATTTTGAAATATGGAAGATAAGTTCGACAAACTACCGCTATGGCCTAACGATGCAGATTTTTGAAGAACTCGCAACGCATCCTGAGGTTTGTCGTCGTTGTAGTAAATTCCCAGAAAATAGCCCGCTTCCGCAAAATCTTGTGATAAGGCACATTCCAGCATGCTGTATCCCAGTGGCATTAATTTTTCTCTCTCTATTTCACCAGGTGTTTTTAGTAGTTTCTTTCCAATAGTGAACTGCGCATGTGGACTGCCCATGTCGGAAGCTTTTCGCATATATATTAAAGCGGTTTTTGGGTCTTCTTTTACCTCAATACCCTGCTCCAAAAATACCCCCATTTGGTAATAACCCGAGGCTACGTTGAGTTTGATAACTTGTTCTACCAAGTCTGCCGCTTTGCGGTGGTTTTGCGGGAAACCTTCTGCTCCATAGATATATAACAATGCCAAGCGCTGCATGGCGTTGTAATGGTCGCGTTCAATGGCCTTCTCAAATAACTCCACAATAGTTTTGATGTTCTTGTCTTCATCTTGATCTTGCAGGTCGCGGGCTCGCCGATACCAGGCCTGGGCTTCGCGATTTAACGGAGGTTGCATCTCCTTTTTGCATGCAAAGGCCAAACTATTCCAATCAATTTCTCGTGTATCAGACATTGCATCTCCAGAAGGCTTGCACGCTGCAATGATCAGCATCGCAAGTGGGAAAAAGTAACGTAGAAATATGCGCATGGAGGGCATCTAATCAGATGCGCCTAGTTGCTGGTCTGGGCCTGGGTGAGCACGTCGTCCAGGTGCAGAAGTTCCAGTGAGGCGCTATTTAATGTGTAGCTGTTTGTGCTGGCGATATCGGTACTAGAAGGGGATTAGGCTCGTAAACTATTCAGGCAAGTTTGTAGTACCTGAGCCAAAGGTCCGAAGTGCCGCGCATGGTCTTTCTGTCTAGGCCTGAGCGGATTGTTAATGCCGATGCTGGTTACGACAACAGGATGAACTCGGGAACTTGGGTTTAGTTTGCCTTGGGTCTGGGTATCTTGCATGGGCTGTTCACCACGGGGAGGCGGATGGTCTGCTCGTCAATCAGGGCATTGGGGCTGGTGGAAGTGGGCAGAATTTGTTGAGGTTGGGATATTTTTTGGTTTTATCTTCGTCTACTTCTTTGCTTAATTTACGATAGCAGGCTGCCCGCTGCGGATCTTTTTCAATTCCGTATTCGCCGTCCCGAAAGATGGAGTGCAAGTTGTAAAGAGAGTCCCCACTCCCCAATGATGCGGATTTTTGAAGAACCCGTAATACATCTAATGGTTTTTTTGTTACACCATAATAAAAACTAAGATCATAACCCGCCTTTGCAAAATCCTGCGATAACGCACATTCCAACATTGATACCCCCAGCGGTACGGCTTTTTCACGTGCTGCTTCTCCATCAATATTGAGTAACTTTTTCCCTACAGTAAACTGTGCATGCGGGCTACCCATATCTGCAGATTTACGCATATAAATTAGAGCTGCTTTTGGGTCTTCCTTAACCCCAATACCCTGCTCTAAAAATACCCCCATTTGGTAATAACCCGAGGCTACGTTGAGTTTTATTACTCGTTCTACCAAGTCTGCCGCTCTGCGATGGTCTGGCTGAAAACCTTCTGCTCCGTAGACGTATAAAAGCGCCAGTCGTTGCATGGCGTTGTAATGGCCGCGTTCAATAGCTTTTTCAAACAACTCTACAATCGGTTTTATATTCTTGTCCTCGTCCTGATTTTGCAGATCACGGGCTCGTCGATACCAGACCTCGGCTTCCCGGTCCAGTGGAGATTGCATCTCTTTTTTGCATACAAATGTTAAGCTGTCCCAATCTATTTTTTGTGTATCCGACATAGCATCTCCAGAAGGTTTGCAGGCTGCAATGACTAGCACTACAAGTAAATAAAAATAACGTAAACCTAATCGCATAGTACCGGCCTAGTCAGGTGCCATCGTCGCCGATTCACCGTCAAAAAACTCAATCACCGGCGCAATCAATGGTAAGCCGAATTTTTGATTACTCTTGTTGGTTGCCATTAATTTTTGCCATTCTCTATACTCTTCTTTCATATCCTCCAGAGGCACCCGCCCCGTATGCAACCGCCACAAGTGCGTGCGCCATTGCTGGGTTAAATCAGGCGATGGGCAGGAAATATTAAGCTCTGAGTCACCTTCTAAACTACGCACATTTACGTTGGCGGAACCAAGGGTGAAGAAAACGTCGTCCACCAAAAGTAGCTTGGAATGTACGTAGATCTCTTTGTATTTATTTTTAGTGGGTTCTTTTGTGCTGGCGCATAGGGTTGCTATATGGATATTGACACCATCAAGGTCTGTTTGCCGTAATGCGGCATCGGGATTACGTGCGCTGTTTTCCTTCTTTTCAATGGATGGCATCATTTGGCCTTTGCCTAAAGCTGCCAGCATTTCATAGGTGTTGAGCTTGCCTGCACCCGGAGGAACATTGGTGACCACAAAAATGTGAAAGTCACGCTTCCAACCCGCTGCTTTGAGTTTGCGCCGTGTCACGCGTAGTAGCTCTGCAAACTCTTTGTAGCGGAAGTACTGGTTCTCGAAGTAAATGTAGTTGCGTGCATTCGCAAGTGCCAGTTTGTATGCGTCCAGAATTGATCGATCATTTTCTTGCGGTTGAGTGCGGCAAATTTGGGCCATTTCCCGTCCACCATTGCGGCTGGCTGGGGCAATAAAATCATTCGCCCTGATGGCTTTGCGCACATCGGACCAGAAAAACTTGGAACCTTGTCCCTCCGCTTTATCCCAAGCGGTCATGAGATTTTCGTTTAAATCAAAGAGTATGGGCCCACGCACTTTGCAGGATAGATCTTGCCAAGGTGCAAAGCCATGGCGCAGTGTAGAGAAGTACTCGTGCGAGTCAGTGTCCCAGTAGTTGCGTAGAAGGTTATGCCCCATCACAAATCCCACTGCATGTTCAGGCAATTCATAGTCCACCAGAATCATTTTCTGATGGTGCGATGCAAAGTCGGTCATTAAATAAGTGCGACTTGCATTGGACATGCCGCGTTGCGCTATTTGGTGCGTCAGAATGCTTGTTCGATCAGGGAGTGAAAAATCTCGGGTGCGAAATTCTAAGTCGGGTGGTTGATAGCGAAACCATTCGCGATTAAACCGCTTTGCGTCGTCATCGTCCCGCAATACGGCCGCACTGTTTGTTACTTTGCCTCCGTAGTCGTTAAATTCGGCATCGCTTTGTGAGGGCTTGCCTCCTGCAGACTCCAATCCTCCAACACCAGAGCCCATTGGCGTTCCTCCACCGCTACCGAGTAAACCTTCTCCAATAATGTTGTTTTCTGCAAAGTTGGCAAACGCATTTTTCCAAATTAGAACGCGAACTTGAATATTAGGTTTGGTGAAGTCTTCTCCACTGCGTTTGTGATGGTCTGCTAAGCGCACGAGTAGATCGCCTAGACGTTCGCCGTTAGGGCGCTTGAGTCGCATGCTGGGATCGAACCCCCAGCTAATAATGTCCACTGATTTTTTGGCGTTAGCGATTGCTTCATGTACCGCTCCAAAAGCACGTTCGCCGTTAATCAGCGGTTCAATAAGATTGGCATGGCGCGGGGGATATTTGCTCTTGGAAACAAACCATGGCATGGTCAGTTGTACGTCGCGTTTGGCGGCGAGCGACACCGCAGCACGGTCTGTTGTTTTAATGAAATCGGTCATGGTTTTGCTATTTACAAATGCTGTTAGCGGCGTGTTATTTGAGGTTCTCAGTAACTTATTACGCGCTAAGAGGGCCGCTTTTGGGCAAATGTTTTGCGGAATTCCTCTCCCTGCTCGGCATCAGTAGCTTCCGTATCGCCAGAGTGCATGTGCGAGCGATATCCTTGGTTGGATAAATTTTGTAGCTCTCGCTCCTGGGCATCTTCTGAAAAATTTTCGTTTACGTCGATGAAAAAGTGAGCCCCGGTCAGCAGCTCAATCTTGTATTGTTGTGTCCCTTCTTTGTGCTCCCAGATAACTGTACCGAGTTCGTCGGCTGTACCCTTGTTGAGTATTCCGCCATCAGCGTAGAGGGTGAAAGGCTCACCTGCATAGTGACCTGTGGTGTTCGGTAGGGCGTTGAGAGAAAACGCCATCGTCCTTTTAAGCGGGTTTGTCATTGCATCTGGCATCACCGGCAGCTTGTAACTCACCCGTCCCGGCCCCACAAACACCTTCTCCCCCGCCTTCACCAGAATCATCCCCGGCGCGGTGTGTTTCACTCCGGCGCTGCTGATCGTCACATTCGCCCCACCGGCCGTAGCAATCTCGATGCTTTGGGCGGCGGCCCAGTCGATGTGCGCATTCGCACTGACCACGTTGATGAGGTCCTTGGCCTGGACTTTCAGCGTGTCGGCCTGGGCTTGCAGGTCGATGGCATCTTGGGCTGCAATGAGTTGCAGGCCCAGGCCTGACTGGGCATTCGGCCCGGCCTGCACCGCCCCGGCCAGGATGCCAATCGCCTGTCCGGTGTGCACCCGCAGCTGGCCCCCGGTCACGTACTGGCTGTCTTGCCCGCTCATGGCACTGGCGGTCTCGCCGTTGGCCCACTGGAGATGCTGCCCGGCCACCACGCCCAGCCCGGCCTTGGCGGTGATGGCGATGGTGGCGGCGCTGCTGTGCGGGACTTTGCCCGTGTCGATCTGTGTCGCCTTGGCCGCCGCATCGCCCAGTGCCGTCTGCAGGCTCTGGCCATCGACCATGCCACTGGCGGCGATGCGCTGGGCTTTGAAGACAGCGGCCTGGTCGTTGAGGGCGCTGGCATTGGTTTGCAGGGTGCCGATGTGCCCGGCCAGGGCCACGGTGCGGTGGGTGGCAGCGGCCTGGCTGAAGGCTCACCCTGTAGGTTCTCGGGCTGGCCCTGGAAGTGCAGCTTGATGCGGATGCGGCCCAGGCGGTCGGTGAAGAGCTCCTGGCCGGGGGTGGGGTTGACCTCGCCGTTGGGGCCGACCACGGTGGCGCTGAGGCTGCCCTGGGCTGTTGGCCGGGGGCGGTGGTACATGCCGGTACCGTCGGCCAGCACCGGGCGCCAGGGCGGGGTGTCGGGTCCGATGGCGATGGCATCGAAGCGGTTGGCGTAGCCGCTGGCCCAGGCCTGGGTGAGCACGTCGTCCAGGCGCAGCAGCTCCAGTGGGGTGCTGTCTAATGTGTAGCTTGTTGTGCCGGTGATATCGGCGCTGGAGGGGGATTCGGCTTGTAAGTCTATCTCCTGTCTGTGCGTCCTGTTACTAGGCCATCGCTGTTTCCGCCGCCTCTTCTGCTCGGGCCAAGGCGATATCCTGGCGCAGGTTGTCGCTCCACACATACGTGACCTTTGGCTCTTTGGCGGATGCGCCTTCTTGGGGTTGGACGAGCGTGTCTGGCTCTTTATTCAAGTCATCTTCATGAACGCTTTTGCGGATAAAGAAGCCAGACTGCGGGTAGTACCCACGGCACAGCACATAGCCACCACCCTCTCGGCGGGAGTTGGTTTGCGTATCGATCGCCTTGCCCACTTCGGTATTGCTGTCGGTCATCAGCGGGTACGGGGTACCAAACTCGGCTTCTTTCACCAGTGCAGACTCTTCGGCGGTTAGTACTTCGCCGTTCTTTTGCTTTTCTTGCGCATTTTTCGTCTTGCGGGTGATGTCCAGAACTTCTTTGTCGAAGCCCTTGGCGTTTTCGGGGTTCTTCTTTTGGAGCTCTTCAATCTTCGCCCGCTTGTCGTATTCGGTGACTTCACCTGCCAGGTAGAAACCTGCATGCGAATCGTGGACGTAGTCGTCAAAAAAGCGCTGTACTTCGGCGGGCAGAGGCTGGGGTTTGTCAAAGAATGCGAATGCCCAGGTTTCCCAGCCATCCAGCGACGCACCCACTTGGGCGCGGTTGAACTGCCATTGATTCATGCGAGCCTTGTCCTCGCCTTTGAACGGTGAAACGATGCGGTGACTTTGCGGGTCGCGTTCAATGCCTTTCTTGCGCAGTTTCAGTGCCTCCAGGTCCCCTGCCAGCATGCGGTTGGCATCGCGCAGATCCTGCTGGTCCTGGGCATTGGCGGCTTGGAAGTTGGAGGCCGATTCCAGGGTGGTGAGCCGCGAAGCCCGCCAGCGGTAGTACAGCTCCATGTGCTTTTTGAGCAGGTGGCCGCTCTTGCCCAACTCGGCGGTGTAGGCATCCCACGCGGAGGCGAGTTTGGCATCGACTTGGAGGTCATCTTGTCGTGCCGTGGGCAACAAACTGAACGGCGTGAGTGGCACCCCCGCCATGCGAGCCGCTTTAAACATATGGGCCAAAGGAATCTGCGAAAGCATGGCCGCCTGCGCGCCACGCCCTTTGCCTTGGTCGCCTGGGCCGTAGCCACCACCTACATCCGAGTGCACGCCAGGAAAGTAAAACTCCTGGATATTGCCCTCCAACCGCGTGACCGGAAAGTTCATGCGCTGCTCGTGGGAAGAGATGAAATGCATGCCTGTATCTACGCAGCCCGGCAAAGGCTTCAAGATACTGTTGGCCCAGGCCCAGTGGCCGTCAAACATAGCGCCGGGCACTGGCAATGTTTTGGCAATCGATGCCGAGCCGCCCACCGATGCCACGGTATCAAACACCCCCAAGAAGGAGATGGAAGCCGGTATGCCCACCAGCTTGCCGCCTTCGAGCAGTTCGTCAAATGCATGGCAAAACGCTACGGCTTCTGCTGCGCCACGGGAGAAGCCGAATACCGAAACCTTCAGCGTCGGAATATGCGGCTTGGGGCGAGCGGTCAAGACCGCTTGGAGCTTGGCCAGGTGCGGTGCAAACCATTCCTTGGCTGTGATAACCCGGCCTCTTCCACCGCTTCCAGGCTCGGGGTGGCCCACTTCGTTGTCGTAGGACTGGGCGAGTTTGCCGACTTCTTCATCTTTGTATAAAAGCGCGGTACCGCTGTACATAGTGCCGTAAATGGCGTTGAGTACTTGCAACAGGCCCCACACAATCCGAGGCTGTCCTCCTTTGGCAAATGCCTTGCCGTTTGTGGATTCGGTGGGCTCGCCGATCTCCTTGAAAGGCGTGCCCACGCCTTGGATGTAGTAAGGGTAAAAGCCGCTTTCTCGTTTGTCATCGGGATACGCTGCAAACAGCCGGGCCACATTACTATGGCTACCGTCCTGCGGCCCCATCGGTTTGTTGGCAATAGGGCGGGGCTGCCGGGTTCTAGGGTCGGGTAGCCCCGTCCGCTCGCCATCGCGGTCGCGGTACATATTGTTGTTGGTGCCGTCAAAGAACAGGCCCACTTGTATCGGTATAGCGCAGGGCAGGTTCGTGGCATCTTTGCTACAGACGATGGCAATTTGCGATTGTTCCTTTGCCGTCGGCCCGAGGAAGTCCGCTGCGGGATAGGGTGCTTTGGGTGGTGTGGGATGCATGGTGTGGACCTACTTTTGGGTGTCGGTCGTAGCGGGTTTTCGGGTACGCGGTATAGGGTGCATGCTGCTGTAGCCTGCGGCGTTGGACACCACGACCCGCACCTCGTCGTTAGGGAAGAAGTGCAGATAAATGCTGCCCGTTTCGTCGTACTTCTCTACCTCGACAATCTTCTCTTTCCATACATATGTATGTTCATCGGGCATATTCCAGCGCACTAACACTTTGATGCCGGGGTGCCATACCCGGGGGATGGAGGAGCAGCAAATATTGGCTCCCCCAGCCCCCCAGGCCGACATGCCGCCCCCTCCACCCCCACCCACTTCATCCCCCCGCACCGAAGCCGAGTGGATGTAGTTGCCCGTGTGGTTCACGATGCCCACCTGGGCAGGGGCGCTGTCATCCACTACTTTCTTGGTGAACAGGCCGTCGAGCACAGAGTTATTGGAGTACGACTTCCCGCCGCCCTGCATTTCCGCCCACGACGACATACAGCCTTGCAGCAGCAGGGTGGTGGCGCAGAGCACGGCGCATAAGGTAATGGGTTTTTTCATGGATTTATCCTTCGGGGTCACACATGTTCAAGACTGAGTTTCTTGCCAAAATTCCGGCGGAAGCACCGCTATCGCAGTTTGGTAAGCCACGCCCTGCCGGGTGTTTTGCAACAGCGTTGCCATGGCAGGATGGTTGGCAAAATTCTCCTTCACACTTAGCGCGAGTACACAGAAATGCTGGCGGTCTGGCGCAGCTTCGATGTGGTGCCGACTTGCCAATTTCAAGTGCTGCACAAGGCTGGCGTGGCACTGGGCGGGGCTGTGCCTGTGTAGCAGGTCTGGCTGGCTTTCGTAGATATTGGACAATATTGCATCGGCCTCGGCGGCATCCACTAGCGCGGTAAAGGCGGCATCACTGAGCGGCAGTTTGTCAAACTCTGTAGGGTCTACGGTGGATGTTGCGTCACCGATCCATTGGCACAGTCCGCCATCGCGCCGGGCGGACCACCACGCCAGCAGCGGTGCCATGAGGTGCTGGCGCTGCGGCTCCTCCAGTGCGGTGAGCAATCCTGGCAACACACGGGTATCCGCCCAACGCAGCGGCCACTCCAATGTGTCGGGGGTGCGGGCGACAAGGTAGGGGCAAAAATGCTGCTGCAATGCTTGCGCATCCAGCGGGCTGACCAGCACGCTGAGCATCGGCTTTCCTGCGCATGCTGCCGCTATCTTTTGCAGCCAGGGCAGCTGTTCTGCTAGCAATGATGGGCCGGTTAGCAGGTGTGGCGCCACCGTTCCAAAACCTTGCAATGCCGTTCTGGCGTACAACGAAAGTTTGGGCTGGCGAATCCAGGCGCGTGAGTCTAAAAGTTGATCGTCAAATGCGCCGTCCACCAATGCAAACAGGTGCATGGGTGTATCCGGAAACGAGGCGCAGAGTTCAGTCAGCGCCTGGTGGATCTGTGCAGCCCATTCGGGGTGTGTTGGTTCGATCGCAAAGTACATAAACTACCTCAAGCCGCAGCCGGTGCCACAAACGGGCTGCCACTGCGCAAGGCCGCCAGCATGCACGGCACGCACACGCTTTGCGGCAACTGCGGCAACGCATAGTTCACCGACCCCGGCCCCACAAACACCTTCTCCCCCGCCTTCACCAAAATCATCCCTGGCGCGGTGTGTTTGACCCCCGCGCTGCTGATGGTCACATTGGCCCCACCGGCCGTAGCAATCTCGATGCTTTGGGCGGCGGCCCAGTCGATGTGGGCGTTGGCGCTGACCACGTTGATGAGGTCCTTGGCCTGGACTTTCAGCGTGTCGGCCTGGGCTTGCAGGTCGATGGCATCTTGGGCGGCGATGAGTTGCAGGCCCAGGCCTGACTGGGCATTCGGCCCGGCCTGCACCGCCCCGGCCAGGATGCCAATCGCCTGTCCGGTGTGCACCCGCAGCTGGCCCCCGGTCACGTACTGGCTGTCTTGCCCGCTCATGGCACTGGCGGTCTCGCCGTTGGCCCACTGCAGGTGCTGCCCGGCCACCACGCCCAGCCCGGCCTTGGCGGTGATGGCGATGGTGGCGGCGCTGCTGTGCGGGACTTTGCCCGTGTCGATCTGTGTCGCCTTGGCCGCCGCATCGCCCAGGGCGGTCTGCAGGCTCTGGCCATCGACCATGCCGCTGGCGGCGATGCGCTGGGCTTTGAATACAGCGGCCTGGTCGTTGAGGACGCTGGCATTGGTTTGCAGGGTGCCGATGTGCCCGGCCAGGGCCACGGTGCGGTGGGTGGCAGCGGCTTGGCTGAAGGCCCCGGCCAGGGTCTCCAGCTGCTTGAGCAGGGCCATGCCCGCGCTGTTGTCGCCAGCCGGGTCGCGCTGGGCGGCGCTGTGCTGGAGCCGGTAGCTGCTGATGAGCCAGCCCTGGCCTGCGCGCAGCGCCCCATACGCATCGGTGCGCAGCTCGGCCCCGGTGCCCCGAAAGCTGCCCCGGTAGTTGTCGGCGGTGTGCAGCAGATGGCCCAGGTTGAGTTCGGTGGCGGCCTGGGTGGTCTTGAGCTGGGTCCTTCCCTGAGGGCCGGCACCATCGCTGTCGTCCATCACCAGCTGGTTGTAGCCCTGGCCATCGTGCTCCTTGCTGCGGATGCCCCATTGGGCGCTGGCATTGTTGTGGCCATCGGCCCCCGCGCTGGCCGCCGCCCCATGCCACACCGGGCTGTGGCCCCCGGTGCCGGAGCCGATGCGGTTGCCCTGGGCGCTGCTGCGGTGGTCGGTGGCGTGTTTGAAGACTTTGTCGGCTTCACTGTCCGGTGGCAAGCCGCCTGGCGTAGGCTGCACCCCGCCTTCGCCCTGGCCGTTGTACAGCGCGGCCAGCACGATGGGGCGGTCGATGTTGCCTTCCAGGAACTGCACCAGCACTTCCTGGCCAATGCGGGGGATGAACTGGTGGCCCATACCGCCCCCGGCACTGCGCTGCACCACCCGCACCCAGCAGGAGGCGTTGGCATCGCCGTGGGGGTCGCCTTGCAGGTTCTCGGGCTGGCCCTGGAAGTGCAGCTTGATGCGGATGCGGCCCAGGCGGTCGGTGAAGAGCTCCTGGCCGGGGGTGGGGTTGACCTCGCCGTTGGGGCCGACCACGGTGGCGCTGAGGCTGCCCTGGGCGGTGGGACGGGGGCGGTGGTACATGCCGGTGCCGTCGGCCAGCACCGGGCGCCAGGGCGGGGTATCGGGCCCGATGGCGATGGCATCGAAGCGGTTGGCGTAGCCGCTGGCCCAGGCCTGGGTGAGCACGTCGTCCAGGCGCAGCAGCTCCAGCGGGGCGCTATCTAATGTGTAGCTGGTTGTGCCGGTGGTATCGGCGCTGGAGGGGGATTCGGCTTGTAGGCCGTTTAAGCAGGTTTGCAGCACCTGGCCGAGGGGTCCGAAGCGTTGGTCTGCATCTTCTTGGGCGGGCCGGGGCAGGTTGTTGATGCCGATGCTGGTGACGGACAGCAGGACGAACTCGGGGTCTTGGGGTTGGCCTTGGACTGTGACCTTGCGCGGGCTGTTGACCAGTGGGAAGCGGGTGCCCGCCCCGGCGGTGAAGGTGCGCACGGTGCTGCGGCCTTGCCACAGGCTGCGCCGCGACATGCGGGCCTGGACCTGGCAGTCGGTGTAGTGGCGGGCTTCTTCGGCGCTGGCCCAGGCACCAGGGCCGGGGGAGTCGTAGCACTCCAGTTGCGGGGCGCGCGGGCCCGCGGGGAAGGGCTGGTGGCTGGGGTGGGTGGGGATGCTGACGCTGATGCTGCGCTTGGTCTCGTAGTCGTAGCTGAGCTGGGTCAGGCGTGCGGGGGGCAGGGTGCAGCGCTGGGCCAGGGCTTGTACACCGTCTTGTTCTTCCATGGCGCGGGCACCCTGGAAGCGGATGCCCTGGCCTCCCAACACATGGGCGCTGCTGGGGTCTTCGGGGCAGGCCTGCGGGTTGTGGGTGTCGGCGAACAGCACGAGCTGGTGGCCTGCGGGGGCGCTGGGGCTTTCTTCGAAGCGCCAGGCCAGGCCTTCTTCGGCCAGCAGCCGGGAGACAAAGGCCAGGTCGGTTTCGCGGTACTGCACGCAGTAGCTGCGGGGCCGGGTGGGGCGCAGGAAGCTGGGGACTTCTTCACTCCAGCGCCAGGCGGCAAAGGCGCGGTAGTCCCGGAACACGGATTCCACGATCTCGACGGTGGTTTTGTCTTGCCAGACGCGGCTGGTGTGGGTTTGGCCCAGTAGCCACAGCCAGGGGGCGACGCGCAGCTGGTAGCGGGTGAGGCTGCCGTCGCTGCCGTGGCGGGCGGCGGCTACGATCAAGCCGGTGGCGCTGGTGCGGCTGCGGTCAGACAGGCTGATCTGCAGCCGGGCGACCTGGCCGTACAGGGTGTTGAAGTCGATGTCGGGGTGGCTGCTGAGGACGATGAGCTCGCGGGTGCCCACGTGGAACAGGCTGTCGCGGGCCACAAAGGCCTCCAGCAGCAGGCCGGTGTCTCCCAGGTCCAGGCTGTCAGCCTGGGGCAGGTCTAGGGCGTAGAGGCGGCTGGCGCTGCTGAAGAGGCTGAGGAGGTCGCTGGACATGGGCAGGGCATTTTGTGAACAATATTGGTATATCGCCGCACAGGTGTACGAACGAAACCAAAATTATCTACCAAGTACCCGATTTATATGAAATCGGCCTCTTGTGCCCATTCCATCGGCGTGAGTAGCTATAAATAAAATAGCTAAACTACCCCGCCTGCGGCCCCGGCGCCTGGGTTCAGGCGGCTGCCAGCTGGGCGCTGTGTTGGCGACCCCGCGTGGCCAGCAGTACCAGCACCCCGCCCAACACCAGGCTGGCGGCCAGCACATACAGGCCTGCCGTGGTGCTGCCGGTGGCATCCTTGACGCTGCCCACCATGAACGGGCTGACGAACCCGGCCAGGTTGCCCACCGCGTTGATCAGCGCAATGCCCGCTGCCGCTGCCGAGCCGCGCAGCATGCTGGTGGGCAGCGTCCAGAACAGCGGCAGGCTGCTCAAAATGCCCATGGTGGCCAGGCTCAGCGCCGCCAGGGCCAGCACCAGATCGCCGCCAAAGATGCCGCTCAACACCAGACCCAGCGCGCCGATGAAACCGGCCCCGGCAGTGTGCCAGCGGCGTTCGCCACTGCGGTCCGAGCTGCGGCTGGCCAGCACCATGGCCACGGCGGCCAGGGCGTAGGGGATCATGGTGAGCAGGCCCACATCCAGCACGTCTTTCACGCCCGCCGTCTTGACCAGCTGCGGCAGCCAGAAGCTGATGCCGTACAGGCCCATGATGAAACAGAAGTAGATGCTGGCCATCAGCCAAACCCGGCCATTGCGGAACACTTGCTTCAGGCTGTGGTCACCACGGGTGCCTTCGTCGCGGCGGATGTTGTCGATCAGCAGGCGCTTTTCGGCATCGGTCAGCCAGGGGGCCTGGGCGATGGAGTCGTCGAGGTAGAAGTACACCGCGATGCCCACCAGCACCGACGGAATGCCTTCCAGCAAAAACAGCCATTGCCAGCCCGCCCAGCCGTTCACACCGGCAAAGGCCTGCATGATCCAGCCCGACAGCGGGCCGCCCACCACGCCCGACAAGGCGATGGCCGTCATGAACAACGCCACCACCCGTGCGCGGCGGGCCGACGGGAACCAGTACGTCAGGTACAGGATGATGCCGGGGAAGAAGCCCGCTTCGGCCACGCCCAGAAAGAAGCGCAGCACGTAGAACATGGTGGGCGTGGTCACGAACATCATGCACGACGAGATCACCCCCCAGGTGACCATGATGCGGGCAATCCACACCCGGGCTCCGGTGCGGTGCAGGATCATGTTGCTGGGTACTTCAAACAAAAAGTAGCCAATGAAGAAGATGCCCGCGCCCAGGCCGTATACGGTGTCGCTGAACTTCAAATCGGTCAGCATCTGCAGCTTGGCAAAGCCCACGTTGACGCGGTCCAGGTAGGCCACCACGTAGCACAGGAATAAAAAGGGAATCAGCCGCCACATGACCTTGCGGTAGGTGGCGTGCTCCAGCGCGTCGCTGGCAGGGGAAGGTAGGGGCATTTTTTGTCTCCGGGGGATGGACTTGTGGGGGTGTGGCCAGTTGCCACCGACCCGAAAAGCGGGTCTGGGCGCAGTCTAGGGAGACGGCCCCGTTTCAAAGAGTGACATTGCGGCAACCCGGCCTCAACCTGCGGGAATAGCCTTTGGCCACAAGGACTTACGCGATGGCCCCTGCCGCCGCATGGTGAAAACCCCTAGTCGGCGAGCTCGCCTTCATCCACCGGCCACACCACCTGCAGCATGGCCAGCAGGGCCTGCAAGGTGGCGGTGTTTTCGTCAGAGCGGCGGTACAGCAGCGACAGCGGGCAGGGCAGGCGCACACCCTGCCACACCACCACCTGGCCGCGCTGCAGCACCGGCGCGGCCATGCGCTCGCGCATCAGGCTCAGGGCCACGCCGCTTTGCACCAGCTCGAACACCGTGGCTTCCTGGTCGGCCTGTACCGAGGTGCGGTGGGTCAGGCCGCGCTCGGCAAACATCTGCGCCACCAGGCCGTACTGCGAGCCGCCCACGGGGGTGGACAGCCAGGGCATGGCGGCCAGATCGCTCCAGTCGGCCTGGCGCAGCCGCTCTTCCCAGGCCACGGGGCCGACCACCACGTAGTGTTCCAGCCAGAGCTGGCGCACCGCGATGTCGGGGTCTTTCAGGGCACCCAGGAAAAAGCAGGCATCCACCTGCCCGTCGCGCAGCATCTGTAGCACGCTGCCCGAGATGCCGTGCTGCAGTGCCACGTCCACGTGCGGATAAAACTCCAGCAGGGCGGCCAGCAGTGGGCCCAGGCGGATGGATTCGGGGTCGATGATGGTGCCCAGCCGCAGCCCGCCCGACACCGTGCCCCGCATCTGCGCCGCCAGTGCGCTGATCTCGTGTGTGGCATCTACCGTCTTGGTGGCCAGCGGCAGCAAACGCCGCCCTTCGCCGGTGAGCACCATGCCGGTGGGCGTGCGTGCAAACAGCAGCACGCCCAGCTCGTCTTCCAGCCCCTTGATCTGCTTGGACAACGCCGACTGGGTCAGGTGCAGTTGCTCGGCCGCCCGCACCAGCTGGCCGTGGCGGGCGACGGCCAGGAATGCGCGCAAGGGGGTGAGTTCCATCGCGGCATTATCACAAGGGTGTTGGCTACTATGGTTTTAATAGCTGCTCACGCCGATGGAATGGGCGTGAGAGGCCGATTTCTTTTAAAACTTCATCACCACCAAACGGGTCTGCGTGAATTCGAGCATGCCGTGCTTGCCGTCGTCACCGCCCAGGCCGGAGCGCTTCCAGCCTGCGTGGTAGCCCTGGTAGGGGTCGGCGGGGGTGCGGTTGATGTAGAGCTCGCCGGCTTCGATCTCGTTGCTGGCCTGCATCACGCTGCGGTAGTCGGCCGTGTACAGCACGGAGGCCAGGCCGAATTGGTGGTCGTTGGCCAGGGCCAGGGCGTGGTCCAGCGTGGTGTAGGGCAGCACGCACAGCACCGGGCCAAAGACTTCTTCCTGCACGATTTCCATGTCTTGCCGCACCTGGGTGAGCAGGGTGGGCGGGTAGAAGTAGCCGGGGCCGCTGGGGATGCTGCCACCGCATTCCAGCTGCGCACCGGCTTGTAGGGCGCGTTCGACCATCGCATGGATGCCTTCGCGCGCCGAGGCGCTGACCAGGGGGCCCATGCGCTGGGGCTGCTCGGTGCGGCTGCCGAAGGCGTGGGCGCTGAGTTTTTGTTTGAGCTTGGCGACCAGCGCCTCAAACACGGCCTCTTGCACGTAGACCCGTTCCACGGCGGTGCAGAGCTGGCCGCAGTGGGTGGTTTTGGAGCGCACGATGTCGCTGGCGGCCTGCTCCAGGTCGGCATCTGCCGCCACGATGGCCGGGGTCTTGCCGCCCAGCTCCAGTGACACCTTGGCAATGTTCACGCGCGAATAGTCCAGTACACGCTGGCCCGCGCCCACGCTACCGGTCAGCGTGATCATGGCCACCTTGGGGTGGGTGCACAGCACTTCGGCCTCGGCATGGCCCATGGCCAGGATGTTGACCACGCCGGGGGGCAGGCCTGCGTCCAATACCGCCTGGGCGATCTCGAAGGCCGAGCAGGGCGTGTGGTTGCTGGGGCGCACCACCACGGTGTTGCCGGTGATGAGCGCGGGCGCGATCTTGCGCAAGAGCGTGTAGACGGGGTAGTTGAACGGGATCAGGCAGGCCACCACGCCCATGGGCTCGCGGTGCAGCATGAGGTTCTCGCCGGGGCTGTCGCTGGGGATGATTTCGCCCTCGATGCGGCGCGCCCATTCGGCGTGGTAACGGGTGATGTCGGCGGCGTACACGGCTTCGTTCTCGGCATCTTCCAGGCTCTTGCCCGACTCCAGCGCCAGGGCCAGGCCGATGGCGGATTTACGCGCCACCAGCGCATCGGCCAGGGCGCGCAAGTGGTTGCCACGCTCAATGCTGGTGAGCTTGCGCCAGCCGCGCTGGGCCGCGGCGGCGGCATCTACTGCGGCCAGGGCTTGGGCGGCGCTGGCGGCGCTGACCTGGCCTACGGTTTCCTCGGTGGCGGGGTTGGTGACGGTGTAGCTGGCGGCACCGGCGACCCACTGGTTGTGGATGAAGTTCAGGTAGTGCGTCATGTCAAAAGTAGCCCAGGGGGTGTTGCGCCATATCCAGGTGCAGGCGGGTGCTGTCATAGGGGTGGGCCAGGGCGACCGCCTCGTTGAGCTCCACGCCCAGGCCGGGTTCTTTGCTGGGGATGACGTAGCCGCCTTCCCACTGCAGCGGTTTTTTCAACAGCTGTGCATGGAAGCCGCCAAATTGCTGGATGCTTTCCAGGATCAAAAAGTTGGGGATGCAGGCCGCCAGCTGGATGTTGGCCGCCGCCACGATGGGGCCGCAGTAGAGGTGCGGGGCGATTTGCGCGTAGTGCGCCTCGGCCATGCCAGCGATCTTTTTGGCCTCCAGGATGCCGCCCACGCGGCCCAGGTTGGGCTGCAGGATGGTGGCCGCGCCGGTCTCCAGCACCCGGGCAAATTCGTACTTGGTACACAGGCGCTCGCCGGTGGCCACGGGGATGCAGGTGTAGCGGGCCACCTCGGCCATCGCCTCCGGGCGCTCGGGCGGAGTGGGCTCTTCAAACCACAGCGGGTTGTAGGGCTCCAGTCGGCGCGCCAGGCGCTTGGCCCCGGACACGGTGAACTGGCCGTGGGTGCCAAACAGCAGGTCGGCCTTGTCGCCCACGGCCTCGCGGATGCGGGCGCAAAAGCGCTCTGACATGTCCATGCGCTCCAGCGTGGGCTGGCGCGGGTCGAACACCGAGTAACCGCCCACCGGGTCGAACTTCACCGCGGTAAAGCCTTCTTCCACATAGCGGGCGGCACGCTCGGCAGAGCGGTCGGGGTCGCCGTAGAAAGATTCGTCCTCGTCAGCGTCGGGGTACAGGTAGGTGTAGCTGCGCAGGCGCGGGTTCACCAGGCCGCCCAGCAGCTTGTACACGGGCTGCCCCAGCGCCTTGCCGGTGATGTCCCAGCAGGCCATCTCCAGGGCGCTGAGCACGCCCATGAGCGAGATGTCGGGCCGCAGCGAGAAGCCTTCGCCGTAGGCGCGCCGCCATAGGGTTTCGGTCTGCATCGGGTCCTCGCCCTGGAACACGCGGGCAAACAGGTCTTCGGCCATGGCCGCCACCACTTTGGGGCCAAAGGTGGCGGTGTAGGCCTCGCCAATGCCTTCGATGCCGCAGCGGGTGCGCAGCTTGACGAACACAAAGTAGCGGCCGCCAAAGCTGGGCGGCGGGTTGGCCACCACAAAGGTCTGGATGGATTCGAGTTGCATGCGGGCTCCGGGGTCTACAGGGGTGGCGCAAAGTTTAGGGCCGCCCCATGTTCTGGCCCCCGGCTAGCCGCAAGATCAATCCGAATAATTGATTGGGTGCTATGGGCCGAGGTCGGCGGGGGCTGTGTTGGACGATGCCGTCCGGCGCGGGTCCATCTGCAGCACTGCCTGCGAGCCGCTGCCCATGACCACGTAGTCGGATTTGACGGCGTGTTCGTCGGCATGCGGTGTGCTGCGGATGCTGTAGCGCCAGGTGGCCAGCACCAGCAGGCTCAGCAGGCCCGCAAAGTAGAGCATCAGTGCGACCGGGCCCATCCAGTCCATCATGGCGCCGCCCAGCGTGGGGCCCACGGTGGCCCCGATGCCAAACAGCAGCAGCAGGCCGCCGGTCACTTCCAGCACCCGCGAGGGGTCGATCAGGTCGTTCACATGGGCTACGCACAGCCCGTAGATCGAGAACGACAGGCCGCCGTACACCACGCCCAGGCCGATCAGCAGCAGCTCGTTGCCCTCGGCCATGAAGTAGCCCGCCACGGCCACCGCCGCGCTCAGGGCGCAGACCAGAAACAGCACGCGGCGGCGGTCGTGCCGGTCGGACAAATGCCCCACCGGCCACTGGAACACCGCCCCGCCCAGGATGGTGGCGGCCATGAAGGTGGCGACCCCCGCCTCGCTGAAGCCCACGCCATCGGCGAACACCGTGCCCAGGCTGTAGAACGCGCCGTTGAGCAGGCCCGAGCCGACCGCCCCGATCACCCCGATAGGCGAAATGTGGAACAGCTCGAACAGGCCCAGCTTGGGCGCGTCGGTGGGCTCCGGCTCGCTTACCGGCGTGAGGGTAATGGGCAGTATGGCCAACGAGAACAGGATGGACACCACCGCAAACGGCACAAAACCATACCGGTCGCCCACCAGAATCAGCCACTGGCCCAGCGCCAGCGCCACGCCGTTGACGGCCATGTAGGCGGCAAACACCTTGCCGCGCTGCTCGCTGTTGGCCACCACGTTGAGCCAGCTTTCCACCACGATGTACAGGCCCACCAGGCACACCCCGGTGACAAAGCGCAGCGCCCCCCAGGCCCAGGGGTTGACCCACAGCGCATGCATGATGGGCAGCGACGAGGCCACCGTGGCCATGGACGCAAAGGCGCGGATGTGCCCCACCCGGCGGATGATCATCGGGCAGGCATAGGTGCCGTACACAAAGCCCGCGAAATACGCCGACATGATCAGGCCTGTGACCAGGGCCGAAAAATGGGCCGAGCTGGCCTGCGCACCGATGGCCGCAAACAGCAGGCCGGTGCCCACTACCAGCATGCCCACACCGCTGAGAAGCGAGGCCAGGGAGAGAAATATGTTGCGCAAGTGGGTTCCTTGAAAGGGGCTCATAAAGTTAACACGGACCGATGACGGGATATCTCTGCTGCACTGCACCATCCGCGTGCAAGACCGCCTTGGCCCGGCTTTCGGTCTGCACCGATTCGGGCGTTGGCATGCCGCGCAGCGGTCTCGCCCACCGGCCAAAGCAAGTTGCGCGGTGCTGACTTGCAGGGCATGCAAGCGTGGGTTGCCAGACAGTCTGTTCGGGCTTGCCTAGGCACCCGCAAGGCCCGCGTTTTTCGGCAATTTTTGGCTGCAATAAATAGCCTTGTAAAAAATGGGTCCTGGCACTGCCGCAGTTGGGTCGGATGGCCTGTCTGTACAGCGTTCATAACAGGCTGACCTTATCGGGCTAGCTGAAATCCGACACTAATTGATGGTGCTGCGACGCAGGTGCATTTACGTACGTGAACTCACAAAAATAATTGAATCGCACTTTGAAAATCATTGCGCCGAATAAGCGCATATACCGATACAAGAAAAAAAACCCACCCTATGATGGTTAGCGAGTGCAAAGCCACTTTGCTCTTGGGGGAGTTGCATGATTTTCAGACCTCTGCAGCGGACCCCTGTCCATCGACTTTGAAGGAATTTTTGATATGCCCATGAACGACATCCATCCAGAATCCAGCATCATTTTGGACCGCCGCCAGATCCTCACAGGCGCCGCCGCTTTCGGTTTATCAGCAACTTTCGGTGCCATGCCCGCCATGGCCCAAGGCGCACCAAAAAAGGGCGGCACCCTGCGCATGGGCGTGGAAGGTGGCTCGGCATCTGACAGCTTCGACCCCCGCACCTATGCCGATTCGGTGATGATCAACATCAGCCTGATGCTCTGGAACAACCTGGTGGAAGTGGCCGACAACGGCGACGCCACCGGCGAGCTGTTTGAAAGTTGGGAAGTCAAACCCGGTGCCGCCGACTGGATCTTCAATATCCGCAAAGGCATTACCTTTGCATCCGGCAAAACACTGGATGCCGACGATGTCATTTACTCGATCAATATGCACCGCGGTGAAACCAAATCACCCGCCAAGGCCCTGTTGGCCGATATCAGTGATATCAAGAAAATATCGCCCACGCAAATTCAGATTTTGATGACCAATGGCAACCTGGATTTGCCATATAACCTGAGCGATTACCACATCATCGTCGTGCCCAACGGCACCACCGATTTCAGCAAGCCCGACGGTACCGGTGCTTACCTGCTGGAAGAGTTCCAGGCCGGTGTGCGCGCTACCTTCAAGCGCAAGCCCGGCAACTACTGGAAACCCAACCGTGGCAACTTCGAGCGCGTGGAACTGCGCTACATCGGCGATGCCGCCGCCCGCACCCAGGCGCTGGTGACCGGCCAGGTGGACGTGATCAACCGCGTAGACCCCAAGACCGCCGGCCTGCTGGCCAAGAGCAAGAACATCAAGCTGTCGCGCACGCCGGGTGCCGGTAACCGTTTTGCCTTTGTGGCGCACACCGACAAGTCGCCCTTCACCAACCCCGACCTGATGCTGGCGCTGAAGTTTGGTGTTGACCGCAAGAAGATCGTGGACAACGTGTTCTCGGGCTACGCCTCCATCGGCAACGACCACACCGTGGGCGCCAAGATGAAGTACTACGACACCAAGCAAAAGCTGCACGCCTACGACCCCGACAAGGCCAAGTTCCACTTTAAAAAGGCCAACATCACCGGCCCCGTGGAACTGCAGGTGTCGGAAGGCGCGTTCTCGGGTGCCACCGACAGCGGCCAGGTGTTCCAGGAGTCGCTGTCCAAGGCCGGTATCCAGCTGGACCTGAAACGCGTGTCCGGCGACGGCTACTGGTCTAACGTCTGGCTCAAGCAGCCCTTCTGCGCGGTGTACTGGGGCAACCGCCCCACCATCGACAACCAGTTGACCAGCACCTTCAAGGCCAACACCACCTGGAACGACACCCACTTCAACAACCCCGAGTTCGAGAAGCTGCTGGTGGCCGCCCGCGTGGAGCTGGACCAGGTCAAGCGCGCGCAAATGTATGCCCGCTGCCAGGAACTGATCCGCGAGAACGCCGGCATGGTGTGCTTTGCGGTGCAGGACTACATCGACGCGTACAACACCAAGCTGGGTGGCCTGACCGTGTCGGGCCGCTACGACCTGGCGGATGACCGCATCGCCGAAAAAGGCTGGTTTATTTAAGGCTCACCCCCAGGCTACAGCGCAAGCGCTTTTCGCCAACCCCCTTGCAGGGGGCAACAGCAGCAGCCTGGCAGAGCCAGTTCTGCGCTGTTCGCGAAGGGGGAGGCGTGCGCTCTGTTGCCAGCGGGGTGGGGCTTGTCCCCGCTCCGCTTTTTTTGGGCCAACCGCTGGCGTTGCCCTCCAGTCCACTCGGAAATTGCTATGGCGAAACTGATATTGAACCGCTTTTTTTTAGGCGTGCTGACCCTGTTTGCAGTGTCGGTGTTGATCTTTGTGTGCACCGAAATCTTGCCGGGCGACGTGGCTTCGGCGGTGCTGGGCCAGGGCGCTACGCCCGAGGCGCTGGCGGTGTTTCGCAAGGAGCTGGGGTATGACATTCCGTCCTACATGCGCTACTGGAACTGGCTGGTGGGTGTGCTGCAAGGCGACCTGGGCGTGTCGCTGACCAACAAGCTGGTGATCGTGGACGAAGTGCTGCCGCGTCTGGGCAACACCATGTTCCTGGCGGGCTACGCGGCGCTGATTGCGATACCGGTAGCGGTGGGCCTGGGCGTGTATTCGGCCATCAACGAAGGCAAGCTCTCCGACAAGCTGGCCAACATCCTGTCGTTGATTGCCATCTCGTTTCCCGAGTTCTTCATCGCCTACCTGCTGATCATCTTTTTCTCGGTGAACGTGGACTGGTTCCCGTCGCTCTCAACCGTGTTCAAGGGCATGCCTTTCAGCGAACGGGTCTACCAGACCACGCTGCCCGCCATCACCCTGACGATGCTGGTGGCCGCCCACATGCTGCGCATGACGCGCAGCTCGGTGCTGTCGGTGATGTCCACGCCCTATATCGAGATGGCTTTCCTCAAGGGGGCCAAGCGCGGGCGCGTCATCACCCGCCACGCCCTGCCCAATGCGGCTGCGCCCATCATCACCGTGATCGCACTGAACCTGGCCTACCTGGTGGTGGGGGTGGTGGTGATCGAAGCGGTGTTTGTCTACCCCGGCCTGGGCCAGTTGATGGTGGATGCCGTATCCAAGCGCGACGTGCCGGTGATCCAGGCCTGCGGCCTGGTGTTTGCCATGGTGTTTGTGCTGCTCAACACCGTGGCCGACATTCTGGTGATTCTGGTCAACCCGCGCCTGCGCCATAAGCGCTAAAAGAACAAGGAAGCCCCATGAAACTTTTTGGACAAAAACCCACCCTGTCGGCCTGGTTTGGCCTGACCGTGGTGGCGATCTTCATCTTTGTTGCCCTGTTCACCCCTTGGCTGGCACCGTATGCCCAGTCGGCCAACATCGGCGAAACCTGGGCCGAGCCCTCCAAGACCATGTGGCTGGGCGGCGACCAGATCGGGCGCGACATGCTCACCCGCATTCTGTACGGCACCCGCATGACGATTGGCGTGGCCCTGGCCATCACCCTGCTGTCTTTCCTGATCGGCATCGTGCTGGGGTTTGTGAGCGCGGTGGTGGGGGGCTGGGTGGATGTGTTTTTCAGCCGCCTGGTGGACGTGATGCTGTCCATCCCCGGCCTGATCTTCGCGCTCATCGTGCTGGGCGTGTTTGGCTCCAGCATCCCGGTGCTGATTTTGACCATCGCCGTGCTGGACTCCACCCGGGTGTTTCGGCTGGCTCGGGCGCTGGGCATGAATTTGTCGGTGATGGAATACGTGGAGGCCGCCCGCCTGCGGGGCGAAGGCCTGTGGTGGGTCATCAGCCGCGAGATCTTGCCCAACGCCTGGGCCCCGCTGGTGTCGGAGTTTGGCCTGCGCTTTTGCTTCAACTTCTTGTTCATCGCCGGGCTGTCGTTCCTGGGCCTGGGCATCCAGCCGCCGTATGCCGACCTGGGCGGCATGGTGCGTGAAAACGCCGCCGCCATCAACTTCGGGATGATGGCCCCGATCTACCCCGCCGCCACCATTGCGCTGCTCACCGTGTCGGTGAACCTGGTGGTGGACTGGATGTTGTCCATGGACGCACGCCCCTCGGGCACGCAAGCCGAACTGTAAGAAAGACCAATTCCCATGGACGAGAAAATCATTCTGCAAATCAAAGGCCTGCGCCTGGAGAGCCTGGCGGGCAACGCCATCGTGGACAACGTGGGCCTGAGCCTGCGCAAGGGCGAGGTGCTGGGCCTGATTGGCGAGAGCGGGGCGGGCAAATCCACCATCGGCCTGTCCAGCATGTGCTACGCCCGCGCCGGGGTGCACATCGCCGGGGGCGAAATCATTCTGGACGGCGTGAACATCCGCGCGCTCAACGCCGAAGGGCGGCGCAGCGTGCGCGGCAAACGCGTGGCCTACATCGCCCAGTCGGCCTCGGCGGCTTTCAACCCGGTCCACACCCTGATGGACCAGGTCTGCGAAGCCCCGCTGCTGCACAAGCTGATGACCCGCACCGAGGCCGAGGCCTGGGCGCGCCAGCTCTTCAAGGCGCTGGACCTGCCCAACCCCGACACCTTTGGCGCGCGCTACCCGCACCAGGCCTCGGGCGGCCAGTTGCAGCGCGCCATGGCGGCCATGGCCATGTCGTGCCGCCCCGACGTGCTGGTGCTGGACGAGCCCACCACCGCACTCGACGTAACCACCCAGATCGAGGTGCTGATCCTGCTCAAATCGCTGATCAAGCAGTACAACACCGCCGCGCTCTACATCACCCACGACCTGGCCGTGGTGGCCCAGGTGGCCGACCGCATCAAGGTGCTGCGCCACGGCAAAGAGGTCGAAGAAGGCCAGACCCAGCAAATCCTGACCCAGGCCAAGCAGGACTACACCGCCCGCTTGGTGGCCGTGCGCGGTGCCGCGGCCAGCGAGCGCGCCAACGAGGCCACCGTCAAGCCCGATACCGTCCTGTCCATCAAGGACTGCCAGGCCTACTACGGCGATTTCCATGTGGTCAAGGGCGTGTCGCTGGATGTCAAAGGTGGCGAAACCGTGGCCGTGGTGGGCGAATCCGGCTCGGGCAAATCCACCCTGGCGCGCATCGTCACCGGCCTGCTGCCGCCCAAAAGCGGCGAAATCATCTTCCAGGGCAAGGCCTTGCCGCGCGCCCTCAAGGCCCGCGACAAAGAGCTCAAGCGCCGCATCCAGCTGGTCTACCAGATCCCCGACGTGGCCATCAACCCGCGGCACAACCTGCTGGACATCGTGGGCCGCCCGGTGCAGTTCTACTTTGGCCTGGGCCGCCAGGCCGTGCTGGAGCGCGCCAAGGAACTGATGGCGCTGGTGGAGCTGCCGGTAGAGTTTTTGCAGCGCCGCCCCGGCCAGCTCTCGGGTGGGCAAAAGCAGCGCGTGTGCATTGCCCGCGCCCTGGCCGCCAAGCCAGAGCTGATCATCCTGGACGAGCCGACTTCGGCGCTCGACCCGCTGGTGGCCGAGGAAATCCTCAAGCTGCTGCGCAAGCTGCAGTCCGAGCTGGGCCTGTCGTACGTGCTGATCACCCACGACCTGGACGTTGTGCACCGCATCGCCCACCGTACTGCGGTGATGTTGCAGGGCCAGTTTGTGGCTTTCGACCAAACCGACAAGATCTTCCACAACCCTGAGCACCCCTACACCCGCAAGCTGATCACCGCCGTGCCGGAAATGCGGGTGGACTGGCTGGACGGCGTGCTGGCCGAACGGGCCGCAGTGGCGGCCTGATCCGCTGCCGGTAAACCCCATGGCCGGGCCGTCCAACCCGGCCTTTTTCTTATGACCAACCACACTGCGCGCGGCATCTTGTGCCTGTGCCTGGGCGTACTCGTGTTTTCGCTGCAAGACGCGATCATCAAGCAGGTCAGCGGGGCCTATCCGCTCACCGAGGTGGTCGCCATCCGTTCGCTGGTCGGCGTGCCGGTGCTGCTGGCCCTGGTGCAGCGCGAGGTGGGCTGGCAGGCCCTGTTCACGCCGCGCTGGGGCGTGCTGGCCCTGCGCGCGCTCATCTTGTTCATCTCGTACACGGCCTACTACATGGCATTTCCGGCGCTGCCGCTGGCCGATGCGGTGGCGCTGTACTTCACCGTGCCCTTGTTCGTCACCGCGCTGGCCGGGCCGTTTCTGGGCGAAAAATCCAGTTGGAAAGTCTGGCTGGCCGTGGTGGTGGGCTTTGCCGGGGTGATGGTGATGCTGCAGCCCGGCAGCGGCCTGTTCGAGCCCGCCGCGCTGCTGTCGCTGCTGTCGGCGGCCATGTACGGCAGTTCCATGCTGATGGCGCGCCGCTTGGGCACCACCCAGGCCGCGTCGGTGATGTCGTTCCACCAGAATGCGTTTTTTCTGGTGGGTGCTTTGGTTACCGCGCTGGTCTTGCACCAGTTGGGCATTGTGCGTGCCGAGCATCCCAGCCTGTCGTTCCTGGTGCGCCCCTGGGTGCTGCCCACGCTGCTGGACGGTGCGCTGATGGCGGTGTGCGGCGTGGTGGCCGCCGTGGGCACGCTGTTTCTTACCAGCGCCTACCGCATGGCCCGGGCCAGCGTGGTTACGCCGTTTGAATACACCGGCATTTTGTGGGCACCCACCTGGGGTTACCTGTTCTTTGGCGAGGTGCCGCGCGCTACCACGGTGCTGGGCGGGGCCATCGTGGTGATCGCCGGGCTGGTGGCCCTGCGCGCGGCCGAGAAAACCTGACGCGCACAAAAAATCCGCGACGGATCGCGGCTTTTTTAAAAACTATACTTTTTATAGCTGCTTACGCCCATTCCATGGGCGCTGGCGGCCTAAAAAGCATGTGATTTAGTCGTCGCTGAGCAGCACGTTGTAGATCACAGCGCCCAGGATCGCACCCACGATGGGGGCCACCCAGAACAACCACAGGTCGCCCATGGCACCGGGCACAAACAGCGCGGGGCCGGTGCTGCGGGCGGGGTTCACCGAGGTGTTGGACACGGGGATGGACACCAGGTGGATCAGGGTCAGGCACAGGCCGATGCTCAGGCCGCCAAAGGCACCGGCAGCGCGCTTGGCGGTAGAGCCCAGGATCACGATCAGGAAGATGGCGGTCAACACCACTTCGGTGACCAGCACCGACATCATGTTGAAGCCGCCGGGCGAGTTGGCTCCAAAGCCGTTGGTGGCAAATGCGCCCGCGCCGGTAAAGGCCTTGGCGGCATCAAAGTCGGCCTTGCCCGAGACGATCAAATACAGCACGCCCGCTGCAGCGCACGCGCCCAGCACCTGGGCAATGATGTAGCCCGGCAGGCCGGAAGCGGGGAAGCGCTTACCAATGGCCAGGCCGATCGACACGGCGGGGTTGAAGTGGCCGCCCGAGATGGGGCCCAGCGCGTACGCACCGGTCACCACCGTCAGGCCGAAGGCCAGCGACACGCCCAGCAGGCCGATGCCCACGCCCGGAAAGGCAGCGGCCAGCACGGCACTGCCGCAGCCGCCCAGCGTCAGCCAGAAGGTGCCGAGGAATTCGGCGGACCACTTTTTAAGATTGCTATCCATAGTTTCACTCCAATATATTGTTGCATTCCACATGCTTATCGCCCGGTGCGAAAGCTGCACGCGGCGGCCATCATCGTCGCAGGTGAATGTGACGCAGGCAACTAATTCACACATTTGGCCGTTTTCTGCCGGGAAATTTGTAATAACCATTTACAAGTATGAAAGTTCATTGACACCTGCGAGCGTTGTTAAACGCTAAGGCCTTGCAATCTGCCCGCCCGGCCATAATTGAGGGTTGCCCGGCAACACCGGTTGCCGACACCTCTTTTTCGAACCCTCTACACAGACACACCACAGACCAACATGACCAAGCAAACGCTTTCCTTCCAGGCCGAAGTGGCCCAACTGCTGCACCTCGTGACCCACGCGCTGTATTCCAACAAGGAAATCTTCATGCGCGAGCTGGTGTCCAACGCCTCCGACGCGTGCGACAAGCTGCGTTTTGAGGCCATTGCCAACCCTGGCCTGTATGAAGATGCGCCGAATCTGGAAGTGCGCGTGTCCTTCGACAAGGATGCCAAGACCCTGACGATCACCGACAACGGCATTGGCCTCACCCAGCAGGAAGCCATCGACAACCTGGGCACCATCGCCAAGAGCGGCACCAAAGACTTCGTCAGCAAACTCAGCGGCGACCAAAAGGCCGACTCGCAGCTCATCGGCCAGTTCGGCGTGGGCTTTTACTCGGGCTTCATCGTGGCCGACCGCATCACCGTGGAATCCCGCCGTGCCGGTGTGGCGGCGAATGAGGGTGTGCGCTGGTCCAGCGACGGCGGTGCTGCGGGCGGCGACGCGTTCGAGGTGGAGAACATCACCCGCGAAAAGCGCGGCACCAGCGTCACCCTGCACCTGCGCGACGACGCACTCGACTACGCATCCGCCTGGAAGCTCAAGTCCATCATCGGCAAATACTCCGACCACATCAGCCTGCCCATCCTGATGGAAAAGGAAGAGTGGAAAGACGGCGACCTGATCAATCCCGAAGACGAAAACGGCGGCCGCCAGCCCGGTGGCATGGTCAACACCGGCGAATGGGAAGCCGTCAACAAGGCCAGCGCCATCTGGGCCCGTGCCAAAAAAGACATTACCCAGGAGCAGTACGACGACTTCTACAAGCAGATCAGCCACGACTTCGAAGCCCCGCTGGCCCACACCCACAACCGCGTGGAAGGCAGCACCGAATACACCCAGCTGCTGTATGTGCCCGGCAAAGCCCCGCAAGACCTGTGGAACCGCGACAAGAAGGGCGGCCTGAAGCTGTACGTGAAGCGCGTTTTCATCATGGACGATGCCGAAGCCCTGCTGCCCAGCTACCTGCGCTTTGTGAAGGGCGTGGTCGATTCCGCCGACCTGCCGCTGAACGTGTCTAGAGAGCTGCTGCAAGAAAGCCGCGATGTCAAAGCCATCCGCGAAGGCTGCACCAAGCGCGTGCTGGGCATGCTGGAAGATTTGGCCAAGCACAACGCACTGCCGGTGGCTACCGACGATGTGACCGACGTGGTGTCTGACGAAGACAAGGCGCTGGTCGGCAAGTACAGCCAGTTCTACGCCGAGTTCGGCGCGGTCCTGAAAGAAGGCCTGGGCGAAGACTTCGCCAACCGCGACCGCCTGGCCAAGCTGCTGCGTTTTGCCAGCAACACCACCGACACCACCACCGTGTCGCTGGCCGACTACAAGGCGCGCATGAAAGAAGGCCAGGAAGCCATCTACTACATCACCGCCGACAACGCCGCCGCCGCCAAGAACAGCCCGCAGCTCGAAGTCTTCAAGAAAAAGGGCATCGAAGTCCTCTTGATGACCGACCGCGTGGACGAGTGGGCGCTGAACTACCTGCAAGACTTCGACGGCACCCCCCTGCAGTCCGTCGCCAAGGGCGCGGTCGATCTGGGCAAGCTGCTGGATGAGGACGAAAAGAAAGCGATTGAGGCCGCCGCCGAAACCTTCAAGCCCCTGCTGGCCAAGCTGAAAGAGGCCCTGAAAGACAAGGCCGAAGACGTGCGCGTCACCACCCGCCTGGTCGACAGCCCCGCCTGCCTGGTGGTGCAAGACGACGGCATGAGCACCCAGCTCGCCCGCATGCTCAAGCAAGCCGGCCAGACCGCCCCCGAAGTCAAACCCGTGCTGGAAGTCAACGCCGAACACGCTCTGGTCAAGAAGCTCGAAGGCTCGGTGCACTTCAACGACCTGGCCCACATCCTGTTCGACCAGGCGCTGCTGGCCGAAGGCGGGTTGCCTGCGGATCCTGCCGCGTACGTCAAGCGGGTGAATGCGCTGCTGGTATAAATAGATTTGTACGAAAAGTGCTCTAGCGCTTATGAAATAGGCGTGAGCAGCTACTGATTTCGTAGCGTCAGTTTTATAGAGAAGCCCCGCGGTTGCGAGACCTGCGGGGCTTTTTTGTGGCTTGAAGATTACTTTATATGTTCAGCAAACTAGACAAAATTGAATGTTTTGATTAAATTGCTGGACATATGAACACGCTAGTCGATTCCTCCATCCTGCAACGCCAGTTGCTGCTGCAACTGGGCGACCGGCTGCGCCGCCTGCGCAAGGCGCGCAAGCTGAGCACCGTTGAGTTCGCCAGCCGCGTGGGCATCTCGCGCACCACCCTCAGCGCCGTGGAGGCCGGTGACCCGGCCCCGTCCATAGGCACGTATTTGCGCGTGATGTCGGTGCTGGGCGTTGGCAGTGATCTGGCTCTGCTGGCGGGCGATGTGCTGCACCCCGCCCCAGCCGACTCTGCCGCCGCCCGCTCCTTGCGCAGCCCGCCCCAGGTGCAGGTGATGGTGACCACCGACCCCACCCGCCACCAGGCCCAGGACCTGCAAAGCCTGGTGCTGCACGAGGAGGCCGTCAGACTGGTGCGCGCAGACCCCGCTTTGCTGCAGCAGGCCCAAGACCTGCTCCAGACCTGGCTCAGTGCAGGCAACCACCGCTCGACCAGCCTGTGGCTGGAATGGAAAGACATCCTGGAAGGCGGCCAGTGGCGCAAGGCCCTGGGCCGCACGCGCCGCGCGCAGGAGCTGCGCCAGGCATCGCCGTTGACCCCCGTGCTGCCCCCCGCCGTGCGCGAGCGCATCCTGTCTGAGCTCGGCAGCCTCAAAAAAGGCATCGTCCTCGGCCAGGAGCCCGCACCATGAACCGCGACGAACTGGAGCACCTCATCCGCGCCAGCGGAGCCATCACCAACCAATACGAGTTGGTGATCGTGGGGAGCCAGTCGATTCTGGGGTCGATCCCCTACCCGGAGCCCGAATTCAAGATGTCCGCCGAGGCCGACATTTACCCCCTGCACGCCCCTGAGCTGGCTGACCAGATCGACGGAAGCATTGGAGAGGGTTCTGTGTTCCACAAGACCAACGGCTACTATGCCCAGGGCGTGGGCCCCGAAACGGCCATCCTGCCCGAGGGCTGGCAAGGCCGCCTGCATAAGGTCCAAAACGTCAACACCGACAGCCGCATCGGCTGGTGCCTGGACGTGCTGGACCTGTTCATGTCCAAGGCCTTCGCGGCCCGCGAAAAAGACCGCGTGTTTTGCAGCGCCTTGCTCAAATTCGGGCACGTGCAGATTCACCAAGCCTTGGAGCTCGTGCCCCGGATGCCTATTTCGGCCGAAGCTCGCAGAACCCTGGCGGCCTGCATTCGTCGGTGGGCTAAGCAGGCTGGGTGATTGAGGTGCAAAGATTCTGCGCTGACCCGACCAAGTGGACTTGGGAACTATCCAGCGCGTTTACGGACCATCCCCGCCCCCGGTTGGCGCTAATTGTTACAGCAGCCCCACCGCATTTCCCCGGAAAATGGCGGGTTAGTCTGCACAGGAGTCCATCATGGATACACCCACCCCCGGCACCGTCCGCCTGCACCGCGTCCTGCGCGCCCCGCCCGAGCGGGTCTACCGCGCTTTCCTCGACCCCGATGCCCGCGTCAAGTGGCTGCCGCCGCACGGGTTTACGGCCAAGATCCACCACTCGGAGGAGCGGGTGGGGGGCAGCTTTCGCATGTCGTTTACCAACTTCGGCACCGGCAGCAGCCATTCCTTTGGTGGCACTTTCACCGAACTCACGCCGCACACGCAGATCCGCTACACCGACACCTTTGACGACCCCAATCTGCCGGGCGAGATGCAGGTGACGGTGACGTTTCGCCAGGTCGCCTGCGGTACCGAGCTGAACATCGTGCAGGAAGGCATTCCGGCGGTGATTCCGGTGGAGTTTTGCTACCTGGGCTGGCAGGAGTCGCTGGGCATGCTGGCGCAGCTGGTCGAACCGGAGATTCCCGATGGTGCTTAAGCCTTGGCGTGCCACCGCGGTAGTGGCCGCGACTTTGCTGCTGGGAGGGTGCAGCTCGGTGGGTGTGGGGGTCAGCGTGCCGCTGTTCCCGGGTGTCAGCATCGGGATTGGCGGCGGTTCGGGCGGCTTGCACCTGAGCGTGGGGGCCGGGGTGGGGCCGGTGGGTGTGGGTGTCGGGGTGAACCAGCGCGGCCAGGTGAGCACCGGCGTGGGGGTGGGGGCCAGCACCAATGTGGGCGGCGCGCAGGTGGGCGTGGGTGTGGGAACTGGCACGGTGATCTACGACCCGCAGCAATCGCGGCCACGCCGGTAATAGTGGGTGCTATGCATTACATAGCTGCTTATGCTTATGGAATAAGCGCTAAAGGCCTAAAAGGCTTGAAAGTCTATGGCCTTTGAATCTCTGCGCCTGGCGGTGTTGACAGGCGGCTCCACCGGCCTGGGTCTGGCGCTGTGCGAAGCCCTGGCGGAGCGCGGTTACCGGGTACTGGAGTTCTCGCGCAGCGCGCCGCATGCGTATTCGGTGCACCTGGATCTTGCGTCCCCCAGCGATAGTTATCGCATCGCCGCCGCCGCCATGGCGGCCGTTGCCGATCTTGGCGATGTGGACGAGTTGCTCGTCATCCACAACGCGGGCACCCTGGACCCGATCGGCCCGGCCTCGCGCAAAGACCCGGCGGCGGTGCTGGCGCAGCTGAACACCAACTTCAGCTCCGCCATCCTCGTGCTCTCCGCCATCGTGGCGCAGTTCCAGGCGACACCGTGCCGCAAGGTGGTCGCTAATATTTCGTCGGGGGCTGCGCAAAAGGGCTACGCGGGCTGGTCGCTGTACTGCGCAGCCAAGGCAGGCATGGAGAACTATGTCCGCGCACTGGCGCTGGAGCAGCAGACCGAGGCGCAGCCGTTCATCCCCGTCAACATCGACCCCGGCGTGGTCGATACCGGCATGCAGGCCTTTATCCGTAGCGCGTCGGTAGCCGACTTTCCCGAGCTGGCGCGCTTCATCCGGCGCAAAGAAGACGGTGGGCTCGTGCCGCCCGCCCATGTGGCCGCTGCGGTGTGCCGCATCCTGGCCTTGCCATCGCTGGGCTTTGGGGCGCGCTACGAGGTGGGCGACTACGGCGCCTGAATTCAACCTCAGCGGTGTGTTGGCAGCGCGTTCAGCGGGATGCGCAGGTAGGCCACTCCGTTGTCGTCGGCGGGTGGGAAGTTGCCCGCGCGCACATTCACCTGGATGGACGGCAGGATCAGTGTGGGCACTTCCAGGGTGGCATCGCGGGCGGTGCGCATGGCGACGAAGTCGGCTTCGGAAATGCCGTCGCGCACATGGATGTTGTGGGCGCGCTGCGCGGCCACCGAGGTCTGCCAGGCGGGCGCACGGGCGGTGGGCGGGTAGTCGTGGCACACGTACACCGTGGTCTCGGGCGGCAGCGCCAGCAGGCGGTGGATGGAGGCGTAGAGCTGGTGTGCGTCACCGCCCGGAAAGTCGGCGCGGGCCGTGCCCACGTCGGGCATGAACAGCGTGTCGCCCACAAACACCGCACCGTCCATGCGGTATGCCATGTCGGCCGGGGTGTGGCCGGGCACCAGCAGGGCGGTGGCCTCGATTTCGCCGATGTGGAAGGTTTCGCCGTCCTGGAACAGGTGGTCGAACTGGCTGCCGTCGGGCACAAAGCTGCGCTCCAGGTTAAACAGCTTTTTGAACGTGGCCTGCACCGCGCGGATGCGCTCACCGATAGCGATGCGCCCGCCCAGCTGCTTTTGCAGATAGCGTGCGCCCGAGAGATGGTCGGCATGGGCATGGGTTTCCAGAATCCAGTCCAGCTGCAGGCCCTGCGCCCGCACATAGGCCACCAGCCGGTCGGCGGATGCGGTGGCGGTGCGGCCCGACTTGAAGTCGTAGTCCAGCACCGGGTCGATGGCGGCGGCGCGGCGGGTGGCCGGGTCCCAGGCGATGTACGACACGGTCCAGGTTGCGGGGTCAAAAAAGCCTTCGGTGTGCAAGCGGGTAGTCATGGTGGGGTCCTACAGTTGGTTGACATATATTATATAAATAAATATAATGAAAGCAAATCCACTCTCCACCCACTCCATGACACAAGCCCCCCCTGCCATCGACCCCGCCGTGCTGCGGGGTGCCGCCCACCACGCGGTGGCCGCCCTGAAAGTGCTGGCCAATGAAGACCGTTTGCTGCTGCTGTGCCAGTTGGCGCAGGGCGAAATGTGCGTCGGCGACCTGGAGCTGCAGCTGGACATCCGCCAGCCCACGCTGTCGCAGCAGCTGGGCGTGTTGCGCAGCGAAGGCGTAATCAGCCCTCGCCGCGAGGGCAAGAACATTTACTACAGCGTCGCCGACCCGGCGATGCTGGACATCCTGGCGGTGCTGTACCGCCTGTACTGTCCCAAGGAGGCGTGATGGCCATCGACTGGAACCACTTCACCCCGCTGGCATCGCTGGCTGGTGGCGCGCTGATCGGCCTGGCCGCCGCCCTGTTCGTGCTGCTGAACGGGCGCATTGCCGGTATCAGCGGTGTGCTGGGCGGGTTGCTGGTGCCCACGCGGGGCGACATCGCCTGGCGGCTGGCCTTTGTGCTGGGCCTGGTGGGTGCGCCGCTGGTGTACCTGCAGTTTGCCCCGCTGCCCGTGCCGCAGATCGACGCGGGCACCGGTACGCTGGTGCTGGCCGGGCTGCTGGTGGGCGTGGGCACGCGTTACGGCGCAGGCTGCACCAGCGGGCACGGCGTGTGCGGGCTGTCGCGCCTGTCGCCGCGCTCGCTGGTGGCCACGGCTGCTTTCATGGCCGCTGGCTTTGCCACGGTGTTCGTGGTGCGCCACATTGTGGGTTGGTAAGGAGAACTCCATGGTTTTTATCGCTGCTGTGTTGTCGGGCCTGGTGTTTGGCCTGGGCCTGCTCGTTTCCGGCATGGCCAACCCGGCCAAGGTGCTGGGTTTTCTGGACCTGGGCGGCCTGTGGGACCCGTCCCTGGCGTTCGTGATGGGCGGTGCCATCGCCGTGGCTGCGGTGGCGTTTGCGGTGGCCCGGCGGCGTAGCGTGTCGCTGCTGGGCACGGCCATGCGCTTGCCCAGCGCCCGCCAGATCGACCGCCGCCTGGTCGGGGGCAGCCTGCTGTTTGGCGTGGGCTGGGGCGTGGCGGGTTTCTGCCCGGGCCCGGCGCTGGTGGGCGTGGGCATGGGGCTGGCCCAGGCGGGGGTGTTCGTGGCAGCCATGCTGGTGGGCATGGGCCTGTTCGCGTGGTTAGAGAGCCGCTGACCCCCCGCCATGTCCGGCAACGCAACCTGGCTGGCCGCATGGGCCACCTTACTGATCCTGGCGGGCTACGAGGCGCTGCTGGCGGTGGCCCAGCGCCGCCACCCGGAGCGCCTGGCCCGCACCGCCCATGCCGCTTTGCGCGGGGAGTGGTTTGCCGCCGTGTCGGCACAGGTGGGTTCGGAGTTGTTGGCAGTGCAGACGCTGCGCAACTCGTTGATGTCGGCCACCATGGCCGCCTCTACCGCCGCGCTGGGGCTGATGGGCACCGCCACGCTGGCCGTGCCGGCCCTGCACGCCAGCATCGATGCCGCCACGGATTGGCCTATTTTTACCGCCCGGCTGGCGCTGGAGCTGCTGTTGCTGGCCGTGCTGCTGGCATCGTTGGTGGCATCGGTCACGGCGGTGCGCTACTACCACCATGCCAGTTTTATCTGCGCCATGCCCGTGGCATCTGCCGCCCGCACGCGCTGGCAGGCCGTGGGCAGCGCCTATGTGCGCCGGGCCGGTGTGCTGTACAGCTGGGGGCTGAAGCACCTGGTCCTGGTGGTGCCACTGCTGGCATCTATCCTGCACCCGCTGGCCGGGCCGGTGGCCGCCGTGCTGGTGGTGGCGGCGCTGGTGGGGTTTGACCGGTTTGCTCCGCGGGATGCCCTGATTTAAGTGCCTTTTAGGCCGCTAGCGCTTATGGATAGGGTGTAACCAGCTATATATTCAATAGCAAACTAGCGTTCGGCCAGCGCCAGCCGCGCCGCCATGCCCAGAAACACCGTGCCCGCCACCCGGTTCAGCCAGCGCTGGGCCGATGCCGAGCGGCGCAGCCCGGCGCTGACGGCCGCCGCAAAGTAGGTGATGCTGCCAAACGCCACCAGGGTGGAGGCGATGAAGATGCCGCCCAGCACGCACAGTTGCAGCGCAATGCTGCCGCGCTCGGCCTGCACAAACTGCGGCAGCAGCGCCAAAAAGAAAAACACCACCTTGGGGTTGGTCAGGTTCATCACCCAGCCGCGCAAAAACATGCGCCGCATGCTGGGTTGCTGCTCGGTGTGCGCGGCCAGCGCCCCCACCGGCGCGCGGAACGCCTGCCAGGCCAGATAGGCCAGGTAGGTGGCGCCCAGCACCTTGAGCACGGTAAACGCCATGGCCGACGCGGCAAACACCGCCGCCAGGCCCAGTGCCACCGCCAGGGTGTGCACCACCAGCCCGGCGCACAGGCCCAGGGTGACCACAAACCCGGCCTTGCGGCCCTGGGTGGCCGACTGCAGCAGCACAAAAATATTGTCCGGCCCGGGCGTGAAGCCCAGCAGCAAGGACAGGCCGAAGAAGGCAATACAGGTATCCAGAGACGGCATGCAAACCTTTGAAGTGGTGGCGTAAGCGCACGGCAAAGCGTCGGCGCGGGCAAATTATGCGCCGGGCCTGGAGCCGATAATTCCCGCATGCCCACGCCCCGCAAAACCCAGCTCGACCCCCTCGCCATCGCCTTGTTACTGGCCTGCTGCATGTTCTGGGGCTTCCAGCAGACGCTGGTGAAAGCGACCATGGCCGAGGTGCCGCCGGTGTTCCAGGCCTGTGTGCGGTTTGCGGTGTCCAGTGTGGCGGTGGCGCTGTGGTGCCGCTGGCGCGGCGTGCGGCTGGGGTTTGCCTCGGAACCGGCGGGGGCCTGGCGCTTTGGGCTGCTGGCGGGGCTGCTGTTTGCAGCGGAATTTGCCTGCATCCACGCCGGGCTGGAGTACACCCTGGCCTCGCGGCTGACGGTGTTTTTGTACAGCGCGCCGTTCTGGGTGGCGCTGCTGCTGCCGCGCTTCATCCCCGGCGAGCGGCTGCGCGGCGGGCAGTGGCTGGGCCTGGGCTGCGCGTTTGCGGGCCTGGCGCTGGCCATGGGCGAGGGCTTGTTTGGCCACCCTGCGGGCCAGGCCTACCCGCTGGGCTGGTTCGGCGATGCGCTGGGCCTGCTGGCCGGGCTAATGTGGGGGCTGACCACGGTGGTGATCCGCACCACCGCGTTTGCCCGCGTGCCGCCCGAGAAGCAGCTGCTCTACCAGGTGGGCGTGAGTGCCGCCACGCTGCCGTTGGTGTCGTGGGTGCTGGGCGAGCCGTGGAGCTTTCGCTTCAGCGGCTTTGCCACCGGTTCGCTGCTGCTGCAGGCCATTGTGGGCGGCTTTGTGAGCTACCTGGCCTGGATGTGGATGCTGGGCCGTTACCCGGCCACGCGGATGTCGGTGTTTGTGTTTTTGACCCCGGTGTTCGCGCTGCTGTTCAGTGCCTGGTGGCTGGGCGAGCCGCTGTCGGCAGGCCTGCTGGGGGCCATGGCGCTGGTGGGCGTGGGCATCGTGTTGGTGAACCGCCAGCCGGGGGCGGTGGGCCAACCTGTCAAGGTTTGATGCTTTTTAGACTGCCAGCGCTTATTCCATAAGCACGAGTAGCTATCAATTCAATAGCGATGGTCGGGGTTCAACCCTTTTTGCTGCCAAACGCCAGCAGCAGGCCGCCCACCACAATGGCGCCCACACCGGCCCAGACGGGCACGTTCACGGTTTCCTTCTCTTTCACCGACAGCTCCAGCGGCCCGATTTTGACGGCGGTGGTGTCCTTGGTGTAGCTGAAGCTGCCGTAGACCAGGGCCAATACGCCTGCGGCGATGAGGGTGACGGCAACGAGTTTGAGGGCGTTCATGGGGTGGGATGGTTCCTGGGGTTGCGCGCGGCGGGGTGCTGCGCTGGGGGGATTTTGCGTTACGTCACATTTGCTTGCAGACAGAACGCACGCCGTCCAGAAACACCGCAGAACTGGCTTTGCCAGGCTGCTGGTGTTGCCCCCTGCAAGGGGGGTGGAGGAAGATGCGCAGCACTGTAGCCTGGGGGTGAGTCAAATTTCCGCGCGCTGGCCCCAGCGTTCGCGCCATTCCTTGAACTTCTCTACCGGCAGCGGCTTGCTCATGTGGTAGCCCTGGGCTTCGTCGCAGTTTTGCTCGCGCAGCAGGTGCCAGATTTCGCTGTTTTCCACGCCTTCGGCCACCACGCTCAGGCCCATGTTGTGGGCCAGGTCGATGGTGGAGCGCACGATCTTGGCGTCGTCCGGGTCGCGTTCCATGCCCATCACAAAGGATTTGTCGATTTTCAGCTCGTCCACTGGCAGGCGCTTGAGGTAGGCCAGGGATGAGTAGCCGGTGCCGAAGTCGTCGATGCTGAGCTTGAAGCCGCGCTCGGACAGGCGGTTCAGCGTGCCTTCGGCGCGCAGCGGGTCGTCCATGATGGCGCTTTCGGTGATCTCCAGGCAGAAGCCCTCGGGGGCCACGCCGTGCTTGGCCAGCAGTGTGTCGAGTGCGTCCGGGAAGTCCAGGGCCATCAGGTCGCGGGTGGACAGATTGACCGAGATGCGCAGCGGCTGGCCGGGCCGTTGCAGCCCAGCCCACTGGTGCGCGGCCTCATTGAACATCCACAGGGTGAGCTGGCGCACAAAGCCGGTTTGCTCGGCAAACGGAATGAAGGAGTCGGGCGGCACCAGGCCGCGCTCCGGGTGCTCCCAGCGCACCAGGGCTTCGGCGGCGATGACTTTGCCGGTGGTGAGCTCGATCTTGGGTTGCAAAAACAGCCGCAGCTGGTTGTGCTCTACCGCGCGGCGCAGCTCGGACAGCAGCGACAGGGTTTGCTTGCTGGACGAGTCCAGGGCCGGGTCGTAACGCTGGAAGCCGGTGTTTTTGCGCTTGGCCACGTACATGGCCACCTCGGCTCGGCCCAGCAGGGTGTCCAGATCCTGCGCGTCCTGCGGCCAACAGGCGATGCCCATGCTGGCGCTCTGGTCCACCGGCTGGTCGCCCACCCGGAACGGGGCTTCAAACGCGAGGGCAATGGCCTGGGCCACCTGGATGGCGGCATCGGCATCGGCGTGGTGCAGCAGCACCGAGAACTCGTCGCCCCCGAGCCGGGCGACCAGCGCACCGTCGTCCATACAGTCCAGCAGACGCGCGGTGACGGCTTTGAGCAGTTGGTCGCCCTCGGCATAGCCGAGGATGTCGTTGACGTGCTTGAAGCGGTCCAGGTTGAGGGTGATGACGGCCAGCGGCGGCTGTAGGCTGCCGCCGGTGGCCGGGCGGTGCTCCATTTCACTTTTCAGCAGTTTGCGAAAGTTCAGCCGATTGGGCAGCTGGGTCAGGTCGTCCCAGTAGGCCAGTTTTTCGATCTGGGTTTTGTCGTCGGCGATGTCGTTGCGCATCTGGTCAAAGGCTTTGGCCAGATCGCCGATTTCGTCGCGCCGCTCGGTGTGGTGTACCGGCTGGTCGTAGGTGCCATCGCCCAGGCGTTTGGCATCGCGGGCCAGTGACTGCAGGGGCTGGGTGACGCTGCGGGCGGTCACGGTGCTGACCAGGCCAAACAGCAGCAGGCCCAGGGCAGTGATCCACCACATGGTTCTTTTCAGGGCTTCGTAGGGTGCCAGCAATTGGCTGAGCGAGCGCAGCAGCACCGTTTGCGCACTGCCGGCCACTGCCTGCAGGTCGATGGTTTGCGCCACCAGGGTGTCGCCGCCGATCTCTATCTCATCGGCGGTGCGGTCCGCTGCGAGCAGGCCGGCCAGGTCATTTTTGGGCAGGGTTGACAGGCTGATGTGCAGCGGCTTGGCGGGGGTTTCCTGGGTCAGCAGCGCGACATCCAGGCCGGAGCTCTTCTTCATGGCCAGGGCCATGGCTTCGTCGATACGGAACCCTACCAGTACCGACTCTGCCAGGGGGGCGCGCATTTTGACCAGCACAAACTGGTAGGCGGTATCACCGACCAGCGTGACCTTGGTGTCCTGCTTGCTGTTCGCCAGGGGCGGGATGATGTGGGGCAGCACGTCGACCACGTCCTTGGCAGCGGGCGTGCGGTTGCTGGCGATCAGCTGGAGCTGGGGGTCGAGCAGGGCGGTGATGACGGTGGGGCCGATGCGTTCGCCCTGGGTGTCCAGGACATCCCGGATGGTTTCGACCAGGATGTCTTTGTCTTCTGCGTTGGCGGCGCCTTTCTCGCTCTCTTTGTGCATATCCACCACGGCGGTATTGAACCCGAAGTCGCCCGATATCAGCGCGGCACCTTGGCGGAGTTTGGCAGCGTTTTGTTCCAGCAGGCCGAGCCAGATGCTTTGGCCCCGTTGCAGTTCGGTCGTGACCAGGTCGCGGGCGTTGCTTTCGATGCTGTTGCGCACCACCCAGTAGCCCACTGCCTGCACCAGCAGCAGCAGCAGCAGTGAGCGCACTACGATGTGGGTAGACAGCCGCCAGCGGCCCACGTGCAGGCGCCGAAGCACCAGGGCGATCATGGGGCCAGTCCGTCCATTCGCACCGTGGCGTTGGCACCGGCGGCGGGCAGCACCAGTGCCTGGTCCAGCGGGGCCGCGCCCACCGCCAGGCGCTTGTGCCAGGTGCGCAGGCGGTAGTTGCCTGCAGGCACGTTGTCCAGGCTGAGCTTGCCGTCGGCTCCGCTGCGGCCAAAGTAGGGGGTTTGCACCACCACCACCCAGGCCACCATGTTGTCGTGGATGTTGCAGCCCAGCAAGGCGATGCCGGGTTTGTCGAACACCTCGGGGGCGGCGGCCGTGCCGATGTAGAGCTTGCGCTCGAAGCGCTTGGCTTCCGAGAACGAATACACGTGGTGGCGCACCGTGTCGCGGTTGGGGAACTGCACCGAAGTGCCCAAGGTGACCACCCGCACCTCGGGGTCAAACTGGCGGTTGATCTGCGAGACCTCGGCCCCCTGCAGGGGTTTGGCCGCTGCCGCCGCGTCTTTCGACTCCAGGTACACCACCGCGCCGACCAGGGGCTTGCCGGTGCTGTCCTGCATTTGTACCTGTACCGTGGCCGCCAGCACCGGCAAGGCGGCACACAGCAGGGTGGTCAGACATAAAAATAGGCGCATGGGCAGACAGGGTGAGAGAGTTACAAATTGTGGACGGATATTAATACGGGGCCGTCTGTTGTAACCAACTGTGGGGCTTAAATGTCGGCCTTCAGATAGTGCGCTCCGGCAATGGGGTTGTGGTAGTAGGGCGGCACCTCGGCGAAGCCCAGGTCTTCATACAGCGCGCGGGCGGCCTCCATATCGACCAGGGTGTCGAGCAGCACGCAGTCGTACCCAGCCGCGCGGGCGGCATCCAGCGCCGCTTCGACCAGTTGGCGGCCCAGGCCAAAGCCGCGAAAGGCTTTGCGCACGTACAGGCGTTTCATTTCGCTGGCGTTGGCGTAGTCCACGTTGTCCAGCGGGCGCAGGGCACAGCACCCGGCCAGTGCGCCGTCCACCAGGGCCAGCAGCAGCGCGCCGCGCGGGGCGGCGTAGTCGCCGGGCAGGGTGGCCAGCTCGGTGTCAAACGACTGGAAGCATAGGTCCACGCCCAGCTGGTCGGCGTACTCCTGAAAAATGGCGCGGGTGGCATCGAGTTCCTCAGGCCGGGTGGGCGTGAGCAAGTGGACGGATGCGATCTCTGGGGTGTTCAAGGCGGTGAGGTGACGGGCTGCGACGGGGCCAGTTTAGGCCAGTCGCGCGCCGCTGGGGGCAGAATTTGCTTTTGCTCTATTTTTTGTAGCTGCTAGCGTAGGTTAAATATGCGCTAGAGGCTAATTTCGCATCAGAAATGAAACGATGCCCCGTTCAGCCAGAACGTCCACCCGCCAGAAACACCGCAGAACTGGCTTTGCCAGGCTGCTGGTGTTGCCCCCTGCAAGGGGGTTGGAGGAAGATGCGAAGCACTGGAGCCTGGGGGTGTGCCAAGTCTTAGGCTTCCTTGAGCAGCTTTTCGATCAGCTTGTGCAGCTCGGGAAAGTCGGGCTCGCCCACGAAGCGCTTGACGATCTCGCCGCGCTTGTTGACCAGGAAGGTGGTGGGCGTGAGTTGCACCTGGCCCCAGGCGTGGGCGGCGGCACCGGTGTTGTCGATGGCCACGTCAAACGGCAGCTTGCGGGTTTGCGCGTAGTTGACCACGTAGCTGGGCGGGTCGTAGGCCATGGCGATGGCCAGCGTGTTGAAGCCCTGGGCGTGGTACTTATCAAAAGTGGCGATGATCTTGGGCATCTCGGCCACACAGGTGGTGCAGCTGGTGGCCCAGAAGTTGACCAGCGTCACCTGGCCCTTGAGGTCGGCGGTGGTTTTCTGGCTGCCGTCCAGCAGCACATAGGTGGCCATGGGGGCGGCATTGGCCGTGTGGGCGGTCAGATAATAGGCCCCCGAGCCCAAGGCCAGCAGGGCTGCTACGCTGGCGGCTACAAACGTTTTTTTCATGTCAAGGGGTTCCTATGAATCGACCATTTTCTCGTCGCCATTTTAATTCTGCTGCGCTGGGCGCATTGGTGTGGGCCACGGCCCAGCAGGTCCACGCCCTGTCGCTGGCCGACCTGACCGACAAAGAGGCCAACCAGGGCCTGAAAGCCGCGCTGGAAAAGGCCGCCGTGGCGGCGGTGGGCCTGTTGGGCCAGACGGATGGATTCCTGGGCAACGAAAAAGTTCGCATCCCTTTGCCCGGTTATCTGGATTCTGCGGCCAAGATGCTGAAAAACCTGGGCCAGGGCAAGCGCGTGGACGAGCTCATCACCAGCATGAACCGCGCCGCCGAAGCCGCCGTGCCCTTGGCCAAAGACGCGCTGGTGGGCGCGGTGAAGAGCATGAACTTCAGCGATGCCAAAAACATCCTCAGCGGTGGTGACAACGCCATGACCACGTTTTTTGCCGATAAAACCCGCGAGCCGCTGTTCGGCAAGTTCCTGCCGGTGGTGACCAAAGCCACCGAAAAAGTGGGCGCGGCCGAAAAATACAACCAGTTCGCCAGCAAGGCCGCTGGCTTCGGGCTGGTGAAAAAAGAAGACGCGTCCATCCAGGACTACATCACCCGCAAAGCCCTGGACGGCCTGTACACCATGATTGGCGAGCAAGAAAAATCCATCCGCCAGGACCCGGTGGGCACCGGCAGCGCGGTGCTGAAGAAAGTGTTTGGCGCGACGTTTTGAGCTTGCGCCCCCTGGTGTGCCTGGCCCTGGCCGGGCTGGTGGCCTGCAGCCCGGCTTTGAACTGGCGCACCGTGCGCTCGGACGCGCACACGTTAAAGATGCTGCTGCCCTGCAAACCCGATAAAGCCACGCGCGATGTGCCCATGGCCGGGGCCACCGTGGCGCTGGACATGCAGGGCTGCGACGCCGCCGGGGCCACGTTTGCCGTGTCCCATGTGCGCCTGGCCGATGCCCGGCAAGCCGGGGCGGCGCTGGCGGGTTGGCAGGCGGCCACGCTGGCCAATCTGCGCGCCACCCAACCGCAGCCGCAGCCGTTCGAGGTGCCTGGCGGCCAGCTCGGCGTGCGCTGGGCGGTGCAGGGCCAGCGTGCCGATGGCCGCCCGGTCAGCGCCCAGGCCGTGTGGTTTGCCCGTATCCAGGCCGACGGAATCGACCTGTTTAATGCCGTGGTGTTTGCCGATAAAGGGGATACCGCCGTGGCGGACACTTTCTTTACCGGCCTGCAATTCGAGGGAATCCACCCTCGCCCATAATTGAGCCCGCATGAACAGCATCCTCATCATCGCCCACGCCCCGCTTGCGCACGCCCTGCGCGAGTGCGCGCTGCACGTGTTTCCCGACTGCGCCAGTGGCGTGGTGGCCCTGGATGTGCAACCCCATACCCCGCCCGAAGAAACCTTTGCCATGGCCCGTATCGCCATGGAGCAGCAGGGCTCCGGGCAGTTTCTGGTGCTGAGCGATGTGTTCGGTGCCACGCCCAGCAATGTGGCGCAGAAGCTGGTGGACGGGGTGCGCTCCAAGCTCATCACCGGCGTGAACCTGCCCATGCTGCTGCGCACCGTCAGCTACCGCCACGAATCGCTGGAGGCCCTGGTGGCCCGCGCGCTGATCGGCGGCACGCAGGGCATCATGCAAGTCGCCATCACCGCACCCCAGAACCAAGCCCGCAAAAAGCATGATCCAAACATCCACGACCATCAGCAATAAATTGGGACTGCACGCCCGCGCCTCCGCCAAGCTCACCAAGCTGGCGGGCAGCTTCCCCTGCGAGGTCTGGATCGCCCGGGGCGAGCGCCGCGTCAACGCCAAAAGCATCATGGGCGTGATGATGCTGGCCGCCGGCATTGGCAGCACCGTGGTGCTCGACACCGACGGCCCGCAAGAGCAGGAAGCCATGGACGCGCTGCTGGCCCTGATCGCCGACAAGTTCGGCGAAGGCCAATAAGCCCATGACCTTTTCCATCCACGGCTTACCGGTCGCCCGCGGCATCGCCATCGGGCGTGCGGTGCTGGTCGGCTCCAGCCGGGTGGAGGTGGCGCATTACTTCATCACCCCCGAGCAGATCCCGGCCGAGATCGACCGCGTGCGCGTGGGCCGCAATGCCGTGGTGGACGAGCTGCAGCGCTTGCAGCACGCCATGCCCAAAGACGCGCCGCCCGAGCTGACCGCCCTGCTCGACGTGCACCTGATGCTGCTGGAAGACGAAACCCTGACCACCGGGGTCAAGCACTGGATCACCGACCGCCTCTACAACGCCGAATGGGCGCTGACCACCCAGCTGGAGATCATCGCCCGCCAGTTCGACGAGATGGAGGACGAGTACCTGCGCGAGCGCAAGGCCGACCTGGAGCAGGTGGTCGAACGCATCCTGCGCTACATGAAGGGCGTGGGCTCGCCCATGGCCGTGCCGCCGCCCAGATCGCCCGCCGAACGGCGCAAGGGCGGTGCACACCAGATGTCGCCCGACGAGAGCCTGACCGTGCCGCTGGTGCTGATTGCCCACGACCTGTCCCCCGCCGACATGCTGCAGTTCAAGCAAAGCGTGTTCGCCGGGTTTGTGACCGATGTGGGCGGCAAAACCTCGCACACTGCCATCGTGGCGCGCAGCATGGACATCCCCGCCGTGGTGGGCGCGCGCAGCGCCAGCCAGCTGGTGCGCCAGGACGACTGGGTCATCATCGACGGCGATGCCGGGGTGGTGCTGGTCGATCCCTCGCCCATCATCCTGGCCGAATACGGCTTCAAGCAGCGCCAGGGCGAGCTGGAGCGCGAACGGCTGACCCGCCTGCGCCACACCCCGGCCATCACCCTGGACGGCCACAAGGTCGAGCTGCTGGCCAACATCGAAATGCCCGAAGACGCGGTGGGCGCGGTGATTGCCGGGGCGGTGGGCGTGGGCCTGTTCCGCAGCGAATTTTTGTTCATGGGCCGCAAAGGCAGCCTGCCGGACGAAGAAGAGCAGTACCAGGCCTACCGTAGCGCCGTCGAGGGCATGCAGGGCATGCCGGTCACCATCCGCACGGTAGACATCGGGGCCGACAAGCCGCTGGACAAAGGCCACAAGGAAGACACCCACCTCAACCCGGCCCTGGGCCTGCGCGCCATCCGCTGGAGCCTGGCCGACCCGGCCATGTTCCTGACCCAGCTGCGCGCCATCCTGCGGGCGGCGGTGCACGGCCAGGTCAATTTGCTGATCCCCATGCTGGCCCACGGCAGCGAAATCCGCCAGACCCTGGCCCTGCTGGACTTTGCCCGCGCCGAGCTGGACAACCGGGGTGTGGTCTACGGCCCGCTCAAGCTGGGCGCGATGATCGAGATCCCGGCGGCCGCGTTGACGCTGCCGCTGTTCCTCAAATACTTCGACTTCTTGTCGGTGGGTACCAACGACCTGATCCAGTACACCCTGGCCATCGACCGCGCCGACGAATCGGTGGCCCATTTGTACGACCCGCTGCACCCCGCCGTGCTGCGCCTGCTGGCCGATACCATCCGCGCCAGCCAGGCCCAGGGCAAGGGCGTGAGCGTGTGCGGCGAAATGGCCGGTGACGTGGCCATGACCCGGCTGCTGCTGGGCCTGGGGCTGCGTAGTTTCTCGATGCACCCGGCGCAGATTCTGGCCGTCAAGCAAGAGGTGCTGCGTGCCGACACCGCCCGCCTGGGGCCTTGGGCACAGCGCGTGCTGGAGTCCGAAGACCCGGTCCAGGCCATGGCCGAGCCCCTTACCGCCCGCCCCGAAGGCGAGCCCTGCCGGGTGGATTCCGGGCTGGGGCCTTTGACCAAGTATTAAGGGTTAAATCGGCCTCTGGCGCTTATTCCATAAGCGTAAGAAGCTATCGAAATGGTAGTGTCAAGGCTTGGGAATGCGGATGCGGCTGATCATCAGCGAGCCCGACAGCGCAAACAGCAGCACCAGCGGATGCAGCGTAAAGCCACCCAGCACCACGGAGCCGCCCCACAGCGCGTCCCGCACATTGCCGGTCCAGGCGGCCATGCCCAGCAGGAACACCAGCACGATGGAGGTGGGAATCGGCGTACCTTCAAAGTACTTCACCTTGTCCGAGCCCTGCGACAGCGTCTCGGCCGTCACGTTGTAGCGCGCCAGCCGCGACACCCCGCAGGCCACAAAAAACGCCAACACGATGCGGTCATACAGCCCCTGCATCCCGCAGCCATAGGCCATGATGGCCGGGGCCACGCCGAACGAGATCACATCCGCCAGCGAATCCAGCTCACGCCCCAGAATGGAGGTCTTCTGCCGCCAGCGCGCAATCTTGCCGTCGAACACATCGAACACAAACGCCGCCAGCACCAGCCAGCAGGCAAAGTAGATGTGCTGCACATCGCCCGTTTCCAGAAAGGTCATGGTCGAAAACAGCGCCCCCACGCCGCATACCGCGTTGGCCAGCGTGAACCAGTCGGCCAGGTGGAACTCGCGGATCATGGAGAAGGGTTTTTGGTGGGGCATGGTGTCTGGTGGCAAGGTAAGGAAGAAGGGCTTCAGGGATATTGTTGCCGGGCGTGCAGTACCCGCAGGAGGTCCAGCACGCCATCGCCTACCTGGTAGACCACCAGGTAGTTGGGGCGTACCACCAGCTCACGGGTGCCGGGCACACGGCCGGGGCGGTACAGAAAGGGCACGTAGCCCAGGCGTTCGGCGGTTTGAACGATGTCATCTTGCAAGCGGGCGGCGGCAAGCGGGTCGCGTTCCTCGATATAGCCAATGATTTCTACCAGGTCGCGGATGGCTTCCTCAGTCCACCGAACCTGCAGCACGGGCATCCCTTTTGGCTTGCAACATGGCGGCAATGCGGGCCACGGCTTGGTCGTGGGGCAGGCGCGGGGCCTTGCTGTCCAGGGCCTCTTGCACCTTGGCGCGGAACCAGCGGTCGTAGCTGGCCGCAGCTTCGTCGGTCTGGAATTCAGAAATACGGGGGTCGAGTGCGGTGCTCATGGCCTAAGGCTAGCACAAACGGGCGGGCCGTAGGCGTAAATGGTGGTCTATTGATTTAAAGGAAATCGGCCTCTACCGCTTATTCCTAGGGCGCAAGAAGCTCTCATTTCGATAGCGGTTTGAGCAGCTCCTGCAAATCGTCTTCCGAGAACAGCGGCTCCTTGCGGCCCTGGGCGCCGCTGTACATGCTCTCGGCCAGGGCGGCCTTGCGTTCTTGCAGGGCCAGGATGCGTTCTTCGATGGTGCCCTGGGCCACCAGCTTCACCACCCATACGCTTTGCGTCTGGCCGATGCGGTGGGCGCGGTCGGTGGCCTGGGTTTCCACCGCAGGGTTCCACCAGGGGTCATAGTGGATCACGGTGTCGGCTTGCGGCAGGTTCAGGCCCACGCCCCCGGCTTTCAGGCTGATGAGGAACAGCGGCACGGCACCGCTGGTGAACTGGTCGATGATGGCATCGCGCTTTTGCGACTGGCCGGTGAGCTTGACCCAGGGGATGGCGCGGGCCTTGAGCTCGGCCTCGATGCGCTCCAGCATGCTGGTGAACTGCGAAAACAGCAGCACCTTGCGGCCTTCGGCCAGCATCTCGGGCAAGATTTCCATCAACTGGTCGAGCTTGGCGGAGCGGGTGACCTTTTTGGCCGACTCCAGCTTCAGCAGCCCCGGGTCGCAGCAGACCTGGCGCAGCTTGAGCAGCGCGTCCAGGATGGTGATGTGCGACTTGGCCAGGCCCTTGCTGTCAAGTGCCTCGCGCACCGCCTTTTCGGTGGTCAGGCGGATGGCCTCGTACAGGTCGGCCTGCGGGCCTTCGAGCTCGACGCGCATCACGGTTTCCACCTTGGGCGGCAGCTCGTGGGCCACCAGCGCCTTGGTACGGCGCAGCATGAACGGCGTGATGCGGCTGCGCAACTGGGCCAGGCGCTCGGTGTCGCCGCGTTTTTCGATGGGGGTGCGGAACAGGCTGCCAAACTTGGCCTGGCTGCCCAGAAAGCCGGGCATCAAAAAGTGGAACAGGCTCCAGATCTCGCCCAGGTGGTTTTCCATGGGCGTGCCGCTCAGGGCCAGGCGGTGCTGGGTTTGCAGCTCGGCCACCACCTGCGCGGCCAGGGTGCTGGCGTTCTTGATGTTCTGGGCTTCGTCCAGCACCACAATGTGCCAGGGGGCTTGCAACCAGCCTTCGCGGTCGCGCTGCAGCAGCGAATACGGGGCGATGACCACGTCGTGTTCATGCGTGGTGTCGGCTACCTCGTGGCGGTCCTGGCCGTGCAGCACCAGGGTGCGCAGGCCGGGGCAAAAGCGCTGGGCTTCGCGCTGCCAGTTGCCCATCAGACTGACCGGGGCAATGATGAGCGCCGGGTTGGTCAGGCGGCCTGCGTCTTTTTCCACCTGGATGTGGGCTAGGGTTTGCAGGGTTTTGCCCAGGCCCATGTCGTCGGCCAGGATGCCGTTGAGGCCCGCGCGGCGCAGAAACTGCAGCCAGTTCAGGCCTTGCTGCTGGTACGGGCGCAGGCTGGCGTGCACGCCCTCGGGCAGCGGTACTTCGGGCAGGGCGCTGCGGCCCGCCAGTTGCGCCACCAGTTCCTGTAGCGCGCTGGCCCCGGTCCACACCGCGCCCTCGCCCAGGGCGGCCCCGGCGCGCAGGGCTTCCATGCGGCTCAGGCGCAGGCTGTCGCCATCGAGGTCGTGCTGGCGGTCGCCTACCAGCTCCAGCAGGGCGGCCAGCCAGGGACGCAGGGGTTCGGTGGGCACGCGGATGAAGCTGTCGTCGGGCTTGCGCATGTAGACAAACGGCGGCAGTACGCGTTCGCCGGTGGCCTCGTCCGCCGGGGCGTTGGCCAGCTGGTTCAGCAGGCTGGGCAGCCAGGGCAGGATGTTGTGGCGCTCGCCGTTGATTTCCATGCCCAGGGACAGGTCGAACCAGGGGGAGGCATCCGGGTCGTTGGCGTTCTGTGCCTGCATTTGCACGTCGAGCGCATCGGCGCGCTGCAGCCAGTCGGTGAGTGCGTCGTCGCGTGTCACGGTAAAGCCGTCGGCGCGGAAGGCGGCAAAGTCGGTGTCGGTCCAGTCCAGCCAGGTTTGTTGGCTCTGCGGGCCGGGCAAAAAATAGCCTGCATCGGGCTTGCCCAGCAGGCCCAGGGCCACCAGCCGGGCATCCAGGGCTTGCTCAGTGGGCAGATCGCGGACCAGCAGGGTGCGCTGGCCCAGGTGCGAGACGATCACGCTGGCATCTGAATTGTCCCAGCCACCGCGCAGCCCGGCGTAGTCGAATTCCAGCCGTGCCCATAGCAGTCCGTAGGTGGGTTCGTCCTTTTTGCCCACCGGCACCAGGTGCAGATGGCCCGTAGGCACCACGCCTTGCACGGTGGGCAGGGGCTTGAGCGTGGGCGGCATGGCTACGGCGGCCAGGCGGCGGGTCAGCGGCAACTGCAGCGGTTCGATGGCCGATTGCGGCATGGGCGGGGCGTTCAGCAGCAGCGGCAGTTGCTCGGGGGCGATGCCCTGGGTTTGGGCCAGGCCGCAGGTGCCTTGGGCGGCATCCAGGTACAAGGGTGGGTGGTTGGCGTAAATCAGGGCCGTGGGGCTCCTGGTTTGGGTTTGCAGGGTCCACACGGGTTCTCCGCCTACGCGCTCCGTGGCTTCTTTCCAGGTCCAGCCCAGTTCCATGGGCGTGCTCAGGCGCAGCGGTGCGCCCAGAAAGCCGCCGTCGGCCACGGTGAACAAGCGTTCGGTGTCGGAGGCCATTTGCAGCGCCAGCAGCCCGGCGGCACCTTCCAGCACGGCGCAGTGGGTGAGGGCGTAGGCGTAGTGGTTGGAGCCGCTGGCCAGGCCTTTGAGCATGCGCAGCAGCTCTTGCTCGGCGGGGCTGGCCGCGTCAAACAGCGGCTGGCCGGGGTAGGGCGGCGTGAGGATGTTCTTGGGCTTGGCCCACTCGCCGTTTTTCTTCAGGTAGGTTTTTTGCAACTGCAGTTGCAGCAGCTGGGTTTTTTGCTGCGTGGTGCCGGGGCACAGGGTGTAGACGAAGCTCTCGGCCTGTGCGCTGTCGGGCTGGGGGCTGCTGCGCCGGTCCAGCGCGTCAAACTGGGCCAGCCATTGGCGCACCTTGAGGGCGGCAGCATCGCGGGTGCGCTGCTCTGCAGCTAAGCGGGCGGCGGCCAGCTCGGCATCGGTGGGCGGCTTGGGCGGCGTGGCGTTGACCGTGGCCTGGGTGCGGTAGGCGGCCTTGAGCGACAGGGCTACGGCGTGCTTGCAGTCCACACCCACCGGGCAGGTGCAGTCGGCATCCCAGTGCGTCAGCATGCCGTGTACGTTGATGTGCAGGCGGATGCTTTGTTTGTACGGGGTGCGTTCGCTGCCCTGCACGCTGCCGGTGAGCTGCCAGCGGCCGTTGTCGATGGCCCGGACTTCGATGTCCAGTACCTTCTGGCCCCGGTACAGGGTCAAGCCCCGTTCCAGGACGGCATCCGAGACGTAGTTACCGAGATTGCGGGGGTTGAACCAGAGGCCGCCGACCGTCGCCATTTACAGAGTGGGGGCAGCGTGGGCCAGGGCGTGTTCGGCCTGCTGGTCGGCGTGGTAGCTGCTGCGCACCATGGCGCCCACGGCGGCGTGGCTGAAGCCCATTTCGTAAGCCTTGGTTTCGAACATCTTGAAGGTGTCGGGGTGCACGTAGCGCTTCACCGGCAGGTGGCTGTTGCTGGGCGACAGGTACTGGCCGATGGTCAGCATGTCGATGTTGTGGTCGCGCATGTCCTGCATGATTTGCAGAATTTCTTCGTCGGTCTCGCCCAGGCCGACCATGATGCCGCTCTTGGTGGGCACATTGGGGTGCAGGGCCTTGAACTTCTTCAGCAGGTTCAGGCTGAACAGGTAGTCCGAGCCGGGGCGGGCTTCTTTGTACAGGCGCGGCGCGGTTTCTAAATTGTGGTTCATCACGTCGGGCGGGGCCAGCTTCAGAATCTCCAGTGCGCGGTCGTCGCGGCCCCGGAAATCGGGCACCAGCACCTCGATTTGCGTGGTGGGCGAGAGTTCGCGGATGTGCTGGATGCAGCTCACAAAATGCCCGGCACCGCCGTCGCGCAGGTCGTCGCGGTCCACGCTGGTGATCACCACGTATTTCAGCTTGAGCTTGGCGATGGTCTTGGCCAGGTTCAGCGGCTCGTCGGCGTCCAGCGGGTCGGGGCGGCCATGGCCTACGTCGCAAAACGGGCAGCGGCGGGTGCACTTGTCGCCCATGATCATGAAGGTGGCCGTGCCCTTGCCAAAGCATTCGCCGATGTTGGGGCAACTGGCTTCCTCGCACACCGTGTGCAGGTTGTTCTCGCGCAGGATTTGCTTGATCTCGTTAAAGCGGGTGCTGGGCGAACCGGCCTTGACGCGGATCCACTCGGGCTTTTTCAGCACTTCGCCCTGGATGACCTTGACGGGGATGCGCGACAGCTTGGCACCGGCCTTTTGCTTGGCAAGCGGGTTGTACGACTCTACAGATTGCGCGTCGCGGACGACTTCGGTGGTGCTCATGGGCGGTTTCTTTGTCAGTTGGGCCGGGGTGGTGATTATCGCTGTTGCCAAAAATCAACGTGCGAGATTAGAGCTTCCTGTCTTGGCGCGGTCACAGTTGGCGCGTTATAGTTCAGTCCATGTTGCAGTGCAACATAAAACCTTGTACTGCCCACCCTTACTTTTATTGATTGGAAACACCATGCTGAACTTTGAACAAATCACCGCCAACCAAAAATCCGCTGTTGCCAGCCTGTTCGCCCTGTCCAACTCCCTGTTTGACAGCACGCAAGCCCTGGTCAAGCTGAACCTGCAAGCCGCCAAGACCTCGCTGCAAGAAACCGAAGAAGTCGCTTTGACCGCTGCTTCGATCAAAGACCCCAAGGAACTGGTCGAGCTGGTCACCAAGGTTGCCAAGGCTGCTCCTGAAAAGGCTGCTTCCTACCTGCGCCACGTGCAAGCCATTGCCACCACCAGCAGCACCGAAGTGCGCACCTATGTGGAAACCGCCACTGCCGGTGCCAAGGCCGAGCTGTCCACCCTGGTGGATGCCGCTGTGAAGAACGCCCCCGCTGGCAGCGAAAACGCTGTGGCCCTGGTGAAGTCGGCTGTGGCCGCTGCCACCACCGCGTTCGAAACCGCACAAGCTTCCGCCAAAGAAGCCACCGACAAGGCTGTTGAAGCCGTGGCGGCCCAACTGGAAGCCAAGGCTTAAATTTGGCTCACCCCCAGGCTACAGCGCAAGCGCTTTTCGCCAACCCCCTTGCAGGGGGCGATGCTGGTGGCCCGGCAAAGCCGGTTCCACGGCATCCTTGGCGGGGATGCGTTCTGCTTGAAGCCTGGGCGCGGTCCTAACCGCACATCGCGGACAATATCGCCCTACGGCCTGGTTTTTACCGGGCCGTTTGTCTTTGTGGAGAACCAATATGAACAACGCCCCCTCATTTTTCGCCCGTCTGTCGCTCGCTTTTGCAGTTTTGGGCGACAGCACGCTGGCGGCCAAGGTGCAGGATGCACGCAATGGCGTGGTGCCTGCCGCTCCGCCTGCACCTCCCGCGCCCCCGCCGGCCCCGGTATTGAAAGTCGCCACCCCCGATGCCGCCCTGCAATTGCTGGGCCTGCTGCAGCGCGAAGCCCGGTTTGTGGACTTCATCCAGGAAGACGTGGCTGCGTATTCGGATGCCGACATTGGCGGCGCCGCCCGCCTGGTGCACACCGGCTGCCGCAAGGTCTTGCAAGAACACTTTACCCTGGCCCCGGCGCGCCCCGAGGCCGAAGGCAGCCGCGTCGTGTTGGAAGCGGGCTTTGATGTGGGCACCGTGCGTTTGACCGGCAACGTGGTAGGCAACGCCCCGTTCCGTGGCACCCTGCGCCACCCGGGCTGGAAGGCCACCGATGTGCGCCTGCCCCGCACCACCGAAGGCCACGACCCGCGCGTCATCGCCGCCGCCGAGGTGGAACTGTGAGCGGCCCCCGTTTTGCTATCGGCATCGACCTGGGCACCACGCACTGCGCGCTGTCGTATGTTGACCTGGCCAACCCCGAAGCCCCTCCGCAGATCCTGCCCATCGCCCAGCAAAGCGCCCCCGGCGCGGTGCAGGACTACGCGCTGCTGCCATCCTTTATTTATTTGCCGCATGCCAGCGAGTTTGCCGACGGCGACCTGGCTCTGCCCTGGCACAGCCCGTCGGATGCCGTCGTCGGTGAATGGGCCCGCAGCCACGGCGCGCAAACCCCCATCCGCCTGGTGTCCAGCGCCAAAAGCTGGCTCTGCCACGCCGGGGTGGACCGCCGCGGCGCGATTCTGCCGAACGATGCCCCCGAAGAAGTCGCCCGCATCTCCCCGCTGGAAGCCAGCACCCGCTACCTGGCGCACCTGCGCGATGCCTGGAACCACACCCACCCCGACGCGCCGTTTGGTGAGCAGGCGCTGACGGTGACCATCCCCGCGTCCTTCGACCCCGCCGCGCGCGAGCTGACGGCAGAAGCCGCCCAGGCCGCGGGCTACACCGGCGTGACCCTGCTGGAAGAACCCCAGGCCGCCCTGTACAGCTGGATCGCCCAGAGCGGTGGCGGCTGGCGCAAGCAGGTCAAGGTGGGCGACGTGATTCTGGTGGTGGACGTGGGCGGCGGCACCAGCGACTTCTCGCTGATCGCCGTGGTCGAGCAAGACGGCAACCTGCAACTGCACCGCGTGGCCGTGGGCGAGCACATCCTGCTCGGCGGCGACAACATGGACCTGGCCCTGGCCCATGGCGTGGCCCGCCAGTTGGCATCGGAGGGCAAAGCGCTGGACCCGTGGCAGATGCGGGCACTCACCTACGCCTGCCGCCTGGCCAAGGAAAAGCTGCTCACCGACGCAGACGTGCACACCGTGCCGCTGCTCATCCCTAGCCGGGGCGCACGCCTGATCGGCGGCTCGATCAACGCCGAGCTGACCCGCGACGCGCTCACCGCCACCATCCTGGAAGGCTTCTTCCCCCAGGTGGAGAGCCACGCCCGCCCCGTCAGCCGCGCCCGTGCGGGCTTGACGCAACTGGGCCTGCCGTATGCGCAGGATGCCGCCGTCACCCGCCACCTGGCCGCGCTGCTGGGCCGCCAGGTCGGGGCCACTGCCGCACTGGACGGCTTTGCGGCGCAGCAGGACGCGAGCTTTCTGCACCCCACTGCCGTGCTGTTCAACGGCGGCGTGTTCAAGTCGGACCTGCTGGTGCAGCGCACCCTGGCCACGCTGAACGGCTGGCTGCAGGCCGAGGGCGCACCCGAGGCCCGCCTGCTGGACGGTGCCGACCTGGACTTCGCCGTGGCCCGGGGTGCTGCCTACTACGGCACCGTGCGCGGCGGCCAGGGCATCCGTATCCGCGGCGGCACGGCCATGGCCTACTACGTGGGCGTGGAATCCGCCATGCCCGCCGTGCCGGGGCTGGAGCCGCCGGTGCAAGCCCTGTGCGTGGCCCCGTTCGGCATGGAAGAGGGCACCGAAGCCGCTCTGCCTCCGCAGGAATTCGGCCTGGTGGTGGGCGAAGCCGTGCGTTTTCGTTTCTTTGGCTCCAGCGTGCGCCGCGATGACACCGTGGGCCAGATGCTGGACTTCTGGACTTCTGAGGAGCTGCAAGAGCTGGCCGAGATCGAAGCCACCCTGCCCGCCGAGGGCCGGGCGGTCGGCGAGGTCGTGCCCGTGAAGCTGCACGCCCGCGTGTCCGAGATCGGCACGCTGGAGCTGCTGGCCGTGCCGCGCAGCGGTGGCGAAGGCTGGAAAGTGGAGTTCGAGGTGCGCGAAGGCTGATGGCGGAATTGTGGAGTCAAATCGGCATCCAGCGCCCATTCCATCGGCGTGACAAGCTATGAATAAAGTAGCAAAACCCGCCTTCACCGTCGGTATCGACCTGGGCACCACCCACACCGTGGTGGCCTACGCCAGCACCGCGGCGCGCGGGGCGGCCAAGATCCAGATCTTCGCCATCCCCCAGCTGGTGGCGGCGGGCGAAGTGGCTGCGCTGCCGCTGCTGCCGTCGGTGCGTTTCCACCCTGCGCCGGGCACGTTGCTGGCGGCGGATGTGCAATTGCCCTGGCCGTCGGCCGAATCTGCCGTGCTGGGCCGTTTCGCCCTGGCGCTGGGCGCGCAAGTGCCGGGCCGCCTGGTGGCTAGCGCCAAAAGCTGGTTGTCGCACACGGCGGTGGACCGCACCGCGCCTATCCTCCCCTGGGGCGCACCCGACGAGGTCGGCAAAGTCTCGCCCCTGGCCGCCAGCGCCAGCACCTTGGCCCACGTGCGCGCCGCGTGGAACGCCCAGCACCCCCCGCTGGAATACCAGGACATCGTGCTCACCGTGCCTGCGTCGTTTGACGAAGGTGCACGCGCCCTCACGCTGCAAGCCGCCCAATTGGCGGGTTTGCCCAAGGTGCGCCTGATTGAAGAGCCCCAGGCCGCCTTTTACGACTGGGTTTACAGCCACCGCAGCACCCTGGCCGTCGATCTGCAGGCCACCCGCCGCGTGCTGGTGGTGGACGTGGGCGGCGGCACCACCGACCTGACGCTGATCGACGTGGATCTGGCGGACGGCGAACCCAAGCTCACCCGCACCGGCGTGGGCGACCACCTGGTGCTGGGCGGCGACAACATGGACCTGGCGCTGGCCCATCTGGTGGAATCCCGCCTGGGTGAGTCCGAGCGCCTGTCTGCCGCCCAACTCGCCCAGCTCACCCAGCGCTGCCGCGCCGCCAAAGAACTGCTGTGGAGCCCCGGCGCGCCGGAATCCACCACCGTCACGCTGCTGGGCAGCGGACGAAAACTGGTCGGTAGCGCGCGCTCCGCCAGTCTGTCGCGCTCTGATTTGGATAGCATTTTGGTGGAAGGCTTCTTTCCTTCTGTTGCCGCCGATGCCCAGCCCCAGCGCGCCCGCAGCGGCTTGGTGGCCTTTGGCCTTCCGTATGCCAGCGATGCCGCCATCACCCGGCACGTCGCCGCCTTTTTGCAGCGCCATTCTGGCCAGATGCCCGACGCCTTGCTGCTCAACGGCGGTGTATTCCATGCGGAATCCCTGGTGCAGCGCCTGCATGACACGCTCAACAGCTGGGCGACCGCGCCGCTGCAGCTGCTGCACAACCCGCACCTGGATGCCGCCGTGACCCGCGGTGCCGTGGCCTACGCGCTGGCCCGTGCAGGCAAGGCCCCGCGCATCGGCGGTGGCTCGGCGCGCAGCTACTTTTTGGTGTTGGACGACGGCATCACCAGCCAGCGCGGCATCTGCGTGCTGCCTTTTGGCGCCGAAGAGGGCAAAGCCATCACCCTGGCCGACCGCACCTTCGCCCTGCGCCTGGCCCGCCCGGTGCGCTTTTACCTGGCCAGCAGCGTCACCGACACCCGCTCGCAGCCGGGCGAATTGGTCGATTTGTCCACGGGCGGCTTCGTGCGCCTGCCGCCCATTTCCACCGTCGTTCAGACCGACAGCCAAGCCCGCGAAGTACTGGTGCAGCTCAGCACCGCCCTCACCGAGGTCGGCACGCTGGAGATGCATTGCGTCAAAGTGGACGAACCGGCGCAGCGGTGGCAACTTGAATTCCAGTTGCGCGGAGATGCCCCTGCGGTGGTGGAAGCCGCGCCGCACCCCCGCCTGGCCGATGCCAGCGTCGCCATCGCCCGCGTCTTCGGCGACCGCAGCCAGGGCGTGGAGGCCAAAGAGGTCAGACAACTCCGCGCCACCCTGGAGCGCCTGCTGGGCAGCCGCGAGGGCTGGGACACACCGCTGCTGCGCACCTTGTTCGCCCAACTGCTCGACAGCGCGAAACGCCGCCGCCGCACCGCCCAGCACGAGCGCCAGTGGTTCAACCTGACCGGCTACGCCCTGCGCCCCGGCTTCGGCCACCCGCTGGACGACTGGCGGGTGCAGCAGATGTGGGAGCTGTTCGCGCCCGGCATCGCCCACAGCCATGAGCCGCAGCAGTGGTCCGAATGGTGGACGCTGTGGCGGCGCATTGCCGGGGGGCTCACGGCCGAGCAGCAGGACATGGTGTTCGAGGCCATCGCCTTCTATCTGCAGCCCGTGGGCGGGCAGGACGTGCCCACGCCCGACGGCCCCCGCATGCAGGGCCTGGACGACATGCTGCGCATGGCCGCGTCGTTCGAGCGCCTGTCGGTAGCCAACAAGGTGCAGCTGGGCACCTGGTTGCTGCAACGTCTGCAAAAACCCGGCGAGAACCCGCAAACCTGGTGGGCCCTGGGCCGCATCGGGGCCCGCCAGCCGCTGTACGCCAGCCTGCACCACGTGGTGCCCCCCGACATCGCCGTGGAATGGCTGCAAGCCCTGCTGGCCGCCGACTGGTCCCAGGCCGAACCGGCAGCCTTCGCCGCCACCCAGATCGCCCGCGCCACCGGCGACCGCGCCCGCGACATCCCTGAGGCCCTGCGCCAGCAGGTGCTGGACCGCCTTACCGCCGCCCGCGCAGCACCCGGCTGGATCGCCATGGTGCGCGAGGTGACCGCACTGGACGCAGCCGACACCAAACGCGTGTTTGGCGAGTCGCTGCCGGTGGGGTTGAAGTTGGTGGATTGAGGGTGCTATTGTTTACGTAGCTGCTTGTGCTGGTGGGGTAAGCACGAGGTGCCAAAAATGTACTTGAGGTGCACGATGTTGACACCATGAAAACAAAACCATCAGTCTCAGCGCATGGGGCCGCCATACCCCCGGCCGGTGCCGTGATGTTGCCCCCAGAACCCATCCCGCCCACGTTCATCTCCCTCGCAATGGTCAGGTTGTATGAGGCCCAAAAAGCAAACAATTATCTGGACGCGGATGCGGTCATTGCACGGCTAGAACAGAAGTTGGCAGCCGCTAGAGCTCGGTAGGCTGGGCTTTCAATGCACCGCTACCGCCCGCCCCAAGTCCTGCGCCACCTGTTGCAGGCGCTTGTCTTGGCTCCATAGCGTATAGCCCGGGGCCAAAAACACGCTGGTGATCAGGTGCGCATCGACATAACCTATGCCCCGGCCTGCGAGATTCTGGCGGTCGATCAGGGTCAGCACTTCCTCGTCCAAGGCCGTGTCCAGCCGCGGCAGGTGGCACAAATCTTCAAATGCCGCATCGGTTTGCCGCAGATTGCCCAGCGCCAGTTCGCCCAGCACGAAAGCATGGGTGCATACCTGCCCCTGTTGCAGCAGGCTGAACAGCACGGGATCGCGGGTGCGAAAGTGGTTGACCCAGACGGATGTGTCGACCAGGACCATGGCGTTCAGTTCGCCGTGCGGTGGCTGGGTTGCCGCCGCCGTGGCGCAATTTCCAGGTCGGGCAGGGTGCCGCCCAGCAGGGCCAGGCGGCGGGCGCTTTCGCGCTGGATCAAGGCGGTGAGCGCCTCGCGGATAAGCGCAGTGCGTTCGGTCAGGCCGGTGTATTTTTCGGCCTGGGCCAGCAGGTCATCGTCCAAAGTCAGGGTGGTGCGCATGGAGGGTCTCCGGTGTGCCGCACGGAATGCGGCATCAAATGATGCCTTATTTTATGCCTGGACTACCGGAATTGCTCCGACTTGTAAAACCCGCTGTCCACCAGCGTAGCCCGCCAGTTCTTCGCATCCACCAGCACCGGCTTGAGCAAAAACGCGGGCACGATTTTTTCGCCGTTGTTGTAGGTCTTCTCGTCGTTGGTGCTGGGCTTTTTGCCGGTCAGCAGGGCATCGACCAGGGTGGCGGTGACCTGGGCCAGGTCGCGGTTGTCTTTGAATACGGTAGAGGTTTGCTCGCCGCGCACGATGGAGCGGACCGAGGGCAGCTCTGCATCTTGCCCGGTGATGACCGGTAAAGCCTGGCCGCCCGGGCCATACCCGGCTTTTTTCAGCGCCTCGATCAGGTCGATGCTGATGCCGTCGTAGGGCGACAGGATGGCATCCAGGTGCTGCTTGGCGTAGTGCTTGTCCAGGATGCTCGCCAGCCGCGCGCGGGCGACCGAGCCGCTCCAGCGCAGGGTGGAGACCTTGTCCATGCCGATCTGGCCCGAGCCCACCACTAACTGGCCTTTGTCGATGTAAGGTTTGAGCACGGACATGGCACCGTTGTAGAAAAAGTGCGCATTGTTGTCGTCGGGCGAGCCGGCAAACAGCTCGATGCGCAGCGGCCCTTTGCCCGCCGCCAGACCCAGGCGGTTGGCGATGTCGCTGCCCTGCAGCACGCCGACCTGGAAGTTGTCGAAACTGGTGTAGTAGTCCACGTGGGGGCTGCCGCGGATCAGCCGGTCGTAGGCGATGACCTTGACCCCCTTGTCGGCGGCGGCTTTGAGCACCGGGGCCAGCTGGGTGCCGTCGATCGCGCTGATGACCAGCACGGTGGCACCCTGGGCCAGCATGTCGGTGATCTGGGCGGTCTGGGTGGGAATGTCGTCGTTGGCATACTGCAAAATGGCGCGGTAGCCCAGTTTGTCCAGCGACCGGGTCATGGCCAGGCCCTCGATCACCCAGCGTAGCGAGGTGATGGTGGGCAGGGCGATGCCGATCACCTTTTTTTCATTTTTGCTGTTTGCCTGGGCCCAGGCTGTCAGCGCGAACAGGCTGCCGAACAAGCCACCTACCAGCCGTCTGCGGTCGGATTGCATGTTGTTGTCTCTCAATGTGTTTTTTGTTACACGATCGTAGCAGGCAGGCTGTGCCGCGATCTTCTCCACTGTCCACCCTCCATGAAAAACACCGCCCCCACCAAAGCCCAAACCGCGCTGCTGCCGCCCCTGCAGGGTTTGGCGCTGGACCGCATCTTCGTGCCCGCCACGCAGGCCGAATTTGCCGCTGCCACGGCCGAGATACTGGCGGCGGGCGCGGTGGGTTTTGACACCGAGGCCAAGCCCACGTTTGCGCCCGGCGAGGTGAGCGACGGGCCGCACGTGGTGCAGTTTGCGCTGCCCTCCAAGGCCTATTTGTTCCAGATGCACCGGCCCGACTGCCGCCCCTGCCTGCTGGAGATATTGCAGTCGGACGCGGTACGCAAGGTAGGCTTTGGCCTGGAGCAGGACCGGGGGCAGATCCACGCTAAGTTCGGGGTCACCCTGCGGGCCGTGCTGGACCTGAACGTAATTTTCCGCAAGGACGGGTTTGGCACCTCGATGGGCGTGCGTGCCGCCGTGGGCGTGGTGCTGCGCCAGCGGTTCCACAAGTCCAAAAAGACTACCACCTCGAACTGGGCGGTGGCGCAACTGTCGCCTACGCAGATGCTGTATGCGGCCAACGATGCCTATGCGGCGCTGAAGGTGTATGAGGCCTTGGAGGCGCTCTAGCCACCCGTACACTTCGGGCCATGAAATTCAAACTGGCCAAAAACTCTCTTTTCGCAATCTTGCTGCGCTCGCCGTGGTGGATCAGCATGCTGTTGGTGTTGGTTTACGGGCTGGCGGTCACGGCCATACTGCCCAGGGAATACATCGTGTTCGGCATGATCGGCGTGCTGCCGTTTCTGGTGATCAGCGTGGTGGCCGCCAAACGGCAGTGGAGTCTGCCCAGCCCGCAGCGCGTGACCGACACCCTGGGCCGCGCCAACGCCATGCCCTGGCGCGATTTCGCCGATGCGCTGGACGCGGCCTACCGCGCCAATGGCTACACCGTGACGCGTTTGAACGGCAAGGCGGCGGATCTGCAGTTGCTCAAAGACGGCCGTACCACCCTGGTGGCCGCCAAGCGCTGGAAGGCCGCCATCCACGGGGTGGAAGCGCTGCGCGATCTGGCCGCCGCCAAGGAAGCCCAGGACGCAAGCGCCTGTATCTACGTCAGCATTGCGGGCGTTACCGACACCGCCGAGCAGTTTGCCAAAGCCCAAGGCATCACCCTGGTGGCCGACGTGGCGCTGGCGCAACTCATGCTTCAAGCAGCTAAATAACGTTCCAGCTTCAGCGCAAACACCTGCGCGGCCTCGGCCCAGGCCACCTCCACGCCCAGGCTGGCCATGTCCACGGTTTGCAGCCCGGCATAGCCGCAGGGGTTGATGCGCTGGAAGGGCTCCAGGTCCATAGCCACGTTCAGCGCCACCCCGTGGTAGGTGCAGTGGCGGCTGACCTTGATGCCTAGCGCGGCAATCTTGCCCAGGTAATAGGGGTCAGACTCCAATTGTTGGGACGTGAAGCCCGCCTCCAGCCGGGCGTGGCCAAACGGGTCTTGCAGGCGCACGTAGATGCCTGGTGCACCCGGTACGCGCAGGCCGGTGATGCCGAAATGGGCCAGGGTTTGCACGACGGCCTCTTCCAGCCGGTACACGTATTCCTTGACGAAATAGCCCGCGCGCTTCAAATCCAGCAGCGGATATGCCACCACCTGCCCCGGCCCGTGGTAGGTCACCTGACCACCCCGGTTGGCCTGCACCACCGGAATGTCACCTGGCAGCAGCAGGTGCTCGGCCTTTCCCGCCAGCCCCTGGGTGAACACTGGCGGATGCTCACAAATCCATAGCTGGTCACGCTCATCCGCTGTGCGCTTGAGGGTGAATTCCTGCATTTTTTCCACCGTGGGCAGGTAGTCCACGCGGCCGAGGAGGTGGGTGGTGGGCAGCACCAGCGTCGCGGTCACAGCGCCATCTTCACCATCGGGTGGGTACTCAGAGTGCGGTACAGCTCGTCGAGCTGCTCGCGGCTGGTGGCGGTGATGGGGAGGGTGATGCCGAGGTACTTGCCGCCCTTGCTTTCGCGCAGCTCGATCGCGCTGGCGTCGAACGTGGGGTCGAACTGGGCGGCGATGGCGGTCATGGCGTGCACGAAGCCGTCGACTTTTTCGCCCATCACCTTGATGGGGAAGAGCGAGGGGTACTCGATCAGCGAGTCTTTGCGGGGATCGGTGGGGTCGGTGGTGGGTGTGGTCATGGTGTTCAGAGGGATTGGGTGGCGGCGCAGTAGCCCGCGTAGAGCCGGGTGTAGACGGGGCCGGGCAGGCCGTTGCCTACGGGCTGGCCGTCCAGGGTGGTGATGGCCAGCACCTCTTTGGTGGCGCTAGTGAGCAGCAGTTCGTCGGCGTGCAGCACCTCTTCGCGGGTGATGCGGCGCAGTTGGAAGGGGATGCCCTGGGCGTGGCAGATGTCTTCCATCAGGCCGAAGCGTATGCCTTCGAGCACCAGGTGGTCTTTGGGCGGGCCGATGAGGGTGCCGTCCTTGACCAGCCAGACGTTGCTGCTGGCGGCTTCGCTGAGATGGCCGTTGCGGAACATCACGGTTTCCGTCGCGCCCGCGTCCACGCCGATCTGCCGCGCAAACACCGCACCCAGCAGGCTGGTGCTTTTGATGTGGGCTTTTTCCCAGCGGAAGTCGTCGGCGGTGACACAGGCCACGCCCTGGCTGCGCTGGGTGGCGCTGGGCAGGTTCATCTGGGTGGCCATGGCGAACACGGTGGGTGTGGTGTCTTTCGGCATGGCGTGGTCACGCAGGGCTACGCCGCGGGTGATCTGGATGTAGACCAGGTGGTTGGGATTTGAGTATTTTTGGCCGTTGGCGCTGGTGTGGTGGGCGTGACTAGCTACTAATGTTGTAGCAATCTCGCGCCACTGATCCCGCGTGCGCGGGTTGGCGATGCGCAGCTCGGCCAGGCTGCGGTCGAGCCGGGCCATGTGCTGTTCAAACCGGAACAAGCGGCCTGCGTAGACCGGCACCACTTCGTAGATGCCGTCGCCAAAGATGAAGCCCCGGTCCATGACGCTGATTTTCGCGTCGCACAGGGGGGTGTAGGCACCGTTGAGGTAGCAGGGGTAGTCGGGCAAAGAGTACATAACGCTATTTTGGACTGCGGGCGGGCAGGGCGCGGGTTTCGCCAATTTTCAGCAGGAAGAAGTCGTCCTCGGACACGCCCTGGGCGATGCGGGCCGCTGCCAGGTCGGCCGGGGGCTGGTCGAGTGGTTCGTCGGTCAGGTTGAAGGTGCCCCAGTGCACGCCCACGCTGCGTTTGGCGTGCAGGTCGCGGTGGATTTGCACGGCTTCGGCCGGGTTGACATGCTGGTTTTGCATGAACCAGCGGGGTTCGTAGGCACCCACGGCGATCAGGGCGATGTCAAAGCCGTCGGGGCTGCGGTCCTGAAAATGCGCACGGGTGTCCTTGAAGTCCTGGCTGTAGCCGGTGTCGCCACTGAAGTACCAGTGGAAGTCGGCCCCGAACACGGCCCAGCCGCCCCACAGGGTCTGGAAACGGTCGCCCAGGGCACGGGCCGTCCAGTGCTGCACGGGGGTGAGGTGGAATTCCACGCCCCGCACCGAGTGCTGTTGCCACCAGTCCAGCTCCACCACGTTGTGGATGCCCTGGCGGGTAAACCAGGCCTTGAGGCGCAGCGGCACTATAAAAAGCGTAGCACCTTGCGCCCGTCTATTGAGCGCTAGTACCGCATTTGTATCCAAATGGTCGTAGTGGTTGTGCGAGATGACCACTACGTCGATGGGGGGCAGGTCGGCCAGGGCCACACCCGGCGGCTGGGCGCGTTGCGGGCCGCTCCACTGCACCGGCGAGGCGCGCTCGCTGAACACCGGGTCGGTCAGCACGTTCAGCCCGCTGGCCTGCACCAACATGGTGGCGTGGCCCACCCAGGTGATGGCGGGCTGCATGGCGGCCCCGGCGTTGGCGTGGATGGCGGCCAGGTTGGGCGCGACCACCGGGGTGGGGGTTTGCGGCGGTGGCGGCAGGTTTTTGCGCCGGGCGTTCCACTGCCAGCGCAGCAGGTCGCGGGTGGAGCCGGGAACGGCATCGGTATAGTTGTTTTTGAAGCCGGTGGCGGTGTGGTGCTGCATGGGCAAAAAAAGACGGTCAAGGAAGTAATGCCACAATGCAGCGCCTTGGGGTTACTACCCGATCCGGCACGGCCCAGCACGCAAACACGCGTCCCAAAGCGTTACAGTTGTATGCACGCCAAAGCGCTTGCGGGTGTCAAGGGAATATTCGTATAATAGTGGGCTTTACTAAACTTTTCAGTGTGTAAGTAGGGTGTCAATCAGGTGTCATACAGTCAGTCAATCATGTCGCCAGGAATGCCCCCGAAAGCTCAACCAAGAGCACTTGCGAATCTGGAAGATGAGGTGGCTGAGGATGATTTCAAGCCCCTGACGGCTGCGCAAGCGCAGGCCTGGCGCCAGCAGACTCCCATGATGTCCATATGGGCGATTGTGTGGGGCCAGTTGGCAACGGGCTGTCTGGTGGCAGTGGCCGCATGGTTGGTGACCGGCAAGCCCGCGATGGGCTGGTCGGCGGGGTATGGAGCCATTGCGGTGGTGGTGCCTGCAGCGCTGTTTGCGCGCGGTGTCACTGGCAAGCTGGCCCGGGCTATTCCGGGTGCGGCCATGGCAGGATTTTTTGTGTGGGAACTGGTCAAGATTGTCGTCACAGTAGCCATGCTGTTTGCGGCACCTCGGTTGGTTCCTGAGTTGAATTGGCTGGCCTTATTGGTCGGCTTTGTAGTGACCATGAAGGTGGTTTGGATTGCGCTGATGTTTCGCGCCAAACGCCAACGTACGGCTTAACAGGATTGATGGACTTAAATATGTCGACTGAAAACGCTGCTGAACACGCTGCTACGGAAGGCCCCAAGGCGGGCGATTACATCGTTCACCACTTGCAGCATTTGCAAAAAGACTTCTCCTTTGAGAGCGTCAAGCAAACCAGCATCGTGGATTTCAGCCTGTTCAATCTGGACTCCGTGCTGTATTCGGTGATCCTGGGCATTGTGGGTTGCTTCTTTTTGTGGCGCGCTGCGCGCAAGGCGACATCGGGCGTGCCGGGCCGCTTCCAGGCGGCCGTCGAAATCTTGTCTGAAATGGTCGACAGCCAAGCCAAGGGCGTGATCCACAACGCCCAGAGCCGCAAGCTGGTGGCTCCACTGGCTTTGACGGTGTTTGTCTGGATCTTCTTGATGAACGGCATGGACATGCTGCCCGTCGACATCTTGCCCAAGATCTGGGAACACTACTACGCATCTACCGGCGGCGACCCGCACCACGCTTACATGCGCGTCGTGCCTACCGCCGATCTGTCCACCACCTTGGGCCTGTCGGTCAGCGTTTTGTTTGTCTGCCTGGTCTACAACATCAAGATCAAAGGTCTGGGCGGCTGGGCGCACGAATTGGTGGCCGCACCGTTTGGCGACCACTGGTTTCTGTACCCCATCAATTTCTTGATGCAAATGATCGAGTACCTGGCCAAGACGGTCTCGCACGGCATGCGGTTGTTTGGCAATATGTTTGCTGGTGAATTGGTTTTCATGTTGATCGCCCTGATGGGTGGCGCGTGGGCCTGGCAGTTCAATCCCGTTTCGGGCATGTTCTGGCTAGGTGTTGGGCATGTGATTGCCGGTACGGCGTGGAGCATCTTCCACATTCTGGTGATCACCTTGCAGGCCTTCATCTTCATGATGTTGACGCTGATTTATGTGGGCCAGTCTCACGAGTCGCATTAACTTCGCTGTTGGGTCAATTTGATCCAACGCGGGCGTTAAGGTTAGTTTTCGCTTTTCTCTTTCTTTTACCTGTACTTTTTAGGATTAATCATGGAAAACATTCTCGGTCTCGTCGCTCTGGCTTGTGGTTTGATCGTTGGCTTGGGCGCTATGGGTGCCTCCATCGGTATCGCTTTGATGGGCGGCAAGTTCCTCGAATCGTCGGCACGCCAGCCTGAACTGATGAACGAACTGCAAACCAAGATGTTCATCTTGGCCGGTCTGATCGACGCGGCTTTCCTGATCGGCGTGGCTATTGCACTGCTGTTCGCATTCGCCAAGCCTTTCGCGATTTAATTTTTGGCCGACCTTTCACGACCGAAAGGAATTAAGCCGTGAACATTAATTCAACCCTGTTTCTGCAGGCCATCGTCTTTGCGATCTTGGTGTGGTTCACGATGAAATTCGTGTGGCCTCCCATCACCAAGGCCCTGGACGAGCGGGTGCAGAAAATCTCTGACGGCCTTGCTGCCGCCGACAAAGCCAAGTCCGAACTCACCAGCGCCAACCAGCGCGTGGAAGCCGAACTGGCCAAGTCGCGCACCGAGACCGCATCGCGTTTGGCGGATGCCGATCGCCGTGCCCAAACTATCGTGGAAGAGGCCAAGGCCCGCGCCACGGAAGAGGGCAACAAGATCGTCGCCGCAGCCCGTGCCGAAGCCGAGCAGCAAACCGTCAAAGCCCGTGAGGCCCTGCGTGAGCAAGTGGCTGCATTGGCTGTGAAGGGTGCCGAGCAGATTCTCCGCAAGGAAGTCAATGCCGGTGTCCACGCGGACTTGCTGAACCGTCTTCAAACAGAACTCTGAGCGGCAGAACGACCATGGCTGAAATAGCAACCATTGCCCGTCCTTACGCCGAAGCGCTGTTCAAGGCCACTGCGTCTGACCTGGACGGCACCGCCGGATGGGTCGATGAATTGGCCGCGATTGCAGCCAACCCCCAGTTGCTCCAGTTCGCCGATAACCCCAAGGTTGAGGTGAACCAGGTGTTTGAGGTGGTAGCCGGTGTGGCCAAGTCGGCCCTGCCAGATGCTGCAAAAAACTTTTTGCGCATGGTCATCGAGAACGGGCGCCTGGCCGCTCTTCCCGAGATTGCTGCCCAGTTCCGTGCATTGAAAAATGCCCGGACCGGCACCTCTGACGCGACCGTGTTCAGTGCTTTTGCGATCGACGCAGAAGCCCTGGCCAACGTCTCGTCGGCGCTGGAAAAGCGTTTTGGACGCAAGCTCAATCTCACAGTGGCTTTGCAGCCGGAGTTGATTGGCGGAATTCGCGTCGTGGTGGGTGACGAGGTGTTGGACACCTCGATCAAAGCCCGCCTGGAACATATGAAATTGGCCCTGACTGCTTAACCTTCTGGTTAAGGTCTGTGCCAGCGTTTTCGGCCAGAGCCCATGGCTCCGGTTGTTTGCTAACTAAAGAAAGAGAAGGAAAGAGTCATGCAACTCAATCCCGCAGAAATTTCTGAGCTGATCAAGAGCCGCATCGAAGGCCTGACGGCCCAAACCGATATCCGCAACCAGGGCACCGTGGTGTCCGTGACCGACGGTATCTGCCGTTTGCACGGCCTGTCCGACGTGATGCAGGGCGAAATGTTGGAGTTCCCCGCCGGTAGCGATGGCCAGCCCACCTACGGCCTGGCACTGAATCTGGAGCGCGATTCGGTCGGCTCCGTGATTTTGGGCGAATACGAACACATCTCCGAAGGCGACATCGTGAAGTGCACGGGCCGCATTCTGGAAGTGCCGGTTGGTCCCGAGCTGCTCGGTCGCGTGGTGAACGCACTGGGCCAGCCGATCGACGGCAAGGGTCCGATCAACGCCAAGATGACCGACGTGATCGAAAAAGTCGCGCCCGGCGTGATTGCCCGTAAATCGGTGGACCAACCCATGCAGACCGGCTTGAAGTCGATCGATGCCATGGTGCCCGTCGGCCGTGGCCAGCGCGAGTTGATCATTGGCGACCGCCAGACGGGTAAAACCGCTGTCGCGATTGACGCCATCATCAACCAAAAGGGCCAGAACATGTTCTGCGTGTACGTCGCGATTGGCCAAAAGGCCTCGTCGATCAAAAACGTGGTGCGTGCCCTGGAACAGGCTGGCGCGATGGAATACACCATTGTGGTGGCGGCTTCGGCATCTGAATCGGCTGCCATGCAGTACGTTTCGGCCTACTCCGGCTGCACCATGGGCGAATACTTCCGCGATCGCGGCCAAGACGCGCTGATCGTGTACGACGATTTGTCCAAGCAAGCCGTGGCCTACCGCCAGGTTTCCTTGCTGCTGCGCCGTCCACCAGGCCGTGAAGCCTACCCTGGCGACGTGTTCTATCTGCACAGCCGCCTGCTCGAACGCGCCGCCCGCGTGAATGCCGACTATGTCGAAGCCTTCACCAAGGGTGAAGTCAAGGGCAAGACCGGTTCTTTGACGGCTCTGCCTATCATTGAAACGCAAGCCGGTGACGTGTCTGCCTTCGTGCCCACCAACGTGATCTCGATCACCGACGGCCAGATCTTCTTGGAAACCTCGCTGTTCAACGCCGGCATCCGCCCTGCGATCAACGCCGGTATCTCGGTGTCTCGCGTCGGTAGCGCCGCACAGACCAAGATCATCAAGAGCCAGTCTGGCGGTATCCGTACCGACTTGGCGCAGTACCGTGAATTGGCGGCTTTCGCCCAGTTCGCATCGGACCTGGACGAAGCGACCCGCAAGCAGCTGGACCGTGGTGCCCGCGTGACCGAACTGCTCAAGCAAGCCCAGTACAGCCCCTTGTCCGTGTCCCTGATGGGTGCCACGTTGTTCGCAGTGAACAAGGGCTTCATGGACGACATCGAAGTCAAGAAGATCCTGGCTTTTGAGCACGGCCTGCACGGCTACCTCAAGGACAAGAGCGCGGCTTTGTTGGCCAAGATTGAAGCCTCGAAAGCACTGGACAAGGAAGCGGAAGCTGAGTTGCACGCTGCTGTGACCGCGTTCAAAAAAACGTTCGCTTAATCCCCAACTAGGAGCCATTCATGGCAGCAGGCAAGGAACTACGCACCAAGATCAAATCGGTGGAAAACACCAAGAAGATCACCAAGGCGATGGAAATGATTTCCGTCTCCAAGATGCGTAAAGCACAGGAGCGGATGAAGGCAGCCCGCCCGTACAGCGACAAGATCCGCGACATCGCAGCCAATCTGGGCCAGGCGAATCCCGAGTACGTGCACAGCTTCATGAAACCCAACGGTGCCAAGACCGAAGGTTTCGTGGTGGTGACCACCGACAAGGGTTTGTGTGGCGGTTTGAACACCAACCTGTTTCGCGCATTGACCCTGAAACTGCGCGCTGCGCAGGCTGCAGGTTTGAGCGCAAAGACGGTGGCGGTGGGCGGCAAAGGTCTCGGATTTTTGAACCGTACCGGTGCCCAGGTGGTAGCGCACGTGACCCATCTGGGTGACAAACCGCACCTGGACAAGCTGATCGGCCCGCTCAAGGTGCTGCTGGATGCCTACGAAAAGGGTGAAATCAGCGCTGTCTACATGGTCTACAACAAGTTTGTCAGCACCATGAAGCAAGAGCCTGTGGTGGAGCAGCTGTTGCCCTTGTCGTCGGCCAAGATGCAGGCGGAAACCAAGGCAACCGGCAAGGCCAACACCTGGGACTACATCTATGAGCCCGATGCGCAGTCGGTGATCGACAATTTGTTGATCCGCTACGTGGAAGCGCTGGCCTACCAGGCGGTCGCGGAAAACATGGCCTCCGAGCATGCCGCGCGCATGGTCGCCATGAAGGCTGCTACCGACAACGCGGGTAGCGTGATTGCCGAGCTCAAGCTGATCTATAACAAGACCCGCCAGGCTGCGATCACCAAAGAATTGTCGGAAATTGTGGCAGGTGCGGCGGCTGTTTAAGCTGCGCCACTGTCCCAGTCCGTCACCGATTTCAAGACTCAATTTATTGGAGCAAAAATGGCTCAAGAAAATGCAGAAGTGAACGCCCGCGTTCAGGGAAAAATTGTCCAGTGTATTGGTGCCGTGGTGGACGTTGAGTTCCCCCGCAACAGCATGCCCCGCATTTACGATGCGCTGAAGATGGACGGCTCCGTGCTGACCCTGGAAGTGCAGCAGCAGCTGGGCGACGGCATTGTCCGTACCATCGCGCTGGGCTCTTCCGACGGCCTGCGCCGTGGTCTGATGGTCTACAACACCGGCGCCGGTATCACCGTGCCCGTGGGCAAGGCCACCCTGGGCCGCATCATGGACGTGCTGGGTTCGCCCATCGACGAACGTGGTCCCGTCAGCCAGGATCTGACCGCCACCATCCACCGCAAAGCCCCCGCGTACGACGAACTCAGCCCTTCGCAAGAACTGCTGGAAACCGGCATCAAGGTGATTGACTTGATCTGCCCGTTCGCCAAGGGCGGCAAGGTCGGCCTGTTCGGTGGTGCCGGTGTGGGCAAGACCGTGAACATGATGGAGCTGATCAACAACATCGCCAAGGCACACAGCGGCTTGTCCGTGTTTGCCGGTGTGGGTGAGCGTACCCGTGAAGGGAACGACTTCTACCACGAGATGGCCGACTCCGGCGTGGTGAACCTCGAGAACCTCGAAGAGTCCAAAGTGGCCATGGTTTACGGCCAGATGAACGAGCCTCCAGGCAACCGTCTGCGCGTGGCCCTGACCGGTCTGACCATTGCGGAATCTTTCCGTGACGAAGGCCGTGACGTGCTGTTCTTCGTGGACAACATCTACCGCTACACCCTGGCCGGTACCGAAGTGTCCGCACTGCTGGGCCGTATGCCTTCCGCCGTGGGCTACCAGCCTACCCTGGCCGAAGAAATGGGCCGCCTGCAAGAGCGTATTACCTCCACCAAGGTGGGCTCGATCACCTCCATCCAGGCCGTGTACGTGCCAGCGGATGACTTGACCGACCCATCGCCTGCCACCACCTTCGCCCACTTGGACTCCACCGTGGTGTTGAGCCGTGACATCGCTTCGCTGGGTATCTACCCTGCGGTCGATCCACTCGACTCCACCAGCCGCCAGCTGGACCCGCTGGTCGTCGGTGAAGACCACTACAACACCGCCCGCGCCGTGCAAGGCACGCTGCAGCGCTACCGCGAGCTGCGCGACATCATCGCGATCATGGGTATGGACGACTTGGCGCCCGACGACAAGCTGGCCGTGGCCCGTGCCCGCAAGATCCAGCGTTTCCTGAGCCAGCCTTTCCACGTGGCCGAAGTGTTTACCGGTTCGCCCGGCAAGTACGTGCCCCTGTCGGAAACCATCCGCGGTTTCAAGATGATCGTCAGCGGTGAATGCGACCACATGCCAGAACAAGCGTTCTACATGGTCGGCTCCATCGACGAAGCCATCGAGAAGGCCAAGAAGGTCTAAACCCCTTCGAGGGGTGTTAAATCCCCTTCGGTAGAGTGCGGCCTAGGTCGCGCTCTGCACTTCACCACGCTGGACCCAAAGGAAACCTATGACCACCATTCTCGTGAATGTTGTCAGTGCCGAAGAATCCATCTTCTCGGGCCAAGCCAAGTTTGTGGCTTTGCCGGGCGAAGCGGGCGAGCTGGGCATTTATCCGCGCCACACCCCCTTGATCACCCGTATCAAGCCGGGTTCGGTGCGTATTGAAAAGGCCGACGGCAACGAAGAGTTCATCTTCGTGGCCGGTGGCATTCTGGAAGTCCAACCCGACTGCGTTACCGTGTTGTCTGACACGGCCATCCGCGGCAAGGACCTGGACGAAGAAAAAGCCAATGCCGCCAAGGCCCGTGCCGAAGAAGCCCTGCGCAACGCCAAGGGCCAGCTGGACATCGCCAAGGCCCAATCCGAGCTGGCCATGATGGCCGCCCAGATTTCGGCTCTGCGCAAGTTCCGCCGCAACCGCTAATCTGCGCTGACACTCCCCAAAAAGCCGCTCTTGAGCGGCTTTTTTTTTGTGGGCGTAATCTGGGGATGGTTGCTACTGTTTTTAATGTTAAAAATAGGAGCTGCTTGCGCTTATAAAATAAGCGCTGGACCTTGATTTCGATGCTAAAAAAGGCCCTGAATTTCAGATATGGGCTTACAGGAGCAGCACCGGTGCGTTCGGCAGCTCGTCGCGCCGCATGCTGTCAGGGGCCAGCGGGAAATGCTGCACCAGCACGGCAGACACCTCCTCCAGCGCCGTCGTCAGGCCTTGCTCATACAAGCCCGCCTGCAAGGCCGTGCCCAGGTGGGCCACCATCTCTTGCCACTCGGCGGGCGATACCCGGGCGTTCAGGCCTCGGTCGGCCACCAGCTCGATGGCGTGGTCGGCCAGCAGCAGGTAGATCAGCACGCCGTTGTTGTGTTCAGTGTCCCAGACGCGCAGCTTGCCAAACAGCATCACCGCCCGTTCGCGCGCCGAAGCCTTGCGCCGCAGGTAGCTCAGCGGCAGGCCGCCTTCGATGCAGATGCGGATCTCGCCGGTGTGGCGCTGCTCGCTGGCGCTGACCCGGCGCGCCAGTTGCTCTACTAGCTCGGCGGGCACCGCGCGGCGCACATCCGAAGCATCTTGCCAGCAGTGTTTTACCAGCCGTTGTAGGTGCATCCACAGGCCCATTACCATCCCCCGGACGCGCCGCCGCCGCCAAAATTGCCACCACCGCCCGAGCTGAAGCCGCCGCCGCCACCGCTGCGGCCACCCGAGCCGAAACCGCCGCCGCCAAATCCACCACCCCGGCCACCACCCATGCCACCGCCCAGTGCGCCGCCCAAAGACGACGACCCGGCCCGCGACACCAGCGTGAACAGCAGTGCCGCCACTCCCGCCGCGCCCGCAATCAGCAGGCTGGCCGAGACGAACCAGGCCAGTGCTCCCACGCCCGCGCCCGTCACCAGCGAGCCCAGCTTGGCCCCGAAGATGCTGCGGGCAATGGCACCGGCAATCGGCACGGCAAACACGGCAAAGATCAGCAGTTCCTGCCAGTCAAACCCTTCGGCCTCCTGCTGGGCACGGGCAGTGGGCGCGGGCAGGGCCTCGCCCTTGACCAGGGCCATGATCTGGTTGACCCCGGCATCCACGCCCCCGGCAAAGTCGCCCTGCTTGAAGCGTGGTGTGATGGCATCGTTGATGATGTTGCTGGCCGCCAGGTCGGGAATCGCACCCTCCAGCGTCTTGGCCACCTCGATGCGCAGCTTGCGGTCGTTCTTGGCCACCAGCAGGATCAGCCCGTCGCCCACCTCTTTGCGGCCAATCTTCCAGGCGTTGCCCACGCGGTTGGCGTAGCTAGAGATGTCTTCAGGTTGGGTGGTGGGCACCATCAGCACCACCACCTGCGCGCCGGTGCTGCCCTCGAACGCGGTCAGCTTGGCTTCCAGCGCCTGCAGCTGCGCCGCGCCCAGGGTGGCCGTGGTGTCGATCACGTGCCCGGTCAGCGCCGGTACCGGCAGTACGCTTTGGGCGTGGCCGCCCAGGGCCAGCAGGACCAGCCAGCACGCAAGCAGCAGGCGCAGCAGCACGGGCATTTATTTCTTGAAATCCACCACCGGCGGGGCCGAGATCTGGGCTTCGTTCTGCACCGTGAAGCTCGGTTTGGGCTCGTAGCCCATCACCTTGGCCGTCAGGTTGCTGGGGAAGCTGCGGGCCAGCACGTTGTACTCCTGTACCGTGCCGATGAAGCGGTTGCGGGCCACGGTGATGCGGTTTTCGGTGCCTTCCAGCTGCACCCGCAGGTCGCTAAAGCCCTTGTTGGCCTTCAGGTCGGGGTACTTTTCGACCGTCACCATCAGGCGGCTCAGGGCGCTGCCCAGCTCGCCCTGGGCGGCCTGGAACTTGGCGAAGGCTTCGGGGTTGTTCAGCGTTTCGGGCGTGACCTGGATGGACGTGGCCTTGGCGCGGGCCTCCACCACCTTGGTCAGCGTGTCTTGCTCAAACGCGGCTTCGCCCTTGACGGTGGCCACGATGTTGGGCACCAGGTCGGCACGGCGCTGGTACTGGTTCAGCACCTCGCTCCAGGCGGCCTTGCTTTGCTCGTCCAGGCGTTGGAAATCGTTATAGCCGCAGCCGGTCAGGGCGGATGCGAGCAGTAGGGCGGGTAACCAGCGTTTCATGTGAATTCCTCCAATGGCGGGCCGCATGCGGGCTCCTATAGCGTTTGACCTTAGCACATGCGGCCCGGGCAGCCCTCCAAAGCAAGGCAAAATCAAAGCCACTTCCATTTTGCCCAACCCCCGTGTAAGCCATGCCCAAAGCCAAACTCCAGGCCGCCACCGTGGGCGGCACTGCCGACGACACCGAAGCCGCCTTTTACGATGCCTTACAAAATGGCGACATCGACAAGCTGGTGGCCTGCTGGGCCGACGAGGACGATGTGGTCTGCGTCCACCCCGGTGGCGCGCGCGTGGTGGGCATCGCCGCCATCCGTGCCAGCTTCGAGGCCATGTTCGGCCAGGGCCGCATCCGCGCCTGGCCCGAGCATGTGCGCCGCATCGATGCCTTGGCCAGCGCCGTACACACCCTGGTGGAGCGCATCGAGGTGATGGCCCCCGACGGCCCGCGCGAGGCCTTTGCCATCGCCACCAACGTCTACCACAAGACGGCCCAAGGCTGGCGCATGGTGGCCCACCACGCCAGCCCCGGCACCGGCCGTGATCTGCAGGAGTCGGGTGGCGCGTCGGCGCTGCTCCATTAGTCAAATTTGCCTTCCGTGCCCATTCCATCAGCACAACCAGCTATGAACTATGTAGCGCCCTGGTGGCTACCCGGCGGCCATGCGCAAACCATCTGGCCCGCCCTGTACTCGCGCCGCGCCTTCGGGCCCCGGCCGCAGTTCCGGCGTGAGCGCTGGATCACGCCGGACCTGGACTTCATCGACGTGGATTTCTGCGACCCGGCCGCCCACATCGCCGACCCGGCGGCCAGCGAGGCCGGGCGGCCCCTGCTGGTGCTGTTCCACGGGCTGGAGGGCTCGTCGGGCAGCCACTACGCCGAGGCCTTTGCCGACTACGCGCGAGCCCACGGCATGGGCTTTGTGGTGCCGCACTTTCGGGGCTGCAGCGGCGAACTCAACCTGGGGCCGCGCGCCTACCACTCGGGCGATTTTGAAGAGGTCGGCTGGGTGCTCAAGCGCCTCAAGGCCTGGCACCAGGGCAAGGTCATCGCTGTGGGCATCTCACTCGGCGGCAACGCCTTGCTGCGCTGGGCAGAGGAAATGGGCGACCAGGCGCGCCAGGTGGTGCGTGCGGTGGCGGCGGTGTGCGCCCCCACCGACCTGGCCGCCAGCGGCTGGGCCATCGGGCGCGGCATGAACCGGCAGATCTACACCCGCATGTTCCTGCGCAGCATGAAGCCCAAGGCCCTGCGCAAGCTCGACCAGCACCCCGGCCTGTTCGACCGCGAGGCGCTGATGGCCGCGCGCGACCTGTACGAGTTCGACAACATCTTCACCGCCCCGCTGCACGGCTATAACAGCACCGAAGACTACTGGGCCCGCGCCTCGGCCAAGCCGCACCTGGCGCAGATCCGCATCCCCGCGCTGGTGGTGCACGCCCGCAACGACCCTTTTGTGCCCGCCTGGAGCCTGCCGCACCAGGACGAGGTGGGTCGGCACGTCACCCTGTGGCAGCCCAGCCACGGAGGCCATGTCGGCTTTCCCCAGGGCCCCATCCCCGGCCACGTGCGCAGCATGCCTGATGCGGTGGGCGGCTGGCTGTTGCAGGCCATCAAATAGGACGCTATGGACGACATCGTCAAACAAGCCATCGCCAAATGGCCCAACGTGCCCGACTGCTACGGCTGGCTGGGCCTGGACGCGCGCGGCAACTGGTACATGCGCGACGACCCGGCGCAGGCGGCAGGGCCGTTTGCGGGCACCGGGGCCACCGCGCAGAGCAAGGGCTCGCGCCTGCTGCACGAAAAGCTGATCGACTTCATCCAGCGCAACTACGAGAGCGACCGCCAGGGCCGCTGGTTCTTCCAGAACGGGCCGCAGCGGGTCTATGTGGAGCTGGAGCGCACGCCGTATGTGTGGCGCGTACAGCCCGACTTCACGGTGCTGGCCCACACCGGCCAGACCGCGCGGGTGCAGCGCTGCGTGCTGGACGAACAGGGCCACCTGTACCTGGACACCGACCTGGGCTTTGGCCTGGTGCACACCCTGGACATGGGCCATGCCGCCGACGCGGTGGAGCAAGGCCTGTGGGTGCCCCAGCCCGAGGAGGCCGCCCGCCTGCCCGAGCGCTTCGGCTACGTGCCCAGCCCCCAGTTACTACCAAAATAATAGCTGCCCGTGCTTGTTGAATAAGCGCCAGGGCCTGATTTCATGCATAAAAAAGGCCGGAAGAACCGGCCTTTTCGGGGAGCATGGTGTGCTTACGGTGCGGCAGACGCTGCGCCTTCGGGTGCAGCAGCAGCGGGCTTTTGCGGCACCGGGAAGCTGGCCCCACCGCCATTGGCCATGTAGACCACCGCGCGGGCGATTTCGGTGTCGTCAAAGTCGCCACCGCTTTGCGCGCCCATGGCACCCTTGCCGGCGATGGCGGAGTTCAGCAGCGCTTCATAGCCGGTCTTGATGCGTGGACCCCAGGCCCCTGCATCGCCAAACTTGGGCGAACCCGCCAGACCCGTGGCGTGGCAGCTGGCACATTGCGCCTTGAACACGTCTTCGCCGGATTTGAGTTCGCGGTTGGCATCGCGGATTTCCACGGCACCGATCTTCTGGATGCGCGCAGCCAGCGCCTGGCTTTGCGATTGCTCTGTCATGCCGCCCAGCGTCATGGTGTCCACCGAGTTGGTGCCCGCCGGTTTGGCATCCGACACCACGTAATACACCAGGCCGATGATGGCAAAAATGGGGATCACGAATGAGAAAAACACCGCCAGCAGCAGTTGCTTGGGATTTTTGATGGGACCGGTGTGGTCTTCTTCTGCTGCGTGGTCATGGGGGTTGGCGCTCATGGTGTCCTCAAAACATCGGGGTCAAATCGGGGGCTCTATTAACCTGAAGCAACTTTTATGGCTCGGGGTGCTCTGCACCCGAGTCCATAAAAGTTAGTGGGCTCTAATCAGCCCGCGAGTATAACCGTCGCCCCTTTACAGGCCTTGAGAGGTAGCGGTTTTTGGCCCACACAGCCAGCGGCTACAATCGCCCACGTTGCGGCTGTAGCTCAGTGGATAGAGTATTGGCCTCCGAAGCCAAGGGTCGTGGGTTCGATCCCCGCCAGCCGCACCAACTTCTTCATTCCCCCGCCAGCTTCTTCAGCCGATCGCGCTCAGCGGTAAAAACATCGGCGATGGCGCCGGGCTTTTGTCGCCCTCCAGCAGCGTAAATCCCAGATTTTGGTAGAACGCCACGGCCAGGGGATCGGCATCCAGGTACATCCCGAAACTGCCTATTTGCTGTGCCACCTGTTGCGTGAGCAGCAGGGCGTGCCGCATCAACCGTGAGCCGAGTTGCTGGCCTTTGTAGCGCTGGTCGATGCCCAGCATGACCAGGCGCGAGCAAGGAATTTTGCGCGGCAGGGAGCCCAGTTGCAGTGCCGAGAGCAAAGACACATCCACCATGTGCTGGGCGATGGTGTAGAAGCCCACAAAACGCTCGCCGTGCGCGCTGTCCGTCAGCACATAGGCCACGCTCAGGTTTTTCCTGGCCTGGGGTTTCAGGCTGTTGTGCACAAAGGCGTTGATGACGGCATGGCCGCAGTCAAACTGCTTTTGCCCCGAGTACACCAGCGCCGGGGCGTACAGCGAAAGCGCAACCGCCATGCTCAACCGGCCACGGTGCGTGTGGGCAAGTCTGGCAGGGCCATCAAATCCTGCATGGCGGGGGTGGGTGCGGGTGGCATGTGGAGCAACTGCGCCAGTGCGGCTTGCCCCTGCTGGGCCAGGCGGATGCTGGCGTGTTCACTCAGCACCTTGCGGGCTTTTTCAATGGCGGAGCCCAGCACGAACGAGGTCAGGTCCAGCCCGTCCAAGGCGGCGGCCTGGTTGAGCAGGTCTTTCATGTCGGCGGTGGTTTTGAATTCCATGCGCGCCTGGCGCAAGCTGGTAGTGGTGGCTTCCATGGGGTATCTCCATCACGGGATAATGCTGCGATTGTACGGCTATTGTCCGTATAACGTTGTATGTAACAGGGCATATGTCCGCCAGACACAGCATATTCTCTAGAATGGACCGCTCCTAAACCCTAAGAGCCTCCATCGCATTGACCACACACACCCTCACCTCGCTCCTCGATACGCTGGATGCCAATGCGCCCTTGGCGCGGCGCCATCTGTGGCTGATTGGCCTGCTGGAATGGATACGCGGCGACAACCGCGCGCCCGACGACTCGGTGAGCCGGGTGCAGCGCTTTCTGGATGCGGTGGATGCCCGGCCCGAGCTGCAGGTGCGCCTGCGGACCTGGTGGCAGGTGCTGGCCGATACGGTGGACAGCACCATGGTGTTGTCCGACTACGGGTTTTCGCCGCGCACCGCGTTTTTCAGCGAGCTGGGTTACCGTCTGCGCTGCAAGCTGCTGCCCAGCACGCCCGAGACCACCGACGCGGCCGAGCTTTTCAGCCTGGTGCTGCCCAACACGCTGGATGCCGCCTGGCTGGCGGCGCTGGATGCGCCCACGCTGGCGCGCATTGGCCATTTGCTGTCGTCGCCATCGCGCACGCCGGGCATCACGCTGTGGCAAGACGAGCTGCTGCAGGCCATTACTTTTTGCAGCAACCAGATCATGGCCACCGGCGTGGCATCGGAGTTGCGCTTGCGCATGAGCGCTGCCGCCCGGCATGATGAGCCGTTCAACAGCCTGTCGGCCGAGGTGGATGCCTTGCGCCGGGCTTTCATTGCCACGCCGCGCGAGCTGCCCGAGCTGGAGGCCGCCGCCCAGCGCCTGCGCGAGCGGCTGGAGCTATGCCGCCAGGCCGCCGCCAGCGTGTACCCGCACCTGAACGACCACGGCATCTCGGTCAACCTGGTGTTCATGCTGCGCCAGTTGCGCGAACGCCTGCTGCGGGTGCGCGATCTGATGGATTGCCTGCTCTCGCCCACGCCCGATGCCAGCGCCAGCCGCCTGGTGGTGCGCCTCACTTATGCCGGGCAGGAACGCCGCAGCCTGCGGGCGCTGGTGCGTGGCAACGCCTCGATGCTGGCCGCCAAGGTGACCGAGCGCAGCGCCGAAACCGGCGAGCACTACATCACCCGCGACCGGGCCGAGTACCGTGGCATGCTGATCAAGGCGGCAGGCGGCGGTGCGGCCACGTCGCTGACCACCTTGCTGAAGTTTCTGATCGGCGCGGTGGGCCTGACGGCCTTTTGGGCGGGCATGTGGTCGGGCGTGATGTACGCCGCCAGCTTTGTGATGATCCAGCTGCTGCACTGGACTCTGGCCACCAAGCAGCCGGCCATGACCGCCCCCGCCATGGCCGCCAAGCTCAAAGACCTGGGCAACAGCCGGGCGATCGAAGACTTTGTCGACGAAGTCACCCACCTGGTGCGTTCGCAGGTGGCGGCGGTGCTGGGCAATGTGGGCATGGTCACGCCCTGCGTGCTGCTGATCAGCTATGCGATGTTCTGGGGCAGCGGCAAGCACATGATCAGCCAGGCCGAGGCCGACCACGTGTTCCACACCCTGAACCTGCTGAGCCCCAGCACGCTGCTGTTTGCGGCGTTTACCGGCGTGCTGTTGTTTACCTCCAGCCTGATTGCGGGCGCGGTGGAAAACTGGTTTGTGCTGCACCAGCTGGATTCGGCCCTGCGCTACAACCCGCGCATCACCCGGGTGCTGGGCGGGGCGCGCGCCGACCGCTGGGCGCGTTTCATGCGCGAGCATATTTCGGGCTTTGCGTCGAACATCTCGCTGGGCTTCATGCTCGGCCTGCTGCCGCCGGTGCTGGCCTTTGTGGGCCTGGGGCTGGAGGCCCGCCACGTGACGCTGTCCACCGGCCAGTTGTCTGCGGCGGCTGCCGCCTACGGCAATCTGGTGTGGACCATGCCGGTGTTCTGGTGGTGTGTGGCGGCGATTCCGCTGATCGGCGTGCTCAACCTGACGGTCAGCTTCTTCCTGGCGCTGCAACTGGCCCTGGGGGCGCACAGCGTGACCGGGCTGGACCGCCAGCGCCTGCGCTACGCCGTGCTGCGCCGCCTGCGCCAGCACCCCTTGAGTTTCCTGTGGCCGCCAAAATCTGAATGAAATGAGCCTCTAGCGCTTATTCCATAAGCGTGAGCAGCTATTTATTCAGGAGTCTTCGTCCGTGTCCGCCTTGAGTTCCAGCGCCGCGCTGTACAGGCCTTTGCGCGGCTGGCCGGTGATGTCGGCGCAGAGTTGCACGGCGGTTTTCAGGGGTAGCTCGGCCAGCAGCAGCTTCAGCACCCGCAGGTCCTGCGCCGGGGCTTCCGACGGTGGAGCCGGGTGGATGACCAGCACAAACTCCCCCCGCGTGCGCGACGGCTGGGCCGCCAGCCAGGCCACCAGGTCTTGCGCGGGCACGGTGGCAATTTCTTCAAACTGCTTGGTGATCTCGCGCGCCAGCGTTACGGGCCGTGCGCCCAGGCAGGCCAGGCTGCGGGCCAGCGCCTCGATGCGGTGCGGGGCTTCCAGCAGCACCACAGCGCGCGGCTCGGCCAGCAGCGCCAGGGCGGCGTTGTCGCGCTCGGTGGCCTTGCTAGGCAAGAAGCCGGTAAACACAAAACCCGTGTCCTGCACGATGCCCGCCGCACTCAGCGCCGCCGTGATGCTGCTGGCGCCAGGCAGAGGCACCACCGCAATGCCCACGGCCCGCGCGGCCGCCACCACCCGCGCGCCGGGGTCGCTGATGGCCGGGGTGCCTGCGTCGCTGGCGTAGGCAATGCGTTCACCCTGCTGCAGCCGCCGCACCACGTTCTGCGCGGCCTCGGTCTCGTTGTGCTGGTGCACCGCCAGCAGCTGGGCGCTGGACTTGTCGATGCCGTAGGCGCGCAGCAGGGCCTGGGTGTGGCGCGTGTCCTCGCAGGCGATGGCATCCACCAAACCCAGCACGTGCAGCGCCCGCAGGCTGATGTCGCACAAGTTGCCGATGGGCGTGGCCACGATGTACAGCGTGCCCGCCGGATAATGCTGCGAAGCGGCTGCCTCCTGGGCGGCTTTCAAGGCGGAAGCAAAAGAAGCGCTCAATGGGTTTCCTCAAAAAAATCGGTGTGGCCTTACCGGGCACGACCAAACAGGTCGGTGATGCGGGTGAAGACCGGGCGCTGGCGCATTTGCAGGCCCAGGGCCTGCGTCTGCTGGAGCGCAATTATCGGACCCCGGGGCGCGGCGGCGGCGAAATCGACCTGGTGATGCGTGCGCCCGACGGCACGGTGGTGTTTGTCGAGGTGCGCCAGCGGGCCACCGCGGCGTTTGGCGGCGCGGCGGCCAGCATCAGCGCCACCAAGCAAAGGCGTATCGTGTTCGCTGCCCGCAGCTATTTGATGCGCCTGCGCACCCCGCCGCCATGCCGGTTTGATGTGGTGCTGGTCGAGTATTCCGGCATCCAATGGCTGCAGGCGGCCTTCGATGCAAGCTGAACTTTCATTTACAAACCCGCTCCTACAGCACAGTTATCATTCCGCACCATGATTGAACAACGCATTCAGCAACATTTCATCGACAGCGCCGACCTGAAGTACCAGTCGGCGCAGCCACTCAGCAAACCCATTGCGGCGGGCATCCAGGCCATGCTGGCGGCTGTGACCAGCGGCGGCAAAGTGCTGGCCTGCGGTAACGGCGGCTCGGCGGCGGATGCGCAGCACTTTGCGGCCGAGTTCGTGGGCCGGTTTGAGCGCGAGCGGCCCGAGCTGGGTGCGATTGCGCTCACCACCGACAGCTCCATCATTACGGCAATAGGCAACGACTACAACTTCGACGTGATCTTCGCCAAGCAGGTGCGCGCTCTGGGCCAGCCCGGCGACGTGCTGCTGGCCATCACCACCAGCGGCAACTCGGCCAACGTGCTGCTGGCCATCCAGGCCGCCCACGAGCGCGAGATGACCGTGGTGGCCATGACCGGCAAGGGCGGCGGCAAGATGGGTGCGGCGCTGCGCGAAACCGATGTGCACATCTGCGTGCCGCACGACCGTACCGCGCGCATCCAGGAAGTCCATTTGCTGGTACTGCACTGCCTGTGCGACGGCGTGGATTCCCAGTTGCTGGGCGATATTGAACCCCCGCTTTAACTTTTTTTGAAAGACTCCATGCACCGTTTTCTACTCACCGCTGCGGCGGCTGTTGTTCTGGGTACCAGCCTGTCGGCCTGCGTACCTTTGGTGGTGGGCGGTGCGGCGGTGGGCGGTGCGTTCATGGCCACCGACCGGCGCACCTCCGGGGCCCAGCTGGAAGATGAAGGCATCGAGCTGCGCGCCAACAACCGCATCGGCCAGAGCATGGGCGAGAGCGCCCACGTCAACGTCACCAGCTACAACCGCCAGGTGCTGCTGACGGGCGAAGTGCCCACCGCTGCCGACCAGCAAAAGCTGCAAGAGCTGGTGCTGAAGGTGGAGAACGTGCGCTCGGTGGTGAACGAGGTGGCGGTGCTCGGCCCGTCGTCGCTGTCGCAGCGCTCGTCCGACACCCTGGTGACCGGCAAGGTCAAGGCCACGCTGGTGGATGCCAAGGATGTGCAGTCCAATACCTTCAAGGTGATCACCGAGCGCGGCACGGTCTACCTGATGGGTCGCGTCTCGATGCGCGAAGCCAACCGCGTCACCGACCTGGCCCGCAGCGTCAGCGGCGTGCAAAGGGTGGTGCGGGTGTTTGACATTCTGAGCGAGGAAGAGCTGAAAAGCCTCTCCACCGTGAAATAGGGCTCACCCCCAGGCTACAGCGCAAGCGCTTTCCGCCAACCCCCTTGGCAAGGGGGCAACACCAGCAGCCTGGCAAAGCCAGTTCTGCGGTGTTTCTGGAAAAGAGGGGTGTTTTGAACGTGGGGTGGTGGTGACTTAGCGGAGTCGCTTGATCAGGCTGGAGGTGTCCCAGCGCTGGCCGCCCATTTGCTGCACGTCGGCATAAAACTGGTCTACCAGGGCGGTGACCGGCAGGCGCGCACCGTTGCGCTTGGCCTCGTCCAGCACCAGGCCCAGGTCTTTGCGCATCCAGTCCACGGCAAAGCCAAAGTCGAACTGGTCGGCCACCATGGTTTTGCCGCGGTTGTCCATCTGCCAGCTTTGGGCCGCGCCCTTGCCAATCACTTCCAGCACCTGCACGATGTCCAGCCCGGCGCGCTGGCCAAAGGCCACGGCTTCGCTCAGGCCTTGCACCAGCCCGGCGATGCAGATCTGGTTCACCATCTTGGCCAACTGGCCTGCGCCGCTGTCGCCCACCCGGGTGCAGGCCTTTGAGAACGCCATGGCCGTGGGGGCGATCGCATCGAAGGCCGCCGCATCGCCGCCACACATCACCGTCAGCAAGCCGTTTTGCGCGCCCGCCTGGCCGCCCGATACCGGCGCGTCGATGAAGCGCAGGCCCAGGGTGCGTGCCGCTCCATCCAGCTCACGGGCGACCTCGGCCGAGGCCGTGGTGTGGTCCACAAAAATTGCGCCCGGCTCCATGCCCGCAAAAGCCCCGTCGGCCCCCAGCGTGACCGAGCGCAGGTCGGTATCGTTGCCCACGCAGCAAAACACGATGTCGGCCCCCCGTGCAGCCAGGCGCGGGGTTTCAGCATGTTTTGGGGCTCCAGCGCTTATGTATTCAGCGCAGAAAGCTATGGATTTAGTAGCGGTGCGGTTGTAGACGGTCACCGAGTGCCCCGCCAGCGCCAGGTGCGCCGCCATCGGGTAGCCCATGACACCCAGGCCGAGAAATGCGACTTTTTTAGGAGGAACGGAAGTGTAGGTTTTGGGGTTGGTGCTTGGCATAGGAATCAAGAGGGGGAGGGTGTCAGACGATCGCGAAATGCTCAGTCCCGGCGGCCAGATCCTGGGTCTTGGCGCGCTGGCTGTTGAGCTTGATCTGCAAACGCAGGTCGTTGAGTGAGTCGGCGTGGCGCAGGGCATCTTCGTAGCTGATGTACTGGCTCTCAAAGGCATCGAATAGGGCCTGGTCAAAGGTCTGCATGCCCAGATTGCGGCTCTTCTTCATGATCTCTTTGATTTCGGTGACTTCGCCCTTGAAGATCAGGTCGGCGATCAGCGGGGTGTTGAGCAAAATCTCCACCGCGGCGGCCCGGCCCTTGCCGTCCTGGCGGGGAATCAGGCGCTGCGACACCACGCTGCGCAGGTTCAGCGACAAATCCATCAGCAGCTGGGCACGGCGTTCTTCGGGGAAGAAGTTCAGGATGCGGTCCAGCGCCTGGTTGGCGTTGTTGGCGTGCAGTGTGGCCAGGCACAAATGGCCGGTTTCGGCAAAGGCGATGGCGTGTTCCATGGTGACGCGGTCGCGGATTTCCCCCATCAGGATCACATCGGGGGCCTGGCGCAGCGAATTTTTCAGGGCGGAGTCCCAGCTGTCGGTGTCCAGGCCCACTTCGCGCTGGGTGACGACGCAGTTTTTATGCGGGTGCACAAATTCCACCGGGTCTTCGATGGTGATGATGTGGCCGTATGAGTGCTCGTTGCGCCAATCGACCATGGCGGCCAGGGTGGTGGACTTGCCACAGCCCGTACCGCCGACCAGGATGCACAGACCACGCTTGGTCATGGCCACATCTTTCAGCACCTGCGGCATGCCCAGGCCATCCACCGTGGGGATGCTGACCGGAATCACCCGCAGCACCATGCCGACTTTGCCCTGCTGTACAAAGGCGTTCACGCGGAACCGGCCAATGCCCGCCGGTGAGATTGCGAAATTGCATTCTTTGGTGCGCTCAAACTCGGCGGCCTGCTTGTCGTTCATCACCGAACGGGCCAGGGCCAGCGTGTGGCTGGCCGTGAGCGGCTGGGGCGAGACTTTGGTGACCTTGCCATCGACCTTGATGCCGGGCGGAAATTCGGACGTGATGAACAGGTCGCTGCCGTTGCGGCTGACCATGAGTTTCAAAAGATCGTTGATGAACTTGCTGGCTTGGTCGCGTTCCATCGTGGGGGCCTTAGTTGGGACGGTCGCTGAACCGGGCGCTGATGGCACGCAGCCGCAGCGAGAGTTTGCGCGCCAGCAGGGCTATCAGGCAGGCGGCCAACCGGGGGTCGGTGTTCATCATGTCGTCCATCGATTCGGCGCTGAGTGCGGCGATTTCGCAGTCGTCCAGGGTGGTGCAGGCCGAGAAGCGGATGCCGCTGTCGAGCAGCGACATTTCCCCCAGGATGTCACCCGGCTTGGTTTCGGCCAGCCGCAGGTGCTCGCCCCAGGGCTGCAGCCGGTCGACCGCAATGGTGCCTTTGAGCAGCACCACCATGAAGTTGCCGTATTCGCCCTGGCGGATGATGTCGCGCCCACCGGGCACCAGGGCAAACTGGAAGAAGCGCTCCATGCGCAGGATGGAGGCCGCGTCGAGCTGCTCCATGTTCTTGTCTTTGGCCCACAACTCTTGCAAGGTGCGCACGCTGTTCGCGGTGGGCAGGCGCTTGGCACCGACTTCGATGGCCCGCGCCTCCCACGGCACCAGCATCGAGGGGTCGACATTTTGCCCATTGAATGCCGTGGTGAACAGCATCGAGTCGTGCGGAGCCGCCTCGGGTTTCGGCTCCGACTTGTGGAGTAAGAACTCCAGAATACCCTTCATGGGGTGCTCCAATCGTTCGTCATGTTCAACCTGGAAAGTTCTCGGGAATTTTGGCTTTGCCCCGCGCTTCGCCCGGGCTGATGATATTGCGGCGTACCAGATCGGTCAGGTTCTGGTCCAGTGTCTGCATGCCCACGCTGTTGCCGGTCTGGATGGTGGAGTACATCTGCGCCACCTTGGCTTCGCGGATCAGGTTGCGGATGGCGCTGGTGCCCAGCATGATCTCGTGCGCCGCCACCCGGCCCTGGCCGTCCTTGGTTTTGCACAGGGTTTGCGAGATCACCGCCTGCAGCGACTCCGACAGCATGGCGCGGACCATTTCCTTTTCTTCGGCTGGAAACACGTCAATGATCCGGTCGATGGTCTTGGCCGCGCTGGAGGTGTGCAGGGTGCCGAACACCAGATGCCCGGTTTCGGCGGCGGTCATGGCCAGGCGGATGGTTTCCAGGTCGCGCATTTCACCGACCAGAATCGCGTCCGGGTCTTCGCGCAGGGCAGAGCGCAGGGCGGCGGCAAAGCTCAGCGTGTGCGGGCCGACTTCGCGCTGGTTGATCAGGCATTTCTTGGATTCGTGGACAAACTCGATCGGGTCTTCCACCGTCAGCACGTGGCCGTATTCGGTTTCGTTGAGGTGGTTCACCATGGCAGCCAGCGTGGTGGATTTGCCGGAGCCGGTAGGCCCGGTCACCAGCACCATGCCGCGGGGCTTGAGGGCCAGGTCGCCAAAAATCTTGGGCGCGTTGAGCTGCTCCAGGGTGAGGATCTTGGACGGAATGGTCCGCAGCACGGCACCGGCTCCGCGTGCGTGGTTGAAGGCATTGACCCGAAAGCGTGCCAGGCCTTCGATCTCGAACGAGAAATCGACCTCCAGAAACTCTTCATACTGTTTGCGCTGGCTGTCGCTCATGATGTCGTAGACCATGGCGTGCACGGTTTTGTGGTCCAGCGGATCGACGTTGATACGCCGCACATCGCCGTGCACCCGGATCATGGGCGGCAGCCCGGCCGACAGGTGCAAGTCCGAGGCCTTGTTTTTTACGCTGAATGCGAGCAATTGGGTAATGTCCACGGAGCCCCTTGATGTTTGGTACGCTGTAGGTTTGATTATGACTACGATTAGTAACAATCTCCAAGGCGTTCGTGGGCGCATGGTTACAGCTTGTACCCGCGCATCGCGTCCAGCAGGTAGCGTGGATTTGCTGGCTGTTTCCAAAACCTGGGGACCGGAGGCGGTGCGCGAGGCTTTTGCCGCGGGGCAGACGCGGTTTGGCGAAAACTATATCCAGGAAGCCGTCACCAAAATCACCGCTTTGCAGGATTTGCCGCTGGAATGGCACTGTATCGGCCCCATCCAAAGCAATAAAACGGCCTTGGTGGCTGCGCATTTTGACTGGGTGCACAGCATCGACAGGCTCAAAATCGCCCAGCGCTTGAGCGACCAGCGCCCGTCACACCTGCCGCCGCTGCAGGTCTGCCTGCAGGTGAATGTGGACGGTGGTGAGAATAAATCCGGCGTGCCGCCGCACCAGGCCTTGGCCTTGGCGATACAGGTGGCGACCCTGCCGCGCCTGAGTTTGCGGGGGCTGATGGTGATTCCGGAGCCTGCCGCGGATTACGCCGGGCAACTGGCGGTGTGCGCCCAGGCCAAAGCCTTGTTTGACCAGATCGTTGCCGCCGCCGTGCCGGGCGCGCCACATTTTGATACCTTGTCGATGGGCATGACGGCCGATCTGGAGGCCGCTGTGGCGGCGGGCAGCACCCTGGTGCGCGTGGGCACCGCTATTTTTGGCGTGCGGTAGCCGTCAAATCACTGCGCGGGCACGATCACCGACACCCTGCGGTTCTGCAGCCGTCCGGCGGGCGTGTCGTTGGACACCACGGGCCGGTCCTTGCCCCAGCCGCGTACTTCCATGCCGTCTTTCGACAAGCCCTGTGATGCCAGCGCCTGTGCCACGGCTTCTGCCCGGCGCAGGGACAGGGTCTGGTTGAAAGCTGCCGGACCCACGTTGTCGGTATGCCCTTCGACCCGTAGCCGGTTGATACCCAGTTTGGCCAGGGCGCTGCCGATGCGGCCCGCTACGGCCTGGCTTTCGGCATCCAGTGCGTCGGAAGCGGTATCAAACAATATTTTTCCGGAAATGGGGTACTCCCAGCCTTCTTCGGTGCGCACAAAGCCCAGGCGCTCCAGTTCGGTTGCGCGGTCGAGTGGCGGGGCGGCCGGGGGGGGAGATTGGCAGGCCACGAGCAAGCCCAGAGTGAGTGCGGCGGTGGATCCGAGAATGTGGCGGCGCGTATGTGAGCGCATGCCAGCAGGTATTTGCAGGTGGGTGTGCGGTTGCATTACAGAACTTCTCTTTTTTCGGGCGGATGCGCTGAATCACTGCCATCCGTTTGATCGTTGAAAATATGGCGCTGGCCGCGTTGCTGGCTTTTCACCCGGTACATGGCCCGGTCGGCAGCACGCAGCAGCTGTTCCGCAGTTTGCCCGTGGATCGGGTAGATCGCAATGCCAATGCTCAAGGACGGCACGATATGGTCTTGGGGCCGGATCTCCAGCGGCGTGGCCATGCTGGCGATGATTTTGTCGGCAATCCGGGCGGCATCTTCCACGTTGTGCAAGGGGGCCAGCAGAATGGCAAATTCGTCGCCGCCGAGGCGGGCCACCACATCGTTTTCGCGTACCTGCGCCCGCACCCGGTCGGCCACCTCGACCAGCAGCGCATCGCCCACGGCATGGCCATAGCGGTCGTTGATCGACTTGAAGTGGTCGTTATCCAGATACAGCACGGCCAGGCCGCCGCCAGTGGCCTGGATGTCTTGCAACACCCGCGTGAGACGACGTCGAAAGTAGGCACGGTTGGGCAGGCCGGTCAAGCTGTCGTGGTTGGCCAGGTGCGACAGCGATTTGTTCTCTTGGTGCAGTTGGGTCTGGTACACCTCGATTTCCATCAGCAAGGCGTTGAAGTCCTCGCCCAGTTGGTGGAACTCGGCAATGCGCGATGCCGGTGCGCGCGCCGACGTCGTACGGTCAAAACGGGCTGCGTAGGTCACCGCCGTCAGGGCGAGCACCGGCTGCAGGATGTCGCGCTGGATACGCCGCGAGAGTTGCCGCACGGCCACAGCGCCCAGTGCCAGGCACACCAGCATACCGGCCAGGCCCATGAAGATAAAGCCCACAAACCCCGCCCCGTCGCCGCGCAAACGCACCTCGGCGATGCGGCGGCCCTGGTACACCACGGGGGCGATGGTGGGCTGCGGCAACAATAGCGCCACGATGCGGTCGCCTACAACATCGGGCAGGTTGTTGGTAGGCCGTATGTAGCGCCCCAACAGCGCGCCACGGGTATCCACAATCTGCGCACTGGCCAGCGACTCCTGGCGGGCGATCAGCCCCAGTGATTCCTGGATGGCAATGGTGTCCCGAAACACCACGGCTGCCTCTGCGGTATACGCAATGGACCGCGCCACCAGTTGCAGGTTCTGGTCGGCGGCGGTACGCAAGGCCACCAAGGCCGCCAGCGTCAATGCAAAACCCACCGCCAACATCATCAGCGTGGCCACCCGGAAATGGGCCTGTTGCAGCGTGGCCAGCAGGCTGACGCGCCCCGTGGCAGGCTTGTGGGGGCTATGCCGGTTCATGGGGCCGTCTTCCCAGCAGGCCGCCCGAGCCGCAGAACCTGCGGATTCACCCGCACACCGCTGCGGGCAACGGCATCCAGGTTGACTTCAAATTGCACGCCCATGGGGTTGCTGGCATCCAGGCACACCATCGCGCCCGCTGCACAGGGTGGAATCCGTTCACTGACCGTCAGCACCGGATACCCCACTACATTGGAGAATATGCGGCGCGAAGCCGCATCGTCCAGCGTGCCTATATACAAAGCGTCGCACTGGGCGGCGATGGACGCTTCGCTGTCAGGTGCCAGCGCCTGCACCACGATGGGCCGCTGGGGCAGGGCAGCCAAGCCGTTTTTCAGCCATGGGTCGGTATGTGCGCTGCGCCCTGCGACGCACACGCGCAGCGGCATGGACTCGTTGGGCCAGCGGGCATAACCCAGGATGCCCAGCAGCGTCTCGGTTACGCTGATCCGTCCGGGCGCCACCGGTGGGGCCGTACCCACCTGCTGCGCCAACGCCAGGCTGCTCGCGGCGCACAAGGCGCCGATCCATACGGTGCGCAGCAGGGTGGATAAAGAGGTGTTGTGCTTCATGGCAGACGCAGCCGGGTGGAGTTTTTGACCTCTTCCATCACCGCATAGGTACGGGTTTCGCGCACGCCCGGCAGCTGCCACAGCACCGTACCCGCAAATTCCCGGTAGGCCAGCATGTCGGCCATGCGGGTCTTCAGCAGGTAGTCGAAGCCCCCCGCCACCATGTGGCACTCCATGATCTCGGGGCGTACCTGCACAGCGGCCTTGAACGCATCAAACACATTCGGCGTGGTGCGGTCCAGCAGCACTTCTACAAACACCATCATCGACGCGCCCAGCTGCAAGGGGTTGAGGCGGGCCTCATATCCGAGGATGTAGTTGTCTTTGGTCAGGCGCTGTACCCGCGCCAGCACCGCTGTGGGTGACAAAGCCACCTTTTCTGCCAGCTTCAGGTTCGAAATGCGGCCATCCTCCTGCAGAAATCCCAGGATCTTCAGGTCGATGCGGTCTAGGTCGGCAATAGGCGTTATCACAGAAGTATTGTCGCTATTGTCACGAAAGGCGGTAGGTCGCGAGATGTATGCTGGTTTCGGTGCTGCTGATGCCGCGCACCAATCGTATACGCTCCAATACCTGTGAAAGTTCGGCCAGATGGGCGGCGCGCAGTTCGGCCAGCAGGTCCCATTGGCCATTGGTGTCGTGCAAGGTGGCCACACCGGGCTCACCCAGCAGGCTGTCAATCACCGCACGGGTGGCGTTGCCCGCGACAGCAATCGACATCCAGGCCGAAATGCCATGGGGTTCGGCATCGGGCCGCAGCCGCACGGTATAGCCGACGATCACGCCCGCGTCCTCCAGTTTGGTGATGCGGTTGGTAACCGTGCCGCGCGACACCCCGAGCTTGTGCGCCAAGGTCGCCACCGTGGTTCGGGCATCTTTACGTAAATATGAAATCAGCTGTTGGTCGGTCACATCCATGCTTGCATTTTGCGGCCATTCATTGGGGAAAACCAGTTATGACGCGACAAAGTCAATGCGGCGCAGGTGTAAAAAAGTGGCTGTGGGGTGTGTTTTAAAAGCAACAAAGCATGATCGTTTTTATAGGGTTATCGCTAGTAGCTTTGGGTTTTGATGCACACTTGCCTACGTTATTTCTTTTTAACCCGATAGGAACATTGATATGAAAAAGAGTTTGATTGCTCTGGCCGTTTTGGCTTCCACTGGCGCTATGGCCCAGTCCTCCGTGACTTTGTACGGTATCGTTGACGTGAACTTGCAGTCCAGCAAAGTTGACGGCGGCGTTCGCCAGACCGCGCTGGAAAGCGGCGGCGTGTCCGGCAGCCGTTTCGGCCTGAAGGGTTCTGAAGATCTGGGCGGCGGCTTGAAGGCCATCTTCCTGCTGGAAAGCGGCTTTAACGCTGACGACGGCTCCAGCCGTACCTCTGGCTCCACATTCGACCGCCAGTCCTACGTTGGTCTGGCCGGTGGTTTCGGTGAGATCCAACTGGGTAACTCCTGGACCCCTCTGGATGACATCCATGGCAACGCTAACGCCGTGTTTGACTCCATCCTGTCGCCTACCGCTTACATCCAAGCCGGTTATGTCGCCAGCCCCAAGAACCAGATCAAGTACATCTCCCCCAGCTTCGGCGGCCTGACCGGCACCGTGAGCTACGCTCTGGGCGAAAACAAGACTGCCACCACCAGCGCAAAGAACGTGTTTGGCTTGAATGTCCAGTACGCAGCAGGTCCTCTGTACGTTGGTTACGCTTACCAAAACGACAAGAAGTCTGACGCTGTAGCGACTGGCGGCACGGGTGTTACCACCAAGCACAACCTGCTGAACGCTACGTACGACCTCGGCGTTGCCAAGCTGCTGGCCAGCTACCGCAATGTGAAGAACCCTGACACCGGCTACGAAAAAGAAAACACCGTGCAAATCGGTGTTGACATTCCGGTCGGCGCCAGCCTGGTGGTGTCCACCGGTTACGCCCGTGCCAAGTCGGAAGCTGCTGGCTTTGCTGACCTGACCACCAATGGCTTCGCCATCGGCGCTTCCTACAGCCTGTCGAAGCGTACTTCGGTGTACACCGGCTACAACCGTACCGAAGCAAAGATTGCTGACGAAAAGGTCAAGGGCAACCTGTACGCTGTTGGCATTCGCCACGCGTTCTAAATCCACGCTGGCGTAAGCCAGTGAGATTTAAAAGCACAAAAAGCCACCCGGTTCGCCGGGTGGCTTTTTTCATGGGCGATTGTTTGTTATGTCAATAGTTTCTATCAAAACGTCAATATTCACGCATAAAGCTAGCAATATTGGCGATTTACATTGACATGCCGTGTGGCGACACTAGATGCATTCCCCACCAAAGGCCTGCACCATGACTTCCACCTCCCTCGTTTCCACCCCGTTCCTCAGCGCCCATGACGTGGCCACCATCGTCCAACGCAAGGGGCTGGATGCTTGCCTGCGGGGCATGGCCGACACCATCCAGGCCGACTTTCTGCGCTGGGAAGCCTTTGACAAGTGCGCCCGTGTGGCCAGCCATTCCACCGACGGTGTGATCGAGCTGATGCCGATTGCCGACGACCTGAGCTACGCCTTCAAGTACGTCAACGGCCACCCCAAGAACAATGCCTTGCACGGCCTGCCCACGGTGATGGCGTTTGGCGTGCTGGCCAGCGTGGCCACCGGCGTGCCCGAGCTGCTGAGCGAGCTGACCCTGACCACCGCCATCCGCACCGCCGCCACCTCGGTGGTCGCCGCCCGCGCCCTGGCCCGCCCCAACAGCCGCAGCATGGCGCTGATCGGCAACGGCGCACAAAGCGAATTCCAGGCCCTGGCCTTCCACTACCTGATGGGCATCGAGGAAGTGCGCCTGTTCGACACCGACCCGCTGGCCACTGCCAAGCTGGCCGACAACTTGCGTGCTACCGGCCTGAAAGTGGTGATCTGCACCAACAGCCTGGATGCCGTGCGCGGTGCCGACATCGTCACCACCGTCACTGCCGACAAAACCAATGCCACCATCCTCACGCCCGAGATGATCGAACCCGGCATGCACATCAACGGCGTGGGTGGCGACTGCCCTGGCAAGACCGAGCTGCACCCCGACGTGCTGCGCGCCGCCAGCGTGTTTGTGGAATACGAGCCGCAAACCCGCATCGAAGGCGACCTGCAGCAACTGCCCGCCGACTTTGCCGTCACCGAACTCTGGCGTGTGCTCAGCGGCCAGGCCGTGGGCCGCACCAGCGATGCGCAGATCACCGTTTTTGATTCCGTCGGCTTTGCCATGGAAGACTATTCGGCCCTGCGCTTCATGCGCGACACCGCCCGCGAGCTGGGCCTGGGCCAGCGTTTGGCGCTGATTCCCGACCTCGCCGACCCGAAAGATTTGTATAGTCTGGTACGACCCACGGCCTCGCGCTTTGTGGCACCTGTTTCCCTAGCCGACACCCAAACAGCATGAACCATTCCACCCTGGGCGTGAGCCTGATTGGCGTACCCACCGACATCGGTGCGGGCGTACGCGGCGCGCGCATGGGCCCCGAGGCCCTGCGGGTCGCGGGCCTGGCCCAGGCGCTGGAGCAGGCCGGGCTGGACGTGCGCGACTGCGGCAACATCCGCGGCCCGGCCAACCCCTGGCTGCCCCCGGTGGACGGCTACCGCCACCTGCCCGAAGTAGCCCAGTGGAACGAGCTCACGCACAACGTGGTCTACAAAGAACTCAGCGCTGGCCGCCTGCCCATCATGCTGGGCGGCGACCACTGCTTAGGCATCGGCTCCATCAGCGCCGTGGCCCGCCACTGCCGCGACACCGGCAAAAAGCTGCGCGTGCTGTGGCTGGACGCGCATGCCGACTTCAACACCGCCGCGCTCACCCCCAGCGGCAACATCCACGGCATGCCGGTGGCCTGCCTGTGCGGCCACGGCCCGCAGGAGCTGGTGCAGATCGGCGGCCACGTGCCCGCCATCAGCGCCCGCGAGATCGTCCAGATCGGTATCCGCAGCGTGGATGCCGGGGAAAAGCGCTTTGTGCACGAGCAAGGCATTGAAGTTTTCGACATGCGCTTTATCGACGAGATGGGCATTCGCCACACCATGGAGATGGCGCTGGACGGGCTGGATGCCAACACCCATTTGCATGTCAGCCTGGACGTGGACTTTCTCGACCCCGACATCGCCCCCGGCGTGGGCACCACCGTGCGCGGCGGCCCCAACTACCGCGAAGCCCAGCTGTGCATGGAAATGATTGCCGACACCGGCCTGCTGGCCTCGCTGGACATCGTGGAGCTCAACCCCGCGCTGGACGTGCGCAACCAGACCGCCGAGCTGGCGGTGGATTTGGTCGAAAGCCTGTTTGGCAAAAGCACGCTGATGCGCCAGGTGACGGATGCAACATGACTTTTTGTCGGCCTTGATGGTCTTGCTGATCGTCACCGACCCGCTGGGCAACGTGCCCATCGTGCTCAGCCTGCTGCGCAACACGCCCAAAGAACGGCGCTTCTGGGTCATCACCCGGGAGTGCCTGTTTGCGCTGGTGATTCTGCTGGTGTTCATGCTGGTAGGCGACCGGCTGCTGCACGTCATGCACCTCACCGATGCCTCGCTGGAAATCGCGGGCGGCGTGATCCTGTTTTTGATCGCCATGGGCATGGCCTTTCCGAGCATGGGTGTGAGCTTTTCCGGCCCCGAGCAAGAGGCCGAGCCCATGCTGGTGCCGCTGGCGATTCCGATGATTGCCGGGCCGTCTTCGCTGGCCACCGTGCTGCTGCTGGCCTCGCGCCAGCCCGAGCGCATGCTCAGTTGGGCCGGCGCCATCACCCTGAGCATGGTGGTGGTGTGGGTGGTGCTGCTGTCGGCCAGCGGGCTGGCGCGGCGCATTGGCAAATCCGGCCTGATCGCGCTGGAGCGCCTGATGGGCTTGCTGCTGGCGGCCATGGCGGTGCAGATGCTGATTTCGGGGCTGCGCAATGCATTCCCAATAATTTCTGGATAGTCAAAAAATTCGAAATTAATCACTAGTTGGTTAGATTTATTTGGTGAGATTGTTTTGTTTTAACCCGGCAAACTAGCGGTTATTGCAGTCACCCACCAGGAAATCCACCATGCGTTTGCCCAGCCCCTACCGCTCCGAGTCCGAAACCGTTGCCCACCGTCTTGCCGCCCTGTCGGGCGCGCTGGACTGGGGTGTAGCTTCCGCCCCCGCGCGGCCCTGGGTGCAGGCCGTGCGCGACAACCCGCCGCCGTTCTGGGCCATGGAAAGCCTGCTGCGCGAATACCCCATTTCCAGCGCCGAGGGCCTGGCCCTGATGCGCCTGGCCGAAGCCCTGCTGCGCGTGCCCGATGCCGAAACGGCGATTGCCCTCACGGCAGACCAGCTCGGCCGCGCCGACTTTGACGGCATGGACGAAACCGGTGCCGCATCGGTGCTGGGCCGCTCCACCCTGGCCAAGCTGTCCAGCAGCGCCATCGCACTGTCAAAAAAGTTTTTGCCCGAAGCCGAAGCCCCCCAAGGCCTGCTCACCAAGCTGGGGGCCAAGACCGTGGTGGCCGCTACCGTGCGCGCCGTGCAGCTCCTGGGCCGCCAGTTCGTGCTGGGCCAGACCATTGGTGATGCCATGGACGAAGCCGCATCCGCCCGCAAAAAGCAGCCCCAGCTCACCTACAGCTACGACATGCTGGGCGAGGGCGCACGCACCGATGCGGATGCGCTGAACTACCTGCAAAGCTATAAGAGCGCTATTGAATCAATAGCTGGTCGTGCCGATAAGACGGGCGCTACCGAGAAAAACGACGGTATTTCCATCAAGCTCAGCGCCCTGCATCCGCGCTACGAATGGACCCAGCGCGAGCGCGTGCTGGCCGAGCTGGTGCCGCGCGTCTGGGCTCTGTGCGAGCAGGCCGCCCGCGCCAACATCAACCTCACCATTGATGCCGAAGAAGTCGACCGCCTGGAGCTGTCGCTCGACGTGTTCGAAGCCCTGGCCGCGCTGGTCGCCCAGCACCAGCCGCAGTGGCGTGGCTTTGGGCTTGCCATGCAGGCCTACCAGACCCGGGCGCTGGAACTCATCGAGCACATCGCCAGCATTGGCCGCAAATACAAGCTGCGCCTGATGTGCCGTTTGGTGAAAGGCGCGTACTGGGATTCGGAAATCAAGCGCGCCCAGGAGCTGGGCCTGCCGCACTACCCCGTGTTCACCCACAAGCACCACACCGACGTGTCCTATCTGGCCTGCGCTAAGGCCCTGCTGGATGCGCCCGATGCCATCTACCCCCAGTTCGCCACGCACAACGCGGCCACCATCGCCGCCATCCTGCACCTGGCCGCCAAGAGCGGCAACCCGTTCGAGCTGCAGCGCCTGCACGGCATGGGCGAGGGCGTGTACCGCGAGGTGCTGAAGAACCCGCTGATCGGCTGCCGCGTCTACGCCCCCGTGGGTAAGCACCGCGACCTGCTGGCCTACCTGGTGCGCCGCCTGCTGGAAAACGGCGCGAACTCGTCCTTCGTGCACCAGCTGGCCGACGAGTCGGTGGGCATGGAAGAAATTCTGGTCTCGCCCCTGCGCCTGGAGCCGCAATCGGCCTTTGTGCTGCCGCCCGTGCTGTTTGGCAACGGCCGCAAAAACAGCGCCGGGCTCGACCTGGAAGTCGCCACCCAGCGCGCCGCACTGCAAACCGCGTATGACAGCCTGGTGGTTCCCAGCGTGCCAGAGTTTGATGCCAAATTGGCAGCCAGCGCTTATTCCACCAGCGCGAGTAGCTATAAACTTTGGAGCAAAACGCCCACCGCCCAGCGCGCCGCCCTGTTGCGCCAAAGCGCCGATTTGCTGGAACACCAGATGCCCCGCTTCTGCGCCATCCTGGTCAAGGAAGCCTTCAAGACCTGGGGCGATGCCGTGTCGGAGGTGCGCGAAGCCGTGGACTTCTTGCGCTTCTACGCCGACGAGGCCGAACGCATCATGGCCCCCGTCGCCTTGCCCGGCCCGACCGGTGAAACCAACGAACTGCGCCTGACCGCGCGCGGCGTGTGGGTCTGCATCAGCCCCTGGAACTTCCCGTTGGCCATCTTCATGGGCCAGGTCGCCGCCGCCCTGGCTACCGGCAACACCGTGCTGGCCAAGCCCGCCGAGCAAACCCCGTTTGTCGCCCTGGAAGCCGTGCGCCTGCTGCACGCCGCCGGTGTGCCCGAGGGCGCGGTACAGCTGCTGCACGGCCCCGGCGAAACCGTGGGCGCGTCCCTGGTGGCGCTGCCCGGCATTGCGGGCGTGGTGTTTACCGGCTCCACCCCCGTGGCCCGCATCATCAACCGCACCCTGGCCGCCAAAGACGGCCCCATCATCCCGCTGATCGCCGAAACCGGCGGCATCAACGCCATGCTGGTGGACAGCACTGCCCTGCCCGAGCAGGTGGTGGATGCCGTGGTGCAAAGCGCCTTCCGCAGCGCGGGCCAGCGCTGCTCCGCCCTGCGCCTGCTGTGTGTGCACGAAGCGATTGCCGACCATGTGATCGAAATGGTCCAGGGCGCGGCTAAAGAGCTGGTGCTGGGCAACACCGCCGAGTGGGCCACCGACGTGGGCCCCGTGATCGACAAGGAAGCCTTCGACGGCATCCAGAAACACATCCAGCGCTTGAATACATCGGCAAAATCACTGCTGTCGCTTATTCCACCAGCGCAGGCAGCTACTAATCTAATAGCGCCACAAGCTTTCGAGCTGAAACAGGTGGCCGACGTGGCGCAGGAAATCTTCGGCCCCGTGCTGCACATCGTGCGCTGGTCGGGTGACCCGCAGGCCGTGGTCGAGCAGATCAACGCCCTGGGCTACGGCCTCACCCTGGGCATCCAGACCCGCATCGACAGCCGCGCGCACGCCCTGGCCGCCGCCGCCCACATCGGCAACGTCTACATCAACCGCAACATCATTGGCGCAGTGGTCGGCGTGCAGCCCTTCGGCGGCGAAGGCCTGAGCGGCACGGGGCCCAAAGCAGGCGGCCCCAACTACCTGGTGCGCTTCTGCGCCGAGCAGACGCTGACGGTGAACACTACCGCAGCGGGCGGCAACGCGGCGCTGCTGGCGGCGATGCCCTGACGAGCCAGGTGCCCGTCACGCCTCGGCGGGCATGGTCGGCGCAAAGGTGTGGTCCATGGCCTCCAGGCTGCAGTCCAGCAAGGCCGGGGCGACTTCGCGCTCCAGCACATCGAACATGCTTTCCACGAAGTCCATGAGCCCATCCGAGGCGGCAATGGCCGCGTCCACATGGCCGTTGGCCACGGCATCGATCACGGCGATATGGCCGTCGACGGTGCTCCGTAGGTTGGCATGGTGCGCGGTCTGCATGTGGTAGATCCAGCCGATGCGCCGGAAAATGGTGTGCAGCGGGCGCAGCGTGCTTTCCACAAACGGCTCGTTGGCGGCGGCCAGAAATAGCTGGTCGATGCGCCGGTCCACCTGGTTGAACTGCGCAATCTCCATGTCGGCACCGTGCTCGATCAGCTGGCGGCGGATGTGCAGCATCTGGTTGCGCTGCGACGCGCCTGAGCGCTCGGTGGCCAGGCGGATCACGAAACGCTCCATGTCCCGGCGCAGTTGCAACAGCACGCGTTCGCGGCTGAGGTCCACCGGGGCGATCTGGATGCCGTGGCGCGGCGAGACGATGACCAGGGTGTCTGCGGCCAGGCGGCTCACTGCCTGGTGCACCGGCGTGCGGCCCAGGCCCACCATGGCTTGCAGCTCGTGGGTAGCCAGAAAACGCCCGGGTTTGAGCTCGCAGCTCACCAGCAAGCTTTCGATTTGCTCATAGGCCTGGTCGGACAGGTTGGTCTGGCTGCGGGGGCGCGGTGGTTCCTGCGGTGGCGCGGGCGCTGCCACCGATGGGGAACGGGGGCCGGGGGGCGAAGCCATAGTGCTCTTTCTGTGGAGGCAATGGCAGGCGCAGCAGGCCTGCATGCAAACGGCAAGCATACCCTGGTCTTTCAGCGGCGACGCTTGTCCTGTGCCTCGGTTTTGCAGGGGACCTGCATGAAATGGTAGATGCTGGCGGGCGCTATGCATGCGGGTATTCACTATGATGTTTCGTGAAATATCACGTTATTCTTTGGCTCCAATGGACGGCCTGGCAGGTGGTGCCGCCAGCCTCTTTGAACAACGTCTGCGGTGCCATGTGCCCGTATGGAGGAACCCTCAACCATGTCACATCCTCTTTTCAATCTGTCCGGCCGTACCGCCCTGGTCACCGGCTCCTCGCGCGGCCTGGGTCATGCGATTGCCGAAGGTTTGGCCCAGGCGGGTGCCCGGCTGGTCTTGAATGGCGTGGATGCCGAGCGGTTGCAGCACAGCGCCGCCGCCTTGCGTGCCAAGGGCCACGCGGTGGAAGCTGCAGCTTTCGATGTGACCGACGAGGCCGGTGTCTGTGCGGCTTTTGCGCGGCTCGATGCTGCCGGTATCGAAGTCGATATCCTGGTCAACAACGCCGGTATCCAGTTGCGCAAGCCCCTGGTCGAGTTGTCGGTGGCGGAATGGAACCGGGTGATCGACACCAACCTGACCAGCGCTTTTCTGGTTGGCCGCGAAGCCGCGCGCCGTATGGTTGCGCGCGGGCGCGGCGGCAAGGTCATCAACATCGGCTCCCTCACCAGCGAGGCGGCGCGCGCCACGGTGGGGCCGTACACGGCGGCCAAGGGCGGCATCAAGATGCTGACCCGTGCCATGGCAGCCGAATGGGCCGAGCATGGCATCCAGGCCAACGCCATCGGACCCGGCTACATGGCCACCGAAATGAACCAGGCGTTGATCGAAAATCCGGCGTTCGACGCCTGGGTCAAGGGCCGCACACCGGCCCGCCGCTGGGGCCGTCCGGACGAGTTGGCGGGTACGGCGATTTACCTGGCATCGTCCGCGTCCGACTATGTAAACGGGCAGATCATTTACGTGGACGGCGGCATGCTCGCGGTGTTGTGATGTCCAGCAAGCATTTCGATGTGGTGGCCCTGGGTGAGGCCCTGCTGGAGTTCAATCAGACCCAGCCCGGCGAGCCCCGGTACCTGCAAGGTTTTGGCGGCGACACCAGCAACGCAGTGATTGCCGCTGCCCGCGCCGGGGCCCGCACCGCCTACCTGAGCCGCCTGGGCGGCGACTGGTTTGGTGCCGAACTGCGCGCCCTCTGGGCCCGCGAAGGGGTCGATGCCTCGGCGGTCGAGACCGACCCGGACCATCCGACCGGTATTTACTTTGTGCAGCACTGCCCCACCGGGCACCAGTTCAGCTACCTGCGCGCCGGGTCGGCGGCCAGTGCCATGGACCCGGGCTGGCTGCCCCGCACGGTGGTGCAGCAGGCGCGGATTCTCCATGTTTCGGGCATTTCCCTGGCGATTTCGGCCCGCGCAGAAGACACGGTGCTGGCCGCCATGCAAGAGGCCCGTGCCCACCAGACGCTGGTGTCCTTTGATTCGAACCTGCGCTTGACACTGTGGCAGCTGGAGCGGGCACTGCCCGCAATCACTGCCGCGCTGGCCTGGTGCGACCTGTTTTTGCCCAGCCAGGAAGACATGGACACACTGCTCGGACCGATGGCCCCCGAGGCGATTCTGGACTGGGCCCACCAGCAGGGCGTGCGCACCGTGGTGTTGAAGTTGGGCGGGCAGGGCTGCCTGGTCAGCGACGGCCAGCGCCGCCTCCACGTACCTGCGCGCACGGTGCCGCTGGTCGATGCCACCGGCGCGGGCGACTGCTTTTGCGGCAACCTGCTGGCACGCCTGGCCGCTGGTGCCGACGTGTTCGAGGCCGCGCAGTACGCCAATGTGGCGGCATCGCTGGCCGTGCAAGGTTTTGGTGCCGTGGCTCCGCTGCCGCACCAGGCGGCGGTGCTGGCGGCCATGGCCTGAAGCACTGTCTGGTTCGTTTTCTTTCACCCACTCTGTGAGACCGTTATGAAACTCCTGCGCTTATCCCTTTCCGCCGTGGCCGCCACCCTGGCCGCCGCCTTGTTCTCGGCTACCGTGGCTGCCGCCGACTACCCGACGCGACCGATCGAGGTGGTGGTGCCATCCTCTGCCGGGGGCGGCACCGATGTGATGGCGCGGCTGTTTGCCGACACCGCCAAAAAGTATGTACCCCAGCCCTTCATCGTCAGCAACAAGCCTGGCGCGGGCGGCGGTATCGGCATGAGCGAGGTGCAGCGTGCCACGCCCGACGGCTACAAGATCGGCGTACTGATCTCCGAGCTGGCCATCATTCCGCACATGGGCATCAGCAAGGTGACCACCAAGGACTTCATCCCGATCGCCCGCCTGAACGGCGACCCGGGCCTGATCGCCGTGCGCAGCGACGCGCCCTGGCAGTCGATCGACGAACTGCTGGCCCAGGCACGCAAACAGCCCGGCACGGTGTCCATGGGCAACGCCGGTACCGGCACCATATGGCACCTGGCGGCCGCGGCGGTGGAAGAAAAAGCCGATGTGCGCTTTAACCACGTGCCGTTCCAGGGCGCGGCCCCCAGCGTGCTGGCGCTGGTGGGCGGGCATGTGGATGCGATCACCGTCAGCCCGGCGGAAATCGGCGGCCATGTGGCGGCGGGCAAGGTGCGCGTGCTGGTCGCCATGGCCGAGCGCCGCCTTCCCGCGCCGTTCGACAAGGTGGCGACCTTCAAGGAAAAAGGTGTGGATCTGGTGATGGGCACCTGGCGTGGCCTGGGTGTGCCGTTGGGTACCGCACCCGAAGTGGTGCAGTATTTGCGCGAAGCCGCCCGCAAGACCGCTGAAGACCCGGCCTTTCGCGATGCGCTGGTGCGGGCCAACCTGCAGCCTGCGTACATGGACGGTGAGGCGTTCCAGGTTTTCATGAACAACGCCTCCACCCACTTCAAGAAGCTGGTGGGCGATATCAACCCGCAAAAGTAAGCCATCCGCCTGCAGCAGAGAGAAGCACCATGGCCACCCTGATCACCGATGTCAAAGTCATACTCACCGCGCCCGAGGGCATCAACCTCATGGTGGTGCGGATCGAGACCAACCAGCCAGGCCTGTATGGCCTGGGCTGCGCCACCTTTGCCTACCGCCAGCTGGCCGTGCAGTGCCTGGTGGAGCAATACCTGAAGCCGCTGTTGCTGGGCCGAGATGCCACGGCCATCGAGGAGCTGTGGCAGCTGATGCACCAGAACGCCTACTGGCGTAACGGACCTATCGAGAACAATGCCATCTCGGGCGTGGATATGGCGCTGTGGGACATCAAAGGCAAGATGGCCAACATGCCGCTGTACCAGCTATTCGGTGGCAAGTGCCGCGAGGGTGTGCCGATCTACCGGCATGCCGACGGCCGCGATCTGGCCGAGCTGTGCGACAACATCCAGAAGTACCGTGCGCAGGGCATCACCCATATCCGCTGCCAGAACGGCGGTTACGGCGGTGGTGGCTTTGGCGCGGCCCCGGCCACGGCGCCGCAGGGCGCGCTGGACGGCATCTACCTGGACAGCAAGCAATACATGCGCGAAACCCTGAAGCTATTTGACGGCATCCGCAGCCAGGTCGGCTTTGATGTGGCGCTGTGCCACGACGTGCACGAGCGCCTCAAACCCAGTGAGGCGATCCAGTTCGCCTGTGCGCTGGAACCCTATGACCTGTTCTTTCTGGAAGACGCGATTGCGCTGGAAGAGGGCGAGTGGCTGCGCCAACTGCGCGCCAAAACCACCACGCCACTGGCGCAGGGCGAGCTTTTCAATAATCCGGCGGAATGGAAGTTTCTGATCGTCGAGCGACTGATCGACTACATCCGTGTGCACCTGAGCCAGATCGGTGGCATCACCGCCGGGCGCAAGCTGCAGATATTTGCCGAGCAGTTCGGCGTGCGCACCGCTTGGCACGGCCCGGGCGACATGTCGCCGCTGGGCCATGCGGCGAATATCCACATCGACCTGGCGGCGCGCAATTTTGGGGTGCAGGAATGGTCGGGCACCGAGCCGCCCAACTTTGTGATCCAGGAACTGAAAGGCCCGCGCGATGCGCTGCTGGAGGTGTTTCCTGGCCTGCCGGTGTACCGCAACGGCTACGTCTATGCCAACGACCAACCGGGCTTGGGCGTGGACATCAACGAGGCCGAGGCCCAAAAGTACCCTTGCGAGCATGCCACCACGGTCTGGACCCAGACCCGGCTGCGCGACGGCACGCTGCAGACACCGTGAGCGATTTGCTACTGAAAGCGTAGCTGCTTACGCCGAAGGAATAAGCGCTGAAGCCATAAAATCCTTGTGTTTTCGGGGGGCTAGAATCGGGCTTGCCCATGCCCAAAATCATCCTCTTCAACAAGCCCTTTAACGTCCTCACCCAGTTCCGCCCCGATGGCGACCGGGCTACGTTGGCGCAGTTCATCACTGACCCCAGCTTGCGCGTGGCGGGGAGGCTGGACCGGGATTCGGAGGGGCTGTTGCTGCTGACCGACGACGGCGTGCTCAATGCGCGCATCACCCAGCCGCAGGAAAAGCAGTTCAAGACCTACCAGGTGCAGGTGGACGGCACGCCCACCGAGGCGGCTTTGCAGGCACTGCGCCAGGGCGTGTTGTTGAACGACGGCATGACCTTGCCCGCCGAGGCCCGGCAGATCACCGAGCCGCCCGGCCTGTGGCCGCGCACGCCGCCGGTACGCTACCGCGCCCACCTGCCCACCGCCTGGCTGGAGATACGCATCTGCGAGGGGCGCAACCGCCAGGTGCGGCGCATGACGGCGGCGGTGGGGCTGCCCACGCTGCGGCTGGTGCGGGTGCAGATCGGGGCGTACCGGCTGGGCGACTTGCAGCCGGGGGCCTGGACAGAATTTATATAAAAAGTGCCTCTAGCGCTTATTCTATAGGCGGTAGCAGCTATAAATTCAGTAGTGTTTTGAGGGGCGAGGTGTCTTTGCGGAACGGACATCGGTGGGGCCAAACCCGCCCCTATACTGGCCTGCAACATGGCTTTGTCCGAAAGGTTTTACGTGGCCTCTACCCCCTCTTCTACCCCCTCTTCTGCGGCATCCAAAAAGGCCTTGCCCGGCCCGCACCACGAGCAATGCACGCTGGTGCTGCAGGGCGGGGGCGCGCTGGGTGCCTACCAGGCGGGGGTCTACGAGGCGCTGGAAGAAAACGGCATCTGCCCCGAGTGGGTGGCGGGCGTGTCGATCGGGGCCATCAACGCGGCCATCATCGCGGGCAACCCCCAGCCGCTGCGGGTGCCCCGGCTGAAGGCGTTTTGGGAGGGCGTGTCGTCGCAGCTGCTGGCCCCGGCACCGCCTGCCGCCTGGGGTATCCAGGCGCGCGAGTTGTTCAACGAATCCAGCGCGGCCATGGTGTCCATGCTGGGGGTGCCCGGCTTCTTCCAGCCCCGCGTACCGGCAGCGCCGTACCAGCCGCAGGGCACGCTGGCGGCTTTGGGCATTTACGACACCGAGCCGCTGCGCGCCACGCTGCTCAAACTGGTGGACTTTGACCGCATCAACCGTAACTGCCCCGACGGCAATGTGCGGCTGTCGGTGGGCGCGGTCAATGTGACCACCGGCAACTTTGCCTACTTTGATTCTGCCGACCGGCAGCACCCCCAACCGCTGGGGCCGCAGCACATCATGGCCAGCGGCGCGCTGCCGCCGGGGTTTTCGCCGGTGGAGATCGACGGCGAGTTCTATTGGGACGGCGGGCTGGTGTCCAACACCCCGCTGCAGTATGTGATTGACCAGCCGGCGGACAAAGACATGCTGGTGTTCCAGGTGGACCTGTTCAGCGCCCGGGGCCATTTGCCGCGCAACCTGAACGAAGTGGCCGAGCGGGGCAAGGACATCCAGTTTGCCAGCCGTACCCGCTTCAATACCGACCTGGTGGCTACGCAGCAAAGGCTTGCCAGTGCGGCGCAAAAGCTGGCCGCCAAGCTGCCCCCCGAATTTGCCAACGACCCCGACCTGCAAACGCTGCTGAAAGCCGGATCGGCCAGCGCCCTGACCGTGGTGCACCTGATCCACCGCAGCAAGCACTACGCCACCCAGGCCAAAGACTACGAGTTCTCCCGCGCCACCGTGCGTGAGCACTGGGCCGCCGGGCGGGCTGACGTGGAGCGCAGCCTGGCCGATCCGCGCTGGGCCGAGCGTTGCCGCTCGCAGGTAGGCATTACCGTGCTGGACTTGACCAAGCCTGAGACGCGCTAAACGACTTGCACTGAATCGCGCACCACCAGGGTAGGCTCCAGCAGGCGCTGGGGTTCGGTCAACACTTCCCCGGCGGCCAGCCGCAAGGCCAGTTGGGCGGCGGTGCGGGCCAGTTCGGCCACGGGATGGCGCACGGTGGTCAGGCGCGGATGGATCAGGTCGGCGTATTCCACGTCGTCAAAGCCGATCAGCGACAACTCGGTGGGCACCGCGATACCGGCAGCCCGGCAAAAATTCAGCGCGCCAAAAGCCATCTGGTCGTTCAGGCAAAACACGGCTGTCAAACCCGGTTGGCGGGCCCGCAACTCGGCCATGCAGGTGCTGCCCGAAGCAAAGTGGAAGTCGCCCTCGCACACCCGCTCGGGCGGCAGCTTGAGTCCGGCGGTTTTCAGCGTGCTGCGAAAAGCGGACAGGCGCTGTGTGCTTTCGGGGTTGGAGCGCGGCCCGGCAATCACCCCGATGTCGCGGTGGCCGCAGCGCAGCAGGTACTGGGCCGCCAACTGGCCGCCGGTGTGGTTGTCGAGTTGCACGCAGCGGGTTTCAAACCCCGGCACGGTGCGGTGGATGACCACCATGTGCGGGTTGTGGCGCAGCATCTCGGCCAGCGCCTGGTCGGACAGCTGGCCGGGGTACAAGATGATGGCATCGCAGCGCCGCTGCCGCAGAAACTGCAGGCCGTTGGCCACCTCGTCCACGCTGTTCTTGCCGCAGGTGACGACAAGATGGCTGCCCACGGCGCTGACCGCTTCTTCGACTTCATTGACCAGCGGCGCAAAAAACGCCCCGGACAAATGCGGCACCACCAGCCCTACGCATTCCGAGCGGCGGGAGGCCAGCGAGGCGGCAAAGCTGTTGCGCGAAAAGTCCAGTTCGCGCATGGCGGCTTCCACCTTCAGGCGGGTGGCTTCGCGCACTTTGTGCGGGTCGTTCATGACCCGGGAGACGGTGGCGCTGGAGACACCGGCCAGGGCGGCGACGGTGTGGATGGTGGACATGGCGGGGGTAACTCAGGTTGCCGGAGGGTCAAATACCTCCGTGGCCAGATATTACCGCCCGCCCATGCGCCTCAGCGGCTCTGCCGCCGCCGTGTGGCCCACAGCCCGAAGGCCCCTACGCCCAGCAAGGCCAGCGAGCCGGGCTCGGGGACGGCGTTGGCCTGCAGGTTGTCGATGGCGAAGCTGTCGGACGCACCCGCCACGTCGAACCAGATGGCCCGCACATTGCTGAACGGATTACCCGGCACGAACGGGGTGGATGGAAAGTCGGAGTCTTCGCTGGGCAGCAACTGCATGAAGTCGTCGCTGCTGCCGTCGGCCGAGGCGTGCAGAAAGACCTGCTCATTGCCCGATGCCGGGCCGCCACCGGTGTCGGTGTTGGAGACGATATCGAAGCCGCCCAGGCTGAAGGCCCCGCCGTCGGCGCGGGTCAGGCGGATCTGCGTCAGGTAGCCAAAGTTGCCAGTGGCCCAGTGGCCCTGCAGCACGTCGTTGCCGACCGCGTAGAAGTCACCCACGTTGCTGGAAAAAGCCGAGTCGGTGCCGATGAAGGTGAAGCGGAAACCCGCCTCTTCGTAGCTTTGCACATCGTCCCAGTTGATGGCGTTGTTGGTGACGTCGGTGGAGCCGTCGTTGTGGGTCACCGTGCCGCCGGTGAAGGTGATCAGCGAGGCCTGGGCCGAGGTGGCCAAGCCGCAGGCGAGCAGGGTGGCAGCGAGGAGTTGGGTTTTGAACATGTGTTTTCCCGTTGAAATTTATTGGACGAATCGGACGTTGCGCACCTGGAACTGCACGCCTTGCTGGTCCCCCCATTTGGGAAAGATGGCAAACGGCACGCTGGTGCGGCGCAGGTCAAAGCAGGCAGACTGGGCGGCGGTGATGGTGGCCATGTCGATGCTCACGGCCTGCCAGCCACCGGCGGTGGGACGGCCAAACAGCACGTCGCCGGTGTTGCAGTTGGTGCCCGCGCTTTCCATCTTCACCACCAGGCCACCGGTGTTACTGCCGTAGTTGCCTACGTTGATGTCGAACTGCAGCTTGCCGCCGGTGAAGTTACCCAGGTTGATGGGCGCGCTGTCGTTGAAGAACAGCAGGCCATCGCCCCCGTCGGCGGCAAAGTTCAGCGCCAGCTCGCCCGTGGGCAGCACGCTGAAGCTGGTATGCACATTGTTGGTGGAATAGGTGTTGGCCTTGAAGCCATCGGACACCACGCCGTTGTTGAACACGGTGTAGGTGGGGCCGGGCTTGGGGGTGGGCAGGGCGACATCGGGCGGCACCAGGGTGCTGCAGGCCACCGCGTCGGCATCCTTGGCGGCACCGGGCACCCAGCGGATGTTGGCAAACGAGGCGGTAAAGGCTTTCTCGGTGTACACCAGGAACGGCGTGTTGATGGTGGCGAAGTCGGTGCCCTTGGCGGCAAAGCAACTCAGCGGCAACTTCACGGTGCGCTTGGTGTTCAGCCCCAGGGTGCTGAACAGCGTGGTGCCATCCACTTCGCCGATGCAGGGGTAGCTGCAATCGACGCGCACCTTGACCAGGCCTTCAGGCAGCTGGTGCACGATGGTGTCAAACACCAGCGCCGCGTCCGAGTTGAGGTAGCTTTGCTGGTCGCTGGTGCCGGGCTGCTGCGCATAGAACTGGCCGGTGCCGGTCCAGGTGAGCTTTTTGCCGTCTTGCTGTACGTTGACCTGGGTGGTTTCGGCCTTGATGGTGGCCTGGGCGATGGTGGCGTTCAGGTCCGAGCCCAGCAAGGTGCCGCCCCAGTTTTCGGGCGAGCCGATGCCCAGTGCAAACGGGGCCTTGTCGGTGGAGTTGAAGATTTCCAGGTCCACGTCGGTAGTGCCGCCACCGGCGGTTTGCCCGCAGCCCAGGGTGGGCACGGTCTCGTCCAGCGGGGCCAGAGTTTTCTGGTCGGCGTAGCGCATGCCGTAGCCGTAGGCAAACAGCGGGTCGTAGGCGGCATCACCCACGTTCAGCGGGGTCTGGCAGCCCGACTTGGGCCACGAGAAAGACAGCTTACCCACGGTGTCGAAGTTGACCTTGCCGTTGTAGGTGCGGAAGAGCACGTCGCCCACGCCCTTGCCCTCGGTGCCGGGCAGCCAGGCCACTACAAAGGCGTTCGAGCGGTTGATTTCCTTGTTGACCAGCACGGGGCGGCCAGTGACCAGCACGGTGACCACAGGCACGCCCTTGCCGCTCACGGTATTGAGCACAGCCAGGTCTTCGGGGTAGCGGCGGGCATGTTCCAGCGTGCCGGTTTTGCCGATGTCGCCCACGCCTTCGGCATAGGGTGTTTCACCGATCACGGCGATCACCGCCTTGTAGTCGCTGATGTTGATGCCGACGCCGGTTGCGCTGTAGGTGACGTTGGCCGCACCGGTGGCGGCTTTGATACCCGCCAGAATGCTGTCGGCGTTGGGGAAGTCGGCATTGGTGTTGGAAGTGCCTTGCCAGGTGAGCGACCAGCCGCCGGTCTGGTTCGACAGGTTGTCGGCCGATTTGCCCACCACCAGCACCTTTTGGCCGCGTACCAGGGGCAGCAGCTGGTTGTCGTTCTTCAGCAGCACCAGGGATTTGCGCACCGCTTCACGGCCCAGCACGCGGTGCAGCAATTGGTTGGCATCGCCAGCGTTCAGGCGCTCCAGCGGGCGCTTGGCGGTGAAGACCCCCGCGCGCAGTTTCACCCGCAGGATGCGCGATACGGCATCGTCAATGCGGGCCATGGGGATGGTGCCGTTTTGCACCTGGGCGATGGTGTTGGTGATGAAGCCCTGCCACTGGTCGGGCACCATGATCATGTCGACACCGGCGTTGATGGCCTGGGCGCAACTGGCATCGCTGCAGCCGGGCACCTGGCCGTGGCCGTTCCAGTCGCCAATCACAAAGCCGTCAAAGCCCATTTTGGTTTTCAGTACATCGGTCAGCATTTCCTTGCTGCCGTGCATCTTGCCCACGGTGATGCCCAGACTCTCGTTGGTCCAGCTGTTGAAGGATGCCATCACCGTCTGCGCCCCTGCGCCCAGGGCGGTGTAGTAGCCCTGGCCGTGGATGTTGACCATCTCGTTTTTGCTGGACATGTTCACGCCCTGGTCCTTACCCTGGTCGGTGCCGCCGTCGCCCATGAAGTGCTTGGCACTGGCAATCACGTTGGTGGGCTTGGTGAAGTCGCCCTGCAGGCCCTTGATCATCTCGTAGCCGTATTTGCTGACGATCAGCGGGTCTTCGGAATAGCCCTCGTAGGTGCGGCCCCAGCGGTCGTCTCGTACCACTGCCAGCGTGGGCGCAAAGCTCCAGTCGATGCCGGTGGAGGCCACCTGTACGGCCACCGCCTGGCCGATGCGCCGCACCAGCGCGGGGTCGTTGGCGGCACCCAGGCCGATGTTGTGCGGGAACAGCGTGGCACCAAACACATTGCCGTGGCCGTGGACCGCGTCGGTGCCCCAGATCACCGGGATCTTCACCTTGGAGTCGGTGGCCATCGAGGCCATCCAGTAGTCGTCGGCCAGCTTGACCCAGTCGCTGGAGAGCGCGCGCTTGTTGTTCTGCGGCCAGGAGCCGCCGCCGTTGAGCACCGAGCCGATGTAGAACTGGCGCACCTGGTCGGGCGTGATGCTCTTGATTTCGGGCTGCGTCATCTGCCCCACTTTTTCGGCCAGGCTCATGCCGTCGACGATGGCCTTGATGCGGGCTTCCAGCGCAGGGCTGCTGGGCAGTTCGCTGGTGATGTGCGGCCAGTCGGCGTACTGGGGCAGGGTGGTGGCTGCCGCCTTGGCCTGCAGGCCGGTGAGCGCGGTCGGGTCAGACCCGCCCCCGCAGCCTGCGAGCAAGGCGGCACTGCACAGCGCCGCCAGGCCTCTGCGCCGGTGGGTCGATAAAGGGTGTTGCATGGTGTCTCCGGTGGGGTGTGGAACAACGGGCATGGATGGGGTGTTTGCGGACCCCCATCCATGCAATGTAAGCGGTTACATTGTCTTTACAAACCACGGCGCGGCATCGGTAGATGCCCTCGGTAATCGCATGTAACTCCGTTAGGTTTGTTTTTTTGTGTAACGGAGTGGGGGGTTAAAAGCCCTGGGCAAGCTGCCGGGTGAGCTCCGCCGCAGGCAGCGCCTGGCAGCCGCTGGCGTTCTGCCCCGACCACAGCGGCGAGAAGTCTCCTTGCCCCAAGCGCTCTGCCGCCGCCCGCAGCGGGGCCATGGCGGCGGTGGCCATGGGGAAGGCAGGGGCCGCCGCGCTGATCGGCCCTTGCTCACGCATCACCCGGTTCAGGATGCCGCGCGCGGGCCGCCCGGTGAACAGGTTCGTCAAAGCCGTGTGCCGTACCGCCTCGCTTTGCAGCGCAGCCCGGTGGATGGCGCTGGTGGTGGCCTCGGGGCACAGCAGGTAGGCGGTGCCGATCTGCACCCCCGCCGCACCCAAGGCCATGGCGGCGGCCACGCCCTGTGCATCGGCAATGCCCCCGGCGGCGATCACGGGAATATTGACCGCCCGCACGATCTGCGGCAGCAGGGCGAAGCTGCCCATCTGCCGCGTCAGGTCGTCCGATAAAAAGTGCCCGCGGTGCCCGCCCGCCTCCAGGCCCTGGGCAATGATGGCATCCACCCCCTGCGCCTGCAGCCACAGCGCTTCGTCCACCGTGGTGGCCGATGACAACACCTTAGCCCCCCAGCTGCGCACCACTTCCAGCAACGCGGGGCTGGGCAGCCCGAAATGGAAGCTCACCACCGGCGGCTTGAAGGCGCGCAGCAGGTGGGCCGCTTCGGCGCTGAACGGTGCGCGCCCCGGGCCGGGCACGATGCTGGCCAGGTCCAGCCCCATCTCCTGGTAGTACGGTGCCAGCGCCGCGTGCCAGGGTGCCTCATCGGCGGGCGGCGGCGGGGTGTGGCAGAAAAAGTTGACGTTGTAGGGCCGGGTGGTTTGCGCCTGGATGCGCGTCAGCTCGGCCTGCAGTGCCTCCAGCCCCAGCATGGCGGCGGGCAGGGAACCCAGGCCGCCCGCGTTGCTGACGGCCACCGCGAGCGCGCTGCCTTGGACCCCGGCCATGGGGGCTTGGATCAGGGGCAGCTGGGTGCCTAAAAGAGTGGAGATATGCATGGGGGGTGTGGCAATGCCTGTGGCGCAAAACCCCAGTTTAGTGCTGCGAGAAACTGGTGTGGCAAACTGGATACATGCTTCTGCGCCTGCCCTCACGCCGCCTCTGGATCGCCCTGTGGGTGGTGGCGTGCGTGCTGTTTGCGCAGTTGGCCACCGCAGGCTATGTGTGCCCGCAGTGGCTCACACCGGTGGTCGCCAGCAGCATGCCCGGCTGCGAAGGCATGCCCGCCGAGCAAATGGACCCGGCGCAGCCCAACCTGTGCAAGGCCACAGGCGAAGCCCCCCCACAGTCGGCCCACCAGAGCAGCAGCGTGGACCTGCCATCGCCCGTGTGGGCGGCGCTGTGGACGCTGGGGTGGCTGCTGCCGCTGCTGGCGATGGCCGTGCGGGCTGCTCCGGCGGTCCACCCTGCGCGGCCACCCGGCAGCCCGCCGCTCTACCTTTTCAACCAAGTCTTCCGTCTGTAGGCCGACCCGGCATCGCGCTGGGCTCGGGCTGCTGCGTCCCATGGATGCGCGCTTTGGGCGTTCCTTGTAGGTGACGTTGGAAAGACTGGAATGAAAAAATCAAGCATTGCCGTATGTGTGTTGGCCGGGCTGGGTGGAGGGTATGGCCTGTACCAACTGGGCTTGCAGCATGGGGCCACCGTGGCCACACTGGCTGCTGTGGCTGTGCCGCAAAGCATTGCCGAAGGCGAAGCCGCCACCCGCCGCCATATCGCCAGCGGCATCAAAGCCGGTGACCTGGACCCCGCCGCGGGCCGCAAGGTGCTGTACTACCACGACCCCATGGTGCCGGGAAATAAGTTCGACGCGCCCGCCAAGTCGCCCTTCATGGACATGATGCTGGTGCCGGTGTATGCCGACGGTGCGGCGGCAGCCGATGCCAGCACGGTCACCGTCAGCCCGCGCATGCAGCAGAACCTGGGCGTGCGCAGCGTGGTGGTGGATGCGGGTCTGCAGGTGCCTACCGAGGCGCTGATTCCTACCGCCCGGCGCACGGTGCTGGTGTTGGCCGAGGCGGAAGGCCACTTTCGCCCGGTGGTGGTGGAAACCGGGGCCGAAGCCGATGGCAAAACCGTGGTGCTGCGCGGTCTGCAAGCCGGGCAGCGGGTGGTGGTGTCGGGCCAGTTCCTGATCGACTCCGAAGCCAGCCTCAAAGGTGTGGAAGCACGCATGGCCACCGGTACCGCGCCATGATCGCCCGGCTCATCCGCTGGTCCATCGCCAACCGATTTTTGGTGCTGCTGGCCACGCTGCTCCTCAGCGCCTGGGGTGTGGTCAGTGTGCAGCGCACCCCGCTGGATGCCTTGCCCGACCTGTCCGATGTGCAGGTCATCATCCGCACCAGCTACCCCGGCCAGGCCCCGCAGTTGGTGGAAAACCAGGTGACCTACCCGCTGACCAGCACCATGCTGTCGGTGCCGGGGGCCAAGACGGTGCGCGGCTACTCGTTCTTTGGCGACTCGTTTGTGTACGTGCTGTTTGAGGACGGCACCGACCTGTACTGGGCCCGTTCGCGGGTGCAGGAAGTTTTGGGCCAGGTGCAGTCGCGCCTGCCGCCCGGTGCCAAAGCCACGCTGGGGCCGGATGCCAGCGGCGTGGGCTGGGTCTACCAGTACGCGCTGGTAGACCGCACGGGCGGGCAGGACGCATCGCAGTTGCGGGCGCTGCAAGACGGGTTTTTGAAGCTGGAGCTGAAAACCGTGCCCAACGTGGCCGAGGTGGCCACCATCGGCGGCATGGTGCGGCAATACCAGATCGTGGCGGACCCGCAGAAGCTGGCGGCCTTGCGGATTCCTCTGGGCAAACTCACCGAGGCGGTCCAAAAAAACAACCAGGAGGCCGGGGGCTCGGTGCTGGAGCTGGGCGAGGCCGAGTACATGGTGCGCGCTAGCGGCTATTTGCAAACGCTGGACGACTTTCGCGCTCTGCCGCTGACCACCGCTGCGGGTGCCGTGGTGCGCCTGGGCGACGTGGCCCGCATCCAGCTGGGCCCGGAAATGCGCCGGGGCATTGGCGAGCTGGACGGGCAGGGCGAGGCCGTGGGCGGTGTCATCGTGATGCGCTCGGGCCAGAACGCGCTGCAGACCATTGCCGCCGTCAAAACCCGGCTGCGCAGCCTGCAAGCCAGCCTGCCCCCAGGCGTAGAGATCGTGCCCACCTACGACCGTTCGGGCCTGATCGAACGCGCCGTGGCCAACCTGGGCTTCAAGCTGCTGGAAGAGTTTGCGGTGGTGGCCGTGGTGTGCTTTGTGTTTTTGGGCCACCTGCGTTCGGCCCTGGTGGCCATCGTTTCGCTGCCCATCGGCATCCTGGTGGCCTTCATCGCCATGCGCTACCAAGGGGTGAACGCCAACATCCTGTCGCTGGGCGGCATTGCGATTGCCATTGGTGCGATGGTCGATGCGGCGGTGGTGATGGTGGAGAACGCCCACAAGCACCTGGAGCAGTGGCACCATGCGCACCCCGGTAAAAAGCTGCACGGCCAGGAGCGCTGGCGGGTGATGGGTGACGCAGCGGCCGAGGTGGGGCCAGCGCTGTTTTTCTCGCTGCTGGTCATTACGCTGTCGTTCATCCCGGTGTTCACGCTGGAGGCGCAAGAGGGCCGTTTGTTCGCGCCGCTGGCCTTCACCAAAACCTATGCCATGGCGGCGGCGGCGGGCCTGTCGGTCACGCTGATTCCGGTGCTGATGGGTTACTTGGTTAGGGGCCGCATTCCCAGCGAGGCTGCCAACCCGTTGAACCGCTGGTTGATTGCCGCCTACCGCCCGCTGTTGGCCAAAGTACTGCAATGGCCGCGTACCACGCTGCTGGGGGCGGCGTTGCTGCTGGTGGCCAGCCTGTGGCCGCTACAACACATCGGCGGCGAGTTCATGCCCGCGCTGGACGAGGGCGACCTGCTCTACATGCCGACGGCGCTGCCCGGCCTGTCCACAGGCAAGGCGGCTGAGTTGCTGCAACAAACCGACCGCCTCATCAAAACCCTGCCCGAGGTGGCCCGCGTCTACGGCAAGGCGGGCCGGGCAGACACCGCCACCGACCCCGCACCGATGGAGATGTTCGAAACCACCGTGCAGTTCAAGCCCCGCGACCAATGGCGGCCCGGCATGACGCAAGACCAATTGGTGGCCGAGCTGGACCGCATCGTGCAGGTGCCGGGCCTGGCCAACATCTGGGTGCCGCCCATCCGCAACCGCATCGACATGCTGGCCACCGGCATCAAAAGCCCGGTGGGCGTGAAGGTGGCCGGGGCCGATCTGGCCACCATCGACCGCCTCACGGGCGAGATAGCGCGCACCCTGAAAACCGTGCCCGGTGTCAGCAGCGCGCTGGCCGAGCGGCTGACCGGCGGGCGCTATGTAGACATCACCATCCGCCGCGACGATGCCGCCCGTTTCGGCATGTCTATCGCCGACGTGCAGGCCATCATCGGCACCGCCGTGGGCGGCGACAACATCGGCGAGGTGGTGGATGGCACGCAGCGCTTTCCCATCAACCTGCGCTACCCGCGCGAGATGCGCGACTCGGTGGCTCAGTTGCGCAGCCTGCCCATCGTGGCAGAGAGTGGCGCGCGCCTGGTGCTGGGCGACGTGGCCGACATCGCTATTGCCGACGGCCCGCCCATGCTGCGCAGCGAAAACGCCCGCCTGTCCGGCTGGGTGTATGTGGACATCCGGGGCCGCGACTTGCGCTCTGCGGTGCAGGACATGCAAAAGGCCGTGGCTGCCAGCGTTGCGCTGCCTGCGGGCTACGCCGTGTCGTGGTCGGGCCAGTTCGAGTACCTGGAGCGGGCCACGGCCAAACTGCAAGTGGTGGTGCCGTTCACTCTGCTGATCATCTTTGTGTTGCTGTACCTCACCTTTCAGCGGGTGGGCGACGCGGTGTTGATCATGGCCACCCTGCCGTTTGCACTGGTGGGCGGCATCTGGCTGCTGTACTTGCTGGACTACAACCTGTCGGTGGCAGGCGCGGTGGGCTTTATTGCGCTGGCCGGGGTGTCGGCCGAGTTTGGCGTCATCATGCTCCTGTATTTGAAGCAGGCTACGCCCGTAGATATTGCGCTAGAGCTTGATTTCGATACAAAAATACACGCGGCCATCATGCACGGTGCCGTGCAGCGCGTGCGCCCCAAGGCCATGACGGTGGCCGTCATTCTGTGCGGCCTGCTGCCTATTTTGTGGGGCAGCGGCACGGGTTCCGAGGTGATGCAGCGCATAGCAGCGCCCATGGTCGGTGGCATGGTGACCGCGCCGCTGCTGTCGATGTTCGTCATCCCGGCGGTCTATCTTTTGATGCACAGACGTGACGCTCACCCCCAGGCTACAGCGCAAGCGCTAGTCCCCAACCCCCTTGCAGGGGGCAACGCCAGCAGCCTGGCAGAGCCAGTTCTGCGGCGTTTCTGGCGGAGGTGCGTTGCGATGGTGCGCAATAAATAAATTGAGAGAGCTGTAAGAAACTGCAGCGCCCCCCGACTACTCCACAGCAAGGCAAAACACCCTGCTGACCTTCAACCCCACGTGCTTTTACCAACCGGAGATTTCCATGACCGCTTCCAACAAATCCTTCGCTTCCACCGCTGTGCTGGCCCTGGCTCTGGGCTCTGCCCTGGCGATGGCCGCCGCACCTGCTGCCGCTGCCGACAAAGAGCGCTGCTACGGTGTGGCGATGGCCGCCAAGAACGACTGCGCCGCCGGTGCGGGCACCACCTGTGCAGGCACCTCCAAGACGGACTTCCAAGCCAATGCCTGGAAATACGTGCCCGCTGGCACCTGCGAGACCATGAAGTCCGCCACCTCGCCCACCGGCATGGGCCAGAAGATGGCTTTCACCGCAAAAATGTAATGTCCGCCATGCCCACATCCTTGCCGCCCGGTGTGGGCATCGGCCTCAAGTCCGGCCATATCCGGGAGATTCTGGATACCGCGCCGGACTTGGGTTTCTTCGAAATCCACGCTGAAAACTACTTCGTGGCCGGCGGCCCGTCGCACCACTATCTGAGCCGTATCCGCGAGCGCTACCCGCTGTCCATCCACGGCGTAGGCCTGTCCATCGGGGCCGATGCACCGCTGGACACCGCCCACCTGGACGCGCTGGCCGTGCTGCTCGACCGTTACGCCCCCCAATCCTTTTCTGAGCACCTGGCCTGGTCCACCCACGGCGATGTGTTCCTGAACGACCTGCTGCCGCTGCCCTACACCGCCGCCACCTTGCAACGCGTGTGCGACCACATCGACCAGGTGCAGACCCGCCTGCAGCGCCGCATGCTGCTGGAGAACCCCGCCACCTATGTGGAATTTACGGCCTCCACCTGGAGCGAGGCCGCCTTCATCCGCGAGGTGCTGCGCCGCACCGGCTGCGGCCTGCTGCTGGACGTGAACAACGTATATGTCAGCAGCGTGAACCACGACTTCGACCCGCAAGCCTACCTGCAGGCCCTGCCGCTGCAGGCCGTGGGCGAGATCCATCTGGCCGGTTTTGCCGAGGCGCAAGACGGCGCAGGCGACCCGCTGCTGATCGACAGCCACGGCGCACCCGTAGCCCAGGCCGTGTGGGACTTATATGCCTTTGCGCTGCGCCTGACCGGCCCCGTGCCCACCCTGGTCGAGCGCGACAACGACGTGCCTGCGCTGCCCGTATTGCTGGCCGAGGCACGGGCCGCCCAAAGCTATTTGCAGGCGTTGGCATGAACTCGCAAACCGCCTTCGCCGCCGCGCTGCTCGACCCCACGCTCCCCGCGCCCCCCGGCCTGCGGGTGTGGAACGGCTCCGACCCCGCCGTGCGCTTTGCCGTCTACCGCAACAACGTGGTGGTCTCGCTCATCGACGCGCTGGCGGCCACCTACCCGGTGGTGCAGGCGCTGGTGGGCGTGGACTTTTTCCGGGCCATGGCGCGTCTGTACGTGCAGGCCCACCCGCCGCGTTCGCGGGTGATGGCCTGGTACGGGACCGAGTTGCCCGCTTTCATTGAATCGTTCGAGCCCGCCGCCAGCGTGCCCTACCTGGCCGATGTGGCCCGGCTGGAGCGCAGCCAGGTGCAGGCCTACCACGCCGCCGATGGGCCCGCCATCGCCCCCGCAGCCTTGCAAGCCGCCCTGGCAGCCCCCGACCAACTGGCCACGCTGTGCCTGGGCCTGCACCCGTCTGTGCAGGTGGTGGATTCGGCGTATGCCGTGTTCTCGCTGTGGGCGGCCCACCACGGTGGGGAGCCAGTGGCCGATGTGGACCAGCCCCAAACCGCCTTGGTGCTGCGCTGCGGGCTGGAGGTCGAAATTCTGTGTATCCCCGCTGCTGCCGGGCGGTTCATCACCGCGCTGCAAAACGGCGACACCTTGCTGGCAGCTGCCAGTGCCGATGCCGCCTTGGATCTACCCGCCACCCTGGCCCTGCTGATTCGCCAGCAGTGCATCACCCACCTTGCTTTTGAGGCATGACACCATGAACACTTTGATTGCCCTGTGCAGCCGCATCCCCCACAGCTTCATCGCCTTGCTGGCCCGCTTCTCCATCGCCGCCGTGTTCTGGCAGTCCGGCCAAACCAAGGTGCAAGGCTTTGCGCTGGACATCGTCAGCGGCAGCTTCCAGCTGGGCTGGCCGCGCCTGTCCGACACGGCGGTAGACCTGTTCCGCGACGAATACCGCCTGCCGCTGCCGGAGCTGATGGCTCCGCTGGCCGCCGGTGCCGAGCACCTGTTTCCGCTGCTGCTGCTCTTCGGCCTGGGCACCCGCTTCGCCGCCCTGGCCCTGCTGGGCATGACGCTGACTATCCAGCTATTCGTTTACCCCGGTGCCTACGCCACCCACGGCACCTGGGCGGCGCTGCTGCTGTACCTGGTGGCGCAGGGACCAGGCAGGTTCTCGCTGGACCACTGGATCGCCCGGCACCACCGCCAGGCCCACGCAAGCCCGGATTGACGGGGGCGGTCGCGGCTGCCCATACTGGCTCGGTTTTTCTACTGGCCGAGCCCACGCGATGCAACCCTTGCCCGATACCGAATCCGCCACCCCGCCGCCCACCGCTTATGTGCCCTACGTGCCGCCGCCCAGCACCGCGCCCCGCCGCGACATCGTGGCGCTGGGCCTGGCCGACCCGCTGCGCTGGCTGGCCGCAGGCGGGCGCGACCTGTTGGCGGCCAAGGGCATTGCGCTGTTTTACGGCCTGTGCTTCTGGCTGATGGCGGTGGTACTGGCTGCGGTGTTCCGGCACCAGCCCGAATACACCATGTCCATCGTCTCCGGCTGTTTTCTGGTGGGGCCTTTTTTGGCCATGGGCTTGTACGAGGTCAGCCGCCGCCGCGAGGTGGGCCTGGTGCCCGAGCTGGGCGCATCCATCACCTGCTGGGACACGCACATTAGCAGCATGGCCATGCTGGTCCTGGTGCTGATGGTGCTGGAGCTGCTGTGGGGCCGGGCCTCGCTGGTGGTGTTTGCGGTGTTCTTCAAAACCGGCATGCCGTCTACGGCCAGCGTGCTGCAGGCCGTTTTCAGCCCCGACAACTGGAAGTTCCTGGCGACGTACCTGGTGGTGGGTAGCGTATTTGCCGGACTGGTGTACGCCTTTTGCGTGGTGTCCATCCCCATGGTGCTGGACCGCGATACCGACGCCGTGACCGCCGCCATCACCAGCTTCCAGGTGGTCACCTCGAACCCGCTGACCATGCTGTTCTGGGGCCTGCTCATCACCTTGCTGCTGCTTGGGGCCATGCTGCTGCCCTGGAGTCTGGGGCTGCTGGCGGTGGGGCCCTGGCTGGGGCATGCGAGTTGGCATGCCTACCGGCGCGCCGTGCGCTGGGCCGAACCCGCGCCCGTGGGTGCTTGAGGTGCTATATAAATAATAGCTCGTTACGCCCTTGCAATAAGCGCCAAGGCCGTATTTTCCTTAAAAAATACAGGCCTTGGGGGTGGCTTTTTTAGCGCAACAACCGGGCCGAAGACGGGGCACCGTTCAGTTGAAACACCGACACGGCCTGCACCAACTGCTGGGCCTGGGTCTGCAGGCTGCCTGCGGCGGCGGCCGATTCTTCCACCAGCGCCGCGTTTTGCTGGGTGGCCTGGTCCATCTGCGTCACCGCCTCGCCCACCTGGGCCACGCCCAGGCTTTGCTCGGTACTGGCGGCGCTGATTTCGCCCATGATGTCGGTGACACGGCGGATCGAGTTGACCACCTCGGTCATGGTGCTGCCCGCCTGGTCCACCAGGTTCGTGCCCTGGCCGACCTGGGCGACGCTGTTGTCGATCAGCGTCTTGATCTCTTTGGCGGCAGCGGCACTGCGCTGCGCCAGGCTGCGCACTTCACTGGCCACCACGGCAAAGCCGCGGCCCTGTTCGCCCGCCCGAGCGGCTTCGACGGCGGCGTTCAGCGCCAGGATATTGGTTTGGAAGGCGATACCGTCGATCACGCTGATGATGTCGGCAATCTTCTTGCTGCTGTCGTTGATGCCCTTCATGGTTTCCACCACGCGGCTCACCACCTCGCCGCCTTGCATGGCCACGGTGGAGGCGCTCATCGCCAGCTGGTTGGCCTGGCGGGCGTTGTCGGCATTCTGCTTGACGGTGGAGCTGAGCTCTTCCATCGAGGCCGCGGTTTGTTCCAGCGCGCTGGCCTGGCTTTCGGTGCGGGCGCTCAGGTCATGGTTGCCCTGGGCGATCTGGGCGCTGGCCGAGGCCACGCTCTCGGCGTTGCCGCGCACGCCCGAGACCACCCGCGACAGGTTGTTTTGCATCGCCTTCAAGGCATGCAGCAGGTCGGCGGCCTCGTCCTTGCCTTCGATGTGCACGTTTTCGGTCAGGTCGCCGTCGGCAATCAGGCGCGCGCTGGTCGATGCCTGCTGGATCGGTGCCACGATCGAGCGCGACAGGACAAACGCGAAGTACGCACCCAGCAGCAGCGAGGCTACACCGCCGACGACCAGGATGGTCTGGCCCTGGGCGGCGTTGTGCTCTGCCTGCATGAGGGCGGCGTCATAGATGTTCTGCTGGCGTTTTTCCAGTTTGGAGATGGTGTCGAGGTAGTTGAGTGCCAGCGGTTGCAGGTTTTTTTCCACGGCTTCCATGACGTTTTCGCCCGCCAGCTTGCGCTTCAGGAGCTCTGCGCGCGGCGTGCGGTAGGCTTCGCGGGCGGCATCAATGTCGGCGATCAGCCGCTTGCCTTCGTCGGACTGGACCAGTTCCAGCAACCGCTTGCGCGAGGCCAGAGTGACTTCCGAGGTTTTGTCCATCTCGGCCTGCCAGGTGCCGATGTGGCTGGTGTCTGAATCCAGCATGCTGGCGCGGGTGCGGATCCAGTTCAGGTCGATGGTCTGGCGCCATTGCACCGCCAGTTTGAGCTTCTCGTTCTCGGTCGTGCCCATGGCGCGGGTCGTCTCTGCCAGCTCTTGCAGGCGCCAAACGCCCACCCCGGCGCTGGTGGCCAGAATGAGCAGAATCACCCCAAAAGCAAGCGTCAGGCGCTGGCCGATGCGGAGGTTGCGGATTGCGTTCATCTCAGGATCCTTAGGGGTGGTGGGCGTGGGGTTGCCGGGCTGTAGAGCGAAATGCAAAGTCCTTGCGAAGGGGGGCTCATGGTAACAGTGTGTTTCATTTGTGAGCCCCTTAACCCACCCCACCGACCCTGGTTTCTCATTCGCCCTGGCCGCCATCAATGCCTGCAATTTGGCTCTGGTTGCTGCGGTCTCCGGTGGCGCAGGAGCCTGGCAAAGTTTCCATCGCCGCGTGAAGCGTGCGGCGCTGGGGGAATTTAAGTGGAATAGGCCGCTGACGCTTATTGCATAAGCGCGAGAAGCTATATTAAATATAGCGTTTGATGGTGCGGGCTATGCGCCCGTTCCTGCCGCCTTGGCCAGCAACGCCAACCCGCGTGCCTGCTGCCCCGCCCCGCGCAGCGCCCGCGCACGGTAGTGCACCTCGGCATCAAACTCGGCCAGCAGCAAGGTCACGGTCTCGTCCAGCAATCCATTGATGGTGGTGGCACGGGCTTTTGCCAGTTGGCGCAGGCGCAGGTGCTTGTCGTCTGAGAGGCGGACGGTGAGGGCGCTCATGGTGTTTGCTCCTTCAAAAAGTCTTCCGGTGTGCAGATGCGCAAGCCAGGAAAGTGGAGGTCCATGCCTGCGAAATCCCGGATATTGCGGGTGACGATGTAGTTTGCACCGCCCGCCACGGCCAGCTCAACCAAGTGGTTATCGCCTTCATCGCGCAAGTTGGGTCGCAAGCCGAAGTAGACCCGGACCCATTGGGTCTGGGCGATAAAAATATCCAGCAACTCTGCCCGCTCGGCAGCGTTGAGGCGGCAATCCTGGAACAGGGGCGCTCGTCCCAAAACGTCTTCGTACTCAGCCATCAAGGCGGCACCCATGAGCGCTTGTATCCGCCCTTCCAGGCACATGGCGACCACTTTGCTGGATGCTCCTGTTCCCAGGCAGGCACCTACAGGAGCCCAGTAGTTGAATCTAAAAGAGAAATAGGCCGCTAGCGCTTATGGAATGAGCGCTAGCAGCTATTTAAACCGTAGCGCTTGTGTGGATGCGCAATCGTTATCCGTTACGCCGACAAGTTGGCCTGACTAGCCGCCACCAGTTCCCCCAACTTCGCCCGCGCCGCCCCCGATTCAATCGCCTTGCGCGCCAGCACCAGGCCCTCAGCCATGGAGTCCGCCACATTCGCCGCGTACAGCGTGGCACCGGCGTTCAGGATGACGATGTCGCGGGCCGCGCCGTGGTCGTTGTCCAGCACGCCCAGCAGCATGGCTTTGGACTGCTCGGGGGTTTCTACGCGCAGGTTGCGGTGGCTGGCCATGGTCATGCCGAAATCTTCGGGGTGGATCTCAAACTCGCTGATCTCGCCGTTTTTGAGCTCGCCCACCACGGTGGCGGCACCCAGGCTCACTTCGTCCATGCCGTCCTTGCCGTAAACCACCAGCGCGTGCTCGGCGCCCAGGCGTTGCAGGGCGCGTACCTGGATGCCGACCAGGTCGGGGTGGAACACGCCCATCAGGATGTTGGGTGCGCCGGCCGGGTTGGTCAGGGGGCCGAGGATGTTGAAGATGGTGCGCACGCCCAGCTCCTTGCGCACCGGGGCCACGTTTTTCATGGCCGGGTGGTGGTTGGGGGCGAACATGAAACCCACGCCCACGTCGGCGATGCACTGGGCAATGCACTCCGGCGAGAGGTTGATGTTGACGCCCAGGCTCTCCAGCACGTCGGCGCTGCCGCTTTTGCTGCTGACGCTGCGCCCGCCGTGCTTGCTGACCTTGGCCCCGGCGGCGGCTGCCACAAACATGGAGCAGGTGGAGATGTTGAAGGTGTGCGAGCCGTCACCCCCGGTGCCGACGATGTCCACCAGATGCGTTTTGTCGGCAACAAAGACCTTGGTGGAGTATTCGCGCATCACCTGGGCGGCGGCGGTGATTTCGCCGATGGTTTCCTTCTTCACGCGCAGGCCAGTGATCAGCGCGGCCATCATCACCGGCGACATTTCGCCGCGCATGATGAGCCGCATGATGTGCAGCATCTCGTCGTGGAAGATTTCGCGGTGTTCGATGGTGCGCTGCAGGGCTTCTTGGGGGGTGATCATGGGGTGACTCGCTTTCAGGGTTTGGCCGACAAGGCCAGTTTGATACCAAAACCGACAAACAGCGCGCCCGCGCAGCGTTCCAGCCAGTGCATGCCGCGGCGCACCGCGCCCATGCGGCGGGCAGCCCAGGCCGCCAGCAGGGCATAGCCCAGGTTGATGGGTACGGCATTCAGGTTGAACAGCAGGCCCAGCAGCACAAAAGCCAGCGTGGGCTGCGCCGCGCCAGGGGTGATGAACTGGGGTAAGAAGGCCAGAAAAAACAGCGCCACCTTGGGGTTCAGCGCATTGGTCCAGAAGCCTTGGATAAACACGGTCTTTAAGCTTTTTAGGCCGCTAGCGCTTATTCCATCAGCGTGAGCAGCTACTGAATCTGTAGCGACTGCCGGTGCAGGCGAGCGCAGCATCTGTATGCCCACCCACACCAGGTAGGCCGCACCCAGCCACTTGAGCACGGTGAAGGCCGTGGCCGACGCGGTGATCAGCGCGCTGACTCCCACGGCGGCGGCAAAGATGTGCACGAAGCAGCCTGCGGTGATGCCTAAGGCTGCCACCACGCCTGCGCGCCAGCCGCCACGCAGGCCGTTCGTGAGGATGTAGAACACGTCCGGCCCCGGGGTCAGGTTCAGCAGCCAGCCCGACAAGATGAACAGCGGCAGGTGGTTGATGCCCAAACCGTCCAGCATTACCGCGCGCCTTGGTCCAGGAAGTTCTTCAGCATGGCGTGGCCATGCTCGGTGAGGATGGATTCGGGGTGGAACTGCACGCCCTCGATGGCCAGCGTCTTGTGGCGCACGCCCATGATTTCGCCGTCATCCGTCCAGGCGGTGATTTCCAAATCAGCCGGGCAGCTGCTGCGCTCGATGGACAGCGAGTGGTAGCGGTTCACCGTGAACTGCTCCGGCAGCCCGGCAAACACGCCTTGCTGCGTGGTGGTGATGACGCTGGTCTTGCCGTGCATCAGCTGCTGCGCCCGGATGATGCTGCCGCCAAAAGCCGCGCCAATCGCCTGGTGCCCCAGGCACACGCCCAGAATCGGCAGCTTGCCCGCAAAGTGCTGGATGGCGGCCACCGAAATGCCCGCCTCCTTGGGCGAGCACGGGCCGGGGGAGATCACCAGCCGGTCCGGGGCGCGGGCGGCGATTTCTTCCAGGGTGATTTCGTCATTGCGCACCACCTCCACATCCGCGCCCAGTTCGCCGAAGTACTGGACGATGTTGTAGGTAAAGCTGTCGTAGTTGTCGATCATCAGCAGTTTCATGGTCACTCCAAACCTTCTTCAACAAGTTCGCTGGCGCGCAGCAGGGCGCGGGCTTTGGCTTCGGTTTCTTTCCATTCGAGTTCGGGCACCGAGTCGGCCACCACCCCGGCGGCGGCCTGCACGTACAGGGTCTGGTTCTTGATGATGCCGGTGCGGATGGTGATGGCCACGTCCATGTCGCCCGCATAGCTGATGTAGCCGCAGGCACCGCCGTACAGGCCGCGCTTGGTGGGCTCCAGCTGGTCGATCAGCTCCATGGCGTGGACCTTGGGCGCGCCGGTCAGCGTGCCCGCGGGGAAGGTGGCTTTGAGCACGTCGATGGCGCTCATGCCGTCGAGCAAGGTGCCTTCCACGTTGCTGACGATGTGCATCACATGGCTGTAGCGCTCTACCGCAAAGGCTTCAGTGACCTTGACGGTGCCGATCTTGGCGATGCGGCCAATGTCGTTGCGGGCCAGGTCGATCAGCATCACGTGCTCGGCGCGTTCCTTGGGGTCGGCAATCAGCTCGGCTTCGACGGCCTTGTCCTGCTCGGGCGAGGAGGCGCGGGGGCGGGTGCCTGCCAGGGGGCGGATGGTGACCTTTTGCTCGCCGTTGGCCATGGATTCCTGGCGCACCAGGATTTCGGGCGAGGCGGCCACCACATGGAAGTCGCCCATGTTGTAGAAAAACATGTAGGGCGAGGGGTTCAGCGCCCGCAGCGCACGGTACAGCGACAGCGGGGATTCGGTGTAGCGCTTCTTGATGCGCTGGCCCACCTGTACCTGCATGAAGTCGCCGCCTGCAATCAGCTCCTTGGCGCGCTCTACGGCAGCGATGTAGTCGGCTTTGGCAAATTCGCGTTCGGTGGGGTGGCTTTGGGTGGGCTTGACGATGGGCGCGCTGACCGAGTACTTGAGCTGCTCTTTCAGTTCGCGCAGCCGCCTCTTGGCGGTGGAATAGGCCTCGGGCTGGGTCGGGTCGGCGTAGACGATGAGGTAGAGCTTGCCCGACAGGTTGTCGATCACCGCCAGCTCTTCGCACTGCAGCAGCATGATGTCGGGGCAGCCCAGGGTGTCGGGCGGGCAGCTGGCTTCGAGCTTTTTCTCGATGTAGCGCACCGCGTCGTAGCCAAAGTAGCCCGCCAGGCCGCCGCAGAAGCGTGGCAGGCCAGGGCGCAGGGCCACCTTGAAGCGCTTCTGGTAGGCCTCGATGAAGTCCAGCGGGTTGCCCTGGTGGGTTTCCACCACCACGCCGTCGCGCACCACTTCGGTTTTGGCCTCAGCGCCAAAGCCGCTGGCGCGCAGAAAGCTGCGGGCAGGCAGGCCGATAAAGCTGTAGCGGCCAAAGCGTTCGCCACCCACCACCGACTCCAGCAGAAAGCTGTAGGCGCCGTTATTGCGGGTGTGGGCCAGCTTGAGGTAGAGCGAGAGCGGGGTTTCCAGGTCGGCAAATGCCTCCAACATCAAGGGGATGCGGTTGTACCCGTCCTGGGCCAGGCTTTTGAATTCAAGTTCGGTAATCACGGGTTGCCTTTGTGAGAGATTCCGGGCCCGTTCTATAGATGCTATGAATGGGCCTGGGGCACAGCACGGTGTGCTGTATGTCGATTCAGCCTCGGGGGTGAGGCGTGGGGCGCACGGCAGCGCCGTGCAATTCAGGTGCGCGCAGAAATTGGCTTGCGCCAAGACCAGGCTCCCTGGCCGGGGCAGCCTGCAATGATCGTGCGTGGAATGGACATGCGCAAAGTGTAGCAAACACGCGGCAGGGCTTGGGCACCTCGCAGTGCGGTTTTGTACACCGTTGCGTGAGCACGTCAAAATACAGCCCTCGGCGGCAGATGCCCCACTTCAACAGGTTGGTTCGAATGAAGTTACTTTGCGTGTGTGCGGCCCTCTGGCTGGGTCTGCTGGCCGCCACGGCCCCGGCCCGGGCCGCGACGGTGGTGGGGGTGGCCTATGCCGACAGCGTGGACCAGCGCGGCACCGTGTTGCAACTCAACGGCGCGGGTGTGCGCTACAAGGCGGTGTTCAAGGTCTATACCGCAGGCCTGTACCTGCCCCAAAAGGCCAGCACCCCCGAGGAGGTGATGGCCATGCCCGGGCCCAAACGCATCAGCATCACCATGCTGCGCGAGATCGATGCCAATGCGCTGGGCAAGCTGTTCACCCGGGGCGTGGAAGACAACACCGGCCGCAGCGAGCTGTCCAAGCTGGTGCCCAGCCTGTACCGCATGGGCCAGGTGTTTGCGGATTACAAAAAGCTGCTGCCCGGCGACACCTTTGAACTCGACTGGACACCCGGCGTGGGCACAGTGCTGCGGGTCAAAGGCAAGCCAGAGGGCGAGCCCTTCCCCGAAGCCGAGTTTTTCAACGCCTTGCTGCGCATCTGGCTGGGCACCAGCCCGGCGGATTGGAAACTCAAGGACGCGCTGCTGGGCAAGGCGGGGTGAGCGCCTGCGGCTCCGGCCGCAATGAAGCATGCTGTTACATTCTGAGGGCAAGGCGACCGCAGATGGGCTTTATCCTGCTCCGATGCGCGTGCAAGTGTGAGAACTTGTAAAAAATCCAAATCCAGATCTAATGGCGTGCATCTAAGGGGAAATCCATGGCGACAGTCCAGCAAGAGGTAGACGAACGTACCAATCTCACCAGCAGCAACAAGTTTGAACTGTTGCTGTTTCGCCTGGGGGAAGCCGCCCATTCGAGCCAGCGCGAGCTGTTCGGGATCAATGTTTTCAAGGTGCGCGAGATCATGGTGATGCCCACCATTACCGCCGTCGCCGGGTCCACCAAACACATGCTGGGCATGACCAATATCCGCGGCCAGGTGATCCCGGTGATCGACTTGGCGGGCGCTGTAGGTTGCCTGCCCAAAAATGGCCTGAACATCCTGATGGTCACCGAATACGCCCGCTCAACCCAGGCGTTTGCGGTGGAAGAAGTGGACCAGATCGTGCGCCTGGACTGGAGCCAGGTGCTGTCGGCCGAGTCCAACACCCAGGGCGGCATGATCACCAGCATCGCCCGCCTGGACGGCGATGTGGACAACACCCGTCTGGCCCAGGTGCTGGATGTGGAGCAGATTCTGCGCAATGTGATGCCGCCAACGGCCCCCGATGTCGATGCGGCCAGCATTGGCCCCACGGTCAAGCTGCGCCCGGGCGCGGTGGTGCTGGCGGCAGACGACTCGATGCTGGCCCGTACCCTGATCGAGCAGGGGCTGGTGGCACTGGGTGTGCCCTTCGTTATGTGCAAAACCGGCAAGGAAGCATGGGAGCGTTTGCAAACCATGTCGGACGCGGCGGCTGCCGAAGGCAAGGCCATTGAAGACAAGGTCGCCCTGGTGCTCACCGATCTGGAAATGCCGGAGATGGACGGCTTCACCCTGACCCGCAAGATCAAGCAGGATGGCCGCTTCAAGGGCGTGCCGGTGATCATTCACTCATCGCTGTCCGGCTCGGCCAACGAGGTGCACGTGAAGAGCGTGGGGGCCGATGCCTACGTGGGCAAGTTTGTAGCCGAAGAACTGGCCGCCACCATCCGCAAAGTGCTCAAGCACTAAAGAATAAGCACACCCCCAGGCTACAGTGCTGCGCACTTTCCGCCAACCCCCTTGCAGGGGGCAACACCAGCAGCCTGGCAAAGCCAGTTCTGCGGTGTTTCTGGAAGGTGTGCCTTTTGCTCCGTGGTGATTGTTGGTCGGGCTTAGCCTGAATAGGCCACCAGCGCGGCCACCAGCAGCACGGCATACGGAAACGCCACCGTAGGCCGTAGCGCATGGGCCGCGTACTCGCCCAGCAAACCGGCGCTGCCCTGGCGGCTGGCCAGCCACTCGGTGTGCAACTGGCAGGCCGCACTGGCCGGGGCCGCGTTTTTCACCAGTGCCTCCACCCGCACGATGCGCTCGCCCAGGCGGGCCTGGGAGGTGCGGCACAGGCTTTCCTGCACCCACAGCAGCAGCGCCGTGCCGCCAATCAGTTCATACGGCACGCCCAGCGCGTAACCCGCCACACACAGCACGACAGCGGCCAGCTTGACCAGCAGCGCGTTGCGTTCGGCCTGTTCGTAGTTGTTTTGCAGGGTGGTCCATTCGAGGCTCAGGGCGGCGGTGTTGTGGGGCATGGGTTGGTATCAGTGGGAAACGGGCAGGGCGCGGGGTTCACCTTGCTCGGTGATGGCCACGTAGGTCAGCGTGGCCTCGGTGACCTTGATGTACTGGCCCTGGAGGTACAGGCGCTCGGCAAACACCTCCACCCGGACGGTGACCGAGGTGCGGCCCAGCCGGACCAGGGAGGCGTAGAACGTCAAGATATCCCCCACCCGCACGGGCTGCTTGAAGATGAATTCCTTCACCGCCACTGTGGCCACGCGCCCCTTGGCGTAGCGTGCGGGTATCACCGACCCCGCCAGATCCACCTGCGCCATCACCCAGCCGCCAAAAATATCGCCGCTGGCATTGCAGTCGCCGGGCATGGGAACGACCTTGAGTACCAGCTCCATGTCGGTGGGCAAGGAAACGGGGGCATCGGAGTTTGTAGACATCAGGGACAATCCAAAGCAAATAACTGAGATTGTCCCCCATGCGCCGCTACGGCGAAACCGCCCCCCCTGCTTCCATGCCGGTGCTGCCCCATGCTGCGCCGCCGCAATCCGATTGGCGCACGCTGCGCCGCCTGTTTCCCTACCTGTGGGAGTACAAATGGCGTGTCATCGCCGCGCTGACCTTCATGGTGGGGGCCAAGGCAGCCAGCGTCAGCGTGCCGCTGCTGCTGAAGCAGTTGGTGGATGCCATGAGCCCCACGGGCGGCAAGCTCAGCAGCGACTCCCTTCCCGCGTTGATCGTGGTGCCGGTGGCGCTGCTGGTGGCCTATGGGCTGCTGCGCCTGTCCACCTCGCTGTTCACCGAGCTGCGCGAGCTGGTGTTTGCCAAGGCTACCGCGGGCGCGTCGCGGCGGATTTCGCTGGAGGTGTTCCAGCATCTGCATGCGCTGAGCCTCCGCTTCCACCTGGAGCGCCAGACCGGCGGCATGACGCGCGATATCGAGCGCGGCACCCGGGCGGTGAATTCGCTGATCTCGTACTCGCTCTACAGCATCATCCCCACGCTGATCGAAGTCGGCTTTGTGCTGACCCTGCTGGCCGTCAAGTTCGACATTTGGTTTGCCTGGATCACGCTGATTGCGCTGGTGGCCTACATCGCCTTTACGGTCACGGTGACCGAATGGCGCACCCAGTTCCGTAAAGAGATGAACGCGCTGGATTCGCACGCCCAAAGCCGCGCCATCGATTCGCTGCTGAACTTCGAGACCGTCAAATACTTCAACAACGAGGCCTTTGAAGCCAGGCGCTACGACGAGAACCTGGAAAGCTACCGGCGCGCGTCGGTCAAAAGCCAGCGCACCCTGAGCCTGCTCAACACCGGCCAGCAGCTCATCATTGCCGTGGGCCTGGTCGCCATGCTGTGGCGCGCCACCCAGGGCGTGGTGGACGGGCGCATGACCCTGGGCGACTTGGTGATGGTCAACGCCTTCATGATCCAGCTCTACATTCCGCTGGGTTTTCTGGGCGTGATCTACCGCGAGATCAAGCAGAGCCTGACCGATCTGGAAAAGATGTTCGCGCTATTGGAAAAAGAGCGCGAAATCGCCGACCAGCCAGCGGCAAAGCCCATTGTGTTGCATGACGGCCAGGTCGATGTGCGCTTTGACCACGTGTTCTTCGCCTACGACCCGGCGCGGCCCATTCTGCAAGACATCAGCCTGCACATCCCGGCGGGCAAAACCGTGGCGGTGGTCGGGCCGTCGGGCTCGGGCAAGTCCACGCTGGCGCGCCTGTTGTTTCGCTTCTACGACGTGCAGCAGGGCGAGATTCTGATTGCCGGGCAGAACATCCAGACGGTCACCCAGGCCAGCGTGCGCCAGGCCATCGGCATCGTGCCGCAAGACACCGTGCTGTTCAACGACACGGTGGAATACAACATCGCCTACGGCCAGCCCGGTGCCAGCCGCGCCCAGGTGGAAGAGGCGGCCCGGGCGGCGCGCATCCACGGTTTCATCAGTTCCACGCCCAAGGGCTACAACACCATGGTGGGCGAGCGCGGGCTCAAATTGTCGGGCGGTGAGAAGCAGCGCGTGGCCATTGCCCGCACGCTGCTGAAGAACCCGCCCATCCTGATTTTTGACGAGGCTACCTCGGCGTTGGACTCGGCCAACGAGCGCGCCATCCAGACCGAGCTGCAAACCGCCGCCCGCAACAAGACCACGCTGGTCATCGCCCACCGCCTGTCCACCGTGGTGGACGCGCACGAGATTCTGGTGATGGACGCGGGCCGCATCCTGGAGCGCGGCACCCATGCCGCGCTGCTGGTGGCCAACGGGCGCTATGCCGCCATGTGGGCCTTGCAGCAGAGTGCAGAATAGATTTTTAAGCCAAATAGGCCTCTGGCGCTTATTCCATAAGCGCAACAAGCTATAAATTTAATAGTAATTGAGAAATTCCAAGATGTCCTTGCCACGCCCCCAGGTGCTCGTTTTGAACTTCATGGCCCCGCACCACCAGGCGCTGCTGGAGCCGCATTTCGAGGTGATCTACGCCCCCACCGACGCGCTGCGGGCCGCCCATATCGCCGCCGATGCCGCCACCATCCGCGCGGTGCTGACCATCGGCAGCGTGGGCCTGACGGCCACCGAGATGGATGCCTTGCCCGCACTGGAACTGGTCTGCGCGCTGGGCGTGGGTTTTGAGAACATCGACATCCCCCACGCCCGTGCACGCGGCCTGGCGCTGGCCAACGGCGCGGGTACCAACGACGACTGCGTGGCCGACCATGCCTTCGCCCTGCTGTTGGCCGTGGTGCGCAACGTGCCGCGGCTGGATGCGCAATGCCGCCAGGGCCTGTGGCGTGATGTGTTGCCCCTGCCTGCCAGCGTGTCGAACCGCCGCATGGGCATCGTCGGCCTGGGAGGCATTGGCCACAAGGTGGCGCAGCGCGCGCTGGGATTCGGCATGCAGATCGGCTACCACGGGCGCAAGCCGCAAGCCGGGGTGGCGCATACCTACTTTGCCGATCTGGTGGCGCTGGCCGCCTGGGCCGACTTTCTGGTGGTGGCCACGCCCGGCGGCCCGGCCACCCGCCACCTGGTCGGTGCTGAGGTGCTGGCGGCGCTAGGCGAGGGCGGTTATCTGGTGAATGTGTCGCGCGGCAGCGTGGTGGATACCGCGGCGCTGGCCGAGGCCCTGCGCGCAAGCCGCATCGCCGGTGCGGGCCTGGACGTGTACGAGAGCGAGCCCCAACCCCCCGCCGCGCTGCTGGACCTGGATGCCGTAGTGCTCACGCCGCACGTGGGCGGCTGGTCGCCCCAGGCGATTGAAGCTTCGGTGCAGCGCTTTATCGAGAACGCGACGCGGCACTTTGCGGGGCAACCCGTGGTGTCCCCCATCTAAGCCGCGGCCATAATCCAGCCATGGAAACCAAATGGCTTGAAGATTTTGTCAGCTTGGCTGAAACCCGCAGCTTCAGCCGGTCGGCCCAGTTGCGGCACGTGACCCAACCGGCGTTCTCGCGGCGCATCCAGGCGCTGGAGGGCTGGGCGGGTACCGACCTGGTGGACCGCAGCTCCTACCCCACGCGCCTGACCCCGGCGGGCGAAACACTCTACGCCCAGTCGCTGGAGGTGCTGCAGGCGTTGCAAAGCACCCGCGCCATGCTGCGCGGCCACCACTCGGCCGGGCAGGACGTGATCGAATTTGCGGTGCCGCATACGCTGGCCTTCACCTTTTTCCCGGCCTGGGTGTCGCTGCTGCGCGAGAAGTTTGGCCCCATCAAAAGCCGCTTGATCGCCCTGAACGTGCACGACGCAGTGATGCGCCTGGTCGAGGGCAGCTGCGACCTGCTGATTGCCTACCACCACACCTCGCAGCCTTTTCAGCTGGCGGCCGACCGCTACGAGATGGTCAGCCTGGGGCAGGAGGTGATTGCGCCTTATGTCAAGGCCGATGCCGATGGCGCGCCGCTGTTCCAGTTGCCGGGCCGTCCGGGCCAGTTGCTGCCGTACCTGGGTTACGCACCGGGTGCCTACCTGGGCCAGACGGTGGACATGATCCTCAAGCAGTCGGCCACGCCCATCCACCTGGACCGGGTCTACGAGACCGACATGGCCGAAGGCCTCAAAGCCATGGCGTTGGAAGGCCACGGCATCGCCTTCCTGCCCTATAGCGCCGTCAAAAAAGAACTGCGCGCCCGCAAGCTGGTCAGCGCCGCCCCACCCGGCCTGACCGGACTGGAGATGACCATGGACGTGCGCGCCTACCGCGAAAAGCCCAGCGGCCCGGCGGCGGCCAAGGGCACGGCGCAGGCCTTGTGGACCTACCTGGCCTCGCAAAAGCCTGCGAAGTAGCCGGAACGCATCCATGCCATGGCGGCATGGCGGCCATGACAGATCTATGACAGCCATGCATAAGCCTGCATGCAAACGGCATTGGTGTTTGGATAAGCGCGCCCTTACAGTTCGCCACCTCTACCACTGCCCTGGCGCCGTATGTCTACCAACTTTCGCATCGAACATGATTTTTTGGGTGAAAAGCAGATTCCAACAGTCGCCTACTGGGGCGTGCATACCGCCCGCGCGGTAGACAACTTTCACATCTCGGGCACCCGCATTTCGGCCATGCCGGACCTGATCCGTGCGCTGGCCTATGTCAAGACCGCCGCCGCCCGCACCAATGTGGAGCTGGGCGTGCTGGATGCCAAGCTGGCCGATGCCATCGTGCTGGCCTGCAACGATCTGGTGGCGGGCAAGCTGCACGCCGAGTTTGTGGTGGACGTGATCCAGGGCGGCGCGGGTACCTCGACCAACATGAATGCCAACGAGGTCATCGCCAACCTGGCCCTGGAAAAAATGGGCCTGGACAAAGGCCGCTACGACGTGCTGCACCCCAACGACCACGTCAATGCCTCGCAAAGCACCAACGATGTCTACCCCACCGCCGTGCGCATCGCGCTGTGGCTGGGCATCGAGCGGCTGCTGGCTTCCATGGCGTTTCTGCGCGAAGGTTTCGAGGCCAAGGCGGAAGAGTTCAAAGACATCCTCAAGATTGGACGCACCCAGTTGCAGGATGCCGTGCCCATGACCCTGGGCCAGGAGTTCCTGACCTACGCCGTCATGATCGGCGAAGACGAGGCCCGCATGCGCGAGGCCCGCGCGCTGATCCAGGAAATCAACCTCGGTGCCACCGCCATCGGCACCGGCATCAATGCCCCCGGCGGTTATTCAGACCGGGCCTGCCAGCTGCTGGCCGAAATCAGCGGCGTGCCAGTAGAAAAAGCCAGCAACCTGATCGAAGCCACGCAGGACACCGGCGCGTTTGTGCAGCTGTCGGGTGTGCTCAAGCGCGTGGCCTGCAAGCTCAGCAAAATCTGCAACGACCTGCGCCTGCTCTCCAGCGGCCCGCAGGCCGGGTTTGGCGACATCCGTCTGCCCGCCCGCCAGGCAGGGTCCAGCATCATGCCGGGCAAGGTGAATCCGGTGATCCCCGAGGTGATGAACCAGGTGGCGTTTGAAGTCATCGGCAACGACATGACGGTGACCATGGCCTCGGAAGCTGGCCAGTTGCAGCTCAATGCGTTTGAGCCCATCATGGGATGGAGCTTGTTCAAAAGCATCGAACACCTGAGCCAGGCCTGCCGCACCCTGCAGACCAACTGCGTGGCCGGTATCGAACCCAACCGCGAACTGCTGGCCAAGCGCGTGCGCGAATCGGTCACGCTGGTCACCGCTTTGAACCCCTTGATCGGCTACGAAAAATCGGCCCTGATTGCCAAAACCGCCATGAAGACCGGCGCGCCCATCGGCGAAGTGGCCGAGTCGCTGGGCATCATGACCCGCGCCGAGCTCGAAGCCCTGCTGGTGCCCGAGAAGCTGACCCAACCGATGGCCCTGGTGCGCAGCATCCGCTAAGGATGGCATACAAAGTGCTTTCTATATCCTTGCTAAATATTTCGAATTCAATGTTCCGTCGTATGAAGTTTTGTATATAGTTTTCGGGGCTTGCCCTTGGCGGGCACCACATTTCAAGAGGAAGAGACATGAAGAAAAAAATGCCAGCGGCAGTCACCATTCTGCTAGCCATGGTGCTGGGTATCCTGTTGGGTTACATGGTGTTCACCAGTTTCCCGGACAAAAAAGCCGCCAGTGAAATCGCTGGTTACATCTCCATCATCTCGGACATTTTTCTGCGCCTGATCAAGATGCTGATTGCGCCGTTGGTGTTTTCCACCCTGGTGGTGGGCATTGCGCACATGGGCGATGCCGCGTCGGTCGGTCGCGTGTTTGGCAAGGCGCTGGGCTGGTTTGTAACGGCTTCGCTGATTTCGTTGGTGTTGGGTCTGGTCATGGCCAACCTGTTGAAGCCCGGCGAGAACCTGGGCCTGCCCCTGCCTGATATTGGTGCATCGGCCGGTTTGGCCACCTCCAAGTTCACGCTGAAAGACTTTGTCAGCCACCTGGTGCCCAAATCGTTTGCCGAAGCCATGGCCAACAACGAAATCCTGCAGATCGTGGTGTTTTCCATGTTCTTTGGGGTGGCCATGGCATCGCTGGGCGACAAGGCCAAGGTGCTGGTCAGCGCCATCGACGAGCTGGCACACGTGATGTTGAAGATCACCGGCTACGTGATGAAGATGGCCCCCCTGGCCGTGCTGGCCGCCATGGCCGCCACGGTAGCGGTCAACGGCCTGGGCATTTTGCTGAAGTTTGCCGTCTTCATGGGCGACTTCTACCTGGGCTTGTTCCTGCTGTGGGGCGTGCTGATTTTTGCAGGCTATGTGTTCCTGGGACCACGGGTGTTCAAGCTGCTGGTGCTGATCAAGGAAGCTTTCCTGCTGTCTTTTGCCACCGCCAGCTCCGAGGCGGCCTACCCCAAGATTCTGGATGCACTGGACCGTTTTGGTGTCAAGCGCAAGATCTCCAGCTTCGTGATGCCCATGGGCTATTCGTTCAATCTGGACGGCTCCATGATGTATTGCACCTTCGCCACGCTGTTTATTGCCCAGGCCTACGGCATCGATCTGCCCATGTCCACCCAGATCACCATGCTCTTGATTCTGATGCTGACCTCCAAAGGCATGGCCGGTGTACCCCGCGCTTCGCTGGTGGTGATTGCCGCCACGCTGAACCAGTTCAACATTCCCGAAGCCGGTTTGCTGCTGATTCTGGGCGTGGACACCTTCCTGGACATGGGCCGCTCTGCCACCAACGCGGTGGGCAACTCCATCGCCACGGCGGTGGTCGCCAAGTGGGAGGGTGAACTGATCCCCGAAGACGCCGCTGAAGTGAATGCCCGCGCCATGGATGCCGCTTTGACCGCCTCGGCCCGCGCCTGAAGCCAGTGACCATGCGCACCCCTTGGACCAAGCCATTTGCAGTCGGACTCTTGTCCCTGCTGCTGGCGTGTACTGCCCATGCCCAGGCCTTGACGGGCCTGCTGAAAAAAGCCCATGAAACCGGCGCAGTGACCATCGGTTTCCGCGATGCGTCGATTCCTTTTTCCTACCTGTCGAAGCGTGGTGAGCCCATCGGCTATGCGATTGACATCTGCCGGGCACTGGTGGATGCCATTGGCCAGGAAATTGACCGTGAGCTGCTGGTCAAATGGCAGCTTGTCACATCCGAGACTCGCTTCAATGCGGTCACCTCGGGCCAGGTGGACCTGGAATGCGGCTCTACCACCAGCAACCTGGAGCGGCAAAAACTGGTGGGCTTTTCGCCCACGACATTTGTGTCCGGCACCAAGCTGCTGGTCAAGAACGGCTCGCCGGTCAAGTCGTTCCGTGACCTGGTCGGCAAGCGTGTCGGCGTAACGGCGGGCACTACCAACGAAAAAACGCTGCGCGAACTGTCCGAGAAGTTCAAACTCAATCTACAACTGGTAGTGTCGCGAGACCATGCCGAGTCGTTTGCCCAATTGGCATCCGGCAAGGTGGAGGCGTTCGCCACGGATGACGTGTTGCTCTACGGGCTTTTGGCGCAGAACAAGGCGCAGGCTGACTATGGTGTAGTGGGTGAGTTTCTGTCGTACGAGCCTTACGGCATCATGTACCGCAAGGGCGATGCGCCCTTGGCGGAGGTCGTGACAAAGACGTTCGCCACACTGGCAGAGGAGGGCGATTTAGGCCGCTTCTATACCCGTTGGTTTCTGCGCCGCTTGCCCTCGGGCGACAGCATCAATCTGCCCATGAGTCCGCAGTTGGTCACCATTTTCCAGGCTATGGTGGTGAGGCCGGAATAGCCTGTTTTCCATGCAGGCACAAAGTCTGCATACTGTGCAGAAGTCGATTGTTTTCGATCGCTCTGCATGCACCAAGAGTGGGCGCGAGGGTAATCCCTTGCACCTGTTTCTTTAAAATTTGCGTTGTGTAGTTCTTATCATTTACTTGGAGTTTTCATGAAGAAACATTTGCTCGCCCTCGCGGTACTCGCTTTAGCCGCTGGTGGCGCATTTGCACAGGCAAACGACACCATCGCCAAAGCCAAGGCATCGGGCGTCTTTACACAAGGTGTGCGTGACTCTTCGGGCTCACTCGCCTTCACCTTGGGCGACGGTAAATATGCGGGCTACCACTATGAAATTTGCCAGCACATCATTGCCAATCTGGAAAAAGCCATTGGTAAAAAGCTGGATGTGAAGTACCAGTTGGTGACCTCGCAGAACCGTATCCCCCTGGTGCAAAACGGCACGGTGGACATCGAATGTGGCTCCACCACCAACAACGCCACCCGCCAGAAAGACGTGGCTTTTGTCAACACCGTGTACGTGGAAGAAGTGCGCATCGCGGTCAAGGCCAATTCCGGCATTACCTCCATTGCCCAGTTGAATGGCAAGAACGTCGCCACCACCACCGGTACGACTTCTGTGCAGCTGCTGCGCAAGAACGAGCGTGCCACCGGTATCGACTTCAAGGAAGTCTTCGGCAAGGACCACGCCGACAGCTTCCTGTTGCTGGAATCGGGCCGCGCCGACGCGTTTGTGATGGACGGCCAAATCCTGGCGGGCAATATCTCCACCGCCAAAAACCCCGCCGACTACAAGATCGTGGGCGAAGTGCTGAGCGTGGAACCCATCGCCATCATGATGCGCAAGGACGACCCGGCCTTCAAGAAGCTGGCCGACGACACGGTTGCCGCCATGGTCAAGTCGGGCGAAATGGCCAAGCTGTACGACAAGTGGTTCATGCAGCCCATTCCTCCCAAGAACGCCAAGGTCGGCCTGCCCGCCAGCGATGCCACCAAGGCCGCCTGGGCCAACCTGAGCGACAAGCCCGCTGAAGACTACGCCAAGAAGTAAAGCGCCGCGTATTTGAAAATTGGCGGTACACCACCCTGCCCACACAGTTTGGGGGCAGGGTTTTTGCTTTAAGGCATCTGCGTAACAACGCAGGCGGCGGCGGGCAAGCAACACCAGGATGGAGAGAGTTATGGATTGGCAGGTATTTTTCAACGATGACGGCAGTGGGCGCACCTATCTGCAATGGCTGATGGAGGCCTGGCGCTGGACCCTGGCGGTCGCGGGTAGCTCGTGGGTGGTGGCCGTCGTGGTGGGGGCTTTCATGGGCACGCTGCGCACCTTGCCCAACAGCCCCTGGCTGGTGCGCTTCGCCAACGTCTGGGTCGAGCTGTTCCGCAACGTGCCTTTGCTGGTGCAGATCTTTATTTGGTACTTTGTGCTACCCAAGATCGTCCCGCCGATGCAGCAGATTCCCGGCTTTGTGCTGGTGGTGCTGGCACTGGGCTTCTTTACTTCGGCACGGATTGCCGAGCAGGTACGTGCCGGTATCCAGGCGCTGCCCAAAGGCCAGCGCTATGCGGGCATGGCGGTGGGCTTTACCACGGCGCAAACCTACCGCTACGTGATCTTGCCCATGGCGGTGCGCATCATTTTCCCGCCGCTGACCAGTGAATCCATGAACCTGCTGAAGAACTCTTCGGTGGCGTTTGCGGTGTCCATACCCGAGCTGACCTTCTACTTTACCCAGGTGGGCGAAGAAACATCGCAGCCCATCGTGGTGTATATCGCCGTGTGTATTCTGTATGCGGCATCGGCTTTTGCGGTGAACCGTGTCATGGCGTTTATCGAGAAAAAAATCCAGATCCCCGGCTTTGTAGTGGCCGGTGGAACAGGCGGAGGGCATTGATATGGGCGGACTAGACTTAAGTTTTTTCAACTGGGAAATCGTCAGCAAGTTTGTTCGGCAAGGTTTCATCTTCAGTATCCAGCTGACGGCGATTGCCACCTTGGGCGGCATTTTCTTCGGCACCCTGCTGGCACTGATGCGCCTGTCGGGCCGCAAGGTGTTGATGATTCCAGCCACCTTCTACGTCAACGGCATGCGTTCGCTGCCACTGGTGATGGTGATTTTGGGCTTCTTCCTGCTGATTCCGTTCATGATCGGGCGACCCATCGGCGCGGAGCTGTCGGCCATCATCACGTTCATCGCGTTTGAAGCGGCGTATTTCAGCGAGATCATGCGGGCTGGTATCCAGTCCATCCCGCGTGGCCAGGTGCATGCGGGCCAGGCCGTGGGCATGACCTACGCGCAGAACATGAAGCTGGTCATCTTGCCGCAGGCGTTTCGCAACATGTTGCCGATTCTGCTGACCCAGACCATCATCTTGTTCCAGGATACGTCGCTGGTGTACGCCATTGGCGCCTACGACCTGCTCAAGGGCTTCACCACCGCAGGCAAGATCTATGGCCGCCCGGAAGAAGCCTATCTGCTGGCCGCCGTGGTGTACTTCATCCTGTGTTTTGGCCTGTCGTACCTGGTCAAAAAGCTGCAAGCCAAGATTGCCATCATTCGCTAACACGCACCGTCATTCGAGCCGAGGACTAAAACATGATTGAAATTAAAAACGTATCCAAGTGGTATGGCCCTGTGCAGGTGCTGAACAACTGCACCGTCAGCATCAAAAAGGGCGATGTAGTGGTGGTGTGCGGCCCGTCGGGCTCGGGCAAATCCACCCTGATCAAGACCGTCAACGCGCTGGAGCCGTTCCAGAAAGGCGAGCTGTTTGTGGACGGCATTGCCCTGCACGACCCCAAGACCGACCTGCCCAAGCTGCGCAGTCGCGTCGGCATGGTGTTCCAGCACTTTGAGCTGTTCCCGCACCTGTCGGTCACCGAAAACCTGACCCTGGCCCAGATCAAGGTGCTGAACCGCACCCCGGACGATGCCAAGGTGCGCGGCCTGAAGATGCTGGACCGCGTGGGCCTGATGGCGCACAAGGACAAGTTCCCCGGCCAGCTCTCCGGCGGCCAGCAGCAGCGGGTGGCGATTGCCCGGGCGCTGAGCATGGACCCGATGGTCATGTTGTTCGACGAACCCACCTCGGCACTCGACCCCGAAATGGTCGGCGAAGTGCTGGACGTGATGGTGACCCTGGCCAAGGAAGGCATGACCATGATGTGCGTGACCCACGAAATGGGCTTTGCCCGCAAGGTGGCCAGCCGCGTGATCTTCATCGACGTGGGCGGCAAGATTCTGGAAGACTGCTCCAAGGAGGAGTTCTTCACCCACCCCGAGAACCGCCAGCCGCGCACCAAAGATTTCCTGAACAAGATCCTGGCGCACTAAACACTGCCTCACCTGTGAATCCCCCGAAACCATCGCCGGTTTCGGGGGATTTTTTTTGCCCTAAACCTGCAATGCGACAATTCCGCCTATGACCTCCGCCACCAACACCCTCACGATCACCCGCCCCGACGACTGGCACCTGCACGTGCGCGACGGCGAGGCCCTGCACACCGTGGTGCCGCACACCGCCGCCCAGTTTGGCCGCGCCGTCATCATGCCCAACCTGCGTCCGCCGGTCACCAGCACCGCCCAGGCGCTAGCCTACCGCGACCGTATCCTGGCGGCAGTGCCCGAGGGTGTGGCCTTTGACCCGCTGATGACCCTCTACCTCACCGACAGCCTGCCCCCCGACGAGATCGCCCGCGCCAAGGCCGCTGGCATCGTCGCCGCCAAGCTCTACCCCGCCGGTGCCACCACCAACAGCGACGCAGGCGTGACCGATCTGCGCAAGATCTACAAGACGCTGGAAGCCATGCAGCGCGCCGACATGCTGCTGCTGGTGCACGGAGAAGTCACCAGTGCCGACATCGACCTGTTCGACCGCGAAGCCGTCTTCATCGACCAGCACCTGATTCCGCTGCGCCGCGACTTCCCCGAACTGAAAATCGTGTTCGAGCACATCACCACGCGCGAAGCCGCCCAGTACGTGCGCGATGCCGATGCATTCACCGCCGCCACGCTCACCGCCCAGCACCTGCTGTACAACCGCAACGCCATCTTCACCGGTGGCATCCGTCCGCACTACTACTGCCTGCCGGTGCTGAAACGCGAAACCCACCGCCAGGCGCTGGTCGAAGCGGCCACCAGCGGCAGTGCCAAGTTCTTCCTGGGTACCGACAGCGCCCCCCACGCCACCCACCTCAAAGAGCACGCCACGGGCTGCGCCGGTTGCTACACGGCGCACGCCGCCATCGAGATGTACGCCGAAGTTTTCGACAACGCCGGTGCTTTAGACAAGCTGGAAGCCTTCGCCAGCTTCAACGGCCCCGCCTTCTACAGCCTACCGCGCAACACCGGCACCATCATCCTGGCCCGCGAGAGCTGGACGCCGCCGGACAGTTTTGCTTTTGGCGAGGCGCAACTCAAACCCCTGCGCGCGGGCGAAGCCTTGCCGTGGAAGCTGGTTGCTTAACCCACGGGAGTTTTCAACATGCAAGCAAGCTCTTCCCTGCAAGGCCGTGGCGGCGTTGCGCTGCTGATCGATGCCGACAACCTGTCTTCGCCCGAATCGGTGGAAGAGGCCTTGCGCCGCCTGACCGAGCTGGTCGGCCCGGTGGCGATACGCCGCGCCTACGGCAGTGCCGACAACCTCAAGGGCCTGGCCACGGTGATGCGGGAGCTGGCCATCCGCCCCGTCGTGCACGACCCGCTGACCAAGAACACCACCGACATGCTGCTGGCCGTGGATGCGCTCGACCTTTGGTACGAATATGCCCCTGCGGTGATCGCCATCGGCACCGGCGATGCCGACTTTGCCCCGCTGGCCCTGCGCCTGCGCGAACGCGGCGTGCGGCTGATCTGCTTCTCGCAAAAAACCAAGCTCTCACCCGACATCCGCGCCTATTACGAGCAGGTGTTCATCGTGCGCGCCAAGAGTGCCGCGGATACGGAGCCCGCACCCAAGGCCAAAGCCAAGGCTCCAGCTGCCAAAAAAACGGCCCCGCGTGCCAAAGCGGCGCCGAAGGCCCGCCCGCCCACTCCTGCCCCAGTGACCACACCCGCTGCTGCACCGGTTGCATCCTCCGCCCAACCCGCGCTGGCAGAGGCTGTCGCTGCCATCCTGGCCGTTGTGCCAGGCTTGCAAGACGGCCAAACCGTGGCCCTGAACGATGCCGTCAAGCTGCTGCACGATGCCAAGCTGATCGGCAAAAACGGCTCCTCCATCAAGTTCTTCAAGAAATACGCCGCACACTTTGAACTCAGCCCCGAGACCCAGCCCACCCGGCTGCGCTTTCTGGCGGGATGAGCCTGCAGGATATTGACTGGTCCGCCCCCTGGCTGGCTCCGTACCGCACGGTGGGCCAGGCGGTGGCGGCGCAGGCCCACCGGGGCATTGCCGCCGCCCTGAACGCTGCCGCGCCCGCCCCGGTGCAGTTCGTACCCCAGTCCGCATTGCCGCCCGGCGAGGCGTATGAGCACTTCATCTTCCACACCCGCCAGTGCCCCAGCCGTGACAACCTGCACGACTTTTTCAACGGCCTGTGCTGGCACCATTTTCCGCAGACCAAAACCCGGCTCAACCAGCTGCAGGCGGCGCAGATTGCCGCCGATGGCGTGCAGTCCCTGCGCGGGCCGGTGCGCGATGCGCTGACGGTGTTTGACGAGAACGCGGCTTTTTTGATCGCACCGCCTGCGCTGTGGGAGGCCTTGCGGGCGCAGGACTGGCAGCGGCTGTTCGTCACCTTGCGGCCCCTGTGGGTGCAGGCCCAACTGGTGTTGTTTGGCCATGCATTGCTGGAAAAGCTGGTTTACCCGCGAAAACCGATCACAGCCCATATTTACTCAGCGCAAGTAGCTATTAATTCTGTAGTAAACATGGATGCGGCCATCGCCGGGCAGCTCAGCGCCGACTACCTTGGCAGCAAACCTTTTTTGCCTTTGCCGGTGCTGGGCGTGCCGGGCTGGTGCGCCGACAATGCCGATCCCGACTTTTATGCTGACACCCAGGTCTTCCGCCCACCGCGTTCTAGGACGGTTGTGGCTTGAACTTCTTTACACGCGCCCCATCTAACCCCCAGTTCATTCCCAGGAAAGCCCCATGAAACGCATTCTTCTCTTCATCCTGACCAACGTGATGGTCGTCGCCGTGTTGGGCGTGGTCGCCAGCCTGCTGGGGGTCAACCGCTACCTCACGCCCAACGGCCTCAACCTCGGCTCGCTGCTGGGTTTTGCGCTGATCATGGGCTTTGGCGGCGCGATCATTTCGCTGCTGATCAGCAAGCCCATGGCCAAGTGGACCTCGGGCGTGCGCGTCATCGACCAGCCGCAAAACGCGGATGAGGCCTGGATCGTGGAAACCGTGCGCCGCCTAGCCGACAAGGCAAAAATCGGCATGCCCGAAGTCGGCATCTTTGAAGGCGGCCCCAACGCCTTTGCCACTGGCGCGTTCAAGAACTCGTCGCTGGTAGCGGTGTCCACCGGCCTGCTGCAAGGCATGACGCACGAAGAAATCGAAGCCGTGCTGGCCCACGAAGTGGCCCACGTGGCCAACGGCGACATGGTCACCATGACCCTGATCCAGGGCGTGATGAACACTTTTGTGGTGTTCCTGAGCCGCGTGATCGGCTACGCGGTCGACAGCTTCCTGCGCAAGGGCGACGACCGCAGCAGCGGCCCCGGCATTGGCTACATGATCACCACCATCGTGCTCGACATCGTGCTGGGCTTTGCCGCCGCCATCGTCGTGGCCTGGTTTTCGCGCCACCGCGAGTACCGCGCCGATGCCGGTGCCTCGCAGCTGATGGGCCGCAAGCAGCCGATGATCAACGCCCTGGCCCGCCTGGGCGGCCTGCACACGGGCGAGCTGCCCAAGAGCGTGGCCGCTTTCGGCATTGCCGGTGGCATTGGCCAGTTGTTCTCGACCCACCCACCGATCGAGCAACGCATCGCAGCCCTGCAGAATGCGAAATAAGGGCTCACCCCCAGGCTGCGCTTCGCTACGCCAACCCCCTTGCAGGGGGCGATACCAGTGGCCCGGCAAAGCCGGTTCCACGGTATCTCTGAGCGCGTGCGTTCGGGCTGAAACTGAGTTGGTGGCCCATGCCTTCCGTTAAGTTGCGCTTCCAGTGGGCGCGGTTGGGGGATTTGAGCGCGCCAGACTTCCACGCCGCCATGGTGCAGCGCGAATCGGTGTTTGTGATCGAGCAAAACTGCGTCTACCCGGATGCCGATGCTTACGACCTGCAATGCTGGCACCTGCTGGCCTGGTCGGGTGACCAGCTTGCCGCCTACCTGCGGGTGACGGACCCCGGCAGCAAATACCCCGAGCCCTCGCTGGGTCGGGTACTCACCGCGCCCGCGTTCCGGGGCCAGGGTCTGGGGCAGTTGCTGCTGGCCGAGGCTCTGGTGCGCTGTGCGGCCACCTGGCCCGGCCAGCCCAACCGCATCAGCGCCCAGCAGTACCTGCTGAAGTTCTACCAAGGCTTTGGCTTTGAGCCGGTGTCTGGGGTGTACCTGGAAGACGACATTCCGCACGTGGAAATGCTGCGGCTGGTGGCGTTATAGTGGCTTGACCGGGAGGTTGACATGGCTATCACACACAGTTCGGAACAAGCCGCAGACGCACTGATTGCGCAAGAGCGCGCACGCACAGCGGGCTCATTGATTCGCAAGGTAGCCGCGCGCGGCGTGCCATTCCCCTATCGCAGTCCGGAAGTTGCGCGTCTGCCGCCCAACGAGCAACGTGCGTTGTTGCAAAAAGCCCGTGATGCCGTGGGCGCGGATACCTTAGTGCAGTGCCTGCGCTGGGGTACCTTGGCTTTTCTTTTCCTCCTGTGGTTGACCCTTTTGTTCTGGGGGCCAAAGGAGAACTTTGTTTTTTTGGCGGCCTTTGGGTTCCCTTTGGTCAACGGCATGTACGCGCTGATCGTTCGGGGCGTGCTGCAAGGGATGGTCGCACCCCCGGCGCAAGCCGACAGTGCGGATAAGCAATCTCAAATTTGATAGCTGCCCACGCTTATCTCATAAGCGCAGGAAGCCGATTTGATGCTTAAATCTCCTCGCCCGTCATCAGGCGCACACGCACGCTCTTGCCCTTGATCTTGCCCGCGTTCAGCTTGCGCTCGGCCTCATGGGCGATGCGGCGGTCTACCGCCACGTAGGTGGAGTATTCGTTCACATTGATCTTGCCGATCTGCTCGCGGGTATAGCCTGCATCGCCGGTCAGCGCGCCCAGCACGTCGCCCGCGCGGATCTTTTCCTTGCGGCCGCCGGTGATTTGCAGCGTCATCATGGGCGGGCGCAGCGGCTCTTTGCTGGTGGGGGTGAGCTCTTCCAGCTTGTGCCACTCGGATTCGCGGTTTTGTAGCACCTCGATCTTGCCCACAAAACCCATCTCGTTCATCGATGCCAGGTTCAACGCCAGGCCCTCGGCCCCGGCGCGGCCCGTGCGGCCAATGCGGTGGATATGCACTTCCGAATCGGGTGTCACGTCCACGTTGATCACCGCGGCCAGGTCGGCAATGTCCAGCCCGCGCGCGGCCACGTCGGTGGCCACCAGTACGCTGCAACTGCGGTTGGCAAACCTGGGGGACTTGAGCGTGCCAGACGTCCAAGCCGCCTAGTGCAGCGCGTGGCGGTGTTTGTGGTGGAGAAAAACTGCCTCTATCCGGATGCCGATGGATACGACCAGTTCGCGGCTTACCTGCGCTTGATCGACCTCTGCAGCAAATACCCCGATCTCTCGCTGGGCCGGGTGCTCGCTGCCCCCGACTTTCGGGGCCAGGGCTCGGGCTAGTTGCCGCTGGCCCAGGCCTTGGCGCGCTATGCGGCTACCTGGTCCGCCCCAACCGCATCAGCGCCCAGGAATACCTGCTGAAGTTTTACCAGGGCTGTGGTTTTGTAACGGTGTCGGATGTGTACCTGGAAGACGGCATTTCGCACGTGGAGATGCTGCGTGCTGGCTATCGTGGTGGCGCACGCTATGGTGCAAATAAGGAACCTACTCCCGTACTTGGTCGAGTAATTGGTGTGATTCGTTCGCTGCGGCGAATTAACGCTATTTGCTGGGAAGTATCATTTCCTAAGTATCGTGAGTATTTCGTTGTAATAAATTGGAGTGGAACATGAAGTGTTTGAAATTGCTGTTTTTCACCCTTATGGGGTTACTGCTGGTTGGTTGTGCGGGAACATTTGTGGTTTCTCGAGAGAAAACTACTCAAGCACCTTATCGACTCACGTCCGCCACGGTCGCTTGGGTTGATAGCCCGTCGTTGCCGTACAAGATTTCAAAACAAGGGCCTCAACCGATCAACGAAGGCTCAGATAAAGCCTATGCGCATATGGTCGTCAATAACTTGCTTGTCGTATTTCGCAAAAATGCCTCACAACAAGTTACAGGGCAACTTATGCAAAATAATGTTGCGGTAGGGTCAGGTGTATTTCTCGAAATAAAACCAACAACTGCTAACGTATTTATCAATGGCGGTCGCGGTTTGATTGTTCGCGCTGCCATCAAGGATAGTGTTGGTGGTAACGAGCTTTGGTCGGTCACCATCAACGCATTTGGTCCTATTGGGGAAAAAAACGAAATCCTGCTTGAGAAATTTGTAAATACTCTAACTGCAGAGCTAAAGAGTGCTGGATGGCTTTAACGGCGGGTTGCGTTTGAGTAAACCCCTACGCATCTACGCTGTCCGTACCCGAACATAACTCCGATAGCTCGGTGGACTGCTGGGGCGGTGCTGTACGGTAGTGCTGAAAATTAATTCAAATTTAATAGCTACTAGCGCTTATTCAATATGCGCAGGTAGCCTATTCGATGCTTAAAACTCTTCGCCCGTCATCAGGCGCACCCGCACGCTCTTGCCCTTGATCTTGCCCGCGTTCAGCTTGCGTTCGGCCTCATGGGCGATGCGGCGGTCTACCGCTACGTAGGTCGAGTATTCGTTCACATTGATCTTGCCGATTTGCTCGCGGGTGTAGCCTGCGTCGCCGGTCAGCGCGCCCAGCACGTCGCCTGCACGGATCTTCTCCTTGCGGCCACCGGTAATTTGCAGCGTCATCATGGGCGGACGCAGCGGCTCTTTGCTGGTGGGGGTCAGCTCTTCGAGCTTGTGCCATTCGGATTCGCGGTTTTGCAGCACCTCGATCTTGCCCACAAAGCCCATCTCGTTCATCGATGCCAGATTCAAGGCCAGGCCCTCGGCCCCGGCGCGGCCGGTGCGGCCAATGCGGTGGATGTGCACCTCGGAATCCGGTGTTACGTCCACATTGATCACGGCGGCCAGGTCGGCAATGTCCAGCCCGCGCGCGGCCACGTCGGTGGCCACCAGCACGCTGCAACTGCGGTTGGCAAACTGCACCAGCACCTGGTCGCGCTCGCGCTGCTCCAGCTCGCCGTACAGCGCCAGCGCACTGAAGCCTTCGGCCTGCAGGGCGGCGACCAGGGCGCGGCATTGCAGCTTGGTGTTGCAAAACGCCAGCGTGCTGGCCGGGCGGAAGTGGTTCAGCAGCCGGCCCACGGTAGCCAGGCGCTCGGACTTTTCCACTTGGTACCAGCGCTGGGCGATTTTGTTGGTGGCGTGCTGGGCCTGCACGGTGATGGTCTTGGGCTGGCGCATGAACTGCTGGCTCAGCTTCTCGATGCCCTCGGGGTAGGTGGCCGAGAACAGCAGGGTCTGGCGCTCTTTGGGGCACTGCTTGATGACGGTGGCCATGTCTTCAAAAAAGCCCATGTCCAGCATGCGGTCGGCCTCGTCCAGCACCAGGGTGTTCAGGGCCGACAGGTCCAGGTGGCCGCGTTCCAGGTGGTCCATGATGCGGCCCGGCGTGCCCACCACGATGTGCGCGCCGTGCTCCAGGCTGGCGTTCTGCCCGCGCAGGGCCACGCCGCCGCACAGGGTCACCACCTTGATGTTTTCTTCGGCGCGGGCCAGGCGGCGGATCTCGGTGCTCACCTGGTCGGCCAGCTCGCGCGTGGGGCACAGCACCATGGCCTGCACGGCAAAGCGGCGGGCGTTCAGGTTGGCCAGCAGGGCCAGGGCGAAGGCGGCGGTTTTGCCGCTGCCGGTCATGGCCTGGGCGATCAAATCCTGCCCCAGCAAGGCCAGCGGCAGGCTGGCGGCCTGGATGGGGGTCATCTGCAAATAGCCGAGCTGCGTGAGGTTGGCCAGCATGGCGGGGGCCAGGGGCAGGCTGCTGAAATCGGTAGCAGAAGGGTTCGTATTCGGTGTAGTCATCCCCCGATTATCGGGGGCCGGGTGTTGCCGGGGCTTTTGAGCCTGGGCCAGGCTTGCTTGTAACTGCCGGTAAAAGCCCGCATGGGCAGCGAGTTAACCCGCGATTGGCGGCTAATTTATGCGTTGGGTGTGAAAAATATCATCCACAATGGCGACTGCTATGGAACTGCAATACCAACTCAAAGGCGGCAGCTACTACCTGTACGACATGGACACGCCTCCGAGCGCGGTCACGGGGGAGCGTCGCTTTCGTTTGAAGACCGACACGGTGGCGATTGCGTTTGACATCAGCACCGGCGAGCTGCACCAGCACGGCAACCCCACCCGCATCCAGTCCTGGGCCATGGGCGCACGGCGCAAGCTGCGGGCCGCCGGGGCGCAAGACTATGCCAACGACATCGTGGTGGTCTCCGGCCCGCTGCCGGTGGACGAGCTGAACAAATGCCTGGGGATCGACGGCTACTGCAGCCGCCTGTTCACCCGCCTGGCCAGCCTGCCGCACGGCAAGTTCAACACCAAGCCTTACACCAGCCCGTTCAATAAACCCAAGCCGTACAAGGCGGCTGCCGCGGTTTAGAGCCAAATCGGTCTCTCGTGCTTATGGGTTAAGCACGAGCAGCTACTATTTAAATAGCAAGCCGCGCAAACTGGCTTCCAGCTGTTCCGTGGGAAGCCGCTTGAAGCCCGAGCGGGTAAAGCGCTGCAGGCTGCCCGCGGCAAACGCCGTAATCACCGCCGCCTGCACCTGCGCGTCTACCGTGGGGGTGTCACTGGCCGGGTCGCTGTGGCGCAGGCACTGGCGCAGGGTGGCTTCGATCTTGTCGAAAAACAGGTTCATGCGCTGCTGCAGGCGCTCGTTTTCAAACACCAGGGCATCGCCCACCATCACCCGGGCCATGCCCGGGTTTTTTTCGCCAAACTGCAGCAGCACCGAGACGATGCGGCGCGCCTGCAGCGGGCCCGGTGCGTCGCCCGCCGTGGCCACGATCTGGTTTACCAGCGAGAACACCGACTGCTCGATGAACTCGATCAGCCCCTCGAACATCTGCGCCTTGCTGGCAAAGTGCCGGTACAGCGCGGCCTCGCTCACCTCCAGCCTGGCGGCCAGCGCGGCGGTGGTGATGCGCTCGGAGCCCGGCTGCTCCAGCATGGTGGCCAGGGCCTGCAGAATCTGCACCCGGCGCTCGCCCGGCTTGGGGCGTTTGCGCGGGGCTTCTACAGATAACTCTTCTGGCGACTCCATGGCCATTTAGCTCGACCGGATCATGGTGCCAAAGGCCTGCTCGGTCAGGATCTCCAGCAGCAGCGCGTGCGGCACCCGGCCATCGATGATGTGCACCGCCTTCACGCCGCTCTTGGCGGCATCCAGCGCACCGGCGATCTTGGGCAGCATGCCGCCGGACAGGGTGCCGTCGGCAAACAGGGCGTCGATGTCGGTGGCGGTCAGGTCGGGCAGCAGCTCGCCCGCCTTGTTGAGCACACCGGGGATGTTGCTCAGCATCAGCAGCTTTTCGGCCTGCAGCTCGATGGCCAGGCGGCCCGCCACCACGTCGGCGTTGATGTTGTAGCTGGTGTTGTCGGTGCCAAAGCCGATGGGGCTGACCACCGGGATGAAGGCATCGTCTTGCAGTGCCTTGACCACGCTGGGGTCGATGCTTTCGATGTCGCCCACCTGGCCGATGTCGTGGAACACGCTGGGGTCGGTGTTGTCGGCCATGCGCAGTTGCTTGGCGCGGATCATGCCGCCGTCGCGCCCGGTCAGGCCCACGGCCTTGCCGCCGGCCTGGTTGATCAGGCCCACGATGTCCTGCTGCACCTGGCCGGCCAGCACCCATTCCACCACTTCCATGGTCTCGGCATCGGTGACGCGCATGCCCTGGATGAACTGGCCCTTTTTGCCCAGCCGCCCCAGTGCCGCCTCGATCTGCGGGCCGCCGCCGTGCACCACCACCGGGTTGATGCCCACCAGCTTGAGCAGCACCACGTCTTCGGCAAAGGCCTGCTGCAGCGCCGGGTCGGTCATGGCGTTGCCGCCGTACTTGATGACCATGGTCTTGCCATGGAACTTGCGGATGTAGGGCAGGGCCTGGGCCAGGATGTCGGCCTTGTCGCGGGGGGCGATGGGGTTGGTCATGGGTGGATTCCTAGGGGTTTAGTGGTGGTGGCCGTGCTCGCCATGGACATGGCCGTGGGTGATTTCTTCTTCGGATGCCGCGCGCACGCCGGTGACGGTGACGGTAAAGCGCAGCGCCTTGCCCGCCAGCGCGTGGTTGCCGTCCAGCAGCACCTGGTCGCCCTTGATCTTGACGACGTTGTAGATTTGCTCACTACCGTTGTCGTTGATGCCCTTGAGCTGGCCGCCCACCTTCACGCCGGGCGGAAATTCGCTCTTGGGAATGCTGCGCGCCAGCGATTCGTCGCGCAGGCCGAACGCATCTTCGGGCTGCAGGTCCAGCGTGACCGAGTAGCCCGCCACGCGGCCATCGAGTGCGGCTTCGATTTTGGGCAGGGTGTTGTTGTAGCCGCCGTGCAGGTAGACCATGGGGTCTTTGGGTGCTTCGATCAGCAGGCCTTTGGCATCCGCCACCTTGTAGCGCAGGGTGACGGCGGTGTTTTTTTCGATTTTCATATTGGAGTCGGTCAGGGCATGGGAGGAGAGGTAGAGCGTATTTTCGCGCACCCGCGTGTCTGGCTATCCATTTAAGCCAAATCGGCCTCTAGCGCTTATGGGATAAGCACGAGCAGCTATCAAAACTATTGCGGGTCTACCGGAGCCAGCCGGTGGCCAAAGCTGCCTTCGCCGCTCACGGTCACCACCAGCCGCTGCGTGGCCCGGGTGGCGGCCACGTAAAACAGCCGGGCTTCGGCGCTTTCGTCGGCGCTGCGCATGGGCATCTGGCCGATGCCGGGCAGGGCCACCACGGCAAATTCCAGCCCCTTGCAGGCGTGCATGGTCATCAGCTTGATGCTGTCGGCCAGCGGGTTGAAGTTGCCCGGCCCGGTGCCGCGGCGCACCTGGTAGGGCAGCTTGCGCATTTTGAGCGGGCGGGCCAGTTCGTCCAGCATCCAGTGGTGGCGGCAAAAAATCGCCATGTCGCCCCAGGCGTGGCCCTCCTGGTGGGCGGCGCTGAGCTGGTCGGCGATGGCCGAGGCCTCGTCGCGCAGGCTGGGCAGGCGGATGATCTGCGGCGGCGGCCCTTCGCGCCCGCAGCTGACCGGGCGCACCAGGGGAATGCCGTCGTCGTCCATGTCCTGGGCGGACAGTAGCTCGACGGCGATCAGGCTGGCGGTCTGCAGGATTTGCTGGGTGTTGCGGTAGTTGATCTTCAGCACCGTGGTGCGGCCCTGCGCCTGGATGCCCACGCTTTTGAAGCTGAACTTCTTGATGCCATCGCGTGAGCTTGCGCGCTCGTAGATGTTTTGCGCGTCGTCGTACAGCACCAGCAGGCTGTTGCTGCGCGGGTCCACCATCTGGGTGACCAGCTTGAACCATGCCGGTTTGAAGTCGTGGCCCTCGTCGATCAGGATGGCGCGGTACTGGCCGCCGGGGATTTGCTTGCGGTCTACCGCGCGGATGAGCTTGTCCACCAGCTCGTCCGAGAAGCCGGTGCCGTCTTGCGGCAGGCTTTGGCCATAGGCCACCAGCTGGTCGCGGCACCATTTGTGGAAGTGGCGGGCATGCACCCGGTCGGCAATGCCTTTGGCCTCCATGGCGGCGGCCAGCTTGCCCGCCAGCGGCTCGTTGTAGCACAGCACCAGCACCGGCTTGCCCTCGGCTTCGGCGCGGGCCAGGTACTCGGCGCGGTAGCCCAGAATCATGGTTTTGCCCGAGCCCGCTACGCCGTGGATCACCCGGTGGCCGTCGCCCAGGCTGCGGGCCAACTGCTCTTGCTGGATGTCCATCACCCGCATGATGCCGGGCAGGTCGGCATCGTCGTCGGCAAAGAGCGTGCCCTGGGCTGGCACGCGCACCTCGGGGAACAGAATCCAGCGCACCCGGTCGATCTGCGGCAGCGACAGCACGCCGCCCAGCATGTCGTACGGAAACATGTCCCACAGGCGGCTTTGGAATTCTTCCGGATCCACGCCCTCGGTCATCTCATCAGAGCACACCACCCGGCTGGGGGCGATGGCCTGGTCCAGCCCGGCATCGGTGAACTGCTTGCGCGTGATGTGGCTGAACACCACGCCATGGCTCCACGGAAAGCGCAGCTTGCCCTGGTGGCGGCCATCGGGTTGCACCAGTTGCGGGTCGCGCTTCAAGGCATCGACCACCTGCAGCGCGTAGTGGCGGGCCTGCTCGGCGGGGTTGTCCACGGTTTTGGGTTCGCCGCCGGGAAGGATGTCCCAGGTGGACTTGTCGGCCCGGGCTATGGTGGCCAGCCGCCAGTCTTTTACCTCCAGAATGAGCAGGCCGCGCCGGGGGTGCAGCACCACGAAGTCGGGGTGGCTTTGCCGTGGCCCCACGGGCACGTCAAACCACAGCAGGTAGTCGGCATCCAGCTTGGCCTCCAGCCGCTCGGCCAGCCGCCGCTCGCCCGAAGTCATGCGGGCCACGCAGGTGCTGAGCGCGGGGATGAGGGTGGCCATGGGCGGGTGGTGGATAAGGATGGTTGGGCCAAGGGGCGTAGTCTGAACGGAGCAGCCATTGCCTACGCAATGTACATACAATTCATCCTACCCCATCGAAGCGAGAAGCGCGGCCATGAAAGAAGTGCAAATGACGTTCCGGGTGGAGTCCGATCTGCGGGCCCGCTTCACCGCAGCGGCCGAGCTGGACCACCGGCCTGCAGCCCAGGTACTGCGGGAGTTGATGCGTGCGTACGTGGGCCAGGCGCGATTGCCGCCTGCAGCTATCTCTACCGATACCCAGCAGGCGCGTGCCGATGCCGTGCGGTTTGCGCGTGCCTCGGTGGGGTTGGAGGGATTTGCACCCAGTGCCGAAGCCCAGGCCCATGCGCAGCGCTTCATCAACGGCGAAATCGATCTGCAGGCCTACCTGGCCCCCCGTTTCCAAGATGTCCACGGGCAGTAGCCCCTACCCGGCGGAGCAGCGCCAGGCACTCGAAGGCTTTTACACCGAACGCCGGATCGTCGAGCTGGAGCTGGACCCGGTACGCGGCGACTTCGATGCGGCGCATTTGCGGGAAATCAACCGGCGCATCTTCCAGGACCTGCCCGGGGTGGGGTGCGCAGATGTCACGCCCGGCCGCTACCGCCCCCAGGTGCCAGAGGGGCGTACGTGGCCTATTCGCGCATGGATGCGGTGGCCCAGGCGGGGATGGACGCGGCTTTGAAGGCCGCCCATCCCGACCGCCTGCGGGGCTTGGATACGGCCATGTTCATCGCCTGCATCGCCCAGCTGTATGCCGACATGGATTACGCCCACCCATTCAGCGATGGCAACAGCCGCACCCTGCGCACCTACACCCGGCAACTGGCCCGAATGGCAGGGGGCGTGCTCAACTGGGAGCGCTTCAGCCACAGCCCCGCTGACCGCGATGCGCTTTATATCGCCCGCGACATCAGCGTCAACCGCATCGCCCAGCCGCAGATCCAGCAGGAGCAAACGATGCGCCGGGTGGCCGCCAGCCTGGCCGCGCTGAAGGTCTACAAAGACCTGCCTGCGCTGCTAGCCAGCTGAGTCCGCCAACACCTTTTCACCGCCCACCATTTGCGTAAACCGCGCCGGGTCTTTGCCGTGCACCGGCTCGGCATCGCCCCAGGGCCAGCCGCCGAACTGGGTGCGGCGGTAGTCGGCCATGGCCTGCTCGATTTCGGCGCGGGTGTTCATCACGAACGGGCCGTACTGGGCCACGGGCTCGTTCAGCGGGCGGCCTTGCAGCAGCAGGAATTCGCTCGCCAGCGGGCCGTTGACCAGCTCCACGTCCGCCCCGGCATCCAGGGTAATGGCGGCGTGGCTGGACACGGCTTGGCCGTCCACCACCACCGACGGGCCTTTAAAGAAATACAGCTGGCGCTGCGTGTCGGCTCCCAGGGCCGCAGGCAGGGTCCAACGGGCACCGGGGGCCATGGTGATGGTCCAGATGGCGACATCGGCCTCGGGCTGGGCGGCCCAGGAGTCGGGCGGCGGGGCCGGGGGCGTGGCTTCTGCCAGGCGACCTGCTGTGACCAGCACCTCGGTGGTCAGGCCCGCTGCGTCGGTGAAGGTGGTGCGTGGCACCTCGTGCTGCCAGAACATGGTGAAGTGCGGCTCCACCATCTTGTTGCGCGCGGGCAGGTTGAGCCAGATCTGGAACAGTTCCAGGGGGTTGGCCTCATTTTCGCGGAGCAGCGGAAACATCTCGGCGTGCACGATGCCCGCCCCGGTGGTCAGCCACTGCACGTCGCCTGCGCCGTAGCGGGCGCGGGCCCCCAGCGAATCGGCGTGGTCCACCAGGCCTTTGCGGACGATGGTGACGGTCTCAAAGCCCCGGTGCGGATGCGGCGGAAAGCCGGGCACGGTGTCGCCGTGGTACATGCTCCAGCCGTCCTTGCGGCTGAAGTCCTGGCCGATGGCGCGGCCCGCCAGCGAGGTGGCCGGGCCCATCTGCGCATTGGCTTGGGGGTAGGCATCGTCGTGGTAGGCGCAGAACAAAAACGGGTCGATGGTGGCCCACGGGAAACCCAGGGGCTGGACTTGCAAGATGGCGGACATAGGGGGCTTTCTGTAAAAGCAACAAATGGGGGCTGCTGCGCATTGTGCAAGCCAACCAACCCCGGCCCGTAAAATCTGGCCCCATGACCTTTTTAGACATGCTCCACACCGCCGGGCAGCGCAATGCCTCCATGCTCTGCGTCGGGCTCGACCCCGATCCGGCCCGATTCCCAGGCGCATGGCGCGGTGATGGCAGCAAGATTGCCGACTTCTGTGCCCGCATCGTCGATGCCACGGCCGACCTGGCCATCGCCTTCAAGCCGCAAATCGCCTACTTTGCCGCCCACCGCGCCGAGGACCAGCTGGAGCGCATCGTGGCCCACATCCGCCGCGTCGCGCCCCACGTGCCCATCATCCTGGATGCCAAGCGTGGAGATATCGGCTCCACCGCCGAGCAGTACGCCGTCGAGGCATTCGAGCGCTACCAGGCCGATGCCGTCACCCTCTCGCCCTTCATGGGCTTTGACTCGGTGCAGCCGTATCTTAAGTACCCCGGCAAAGGCGCGTTTTTGCTGTGCCGTACCTCCAACCCCGGCGGTGACGACCTGCAGCCCCAGCGCCTGGCCGATGTGCCCGGCCAACCCCGGCTGTTTGAACACATTGCCCAGCTCACCCAGGGCCCGTGGAACCTGAATGGCCAGCTCGGCCTGGTCGTCGGTGCCACCTACCCGGCAGAAATCGCCCGGGTGCGCGCCCTGGCCCCCACCGTGCCGCTGCTGGTGCCCGGCGTGGGTGCGCAAGGCGGCGATGCCCGCGCCACGGTGCAGGCCGGGTGGACGGCCAACGGCCCGCTGGTCGTGAATTCGTCGCGGGCGATTCTGTATGCCTCCAGCGGCGACGACTTTGCCGATGCGGCCCGCCGCGTGGCCCTGGAAACGCGCGATACCTTGCAGGCCGCCCGGACGCTCTAGTGCTATAAATTGGATAGCTTCTTGCGCAGGAAGGGTGAGCGCTAGGGCCTATTTTTGTATACAGAGATGTGGCCCGCCAGCGGGATGCGGGTGGCTACACTGGGTGGATCTTTCTGTTCGCAGGAACCCGCTATGGATGCCACCGCCCTGGACTGTTCCGTCCCCGCCACGGTCCCTACCTCCGCCCCTGTGGCATTACCTTCGCTGGCGGCTCTGGTTGCGGCCAGCACGCTGGTGGCTTGCGGTGGTGGTAGCGATAGCAGCAGTGGCATTAGCGGGGGTACCACCACCAACACTGGCACCACCAGCACCAGCACCAGCACCAGCACCAGCACCAGCACTGGCACTAGCACCGGCACCGGCACCGGCACCGGCACCGGCACCGGCACTAGTGGTACCAGCGGTGGCACCACTAGCACCAGCACTAGCGGCACCAGTGGTAGCGGTGGTAGCGGTAGTGGCGATAGCGCGTCGGTTTCCAACCCCGCACCGATCCCGCTGAGCGACACCCAGGCCGCCCGGTTTCTGCTGCAAGCCCAACTCTCGGCATCGGATGCCGAGATGGCTGCAGTCCGCGCAGCGGGTGCCGCCGACTGGCTGGCCACCCAATATGCCACCGCGCCCGGCCCTACCGGCTGGAACTGGCTGAACAGCCGGGGTTACAACAGCATCAGCACCGCCACCCGGTTCTACGACGCCAGCTACCCCGGCGACTACATGGTTTGGAACCAGCTCATGACGGCACCGGACGGCATGCGCCAGCGCATGGCCCTGGCCTTGAGCGAGGTCTTTGTGGTGTCGCTCACGGGGCTGGGCTTGTTCTGGTCGCCGTACGCGATAGCGAGCTACTGGGATTTGCTGACCGCGCAGGCATTTGGCAACTTCCGCAGCCTGCTGGAGGCGGTGACCCTGAACCCGGCGATGGGCATGTACCTCAACACCTGTGGCAACCAGAAGGAAAATACCAGCACCGGCCGCCAGCCGGACGAGAACTACGCCCGCGAGGTAATGCAGTTGATGACCATCGGCCTGGTCCAGCTCAACCCCGATGGAAGCCCGAAAAAGGATGCCAATGGCAAGGACATTCCCACCTACAGCCAGTCCGATGTCAGCAATCTGGCGCGGGTCTTTACCGGCTACGACCTGGACCAGAGCCAGGACGTGGTGGTGACGCTGCCCGGCTCCAGCCGCACGATGGGCAACAACGCCTATGCGCGCAAGCCCATGGTGCAGATCCCCGGCCGCCATTCGGAGCTGGCCGCCACGTTTCTGGGTGTGACGGTGCCTGCCAACACCGGCGCGGCCCCGGCCCTGAAGACCGCGCTGGACACCTTGTTTAACCACCCCAACGTCGGCCCGTTCTTTGGCCGCCAGATGATCCAGCGCCTGGTCACCAGCAACCCCAGTCCGGCCTATGTGGCGCGGGTGGCGGCAGCCTTCAACCAGAATGCCGCCGGGGTACGTGGCGACCTGCGGGCCGTGTGGTCGGCCATCTTGCTGGACGACGAAGCCCGTGGCGCGGCGGGCTTGACGGCCCCTGGCTTTGGCAAGCTGCGCGAGCCCATGCTGCGGCTGGTGCAATGGGGGCGCACGTTTGGCATCGCATCGGCGCGTGGTAGCTGGAAGATCGGGGAGCTGACTGACCCGGCCAGCCAGCTAGGCCAAAGCCCGCTGCGCTCGCCCTCGGTGTTCAACTTTTTTCGGCCCGGTTACGTGCCCCCGGCCACGCCTTTGGCCGCCAGCGGTGCGGTCGCGCCAGAGTTTCAGCTGGTGAATGAGAGCAGTGTGGGCGGCTATCTGAACTACTTGCAAGAGGTCGTGCGCAAGGGCATTTACGTCAAGGCACCCGAGCAACCGCAGGAGGCCAGCAATAGCGCCACCAACGGCTATGACATCGCCGCCCGCTACACCGCCGAGCTGGCGCTGGCCGCCGATGCCAACGCCCTGGTCGCACGGCTCAACCTGCTGCTGTGCGCCGGACAGCTCAGCGCCGCCACGCAGACGCTGGTGGTCAACGCGCTGAACGCCACCCCCGTCACCGCCAGCAGCAGTGACAGTGTCCGGCGCGACCGGGTGGCCGCCGCCGTGCTGCTGGTGATGGCCTCCAGTGAATACCTGGTACAAAAATAAGGGGCCTGCCATGCACCTACTGGACCTTCAAAAACACTCCCGCCGGGCCTTTTTGCGCCGCTCGGGCCAGCTGGCATTGGCGGGTACGGCGTTGCCGGTGGCGCTGAACCTGGCGGCGATGGGCGAAGCTGCCGCCTTCAACGCCACCGACTACAAAGCCCTGGTGTGTCTGTTCATGCACGGTGGCAACGACCATGCCAACACGGTGGTGCCCTACGACGGCGCGCAGTATGGCCGCTACAGCTCCCTGCGCAGCAGCATCGCGCTGGACCACAGCGCGCTGGTGGCCACGCGGCTCACCCCCCGCACGCCCCTGGCCGGGGGCCGCCAGTACGCGCTGCACCCGGCCATGACCGGCTTGGCGGGTTTGTTCAATGCGGGCAAAGCAGCGGTGCAGTTGAACGTGGGGCCGCTGGTGGTGCCCTTGACGCGCACCCAGTACGACAGCGGCAGCCGCACGCTGTACCCCGTGCCGCCCCGGCTGTTTTCGCACAACGACCAGCAGTCGATCTGGCAATCGTCTTCGCCCGAGGGCTCCACCGTGGGCTGGGGGGGCAACCTGGGCGACCTGGCGCTGGCGGGCAACGGCAACAGCTTGTTCTCCTGTATGTCGGTGTCGGGGAATACGGTTTTTTTGTCGGGCGACACCGCCTTGCAATACCAGGTCAGCACCGGCGGGGCCGTGCCCATCAACGGCATCGGTGCACGGGTATATGGCTCCAGCGCGGTGCAGACGGCGCTGGCCACGCTGACCCAGCAACCGCGCAGCCACCTGCTGGAGAACGCCTACACCGCCATGACCTTGCGCGCCGTGGGGGCCGAGTCGCGTATCAACGCTGCGCTGGCCGGGGCCACGCTGGCCACGCCCTTCACCAGTGGCAATCCGCTGGCCGACCAGCTGCAAATGGTGGCCCGGCTGGTGGCTGCGCGCGGCACGCTGGGCACCACCCGGCAGGTATTTTTTGTGTCCATGGGCGGGTTTGACCTGCACGACAACCTGGTCGCCCAGCATCCCACGCTCCTGGGGCGGGTCAGCGATGCCCTGGCTTCGTTTTACGCCGCGACGGTGGAGCTGGGCGTGGCGGACAAAGTGACGGCATTTACCGCGTCCGACTTTGGCCGCACCCTGACGAGCAACGGCAATGGTTCGGACCACGGCTGGGGCAGCCACCACTTCATCGTGGGCGGCGCGGTGCAAGGCCAGGCGTTTTACGGGTCGCCGCCGCCCATCAGCGTGGGCGACACCGCCGCGGCTGACGACCAATGGCACGTGGGGCAAGGCCGCTTGCTACCCAGTACCTCGGTGGACCAGTACGCCGCCACCTTGGCCACCTGGTTTGGCGTAGCGCCCAATGAGCTGGCGGGCATCTTGCCCAATCTCGCCCACTTTGGCGCAGCAGCCGGTCGGGCGGACTATCCGGTGAACCTGGGATTTATGGCGTGATGCTATAGATTGCGTAGCTTGTTACGCTTGTGGAATAAGCGCTACAGGCGTTTTTGCCTTGAATGGGTGGGTGGCCAGCCGCTAAGGTACTGTCTCGAAGCTGATGTTGTTGACCAGCATGAACCACATGATCAACGCCGGAATCACCACCGGCAGCGACAGGGCGCAAAACATCACGGCCGTTTTGACGAACGTGGAAATGTCATTCCACCAGAGCAGCAGCAGCGCGCCCAGGTCGACTTCCCAAAACCGTTCCGGCTGTTGCTTTTTCATGGTGCGCACCTTGTAAGAACGTGACCGCAATCCCCAAGAGACCGCAGATACGCTTTAACGCAGTGTAGTGGCGCTGCGAGGGGATTTCTAGCGGCCCTGCCTGCCGTCCTGGCGCGCAAGGAAAATCCGACTAGTCAATTATCGGTTGCCAATTTACACTTATTTACAGAATGAGGTTCTGTGGCGCGTGAGCGACTCCGCCTCTCTTATCTTTTGATTCAACCACCAGGTAACGCGCCATGAACTTGAAAAAAATGACGGTGAGAAGCCAGTTGACATGGGCCTTTGGCCTGTTGGTGGCCTTGGTGTTGGTGGTGTCCTCCGTGGGTATCAGCGCACTGAATGAAGCACACGATGATTTCGTGCACTTCAACGACGTAGACGTGGCCCAGGAAAGGCGGGTGGTCGCGGTGCGGAGCGCGGTGAACCGCCGGGCGATTGCCGCGCGCAATCTGGTGCAGGCGGGCACGCCTGCCGACCGGGATGCTGAAAATGCCGCGGTGGTGCGGGCCCACAAAGACACCCAGGACAGTCTAGCCAAGCTCAATGCGGCGGCCAGCAGGTCGCTCAACGCCGAAGACCGGATCATGCTGGCGGAGATCAACCGCATCGAGTCCCTGTATGGCCCGGTGGCCTTGTCCATTGTGCAGATGGCGTTGGACGGCAAAAAAGACGAAGCCATTGCCAAAATCAACCAGGACTGCCGCCCCCTGCTGGCCGCGCTGTTGAAAGTCACCGACGACTTCCTGTTGGCCAGCGACAAAGTTGGCAATACCAGCGTGGCCGCGGCCGAGGGCCACTTCACCCGCGCACGAATGTGGATGCTACTGGCCAGTGCAGCAGCAGCTGCGGCAGCTATCGGCATGGGGATTGTCATTACGCGGGGCTTGGTGGGTTCGCTCGGCGGTGAGCCCTGGGCGGCGGCCGACTTGGCCCGCGCAGTGGCCCGTGGCGACCTGGGCCAGCCCGTCCAGGTGCTGCCCGGTGACACCACCAGCCTGATGGTGCAGCTCAAGACCATGCAGGAAAGTTTGGCCGGGGTGGTGGCAACCGTGCGTCAAAGCTCGGAAAGTGTGGCCAGTGCCAGCCAGCAGATTTCCCAGGGCAATCACGACCTGAGCGCACGTACCGAGCAGCAGGCCAGCGCCCTGGAAGAAACCGCCGCCAGTATGGAGCAGCTATCGGCCACCGTGAAGCAAAACGCCGACAACGCCCGCCAGGCCAACCAGTTGGCCATGAACGCCAGCACGGTGGCGGTGCAAGGCGGTAATGTGGTGGCCGAGGTGGTCACCACCATGCAGGGCATCAACGACAGCTCCAAGCGCATTGCCGACATCATTGGCGTGATCGACGGCATTGCGTTCCAGACCAATATCCTGGCCCTGAATGCCGCCGTGGAAGCCGCCCGCGCGGGCGAGCAGGGCCGGGGCTTTGCGGTGGTGGCCAGCGAGGTCCGCTCTCTGGCCGGCCGTAGCGCCGATGCCGCCAAGGAAATCAAGAGCCTGATCTCCACCAGTGTGGAGCGGGTAGCCCGTGGCACGGTGCTGGTGGACCAAGCCGGGGCCACCATGGGCGAGGTGGTTAGCTCCATCCGCCGGGTGACCGACATCGTGGGCGAGATCAGCGCCGCCAGCAGCGAACAAAACGCCGGTATGACCCAAATCGGCGAAGCGGTGATGCAAATTGACCAGGCCACCCAGCAAAACGCCGCCTTGGTAGAGGAAATGGCCGCCGCCGCCAGCAGCATGAAAAACCAGGCGGACGGGTTGGTACGGGCGGTGTCGGTCTTCAAGTTGAATGCGGGCACGGGCCGTGCGACCGCCTCCGCGCGGCCCGTAGCCGCTCCTGCCCGGCCAGCCACTGCGGCCCGGCCGGTTGCCACTCCTGCCCACAAGCCGGTCGCAGCCAAGACCCCGGCACCGGCCCTGGCCCGCAAGCCGTCGGCCCCTGCAGCACCCCGCAAAGCGCTGGCTGCACCGGTAGTGGCCAGCGCGTCCAAAGACGACGACTGGACTTCGTTTTAAGCATGCGGGTTTTCGCGGTTTTAAAGTGTTTCTAAATGTCAGTATCGTGTGGCTGGCGGCGAAAATTGCTAATCCAATCTGCTAACCTTTATCCCGTCTCCTCCCTTCAACCTCACAACCGAAAGATGCCCATGTCCAAAGCCATCCAGTCCGCCATCGATACCCAAGAACAATTGGTCAGCGACATCAAGTCCGTGATCTCCGAGGCCGAAGAGATGCTGAGCGACACCGCCGACCAGTCCGGCGACAAAATCAGCCAGTTGCGCGCCCGCGTCAAGGCCCGCCTGAGCGATGCCCGCGAACGCCTGGTGGATGCCGAAGCCGCTCTGCGCCACCACACCAAGAAGGCCGCCCGCGCCACCGACGACTATGTGCACGACTCCCCCTGGACCGCAGTGGGTGTGGCCGCATGCGTGGGCCTGCTGGTCGGCCTGATCATCGGTCGCCGCTAAGCGCCCAAGCGAACCCCGACGGGTTCCGTATGCGTAGCGCATCGGGCGGTGGACCTTTCGCCGCCTTGAAAAATATACCCATCACTTTGCTGGCGATGGCGCACACGCGCCTGCAGCTGCTGGGCAACGAGATCCTGACCGAAAAGCACCGCGCCCTGCGCGAGCTGACCCTGGTGCTGGCCATGGTGGCTTGCGCCGGGCTGGGTGTGCTGCTGGTGGTGGGGCTGGTGGTCATCTTGCTGTGGGACCAGCGGGTGTGGGTGCTCTCAACCCTGATCGTGCTGTTTTTGGGGGCAGCGCTCATCTGCTTTGCCAAGTTGCGCCGCTCTACCCGCAACCTCAATGGGGTGTTTGCGGGCAGTCTGGCCGAGCTGCAAGAGGACCTGCGCCAACTCAAGGCCGCAAGCGACGACCATGGCAAAGACCCGCGCTGAGCTGGACCAGGAGCGCGCCCGCCTGACGGAGCGCATCCAGGCCCAGCGTGCCAATCTGGCCCGCGAACTGGCCCCGTTGCAGCGCGTGTCCAACGCCAGCAACGTGCTGAGCGCGCTGGTGGCCGAAGCCGTGGCCTACATACGCCAGCGGCCTGTGGCTGCTGCGCTGCTGGTGGGCGGGCTGGTGCTGGTCAAACCCAAGGGCGTATGGCGCTGGGCCAAGCGGGGCTTCTTCATCTGGCGCGGCTTCCGTGCCGTGCAGCAGTGGCAGCCGGGCACCTTCATGGACGTGGTGCGCCAGGTGGTGGCCGTCAAAAACTACTTTGCTACTAAATAAATAGCTGCTCGTGCTTATGGAATAAGCGCAAGCAGCCTATTCGTTATATTTTTTGCGGTGCAGGTGTGTCTTCTTTGGTCACCAGCCAGATGCCACCGCACACCAGCACCAGCGCCACCGCGTTCTTCCACTCCAGAAACCGCTCGTCCAGGAACAGGGCCGACAGCAGGGTGCCGAACACCGGCACCATGAAGTTGAACACCGTGACCATGCTGACCCGGTTGTATTTCAGCAGAATCGTCCACAGCGAAAATGCCACCGAGGTCAGCGCCACCATGTACAGCATCAGGGCGGCAGAGGCCCAGGTAAAGGCCTCCAGCGCGCCGCCGGTGGCAAAGCCGAGCAGCAGCAGCGCCACCCCGCCAATCGCCAACTGGTAGCCGGTGAGCACCACCGAATCCACCTGCTGCGACAGCTTCTTGCCGTAAATGCTGGCCGCCGACAGGATGAAGGCCGCCAACACCACGCTGCCTTCGCCCAGCAGTGTGAAGTCAAAACTCAGCAGCCCCGGCCGGAAGTTGACCACCATCACCCCCACAAAGCCGACCACACAGCCCACTACCTTGTTGAAGCTCAGGCGGTCGTTCTTGTAGATGAAGTGCGCCAGCAGCACGCTGAAAAAGGTGCCGGTGGCGTTCATGATGGAGCTCTTCACCCCCGTGGCATAGGCCAGGCCGATGTAGAAAAACACGTACTGCAGGCTGGTCTGGGTCAGGCCCAGCAGCGTCATTTGCCCGAAGGTGCGCAGCTTGATGGCGAACACCGGCTTGTGGCTGATGGCCGCAAACACCAGCAGCACCAGCCCGGCCAAGGCAAAGCGGTAACCCGCAAACACCAGCTTGGTGGGGATGTCGTTGGCCGCGATATGGAACATCGCATAGCCGTTCTTGATGGCCGGGTAGGCGCTGCCCCACAGCAGGCAGCACAGCGAGGCCAGCAAAAACACGACTTTGCGCTGGGTGAAGACGGAGGCGGCAGAAGATGTCATAACAGCCGTGCCAGGTACTTGCCCGTGTGGCTTTGCGGGTTGGCGGCAATCTCTTCGGGCGTGCCCACGCCCACCACGGTGCCGCCACCGGCCCCGCCTTCGGGGCCCATGTCGATCAGCCAGTCGGCGGTCTTGATCACGTCCAGGTTGTGCTCGATCACCACGATGGTGTTGCCCGCGCTGCGCAACTGGTGCAGCACCTTGAGCAGCAGGGCAATGTCGGCAAAGTGCAGGCCGGTGGTGGGCTCGTCCAGGATGTACAGCGTGCGGCCGGTGTCGCGCTTGCTCAGTTCCAGCGCCAGCTTGACCCGCTGCGCCTCGCCGCCCGAGAGCGTGGTGGCCGACTGGCCCAGCTTGATGTAGCTCAGGCCCACGTCCAGCAGGGTGTGCAACTTGCGGGCGATGGTGGGCACGGCCTGCAGGAAGGTGTAGGCGGCCTCGACCGTCAGCTCCAGAATCTGAGCGATGTTCTTGCCCTTGTACAGCACCTCCAGCGTCTCGCGGTTGTAGCGCTGGCCCTTGCACACGTCGCAGGGCACGTACACGTCGGGCAGGAAGTGCATCTCCACCTTGACCATGCCGTCGCCCTGGCAGGCCTCGCAGCGGCCCCCGGCCACGTTGAAGCTGAAGCGCCCCGGCCCGTAGCCGCGTTCGCGCGCCATCGGTACTTCGGCCATCAGCTCGCGGATGGGGGTGAACAAACCCGTGTAGGTGGCCGGGTTGGAGCGCGGCGTGCGGCCAATCGGGCTTTGGTCCACGTTGATGACCTTGTCGAACTGTTCGATGCCCAGGATCTCGCTGTGTTCGGCCGGCTCGTCGTGGGCGCGGTAGAGCTGGCGCGCCACGGCGGTGTACAGCGTGTCGTTAACCAGGGTGGACTTGCCAGAGCCCGACACGCCGGTCACGCAGGTGAACAGGCCCACCGGGATGTCGGCGTTGACGCTTTTCAGGTTGTGGCCGGTGGCGCCGACGATGGACAGCCAGCCGTGGGTAGGCTTTTGCCGCTCGGTGGGCACTTCGATCTTGAGCGTGCCCGCCAGGTACTGGCCGGTGAGGGAGTCGGGATTCGCCTTGACCTCGTCAAACGTGCCCTGCGCCATCACCCGCCCGCCGTGCACGCCCGCGCCGGGGCCCAGGTCGATCACGTGGTCGGCGGCGCGCATCATGTCTTCGTCGTGCTCCACCACCAGCACGCTGTTGCCGATGTCGCGCAGGTGCTGCAGGGTGGCAATCAGGCGGTCGTTGTCGCGCTGGTGCAGGCCGATGCTGGGCTCGTCCAGCACGTACATCACGCCGGTCAGGCCCGAGCCGATCTGCGAGGCCAGGCGGATGCGCTGGGATTCACCGCCGCTCAGGGTCTCGGCGCTGCGGTCCAGGCTCAGGTAGTTCAGGCCCACGTCGTTCAGGAACTTCAGGCGCAGACCGATCTCGCGCACGATCTTGTCGGCAATTTCGCCCTTGGCGCCGCCCATTTTCAGGGTTTGGAAGTAGGCAAAGCAGTCGCGCAGCGTGGTGTGGCTGATCTCGAAGATGGCGCGGGCCTGGTCGCCCGTGCCCACCTTCACGTGCCGCGCCTCGCGCCGCAGCCGCGAGCCCAGGCAGGTGGTGCAGGGCTGGGTGGTGCGGTAGCGGGCCAGGTCTTCGCGCACCAGGTTCGAATCCGTCTCGCGGTAGCGCCGCTGCATGTTGGGGATGATGCCCTCGAAGGGATGCTTCTTGCTGACCTTCTTGCCTTGCGACGCACCGGAATCCATCACGTAGCTGAACTTGATGTCTTCCGTGCCCGAGCCGTGCAGCAGCGCGTGCTGGGCCGCCGCGGGCAGGGCTTCAAACGCATGCTCGATATCGAACTGGTAGTGCTTGGCCAGGCTTTCCAGCATGGCAAAGTAGTAGGCGTTGCGCCGGTCCCAGCCCTTGATGGCCCCGCTGGCCAGGCTGAGCGACGGAAAGGCCACCACCCGCGTGGGGTCGAACAGCTCCTGCGCGCCCAGGCCATCACAGGCTGGGCAGGCCCCCACGGGCGAGTTGAACGAGAACAGGCGCGGCTCCAGCTCGCTGATGGAATAGCTGCAAATAGGGCAGGCGAACTTGGCGTTGAACAGGTGCTCGGTGCCGGTGCCCATCTCCACCACGATGGCCTTGCCCTCGGCCAGCCGCAGGGACGCTTCGAAACTTTCGGCAAGACGCTGGCGCTGGGCGGCCATGGCTTGTGGCTCCGTATCGCCATGCACCTTCACGCGGTCGATCACCACGTCGATGTTGTGCTTTTCGGTCTTTTTCAGCTTGGGTAGCGCGTCGAATTCGAAGGTTTCGCCATCCACCCGAAAGCGTACATAGCCCTGGGCCTGCATGTCGGCAAACACGTCGGCGTATTCGCCCTTTTTCTCGCGGGCGATGGGGGCCACCACCATCAGGCGGGTGTCCACCGGCAGTGCCAATACGGCATCCACCATTTGGCTCACCGTCTGGGCCTGCAGCGGCAGGTCGTGGTCGGGGCAGTAGGGCGTGCCGGCGCGGGCGAACAGCAGGCGCAGGTAGTCGTGGATCTCGGTCACCGTGCCCACGGTGGAGCGCGGGTTGTGGCTGGTGGCCTTTTGCTCGATGGAAATGGCCGGGCTCAGGCCTTCGATCAGGTCTACGTCCGGCTTGTCCATCAACTGCAGGAACTGGCGGGCGTAGGTGCTCAGGCTTTCCACATAGCGGCGCTGGCCTTCGGCGTACAGGGTGTCAAACGCCAGGCTGGACTTGCCCGAACCGCTCAGGCCGGTGATCACCACCAACTGGTTGCGCGGAATGTCCAGGTCGATGTTCTTCAGGTTGTGGGTGCGTGCGCCACGGATGCTGATGCGCTGCAACTGCAAGGCATTGCGCAGGTACATGCCGTCGGTTGCGGTATCGGGGAGGGCAGAGTTCAAGGTGGAGCCAAACTAGGGGTAACCCGTGATGATAGACAATCGCGGGCTGTTTGCTTGCCAACGGTTTTTCGCGTGTCCTCACCCTCCGTCTCCATCCCCACCGCATCGGCATCCCCATCGGTCGCCATGACACCGCCAGAGCGGCACGCCAGCCTGTCGCTGGCGCTGATTTTTGCGCTGCGCATGCTGGGCCTGTTTCTGGTGCTGCCGGTGTTTGCGCTGGAGGCGGCCAAGTTCCCCGGCGGCGATGATCCGGCCCGCGTGGGGCTGGCCATGGGTATTTACGGGCTGACACAGGGCCTGCTGCAACTGCCATTCGGCATGGCCTCGGACCGGTTTGGCCGCAAGCGGGTGATTGTGCTGGGCTTGCTGCTGTTCGCCGTGGGCAGCTTCTGGGCCGCCAGCGCCGATAGCCTGACCGGGCTGCTGCTGGGCCGCGCGCTGCAGGGCGCCGGGGCCATCTCGGCTGCCGTGACGGCGCTGCTGGCCGACCAGACCCGCGATGCCGTGCGCACCAAGGCCATGGCGCTGGTGGGCGGAAGTATTGCGCTGGTGTTTGCCTTGTCGCTGGTGCTCGCCCCCGTGCTGGTGGCGCATATCGGTCTGGCAGGGTTGTTTGCCTTGACCGGCGGCCTGGCGCTGGTCGGTGTGGCGGTGGTGCTGTGGGTGGTGCCGCCCGAGCCTTTGCTGCACAAAAACCAGCCACGCGGCAAGCTGAGCGAAGTGCTGTCGCACCCAGGCCTGCTGCGGCTGAACTTTGGCGTGTTTGTGCTGCATGCCGTTCAACTGGCGATGTGGATGGCCGTACCCGCGCTGCTGCTGCAGGCCGGGCTGGACAAGGCCCACCACTGGTGGGTGTACCTGCCCGCCGTGCTGGGCTCGTTCGTGGTGATGGGCGGTAGCTTGTTTCCGCTGGAGCGGCGGGGCTTTCTGCGCGGCGTGTTTTTGGCGGCCATTGGGCTGATCGCGCTGGTGCAGGTGGGGCTGCTGTGGGTGGCGGATGCGCCGCAGGTCAGCACGATGGCAGCGCTGCTTTTTCTCTTCTTCTGTGGTTTCAACGTGCTGGAGGCCAGCCAGCCCAGCCTGGCTTCGCGCATGGCCCCGACTGCGGTGCGCGGCAGCGCCTTGGGGGTGTACAACACCTTGCAGTCGCTGGGCTATTTTGCCGGGGGGCTGGCGGGTGGTGCGCTGCTGAAATGGGGTGGCACGCACAGCCTGTTCATCGCCTGCGCGCTGGCCATGCTGGCGTGGCTGGCGGTGGCGTGGCCCATGCAGGCCCCGGCCAAAGTGACCGCATAATCTACCCCCTCTAGAGGAATTCAATATGGCATCCGTCAACAAAGTCATCATCGTCGGCAACCTGGGCCGCGACCCCGAGGTGCGCACCTTCCCCAGTGGCGACCGGGTGGCCAATGTCACCATCGCCACCACCGAAACCTGGAAAGACAAGCAAACCGGCGAGCGCCGCGAGGCTACCGAATGGCACCGTGTGGTGTTCCGGGGTGGTTTGGCGGGCATCGTCGAACAGTACCTGCGCAAGGGCTCGCAGGTGTATGTAGAGGGCTCGATCCGCAGCCGCAAGTACAACGATGCCACCGGCGTGGAGAAGTCCATCACCGAAATCGTCGCTAATGAGATGACCATGCTGGGCAGCCGCCAGGGTATGGGTGGTCCGCAGGGTGGCGGTAACGACGGTGGCTACGACGACGGTGGTTACGACAACAGCCCGGCCCCCGCACCGGCCCGCCGCCCCATGGCCCCGGCACCCGCCAGCCGTCCACCCATGGCTGCACCGGCACCCCGCCCCGCGCCACCGCCGCCAGCACGTGCCTCCAGTGGTTTTGACGACATGGACGACGACATTCCGTTCTAGGATTTACCTGCTCCAAACTTGTAAACAAATTGCCCTAAGTGCTTGTCAGTTAGGGCTTTTTTATTGTTGGCATGTATTTGTGTTGCGTCCGTAAAACTTGCCGACAGTCTACTTTCGAACATTTGTAAATAAGACGACCATGGGCTTGTTCTGCCAATCCACAGTGAAAGGCGCAATTCCGGTTTTTGGGTTTATTCATCGGTAGCAGGCTGCTCCTAAGTCGCTTGAAAAGCGCATCGTTTCGTGAACTTTCTGGTATGCGGCCTAGCTGGGAATTTCAGTAAGAAATTTCTATCTGTGTGTTCCAGCCAATAAAGCCAGCCACTCTGACCCACAGAAGCCACTGATTCCGGTGTGGGACTTGCCAGTTGTTCTGATTCAAAAAAGCTATTCCTACGACCCCATACTACCGAGGATTGCCTCCACCTGTGATTGAACGTAGCTCACGCCTTGTTTGCCCGCGATCTACAGTTGGCAAAGGCCGCTCGAGCTCAGCCTGACTTACTCCACGAATTTGGGCGTTGTAAAGCCAGACCACAAATTGCTCCATCAGCTGCTGGTTCTCAGCGCGCAATCGCGTGACCTCTGCATCTCGACGCTCCAGGCGCTCGTGAATTGCCCGTTGTTCTGGAGATTGTGGTTTACTTCTGTGTTCGTGCTGAGCTGTGGCTAGGCGATCCTTGCTTAGCCGAAATGCATCGCCGACTCGCTCATGGCCGCTGAGTGCTTGCCGCGTATACCGAAAGAACAAACGCAGTTCAATGGCATCAATTACGCTATTCCAGCTGAGTGGGCCAGACCACCCATCTAGCAGACTGACAACCACATCAATTTCACACGGCCCCAGGTTTTTACTTCGCCGTCCCTTCATGAGCGCCGTCTTTGTCTGTTGGCATTCGGGGAGGAGTCTGGTTCGAATCGAATTAAGCTTTGACGCTCCCGCATGGCCATAGCTAAGCGTGATGGCATCACTGGTGTGCTCATACGGATGACGGACCCTTGCGGCAGCACCGGGTCTTCCAGAATCTGGATCAACTGTTCGGCGCGCTGTAGAGTGCGTTTCTGATGTTCAACCCATCTATGAGCGCCAGCCAAATTCTCGCTCTCGGCTTGTTCTGCCTTCAACAGCAGGTCCTGAGTTTCATGAATCAGTATTTTGATGCGACGCTCCTTTTCTGGGTCACCCTTGACACAAAGGTGCTCACGACAGTTGAGGCAATCCTGATGGGCCTGGCATGGAAGCAGTGAGAAATCGTGTACGCAATACCCAAAATCGGTTGAATGCGCCGTTGGTATATTTAACTTTGTAAATTCATTGCGATCGATCAGATCGGAATGCCGAAGCCGAGCAAGTGGTCCCTTTGGCTTCTCTGAATCGCCAACAGCGGCCCGTACCAATTCCAGGACATCCCGGTTTGAGACGTGGTCGTATACGGTGTTTTCGCTAACACGGGCCCTTCCAGACCAGAGCGCAATATCAATTTGACTCAGTCCGCCAAACTGTGCCAAAGTGTTTAAGTAGTGTCGAAATTTATGGGTTGAAACGGCAATCGGGCTTCCGTCCGGTTCTCTAAATCCATATTTTTCAAAGATTGATTTGGATAAATGGGATTTCGCTGATATACGAATATTTATATCTGCAACTCCCAAACGCATGAACATGCACCGATATTTTGCGCGAGTCGAGTGAAGTCCATTTAAGCGCACCAGGCACAGCATGCCTGAATACTTCAGGCCATGATCTCGATCCGCAATCGGAAATCCCAAAGGCAACATACCTAAGACTACGCGTTCAATATCCTCAAAAAGAACGCATATTTTATTGCCTACACCCCATGTCACTAGCTTGTGACTTGAACACCAATTATTAATTACCGCGCGAGCAACTGGTTTGCAAAATAGAACACACGCGAGTTCGTCCTTTGTTAAGTATTTCTTATTTCTTAAATACTCTAATTCATCAGGAAGAAAAATTTTTCCGGGATTAATTTCATACCATTCAGCCAAGTCTCTGGCGGAGGCACTGATGCGCTTAATATTTAAGATCGCTTTTTTAACAACATTTTCCATCGATGGCACAACCCATTTCACATGTGGTGCGGCGCCTTTCGATGGAAACCATCGAAGCCCATACACTTCACCGCTTCCAGCAGGTTTGCGCTGAATAATTTCAGAATCTACCGCGAGGCGAACCACCTCATTGATACGTTCTGGTGCAGCGCAGAGTATGGCTATGATCGATGTGACAAGAATGTCCGATGTCTCTGTCGCAATATTAAAAATTGACGCAAGAGCTGACAATGCAGTTGGGCTTGGGAGTCTGGCAAGACGAATCGCATCGAACTCAGCTCCAACTTTCTCACAACCTACTGAACGCTGTATGTGTGACCGCCATGTATTAGGGTGTTGAAGTAATCCGCTCGATACCATCATTTCGGATATGAGCTGAAGCTGCACACCATATTGGTATGAAGAGGATTTTGATATTCTCTCGGATATTAATTGTGAGGCGCGATTGAAATGAAATGAGTGAAGTGTTGTAGGGTCTGGTTTGTCCCCTTTTTCTGAAAGCGCAACGTAAAGAGCACGAAGAGCCGCAAGCCTAGTTTCTAGACTTTTTGATGGTCGCAACCCCTGCTGATATCTTATGTAGGATTTTGCAAAGCTTTTGAATGGCTCAGGCATGGGATATCCCCTACCTCTTTTGCCCTCTCCCCATAAAGTAAATCGTAGTTTCGTCTTTGATCTTTTACCTTTCAAGTTTACGTACTTCGTCACATCCCATACATCTTCGTCGAATGCGAGATCGGGACCGAAAACTGTCAATTGAGAACGGCAGACGTCTACAAACGCTTCTAAGTTTTGCTTGGCTGACCAGTGCAGGTAAGGTGAAAAATGCAGAATTTCAGTCATCTCATTTTTTCTCGCGCTGTGTTTCACAAATCTGAATTACCTCTGCCACCGCCAGCAAGGTTCGATCATTTATTGATGCCATACGTGCTCCATGGAGCGCCATCTGATTGTCTCGACGTGCGATTAATTGATCCAAAACCTCCTGATGCGGCCCATCGCGCCACGGACGAAAGCTTCTGCAGGTATAGCAGCTGATTGGCGCCAAGAAGTTGCAGGGACTGGCTCCTGTGCACTGCCCCATCGACTGCCCTTTTTGATCAAAGCGAAGGTCAAGAATTAGCTCGCTGGAGTTAACTGACGCTGAGTCAAAGGTTTCCGGCTGTAGTCCTTGAAAGGCGCGAGCAAGCGGGGCCATGCCATGGGCCATCGCTGCGTCAATGCGTTCGATGATCGCAGGCACCGCTTCTACATAGAATCGCGCGCTTGCCACATTGGTGTGATCTAATATTTCTGCTATCAGAAGTTCGCCGTGCCCTTCCTGGGCAGCACGGGTTCCCACTGTTCTCCTTAAACGTGTTGGGGTAACTCGTAGGATTGCCCCAGTCCTTTCAGAGAGCGCGTTTACTCGGTCAGATACGCGGTGGAAAAGTGCACTCATTTCATTCCCGGTGAGATGCCACGCGTAAATACCTTCGGTCCCGGGTCTTGTATGCCTTGGGAACAAGGGTGCCTGTAGTGGATCAGGAACGATTCCTTGAAAGCGTTCGATAACCTTTAGTAGGTAGGTGTGGAGTGGATCACCAAGTTGTTGGATTAAGGGGCGTACCTTCCATTCGCTGCGGGGATGGGGGGTATGCCGTTGTTTGGCTCGTGGCACGCTGATCAGATATTCCATGCTGCCATCCGCTTGCGTCTCGATAGCAAGATCGCAAACCTTCAAGGATGCCGTCTGTGAAGGGCGTTGACCGATGGCTCGAGTCAACCATACGGCGAAGAATTCATCTTCCTCGATGAGACCTAGCGCAAATGCTGAATTCAAGGCTTCTTGAAATGACTCATCTTCTATGTGCGTCAAAGGCCCATGGACCGGGCACATCGTCAGCACGGAGGTACCTTTTGGTGGTGCCTTCAGTTTCAGGCTGTGTAACAGTGAAATCGCATCTGACCGCACGCCACCGATTCCCAGGCCATGCCACTTCGTCAATAGAATAGCCAAGGTTCTCAGCCGGTTCACTTGACTCTTTGTCAACGACGCGCGGTAACTTAGTAGATCAATATGGGATATTTCGTTAAGCTTGTCAGACTCGGTACGCCCCGTCGCCGCTAGCATATGTTTGAATGCAGCGAAGGTATTCGCGGCAGTAGCCAATGCCTTATTTCTTAATAGCCAGACTAATGAAGCTTTCAATCCGAACTTCACTTGCGGAGTGACTGATTCCAGTCCGTATGTGAAGTTAAAGCGTGCGCGAGCAACCCCGTCTCTGATCGTCCAAACATCGTCATTTGGATAGAACTCCACGCCACCGCGAGTCAGGGCCGTCGCAGGTAAGCAACTTAGATCATCAGATGCAGATTCAATCGCAAGCACATCACTCATTTTTCCCTCCTTGAATACGCAGCTGTTTCTGCATGTCTTTCATTGCCTGGCTGGCCTTCTTTCGCACATGTCTGCGCGTGTAGACGGCTGCGGTATCGGAGGTTGGCGACCAGCCCATAAGCATCGATCGCATCTTTTTCTCCATTTCTGGATTGATCCCTGATTTCTCCATGGTTAGACTAAAGCGGTCATTCCATGTGTGGCGCAGTACGTGGGGGGTAAGCTCCTGGGGGAAATTTGGATCTGCGGCCCTCATTACTGTGAAGATTTTGCTGAGGCCTGCAAGCGACAGTGGCTTTCCCGAGCCGCTTGCTACGAATAAGTAGTCATGTCGACGAGCTGCGCCTTGTTTGCCGCGAAGCCCCATGACGTAGTCATAAGTTGATTCAGCAAGGTCATCGCTCAGAGAAAGATCCCTGGCTTTGGTTTTAACCAGTGGTTGTTGCGCACGTGGGTCATGCTTGGAGTCCGCGCGACGTGCTATGCGAACGATGTTTTGCTGAAAATCAATGTCTGATGTCCGCACGCCAAGAATCTCACCCCGCCTTACGCCGAGGTCCAGGAACCACCGAAGTAGTAACCTGTTGCGGGTTCGGGCATGCTCGTTTGTCCAGATGCTCTGGTCATTCGCCCCGCCTGCCGTCAATAGCACTTTGTTGAGATGTTCCTCACTAAGACCCTGTCGTTGATCGATCTCACTTCGAACACCGGCACATGGTGACCGTGCCTTGAGCGCGGAACACGCTCTTTCTATCCGATCTCTAAGCGCAAGATATTCATCTGTGCGAATGTCGATAAGCAAGAGGTGGCGAGATGCATGCCAGCGTAGGTACTGGAGGATGTAGTGCAGTCGGCTAGCTGCTGAAGCCCTTCCAATCGGTGCAATTGCGTCTGATGCAATAGCGCGAATTTTCTGGGATGCGTCTCGCACAATCAGATCCAACTCGTGCAGCTGCAGGAAGGTTCCACGCCTTAACCTGTCATCAAGGGAAATGCGTTGGCGGTCTAGGGTCATGCAAAGAACCATGACCGCCTCCATGGCATGCCTAATCGTCGCAGAGGACCGCCCGCGAGCACGAAGCTCGGTTAATACGTACAGCAGTGGGTTGCCGATGGGCATTCCTGTGGCCGAACAAAGTACGGGCAGTCTTTCCCCACTATTCAATATCAGTTGTCGCACTTTATAGCTCATGATCTATCCCGGGCACGCGCGTCTCCGCGCGCTAAGAAATGGCGCTCACCCCTCCTCCGCACGTGTCAATTAATTGACAAGTTGGTGCCAAGCGATCTGGCTTGAATGGACAAAGGGAATGTGAGGCCGTTGACTAAGGAGCGGCTCGGGAAGACAATGAATGCGCCAACAGTCTTTGTCTATCGACAGAGCCAACGCGGCGGGCCCTGTGGCCCGCCGTTTTGCTTTAGGTTATGTGAATCCCTCCAGTCGCCCCTCGGGCGAAGATAGCGTCGATATGAATTGGGCGCTCTCACCTAGCCTGCGGACGTTGCGGATAAGTCCGTCGAGCTGGTCGGCTTGAAGGTGGTGCCAAGCAAGGAGGGAGGCTGAAATCAATTCGATCTCAGCGGGCGTGGCCCCCCGATTGCAAAGGAGGCCCACGAGGCGGTCGTGGTGCGCGGTCCACGATAACTCTGCTTGTTCGGTCTTCGATAGCTCTAGCAGTTCAGCGGCTCGTTCCAACGTTTCTTGATCGAATGGGCTCCTTGCGCCCTTTTCAATGGCACAAAGCAACCCAGGATCGAGCCGTAATTGGTATGCGACCGACTTCTGAAGTAGTCCGCGGCGCATCCTCATCCGTCGAAATGCCCCCGGAAACCGAAGTAATACAGTCATCACGCCGGACAGCCTTTACGCAAAAAAGTGTCAATTAGTCTTGTTGTGTCATCCTATTGAGCATCCGTCCACATGTCGACTGACAACGAAGTGTCCGTTTCGAGGTTTCGCTATATGTCTCAACTTGCCTCAGTATTCCAATTTTCCCAAGGGGAGGAAGAAGGTTCTACGAACTCGGAGGTGTCCCCGGATAACTTTCGCGTTGCGTTTCAAGCAGAGTTCAAGCGACTCAAAATGCGTATTTTTTTTGATGAACTGCTCGACCTTTCCGGGCAAAAGACCATCAAGGCATTACTTTCCAGCATCGGTGTTTGCACAGAAGACGACAGCCGAATTAGTGCCTGGTATGCAAGGGCCCGAGGCGAGCACATTCTTAGCCCAGCACATGCAACGTTACTGAGACAAAAGGTGCCCCGCACCCAATTTGAGTTGCATCATCCTGTGTGGCTTTGGCTGGCTAATCCCGATGTAGACCTGCGCACTGTCCGGCGATACAGGGCGCGGATGCCTGACCATTGGCACGACATCTGGACGGCCATCGGATCGTTATCCAATCATGAGTTGGATGTTGTTCCTCAGCTTGTGGATCGTTTGAGCCTGCACAAACTGAGTTACCTGGATAGTGTGTTCTTGTTCTGGACTGAGCGGCGGTGCCGGGGAACTGCCTTGGACTATCAACGACGAGTTAATCTCAATCGGATTCTCTGGTTGCTGCCAGTCCTCTACGCTGACGATCCAATTTGGACCGGGAGGCATCGAGAGAGGTTCCATCGGACGATTATCTTGATCGATCACGCGTTAGGCTTCAATGGTGCCGATGATCCGGGGCTGCATTGGGACTGGGTAGATAGGGTTTCAATGCTTTTCGATCAGCAATGGCACCTGCAGGAGCGCATGAAAAAGTACCCGCAAGGATTGCGCACATCATTAATAGTGCGTCGGTACATGGCCAAGCCGTGGCGTTGGCGATAACAGCCAGTGATGGCGAGCTCCGGGCTGATGACTTAGCGTTGGCTGGTGATGAGCGTGGCACGACTGCCCACCTGGTCATCCAACAACTCCAGCAAATCATTGCGCTCGTGCGCTGCAATGGTATCTACCAATGAGGTCAAGGCGTGGCCTCCAGAGCTATCCACACACTGAGGTATTACCAAGTTCGTGGCGCATATCGTTAATCCGGGGCAGCATGCGGGGCTACTTCAACGGCACGCCCTCGGGGAGCAGCCTCGCCCCAGAGGGCGAATTGGAGCGCTGGTTCCTTGCAGCCGCCTCCTTCAGCCAATCAACCTGTCCATATTCATAACCTGGAAAGATCTCAGCAGCGGTGATTTCCCTTTTTAGCAAGCCCTTCGCCAGGTCGGCCAGCGTTCGGATGTCATTCATGTCGCGTACTTCCAGGGGCGCGCATAGCTCCATTCTCATGCCCCATGGGAGGCGATGGACGAGCAGCGATGGACGAACGACACAATCGATTCCCTGCATCTGAAGCCCATCCTCGATACCCTGTACCTGGTCAAAATAGGCCAGCAACCGGTCGGTGCGGTCGCCGTCGCGTTGGTCAAGAGTCGCGATGCGTCGGGGACCATCAGATTTCGTCTTGATCGTCCTGCATATGACCCAGTCGGCAAACGGGGCGGCGGTGATCTGTGCTTGTTTGCCAATGGCCTCCGAGTACTTCATGCGGGGATGAACACACCAGACCAAAACCCGCTGTCGACCAAGGACGAATCCGACTTGGGTCAGCCAAGTCAACGCGCGTTTGGCTGGGTAGGTTCCTGGAACGAAAAGTCCCCCTTGTAGGGGCCAAGGGTTGCGGGAGTGATAGAGACGCATCTGGACCTGCATCTGTTCCAAGCGGCGATTTTTCACAGTGCAACTCCTTGCCGTTATTGCCGACGTTGAATTGACTAACTGAGTTCGCGGTTGCCAATGTTAAACGTACCGTCGTTGCCCGCCGGTAAAGTCCCAGGCAACACCCGGTTCCTTGAGCGGGATCATCCCTCATGGCAGATGAGGTCAAGCCCCATCAGTTTCAGATAGAAAACCTTTGATTGCATGGATGAGCGTACGTTTGTTTGTTAACATACAAACATTTAAATGTGATAAGCCAAATGGCTGAGAGTTTTTCCTATGTTTTCCCGGCAATTCGAGGCATTCAGGCAGGGCGTGAATATTACGTCTCCATGTGCCCGCTTCGCTTACTTCCACGCCTGTTCACATTCGATGAGGAAGAATTGGTGCCAGAGCTACGCGCGCAGCGAACACTGAACAAGGCAAGGATTCCCGACATCGCGCGATACGTCATTGAAAACAAGGCTAGCTACACATTCTCGGCTATTACAGTTTCGATTGATGGGGCAATCCGATTCGAATCTGTCGGACCGGACGGACCGGCCAAGTTTCGGATGGGCTCGTTGACTGTCTCCATGGACGCGAAATTCATCGTGAACGATGGGCAACATCGACGCGCGGCCATCGTGCAAGCGCTGGAGGCTGTCCCCGAACTGGGAGAGGAGACCATTGCGGTGGTTTTCTTTCTGGACCGGGGCTTGGAGCGATGCCAGCAGATGTTTGCAGATCTAAATCGTTACGCGGTCAGACCATCCGCCTCGATAGGTGTTCTGTATGACCATCGCAGTGCGGCCGCAAGTTTGGCGCGGCATCTGAGCCTGACTTCGTCAGTATTCAAGAATTTAATCGAAACCGAGCGCTCTTCGCTGTCGCCGCGGTCGCGCAAACTGTTTACGTTGAGCGCGATAAATTTTGCAAATACCGAGTTGCTGGTCGAAAAGGAACTCGAGGATTTTGGGAGCGCAAGTGAAAAATGCCTGGAGTTCTGGGAATTGGTGGGGGCGCAGATACCGGAATGGAGCTACGTCAGGCAATCCAAAATGACATCCGGCGAAGTACGGCGCGATTTCATTCACTCGCACGCCATCGTATTGCAGGCGCTGGGACGGGCGGGACGGGCCCTGTACCAGCTTTCTTCTCACGACAGAGTGAAGCGGATCAAACAGCTTCACGCGGTGGATTGGTCAAGGCAGAACGCCACCACTTGGGAAGGGCGCGCGATGGTAGGCGGAGCGATGGCCAAGTCAGGCCAAAACATTACTTTGACCTGCAATGAAATTAAGCGGGTGTTAGATCTAGACCTGAGCTCAGACGAGAGCACGGCTGAAGCTGCTTGGCGATCCTCACGCGGCCTGAGACGGGACACTTCTACAAAGGCGCGGAAATGAGCACTTCTCCGGAAAACATTGAAGACGAGGTGCGCGAACTCTACCTGTCTGACACGATTCCTTGGATCGTTGGCTACAGCGGGGGCAAGGATTCGACGGCATCATTACAACTGCTCTGGACGGCAATCGCGGCGCTGCCCAAGGAACAACGCTCCAAGCCTATCCATGTGATCAGCACGGACACGTTGGTCGAAAATCCCATCATTGCAGGTTGGGTAGAAGTGTCGTTGCAGCAGATCAACCTGGCCGCCTCACAGCAGGGCCTACCGATCACGGCGCACCGGCTCACTCCCTCGCTGGAAAACAGATTCTGGGTCAGCTTGATCGGGAAGGGGTACCCGGCACCGCGTCCTAAGTTCAGGTGGTGCACTGACCGCTTAAAAATTAGCGCGTCGACAAAGTTCATCCAAGAGCTGTCTGAGAACCATGGGGAAGCGATCTTGGTGCTGGGGCAACGCCGTGGCGAAAGCCAGGCACGTGACAAAGTAATGGAGCAGTACAAGACCAGCACTCGAGCACGGCTGAGCAAAAACAAGGACCCGCGGCTTTCTCGCGTTTGGGTCTATCCACCGATCGAGAGTTGGACCAGCGATGATGTCTGGGAGTACTTGATCTCGAGGCCCAACCCCTGGGGCATCGACAATCAAGAACTGTTCAGTATCTACCGCGGTGCTACGCCAGACGCTGAGTGCCCCATCGTTGTCGACACGTCCACGGCGAGCTGTGGCGACAGCCGCTTCGGTTGCTACGTCTGCACCATGGTGTCTCAGGACAAATCCATGCAGGCGATGATCCAGAACGACGAGCAGAAGCAGTGGATGCAACCCATCCTTGATTTCCGCAACAACCATCTGGCCGGAGAGGATCGCGCGGTACGCGACTTCCGTCGCATGAACGGGCGGCTGACTGTGTTCCGCGATGGCCTTGTCCATGGGCCGTATACGCAGGCGCATCGCGCCAAACTACTTCGCGAACTCCTGCTGACACAACGCGTGATTCGCGGCGCCGACAGAGCGCAAGGCACCCAGTTGATCGAGTTGATATCCATCGACGAACTCGATGAGATCAGGCGGCTTTGGGTTGAAGAGAAGGGCGAGATCGAAGACTTGGTTCCGACCATCTACACCGAAGTGTTCGGCGTGAGGTATCCGGGCAGGAATCTGGAGCAGTCGCCACTAGATGCATCGGATCTAAAGTTGCTTGAGCAAGCGGCACAGGACGTTGATCCAGAGGCATCTGCAGAACTCTACAAACTCGCGCGTGGCCTGCTGGCGGTGCAATTTCAGGAGATGGAGTCGCATAAGCGTTCCAAACACCTTGATCGCCTGGAGGATGTGCTTCGCCACCATGCCTTCCGAAATGAGGAGGAGGCTTATGAATTCGCAATTTCCGGTATTTCGACTACAGGTCAGGATGAAGATGACCCGGACCCCGCTGCTGTGATTGCATAACCTCATGGCGAAGATCACTATCTCCAATGTTTCCATCGAGAACTTCGGCCCCTTTCGCGAGCGGCAGACCCTCATTCTCGATGTTGAAGAAGATCGCCCCGTTGTTTTGGTCAAGGCGCTCAACGGGAGCGGTAAGACCACCCTGTTGACGGCATTGCAGGTCGGCTTGTACGGCTACAAGGCCATCGATGGCATGCGCCGCTCTGACTACGAGCAGTTGATGCTTGGTCTACAGCGCAAAGATGCAATCGGAAATTCGCTCGTGGAGATCGACCTGATCGTCGAAATCGGCGGGGCACAACGTCATCTGAGGCTGAGACGAGAATGGCACCGCCGTGCCGGCGAACTCATAGAAGAAGTCTGCGTTTTCGAAAGTGATCAACTAAACCAGGAGTTCTCCCAGTCTTGGGACGACTTCATAGGTGCGATCCTTCCTGCCGAATTGGTTCAGTTGTTCCTGTTCGACGGAGAAAAAATCGAGGCCCTAGCCAATCCTGAGCGCCTTCCCGAACTGCTGAAGCGGGCAACGGAAGTTTTCTTGGGCATCGGCGGCATCGATTCGCTAGGCAACGACCTCAAGGCACTGGAGCGGCGCGCGGCGCTTAAGAATAAGGCGTCTTCGTCGGAATTTGAGGCCGCACGCGCCCAATTCGAGGCACTGGTGGCCCAGGTCGACGAACGCGAGCGCACCATGCAGACTTTGACGCAAGAGCGGGCCTCCGCCCAAAACACCGCGGAGCGAGCGCAGATCACACTAGACAAGTTCACAGCCGACGCAAAAAGACGCGGGCTCGACGCGTACCAGGAGGCAGCGGCTATCCGTCATGCTGTGGATAGGGGGCGAGTCCATGTCCAGCAGCTGCGAGCAAGCGTCGCCGACGCGGTGTCCGATCCTGTGTTACCCATTTCCTGGTTGCCCCATTTGTGGGGCAGTTATCGCGATGCGTGGGAAGCAGACCAGCACGCGCGGCATTCCAAACTGTTGGGCCAAGAGTTCAGGAAGCGCGACCAACGCATCCTGGCTTCGTTGGCCGCGTCAGCGCCCAAGTCGACGGTCGAAACGTTCCGGAAAACTCTCGCCGAAGATTTGCTCCGCTACGGCAAGGCCCGCTCTTCGAGCACTCTGTCGCTGCAGGACGCACCGCCTCGGGACGCCGACCGCCAATTGCAGGTTGGGCGTGAAAGATTGCGGGACGAACTGGAGAAGTTGCGACTGGCGCAAGGTGAGTTGGATCGCGCAGAGCAGCGCATCGGCCAGATTCCGGCAGAAGAGCAGATTGGCGCGATTCTGTCGGTGTTGCAATCGCACTCGAAAACCGCCGCCGCTGCCGACTCAGAATTGGCAGGACTCACGCAACGGCTCACGGAGACACAGAGCAATCTCGAGCACCTTCGCACGAGGATGAGCGCGGCCCAGGACCGCCTGAGTACCGACTTCAAGGATCGGTCGCTAGAGACCAAGAGCCTCGAAGCGTCGCTACGAGCCCGCAAGACGCTAGCGATATTCAAGAATCGGCTGTTGGCATCCAAAGCGAATTGGTTGTCCGAGATGATCTCCACCGAGTTCCGAGACTTGATGCGCAAGAAAAACCTGATTGCCCGAGTCGTCGTAGATCCAACCACGTACCGCGTCTCGATTCAGGACGGGAATCAGCATGAATTGCCAATGGATCGCCTGTCCGCCGGTGAGCGGCAACTGCTCGCGATTTCTGTGCTCAGCGCGCTGATCAAAGAGCGAAAAGGTCGTTTCCCGGTGGTGGTCGACACGCCACTTGCGCGGTTGGATCAACGGCACAGGTCAGCACTAATCAAACACTTCTTTGCCAAGGTGTCGCATCAGGTCGTCGTCTTGTCCACCGACCAAGAGGTGGATGGACTGGCGCACGAGGCACTTATGCCCTTCACCGCAGCCGAGTATTCGCTCGACTTCGACGACGCGACAGGCAGCTCGTCTATTCACGCAGTGCACGCCGGAGGGGTCAGGTGATGGAACGGATCAAGCTGAATGCTGCAGCCCGCAATCAATTGGTCACACTAAAGCGCCGGACTGGTATCGAGCACAACAATGCGCTCTGCCGGCATGCACTGTGCCTGTCGCTCGCCAATCCATCGATTCCTCCGACCGAGAATTTCAGTTTCAACGGTGGCCTCGAAATCGAATGGCGCACGCTTACCGGCGGCGAAGATGCGCTTTATCACAACCTGCTAACCGTTCGGCTGCTGGCGGAAGGTCGCCGCGTCACGGATGAATCCATACGTCAGACCGTTTTGCTACATGTTCATCGTGGACTGTCTTATCTTGTCAGTCGACGGGATAGCGACCTGCTGATTGAAATGGCGAGAACGCTGGCGGAGGTGGGCTAGCGGTACCCCCAAGTTGTCGCAATTGGGGATGGCCAGCGGCGGCACCAGGGCTGCGATGATCAATTGGCGAATTGTGTTTCGACTTTTGAAAGGAACTGGTCCAGCTCCTGCGGGCGTAGACCTTTGCTCATCATGAGGGTTGCGAGGAACCATAGATTGTCCCGGACCTGCAACGTGTGTATGAGGCGTTTGAACAGACGTTTGGTATCGACGTACTGCAGCAGGAATGGCAACCGTTCCTGTTCCTCAAGTGGTTGCCCCTGTCGGACTGCAGCCACCAACGTGTCTACTTTGGTAGCGACCTGTTTGACGGCAGGAGGGCAAGCGGCAAGATGCGCGTCGCAGAAGGTTTGTATTTGTACCAGAGGCTGATCCCAGAACATGTTTGCAACGATGCGTTTGCCCTGCTCATGGTTGGCGGCGAAAAAAGAAGTGGTCGACAGCAAGCCGTCACAGGACTGCAGGATGATGGGTAACGCGCGCTGGCACATTAGTTCAGAGCCAGGTGGCTGCCTATGTTCAGCACTTACCCAGTCCGATAGACGGTTGTCCGCCTCCAGCAGATACGCCTCAACTTCCCAGCGAGACGCCACATAGACTCCAGAAGTAACCGGATCAGGGTTCAGGATAGCTGGGTCGAGGCTGAACAACATATCCCAATTCTTTTCGCGGAAAAGGGTATCTCGATCCACTATACCAATGGCCGGGATGCCTTGCTGGGTGCACTTGGCCACGCCGTCTGCGACCCCCGTGCACCCGGGTGCCGCTCCGACGTTGGCCGCATCGACGAACTCGAATACATCCTGACGGTGAGGAAACCAGTAGCGTTTGAACAGCGTGACATCCGTTTGACCTTCTAAGACGATGCGCACGAGCCCGGCCTGATGCGCGGCGATCTGCGCATCCGTCTCGAAGTCATCGAAAGACGCGATGTTCTCACTCATTAGGCGGGCGGAACTTGGGTTTGACCAGACAGCCTCCCTTGATCAAGCCGTCTTCTTGCAGCTTGGGTGCCAGGATTCGCATAGAGTCGACCTGGTGGGAAGTGAGCACGAAGCTCATACCCTCGTATTCGCGCGCCCAGTTCTTGATTATGTTGATCAGCCGCCGGCGCATAACCGTATGCAGGTGTTGTTCGGTTTCGTCAATCAGTACGATGGTGGAGCCGGTCATGTGGCTGGCAACTCGGACGACCAGTTGTACCAGTTGCCGCTCCCCGCTGCTCAGCTGATCGAGGCGGTGCCTGGCTCCGCCCTCTACCTCCACTGGAACGGAAAGCGTGGGGCGATCGACAGGGCGCAGGAGCTTCGCACCTCGGAAGATTAGTTGGTTTACAAGATCCCGGCAGAGACTGTCACGTCCGTCGTCCAACCAAGTGAACCACACGAATAGGTTGTCGATGGAGGCTGACCAAGTCGCCCCGTCGGCATCGAATCGATGCGCGGGCCGGTAGCCAAGTCCTTCTGGACGTATGACCGCTCGTTCGCCTTTGGGAGGGCGCCGGATGCCGCGGTCCGAAGGGAAATACAGCACAGTCGGAAAACCGTTACCGGTGTCGAAGAGCGCAGGGGGCGCCTCCTCCAGGCGCTCGACGATGGCTTCGGCGAAGCTTAAAGCCTCCGGGTGAGACTCGGGCGAGCGGGCAACGGTTGAACCACTTCCCGACCTCTTGTAAATCAAGATGATCTGGCTTTCCGCGCCGATCCGGTCCAGTTCCTCGTTGCCCCAAGTGCGCAGCAAGCCAGGTTCGCCCATCACGATCGACAAAAGGAACGGTCGCGCCCGTTGACCGTCGTCGAGCGTGACCAAAGCGTCGAGCTGCACCCCCCCCTGTCCTTGATCGACCGCATCGATGCCGCACTCAGCGTGTTCCTTCGCACTGAGCAACCGCATGGACGCGTAGATCGCCTCAAGGATGGTGGTCTTGCCAGCCCCGTTGGGGCCCATGATCAGGTAGATGTTTACCGCACGGCCGTCTGCGGCGGTGAGACTGAAATTGGTGATACCACGTAGCGCTCCGATATCAAGGAGCGACAGGTGAACGAGCTGAAAGCTCGTGGGACGAAGTAAGGGATTCATCGACGATTCACTCCTTGAACGGCTGCTCGGATGTCCATTGGCTCCACACGTGCGCCGTGGACCCGCACCGCATCGCGGCCAGCCAGCTTCACCAGCATGTCCCCTCGCATCAGCAATTTTTCCGCTCCGCCTTCATCGAGAATGATTCTGGAATCGGCGGATTTCTGGACCGTGAGTGCGATCCGGCTGGGGATGTTGGCCCGTAGCAACCCCGGGAAGGTCGCCGCTTCTGGCCGCTGCGTAGCGAGTACCAGATGGATGCCCGTAGCTCGTGCTTTTTGCGCTAGGCGGATCAGGGGTTCTTCCGCCCCGCTCTTGCCCATCATGAAGTCGGCCAGTTCGTCGATGACGACGACCAGGCGTTCCAGCGACGCGCCGTTGGCTTGGGCTTCCGCGAGATTGCGCGCGTTGTACTGGCGAAGCACACCCTGACGCACTTCCATCTCCTGCACCAGCCCGCGCAGCGCTGTGACGGCTTCGGACATGTCGGTGATGACACGCTGGTCTCGCAGCCTGATGCACTTGTCGTAGTCAGCAAAATCCACCCCTTTGGGATCAATCATCAGCAGCTCGGGCGGGTTGCGCGCTGCGAGTAGAGAGACCAGCAAGGCATTCAGGCAGACGCTCTTGCCGCTGCCGGTGGCACCCGCGATGAAAAGGTGCGGCGCATCCACCAAGTCAAACACAAGTGGCGTACCCATCACGTCGACGCCCGGGCACACGGGCAGGGCTTCTTGCCGGTCGACCAGCGCGGCCCGGATACCCGGCCACGTGACGTCGGTCCAGCTGGAACTGGGACGCGGCACGTCGACGATAACGCGGCGCTCCCCTTGATCACGTACTACCGCGATACCCGCGCTCCCCAGTCCGATCGCAAAGGCCAGATCCTCGGCCCCTTTTCTTAAGCGGTCATAGTCGTCTACAGCGGCCAGCGTGAGCTGAAACCGGGTCAGCCGCGGACCTTGGAGCGGCTCGCCGACTAGCTCCGCAGACACACCGATTTGGACAAGCCCTTGGGTGAGCGCGGCCAGACTAACGACGCCGCCCGTGCCGACACCTTGCGCGCCTGTCGGCGGCCCAGCATCCATGTAAAGTTCATCCAGCAGGTAGTCGTGGAAACTTCGATCGGGCCGCCATGTTGAAATCAGGTGTTCGATGCCACGCCTGGCGTGGCGTTGCAGTGCCTGAAGGTAGAGAGGGTCGTTTTGCTCAAGGAAGAGGTCATGCTGGTGTCGAACCGACAGCAGCAGGCGCATTGCGTCGTCGTAATTCTCGGCTGGCTCTTTGCCGAAGCCCGTAATTTGCTCGAGTTCCAGTTCGCTTGCACGCTGAGTCGGCGCGCTGTATCTCTCGTCCGGTAGAGTATCTAGCCGCAACGATAGGGAGACGGCAAAGCGAATGACCCACCACCGTGGCGCGTGCTTAGGTGGCATATTCATGCCTTGCTCGAGAACGCGATCGCAGAAATCGCGCTCTTCAGCAGTGAAATAGAGACTGCTCATCCCGTGGTTCCTATGCCTTTAACCTCGACGATACGTGCGTCTCTTCCATCGCTGTTGCGAATCTCGTACCGTCGTGCGATATGCGAGGACAAATGTGCATATTCCTCCTCGCCCAGTTCGCTGCTTGTCGGCAACAGAACCAGAGGGTTGCCTGCGCGAGGAAAGTAATCAGTCATCAGCAAGGCCCTGTTCTGCCGATCTATCCGTCCGAGTGGAGTATCGATGACGACGGGCAGGGGCCGATTCGCTTCGTCCTTAAGTGCCCAAAGCATCGACATCGCCACAAGCTGGCGCATGCCCGCAGAGATGCTGCGGCGCGCAACGATGTCCTCCTGCGCATCGTAGTAGGTCATGTTGAATTGTTCGTCCAGGCGGACAGATTTGATCAATTGGCTAGGGCCGAGCAGCACACCGACGTGCTCATTCAGTCGAGTCTCCACCGCTTTACGGATCTGCGTGCGGCGCTGGTGTCGGTAGTCCTCCAGCGCTTGCTTGACCTTCAGTCCGAGCTGATAGCCTTGGTTCTGGCGAGAAACTATCTCGAACTCTCTTTCGGCCCGTGAGATTTCACTTTGGGCGTCAGCTATAGCGCGCCGAGCCTGCTGCTCCTCGATACGATACTCAGTTGCCGCGTCGCCACGCTCGCGTTCGAGTTGCTCGAGTTGCTCGATGCGTCCCGTTAAGGCATCGAAATGCTGGCGCGCTTCGTCTGTCGTAATCTCGGCTTCGTCAAGGTCGCGCTGGATCTGCACCCGCTCCCTCTGGACTTGACGTATCACACGCAGGCGCTCGGCATGCGCTCCAGCTAAGCTCGCCCCCTTTTCGGACCACACCAGAAAACGCCGGTGCAGCGCGTGCACCTGGCGTGGGCTCAGTGAACTCAGCAAAGGGTTGCTTGGCGCTTGATCGGTGATGCCGAACGCTTCGAGCGCTTCATCGACATCGCGCCTAAACCGCTGCGCCTGCTCGTCGTCGAGCGTTACCGGCGGACGTTGTAAAGCCAGGCGCCGCAACAGTTCGGTTGGCAATCCTTGGTGCAGCCGCAGGGCAACGTCTGGATTGGCATTGCGGTTGAGCTCCTCTTCCAACGCGATAAAGGCCTCTTGAACCCAATGCAGGTTGGTTAGCCAAGGAGATTCCGTGGGCAAATTTTCCGCGACCTCCTGGGCCAACCGTGCATATTCTTGGCGAAGTATCTCGATACGTCCTGTCATTCGCAGTCGTTCTGACTCGGCAATGCCCGTTCGAAGCCTGTTGCGTTCAGTGTCCAAGCGTCGTCGCTCGCGCTGGAGTTCCTGTATCTCTACTTCGATCGCGATGCGGGCGTTGCTGGCCAGTTCCGCACGGGCCTGCGCTTCACGTTGTGCATTTTCGGATTGCACGATGCGGAGCCTGGCATGCGCGGGAATACCGGCCCTGTGCTTGTTTTTTGTGTAGAGTTCAATCTCTCTAATTAAGGCCGCGACGTAGGAGAGTCCCAGCAGCCGCTCGATTTCCACCTGCTCTCGGCCTACCTCCGCATCTGCGATGGACTGAATCTGTTCCCCGTCAAAGAAGAAAAATGGCACCACCTCGCGCGGTAGGAGCTGCAGGAGGATCGATTGGGGATCGGCCTCGGGCTTGCCATCGAGAGTGACCAAGAGGCTTTCGTCGTAGCCGCTGGCGACCCTGCGGAAGCTGCGCTCCGCGCGGTAACGATGGCCGGCATCTTCCCATTCCAGGGCCACCCGGGCACGTGCGTCCGCGCTCTGCGCTCTGGTGTTGAAAACCCCATACCAGCGACCGCTCTGGCCAAGTACAAAATGCTTTGGGGTGATAGCGGATGCCCCGAAACTCACCCGTCTGAGACTGTCACTTTCCGCCCCGAGGAACAGCAACTTGATGGCGTTGAGCAAGCTCGTCTTGCCGGCGCCATTGTGGCCGGAGATGATCACGATGTTGCGGGAATCCGTACAAGCATCGAATTCCACTTTGCTAACACCGTGGTACGCGAAGATGTCCTCAACCTCAAGGCTTATGAATCTCATCCCTTCGTACCGTTGTTTTTGGCTTCGCCGACGCCATCCAAGATGAGCTCGACCGACCGGGTGAACTCAGCTTTTACGCCGTGGATATGCAGGTTCTCAAATCTCGGAGCTAGTGCCAGCAAATCATGAAGGAGAGCGGGGGGTACAGAATGACGCACTGCTGCCTGGCGGATGAGTTTATCGTCCTGGGTGCCGTCTAGCATGCATTACCTTGCTGTCCTGGTGCGGACTGGATAGTTGTAAAGAAGTTATTCTGACATGGCGCGACGTTACTTTGCTCGGAAGGCTAACCATCAGCGTCGCTGAACAGCTTACCAACGGTGCGGCCAGCGAAGCGGGTCAAATTGAAAGGACTTGACTGCACATATAGTCGAGCAAATGGCGAATTCTCAGGAAGTATGTCGAAATGACTTGCTTAAAGCTCGGTTCAGCAATCATGCCCCGTAAAAGCAGTCGCTTTCGGCCAACTGTTCGAATTCTTTACGTCGCGCCTGAACTTTCGCGCGCGAAACCTTGGCCTTCAAACTTCGTCCAGTTCATCGAAGGGCAGTGTCGTTCTGGCGTAGGCCACCAATTCGTCGGTCCAGTGAATGCCGACGAGCTCGTACGCTCCCGACGCAGTTTGGTAGCCAATTCCAAGGTGCAATGGAACGTCACGAGCCACTACGTAAGCTGCCGTGGCTGCACCCTCGCAGCCGTACTCATATCCTTCAAAGGCTTCGGCCATCCAGCCAAGTGCGGCTGAGTCAATACGGGTCTGTTCGCGCAGGAAGTGAATGAACTGCTGTTGTAGATCTGCCAAGTCATCTGGCAGGTCTGCAGGCCGACCATCCTGCATTTCGATGCCGAAAATATAAGCGGTGTTGTGCGACTCCGCAAAAAAGATGTTGGAGAAGACCCTGCAAAACAGACCAGGTCGAACCACTTTCACTCGAGCAGACCAGAGGTTGCGGGACCCTTTCCGCAGCCCGCCAACGAGGCGGAGGTCTTTAACTCCAAAAGCAATGGATGCGACGGGTCTTGGTGGATTTGAAAATCTATATGGCATTACGACCCGTTGGTAGGCAAGTGCTGTTAGGTCCTCCTTCAGCGCGAGCGACAGCCGCTCTCAAGTTCATTTTAGCTAAGTGCTACTTATAGTCTGTAGACCTATAGTCATCTAAAAAGCACTCTTGCGGGCGATGTCAAACGCCCTTAAGCCAATCGAATCTGCAAGACTGCGCTTCGCAAGGCTGCTCAAAAGCGAACGCCTAGCCAGAAATATCAGCCAGGAGGCACTAGCTGAACTATCTGGCTTGCATCGGACATACGTCGGCTCCGTCGAGCGCGGGGAGCGCAACATTGCGGTTGACAACATGGAGGCTCTGGCAGTGGCGCTAGGTCTAGACATCAGCGATTTGTTACTACCGCCACCACCCCTCCCATCGACTAACACGAACTAAGTACATAAATTTGCTGTTGCGATGTGCGTTGCCATATTTGGATGGCATCTTCAAGCAGCTTCAGGTGCCTTCGATTTGATGAGGTGGCTAGAGCTTGGAAATATTCTGCCTTGTTGTTTACAACTGAATTGGAAATGCATAGAAATGAGTTGATACGCTATATTTATTGACATCAACTGCTTCAGGCTTCACTTAAGTTCTTGTGAACTCAGGATTTTTAGCTTGTTTACAGCCCAAAGGTAAATACAAGCGCGCTAACCTGGCTGGAATTCAACCTTTTCATAGCCCGCTGGCCTTGTGCTAGCGGGCTTTTTTGATGTAGGCGATAGGCTCAGGTTTTCATACAAATGGAGGAGGTGATTCCGCATTTTTTGGTCTAAGAACGCGTGAATGTAACGATTTGTTTGGAAAAGTGGGCTAGCATGGGGCAGATGCTCACCCACACCAGACGTTTGGTTTCGCGACGCAAACTGCTTGAATGGCTGCTGCTGGTGGTGGTCCTCGCCCTGGTAGGGGGCTTCATTGCCTACGTGCATTCCGTCGAGCTGGAGCGCACATTGGTCACCGAGCAAGACCGCTTGCAGGTGCAGTCGAATGTGATTGCCAACGACATCCAGGGCAATCTGGGGGTCATCAGCCTGGCGATGGAGGATGTCATCCAGGACTTCCTGGCGGTTCCGGGGGCGACCAAGACGGACGACCTGTCCCGGCGCTTGCGTGCGCTGGTCAATGCCATGCCGGGCATCCGGGCCATGGTGGTGATGGACGCACAGGGCGTGGCGATGGCCGCGCATAGCCCTGATTTGGTGGGAGTCAACTTCAGCCAGCGGGTCTATTTCAAAACCGTGCAATCGCAGCCGAGCCCGACAACCCTGTACGTGTCGGCACCTTATGTGTCATTGCGCAAGGACCTGGTTGTCAACACCGCCCGGATGGTGCCTGGCGACCATGGGGAGTTTGCGGGACTGGTGATCGCCACGCTCGATCCAGAGTATTTCACCGGTATTTTTCGACCGGCGATGTACGCCTCCGATGTCTGGGGTTTTGTGGTCCATGGCGATGGGCTGCAGTTTTTGAATTTTCCGTCCAGGGCCCATATTGACGGGAACAACTACAACCGGCCGGGCACCTTTTTCCAGCGGCACCTGGCCAGCGGCAAGCCCAGCAATGTGTTGACGGGCACGATACCCCGTACCGGCGAGCAGCGCCTGATGGCTCTGCGTACCATCCAGCCAAGTGCTCTGCAGATGGACAAGGGCCTGGTGATCGGCCTCAGCCGCGACCTGCAAGCCATCCGGCAGGCTTTGCAGCGCCAGGCCTTCACCAACGGCGTGTTGTACGCCGCACTGGCCTTGCTCTGCGGCGGCGGGCTGTGGTGGGGCCAGACGCGGCGGTCGCGCATGGAACACCTGGCGTTTGAGCGCGACAGCGAGCGCCTGGAGGCCGCCGACCGGCTGAAGCTGGCGCTGCGCGGCGGCAATTTGGGCCTGTGGAGTCTCCATGCGCCCACGGGGGAGCGTACCTACGACGACATCTCGCTGGGCATGGTCGGATATGCGCAGCAGGATTTTCAGAATGACCCCGAGTTTTGGCGTCGCCGGATCCACCCCGAGGACCTGCCTGTGTGTGAGCGGGCCCGAGACACCTGTATCGATGGCAGCCAGCCTTTATACGAGGTGAGCTACCGCATCCAGCATCGGTTGGGCCACTGGGTCTGGATTCTGGGGCGGGCCCAGGCGATCGAGCGCGACGCGCAGGGCCGGGGTATCACCCTGATGGGCACCCACATGGACATCACGGCGGCCAAATTGGCCGATCAGGAAGTGGTGCGCGCGCGCAATGGCCTGCAAGCGGTCTTCGACAATATGACCGAAGGGGTCTTCGTTTTTGACCGCCAGAAGACCATCGTGCGCATCAACCTGGCCGCGCGCAGCATCCATGGACTGTTTGATGCGGCCACGCCGATAGACGAGGTGCGCTCCAAGATCGAAGTCACGCTGCCCAGCGGGGAGGTCGTGCCTGCCGGGCAATGGATCAGCGTGCGCGGGGGCGATGGTGATTTTGTCCGCGACTTCGAGGTGACGGTGCGCCGCACGGACACCGGCCAGTCGGTGATTCTGGAATACAGCACCGCGCCGATTCTGGATGCCGAGGGCCAGGTGGACCAGGTGATCCTAACCTTCCGGGACGTGACCGAGCGCCGCATGGCCCACACGCTGCGCCAAAGCGAGGCCCGCTTTCGTACCTTGATCGAAGACGCGCCTCTGGCGATTGCCATTTTGCGGGCCGGACATTTTGTGTATTCCAATCCGCGTTACGGGGCTCTGCACGGCTATGCGGCCATGGACGATCTGGTCGGTTTGCCCTGGCGCGCCATGCTGTCGGAGGAGTCCCGTACGCTGTTCCACGGCCAGGTTGCCTTGGTGCAGGAAGACTCCCCGCTGGAGCAGATGTTTGAAGCCGTGGCGCTGGGCAAGGATGGTTCTTTGGTGCCGGTATTCAAAACTACCGCCCGTGTGGTGCTGGCCGATGGGCCCGCCACCCTGGTGTTCGCGCAGGATATTTCGGCCCAAAAGCAGGCCGAGGCCGCCTTGCTGCAGGCCCGCGACGTGGCCGAGGCCGCCAACCGCAGCAAAGCCGAGTTCCTGGCCAACATGAGCCACGAAATCCGTTCGCCCCTGAATGCCATTCTGGGCCTGGCCTATCTGCTGGAACAGGCGCAGTTGGACTCGAACACCCATGATCTGGTGCGCAAGATACGGGCCTCGGGCCGCTCGCTGCTGGGCATCATCAACGACGTGCTGGACGTGTCCAAAATCGAAGCCGGGCATATGGCCATAGAGTGCACGCCGTTTCGCCTGGGCGATGTGATGGACAACCTGGCCAGCGCCATGGGCATCGCGGCGGGCAATAAAAATATCGAAATCATTATCCAGCCCCTGCCGACGGGCATCAACGCGGTGAAGGGCGATGCCTTGCGCCTGGAGCAGGTGCTGACCAACCTGGCCAGCAACGCCATCAAGTTCACCCATGCGGGCCAGGTGGAACTGCGCACCGAGCTGCTCAGCGTGCATGAAAACACGCTCATCCTGCGGTTCAGCGTGGTGGACTCCGGCATCGGCATTGCCCCGGCGTTGCAGAACGAGGTGTTCTCGGCCTTTACCCAGGCCGACGGCTCCACCACCCGGCGCTTTGGCGGCACCGGCCTGGGCCTGACCATCAGCCGCCAGCTGGTGGGCTTGATGGGTGGCGAGATTGGCCTGGTCAGTACCCTGGGCGAGGGCAGCGAATTCTGGTTTACCGTGCCCCTGCAGCAAATTCCCAGCACCGACTTTTCGTCGCCCGACATGGTCCGCATCGATGCCCTGTTTGCCGATGACAGCCAGATCGCCCTGCGCGCCGTGGTGGATATTGCCCAGGGCCTGGGCTGGCAGGTCAGCGCCGTGGATTCCGGCGAGGCGGTGCTTGCCCAGGTGCAAAGCCGCAAACACGGCAAGCTGCCCCATGTGGTGGTGCTGGACTGGAAAATGCTGGGCATGGACGGCCTGGCGACCGCGCAAGCCATCCGCAGCAGCGTGCCGCCCGACGAATGCCCCATCGTCATCATGGCTACCGCCTACTCGATCACCAGTCTGGCCAGCCAGCCAGGGGCCGACCTGGTGGACGCGATTCTGAGCAAACCGGTCACCACCTCCACCCTGTACAACGCCGTCATGACCGCGCAACGCAAGCGCGCCCATGCGGTAGGCGTGCCACCGGTCGTACAGCATGCAGTGGGTGAGGCCCTGGCCGGGGTGCGGGTGCTGGTGGTGGACGACAGCGAGATCAACCGTGAAGTGGCGCAACGCATCCTGCACCAGCAGGGGGCCGAGGTGGTGCTGGCCGAGGATGGCCAGGTGGCGCTGGATTGGTTGCGGGCCCACCCCAGCGAAGTCGACATGGTGCTGATGGACGTGCAGATGCCGGTCCTGGACGGTATTGAAGCCACGCGCCAACTGCGGCGCATGCCACAGTTCAACGACCTGCCCATCGTGGCCTTGACCGCCGGGGCCTTCAAGTCGCAGCAGGAAGCCGCCCAGGCCGTGGGCATGACCGACTTCATCAGCAAACCCTTTGACGTGCCGTCCACCGTGGCGCTGATCCAGCGGCTGCGGCGCAAGCCGGGCGTGGTGCCCCGTGCGATGCCCATGGCCCCCGAGGCGCTGCCCGCAGTGTCCCTGGAGGCCATCCCGCTGTTGGACACATCGGTGGTGGACGTTGCACAGGGTCTGCAGGTATGGTCGAATCTGCCGGTGTACCGCGAATACCTGCGGCGCTTCTCCAGCGGTTACGGCCATGCGGTGGCCGAGATGCATGCCAGCCTGGCGGCCGACGACCGCCCCGCCGCTGCCGCATTGGCCCACAAGCTGGCCGGTGTGGCCGCCAATATGGCCCTGCCCACCACCTACCGCCTGGCCAGCGAGGCCGAGCGGGTGCTGTCCATGGGCTATGACCCGATACCGGTGCTGGCCCGCCTGGACGTGGCGTTGCGGCAAGCCCTGGAACTGATCGCGCGCTTTGCCCCCCCCGTGGTGCTGCCCGCCGCCCAGGAGCGCATGGCATCCTCCGAGTCCCCCGAGGCCCGTGCGGGCCTGGAAGCGCAGATGCAGGCCTTGCTGGAGGCGCTGGATACCGACAACCCCGCGCCGGTAGAGGCCTTGCTGGCCCGGTTGGAGCAGCATGTGCCTGAACAGGATCTGGCGGCCATCCGGGCCTGCGTGCACGCCTTCGACTTTCGGGGTGCCGAGGCCTGCAGCCGCCTGCTGGCACGGCACTACGGGATTGCCCCCAAGGAGTAGACCATGTTTGTTCCCACTATTTTGGTCGTCGATGACGAGCCCGCGAACCTAGGAATCATGCGCGAGATCCTACAGAAAACCTATGTGCTGGCGTTTGCCCGCAATGGGGCCGAAGCGCTGGCGGCGGTGGTCAAGCACAGTCCGGCCCTGGTGCTGCTCGACATCGGGCTGCCCGACACCAACGGCTACGACCTGTGCCGACTGATCAAACAGCGCGATGCCACCCAGAGCGTGCAGGTGATTTTTGTCACCGGTTACGCCGACCTGGCGCACGAGGCCGCGGGCTTTGCGGCGGGAGCGGTGGACTACATCACCAAGCCGGTGTCCCCGCCCATCGTGCTGGCGCGCGTGTCGGCGCATTTGTCGCGGGTGCGGGCCACGGCGCTGGAGCAAAGCTACCGTGACGCGATTCTCATGCTGGGCCATGCCGGGCATTACAACGACACCGACACCGGGGCCCACATCTGGCGGATGGGGGCTTATGCCCGCGTGCTGGCCCAGGCCTGTGGCTGGGATGCTGCCAGCAGCACCCGGCTGGAGCTGGCCGCCCCTATGCACGACACCGGCAAGCTCGGCATCCCACAGGCGATTTTGCGAAAACCGGGGCCGCTGAATGAGTCCGAATGGGAGGTTATGCGCACCCACCCGCAGATTGGCTTTGACATTCTGAGCAAAAGCGAAGCCCCGGTGTTCCAGCTTGCCGCCGAAGTCGCGCTGCGGCACCATGAGAAATGGGACGGCAGCGGCTACCCGCACGGCCTGCGCGGGCAAGACATCCCCAAGTCGGCCCGTATCGTGGCGCTGGCCGATGTGTTCGATGCCCTGAGCATGCGCCGACCCTACAAGGAGCCGTGGCCCATGGACAAAATCCTGGCCTACATCCACGCCGGGGTGGAGGTGCACTTTGACCCCATGGTGGTCCACGCCTTCCAGGGCATCCTGCCCGAGCTGCTGGACATCCGCAAGCAGTGGGAGAAAGTGGACGCGGAGCAGATGCAGACCTCCCCAAATCCAGTCTGAAGGGGCCGCACGGCTTCGGTGCAACAGGCTGCAAAATATTGGCACAAAACTAGCTTAAACCCCAAGAAGCTGACCGTTTGGTTAGCTTTATAGTGGGTTTATATGATTCAAATTCTTTGCCTCCGTGTCCATGCCCGCGTCTGAGCCGCTGGCTGCTTCTTTGGCGGTAGAGGTCCATCGGGCCAACGTCATCTACCCCGCCGCCGACGCGCCGGTGCATGCCCTGCAAGACATCGACCTGGCGGTGCAGCCGGGCGAATTCATCTCACTGATTGGCCCCTCGGGCTGCGGCAAAACCACGCTGCTGCGCGCCATTGCCGACCTGGAGCCCATCAGCTCGGGCACCATGCGGGTGAACGGGGTCAGCCCGCACGCGGCGCGCCTGGCCCGCTCGTATGGCTATGTGTTCCAGGCCCCGGCGCTGTTCCCCTGGCGCACCGTGCTGGGCAATGTGCTGTTGCCGCTGCACATCCAGGGCCGCGACAAGGCCGAAAGCCAGCGCATCGCCATGGACCAGCTGGCCCGGGTGGGCCTGCAGGGGTTTGAGAAGAAGTACCCTTGGCAGCTCTCGGGTGGCATGCAGCAGCGGGTGTCGATTGCCCGGGCGCTGGCCTTCGAGCCGCGCATTTTGATGATGGACGAGCCCTTTGGTGCGCTGGACGAAATCACCCGCGACCGGCTCAACGAGCAACTGCAGCAGCTCTGGCAGCGCGAGCGCCGCACGGTGGTGTTTGTGACCCACTCGATTGCCGAGGCGGTGTACCTGTCTACCCGCATCGTGGTCATGTCGCCCCGGCCGGGGCGCATCGTCAAGGTGATTGATTCCACCCTGCCGGATGAGCGCCACCTGGGCCTGCGCGACACGCCCGAATTCATGGCCCTGGCCCATGCCGTACGCGAGTCCCTGGCAGATGGCCACCATTAAGCGCAGCGCCGCTCTCCACAGCGGCTTGCCCATCGCCACCGTGCTGCTGGGCGTGTTGCTGCTGTGGTACGCGGGGGCTGTGTGGCTGAACGCGCCGGGTGCCATCGAGCGCGTGCTCAGCCCCCGGGGCACGGCCTGGAGCTTCACCGAGCTGGTCCAGGCCACGCTGAACATGCAGCGCCCGGTGTTGCCGTCGCCGCAGCAGGTGGCGTTAGATTTTTGGTCCAGCCTGGTCGATTGGCCGGTGGATTCGCCGCGCAACCTGCTGTTCCACGTGGCCGTCACTGCCCATTCCAGCCTGCTGGGATTTGCCATGGGCACGCTGTTGGGCCTGCTGCTGTCGGCGGGCATCGTGCATTCGCGCACCCTCGACCGGGCGCTGATGCCCTGGATCGTGGCCTCGCAAACCATACCCGTGCTGGCGATTGCGCCCATCGTGCTGGTGATTCTGGGCAGCCTGGGCTTTTCGGGCGTGTGGCCCAAGGCGGTGATCGCCATGTACCTGTGCTTCTTTCCGGTCACGGTGGCCATGGTGCAGGGCCTGCGCTCGCCGCAGCAGATCGACACCGAGCTGCTGTACACCTACGCCGCCTCGCGCTGGCAGGCGTTCTGGCTGCTGCGCCTGCCTGCGGCCCTGCCGTTCTTGTTCCCCGCCTTGCGGGTGGGCATTGCCGCCAGCCTGGTGGGGGCCATGGTGGCCGAGTTGCCCACCGGCGCGCAGGCGGGCCTGGGGGCCAAGCTGCTGCTGGGCTCGTACTACGGCAACACCGTGGCCATCTGGTCGGCGCTGCTGATGTCGGCCTTGCTGGGCCTGGCTTTGACCGCCGCCGTGCTGGGCGTGGAGCGGCTGGTGCTGCGCCGCTTTGGGGGTCGGGCATGAAGGCGCGCAGCTCGCAGGCGGTGCTGGGCCTGGTAACGGCCAGCGTGCTGGTTGCTGCGGTTTTTATAGCTGCTCCCGCCTATTCCGTAAGCACGAGCGGCCTTTTTTTGCCTATATTTCTGGGCGTGCTGGGGTTGGCCGTGTGGACCGTGCGTGCCTGCGCCAGGCTGGACGGGCGGCCTGTTTACGGGCTGATGACGGCGGGCCTGTTCGGCCTGTGGTTGCTGTACTTCTGGCAGCTGCTGGTCACCGCGTATGGGGTGCCCCGGGTGCTGCTGCCGTCGCCGCTGCAGATCGTGCAGGCCATGGGCGAGGGCGGGGCGCTGCTGTGGGGCGACTTTGTGCAGACCGTGCTCAAGTCGGTGCTCATCGGTTGGGTGCTGGGCTGCGGCCTGGGGTTTGCCGTGGCCGTGGCCATCGACCGCCTGCCGTTTTTGCAGCGCGGCCTGTTGCCGATTGCCTCGCTCACCAGCACCGTGCCGCTGGTCGGGGTGGCGCCGATTGCGGTGATGTGGTTTGGCTTTGACTGGCCGTCCAAGGCGGCGGTGGTGGTGCTGATGACCTTCTTCCCCATGCTGGTGTCCACCCTGGCGGGCTTGAAAGCCGCCGGCAAGCTCGAGCGCGAGCTGATGCACAGCTATGCGGCGGGCTACTGGCAAACCTTGCTGGGGCTGCGCCTGCCCAGTGCCTTGCCGTTCATCTTTGGTGCGCTCAAGGTCAACGCTACGCTGGCGCTGATTGGGGCCATCGTGGCCGAGTTTTTTGGTTCGCCCACAGCCGGGCTGGGCTTTCGCATTTCCACCGAAGCGGCCAAGATGCAGATGCCGCTGGTGTGGGGCGCGATTGTGGTGGCGGCCCTGACCGGCTCGCTGGCCTACGCCTTGCTGGTGCAGCTGGAGCGGCGCTTCGCGTTCTGGCACCCTTCCGTTCGTTCCCGGTAAGTTCCCCACCCCCTAGGAGTATTCGATGCTGAAATTATCCAAGTTGAGCCAATGCCTGCTGGCCGCCACTTTTGCAGTTGGCAGCTTCGCCGCCCAGGCGCAAGAAAAACTCACCGTGCAGCTCAAATGGGTGCCGCAAGCCCAGTTTGCGGGCTACTACGTGGCCGCCGCCAAGGGCTACTACAAGGCCGAGGGCCTGGACGTGACCATCAAGCCCGGCGGCCCCGACATCTCGCCGGTGCAGGTGATTGCAGGCAACAACGCCGACGTGATCGTCAACTGGATGCCCGACGCGCTGGCCGCCCGCGAAGCCGGTGTGCCGCTGGTCAACATCGCCCAGGTGTTCAACCGCTCCGGCCTCATGCTCACCTGCAAAAAGGCCAGCGGTGTCACCAGCCCCAAAGACCTCAAGGGCAAAACCCTGGGCGTGTGGTTTGGCGGTAACGAATACCCGTTCCTCAACTGGATGGCCAAGCTGGGCCTGAAGCCCGACACCGACATCAAGGTGCTCAAGCAGGGCTTCAACGTCGATCCGCTGCTGCAAAACCAGGCCGCCTGCGTGTCCACCATGGTCTACAACGAGTACTGGCAGATCATCGACGCGGGTGTCAAGGAGAGCGACCTGGTCACCTTCTTCTACGAAGACCAGGGCGCGGCCTCGCTGGAAGACGGCTTGTACGTGATGGAAGCCAAGCTCAAGGACCCGGCCTTTGTCGCCCGCATGGGGAAGTTCCTGCGCGCCACCTTCAAGGGCTGGAACGACGCGGTGAAAAACCCCGAAGAGGCCGCCAAGATTGTGGTCTCCAACGACATGTCGGGCAGCGCCACCCTGGCGGTGCAAAAGCGCCAGATGGAAAACGTGGCCAAGCTCATCACCACCGCCAACAGCCCCAAGATGGGCTACCTGGAACCCGCCGCCTACGAGCGCACAGTCAAGGTGCTGCTGTCGGGTGGCAGCGCGCCGGTGATCAAGAAAGACCCCGGTGCCGCCGCCATGAGCCACGTCGTCTGGGAAGCGGCCACCAAAAAGTGATGACCGCCCCGCAAGCTCCGGCGGATGCCAAAGGCCAGATCCGCCAGGCCAATGAAGAGCGGATCCTGGCCGCGGCAGAGCGCATCTTTGCCGGGGCCGGGTTCAGCGGTGCCACCATGGCCCAGATCGCCGAAGAATCCGGCCTGCCCAAGGCCAATCTGCACTACTACTTTGGCAACAAGGACGCGCTGTACCGCGCGGTGCTGGCCCGCATCCTGGAGGACTGGCTGGCCCCTACCCACGGCATCACCCCCGATGCCGATCCGGCCACCGCCATCGGCGGCTACATCCGCAGCAAGATGGCCATGTCGGCAGCCCGCCCGCACGCCTCCAAGGTCTGGGCTAACGAGCTGCTGCACGGTGCCACCGTGGTGCGCCAACTGCTGGCCACTGAGCTGCGCGGCACGGTGCGGGCCAAGGCCGCCGTCATCGACCAGTGGATTGCCGAGGGAAAAATGGCCCCGGTAGACAGCACCCATTTGTTTTTCACCCTGTGGGCCGCCACCCAAACCTATGCCGACTTTGACGTGCAGGTCAGCGCGGTACTGGGCCGCCCCAAGCTGACCCGCGCCGACCAGGCCCGCGCCACCGAACATGTGGTGGCCTTGCTGCTGCGCGGCTGCGGGCTTGAGGTGCTATCTAATAAATAGCATGTAGCGCTTGTTTTACGGGCGTTGGTTGTTGTTTTTGGTGTTTAAAATCGCCCCATGACCGATACCGCTACCCTCACCTGCATCGCCACCCACAGTGGCACTTTCCACGCCGACGACGTTTTTGGCGTGGGCGTTTTGATGGGGGTTTTCCCCTCGCACCGCCTGCTGCGCACCCGCAACAAGGAGCTCATCGCCAGCGCCGACTTCGTGGTCGATGTGGGCGGCACCTGGGATGCGGCTACCGGCCGGTTTGACCACCACCAGCGCGGCTTCGAGGGCGCGCGCCCGGCCCGGCTGGTCGATGGCCACACGGTGCCCGGCGTGGGCTACGCCAGCGCGGGCCTGGTCTGGGCGGCCTACGGTGCCGAATACGTCCGCGCCTGGGCCGCTAGCCATGGCCACACGCTGGACGAGGCGGCGGTGGCCAGCGTGGTGCACACCATCGACCATTCCCTGGTGCAGTACCTGGACATCGTGGACACCGGCCAGGGCGACGTGGCCGCCGGTATCTTTGGCCTGTCGGCCCTGATCGCCCAGCTCAACACCCACTGGCTGGAAGAGCAGGGCCTGGACCTGGCCGCCAAGGCCCAGCTGCTGGAAACCCGCTTTCGCGAGGCCATCGCCATCACCCGCAAGTTTCTGGACCACGCCATCGGCAAAAAAGTGGCCCAGATCCGTGCCGTGGACACCGTGCGCCAGGCCCCGCGCCTGCTGGGTGGCAAGCTGCTGCACCTGCGCGAGGGCGGCATGCCCTGGACCCGCGTGGTGGTGGACGAAATGCCCGAGGTGCTGTTTGTGGTCTACCCCGACTCCGACGGCGACCAGTACCAGATCAAGACCGTGCCGGTAGAGCCTGGCTCCTTTGACACCCGCAAGGACCTGCCCGCATCCTGGGCCGGCCTGCGTGACCAGGAACTGGCGGCGGTGACTGGCGTACCCGACAGCGTGTTCTGCCACCTGAACCTGTTCATCGGCGGCGCGCGCAGCTTTGAAGGCGCGGTGAAGCTGGCGGAATTGGCGCTGGCCGAGTAAGGCAGATGGAGCGCGCTCTGCCCGCCACACCGCTGCAGCAGGTCCGCGCGGCAGTCAAAGCCAACCTGCTGCCGGGGCTGGTGCTCTGGTGCGGCCTGGCCGGCTTGGTGCTGGCCTATGCGTTCAGCCCAGCCGTGCAGGCGGGCCTGGCCACCTGGGGCAGCGCCAAGCAGGCCTGGGGCTACCCGTTTGCGTTCGCCTCCTACGCCGTGTTTGCCGTGCTGCTGCCCGAGGCCCTGGGCCAGTGGGTGCTCAAGCAGCCCTGGCGCCCCACGATGTGGGCCGACATGGGCTACGCCATCCTGGTGTTTGGCACCATCGGCATCACCGTGGACCTGTTTTATGCGCTGCAGGTGCAATTGTTTGGCGAGGGCGTGGATGCCGCCACCCTGGCCAAAAAGATCCTGGTGGACCAGTTTGTCTACTCGCCCATGACCAATTTCGCCATCATCGCCATGTTTGCCTGGCGCGAAGACGGCTTCAGCGCCCGCACCTGGCCGCGGGTGGTGTCGGCCGACTTTTTGACCCGCCGCTACCTGCCTGTGCTGGTGGCCCTGTGGTGCGTGTGGATTCCGGGTGTGCTGGTCATTTACTGCATGCCCACCGCGCTGCAGTTCCCCGTGGCCTCGCTGATCCTGAGCTTCTGGGTGCTGATCTTCAAGTTCATGCGCAGCACTTGATTGCTATTGAATAAGTAGCTGCTACCGCCCTATTCATAAGCGCTGCAGGCCGATTCCTTATATATTTTTGCCATGACTGCCGATTCCACGCCTACCGCCGACAAACCCAACGCCCGCACCGCCGCCGCGCTGGCCCGCCTGCACCAGGCCATGCGCGACATCGAGGCCGACATCGCCGCCCACCACGGCATCTACCCCTTCAACCATGGCCGCGTCACCCAGTCCGAGCTGTGCCGCCGCGCCGATGTCAAAAAAGCCACGCTGCAAACCCCGCTGCACAAAGACACCACGCGGGTGGACATCTTGCGCTGGCTCGATGGCCTGAGCACCCAGCTGGCCCACACCCGCGACGCCACGCGGGAGCGGGTGACGGAAGTGGCGGATGGGCTGGCGGCGGAGGTGCAGCGATTGACGTTGGCACTGGAGGCTGCGGAGCAGCGGGTGGCGGCGCAGGAGCAAGAGAATGCCGAGTTGCGGAGTCGGCTGGCCAGGTCTTAGCGATGTGCTGACTCGCCCTGTGCCAGCTATCTGGATGTCAGTGGGATGAGTGGTTCCCGATGCGCTTGCGCAGGGCATCAAAGTAGTCGGCATTCACCGGGGCGGTGGGGGCCGATTGGACCCCCGCCTGCAGCAGGCCGCGCAATTGCTGGCGATCCTCGTCTTTGCGAATCAGCACGTGCTCGCTGCTGGCCACAAAGTCTTTGGGTGTGTCGGGTAGGGAAATACTGGTGGTGCTCATGGCATAAATGTTAGGAGCTCTGGCAAATCTTGCCAAAGCGCCTAACACGCTTATTTAGCCCAAGGCTTTACGCCAGATCGAACCGGTCCAGGTCCATCACCTTGGCCCAGGCGGCTACGAAGTCGGCCACGAACTTCTGCTGGCCGTCGGCGCTGGCGTACACCTCGGCATAGGCACGCAGCACCGAATTCGATCCAAACACCAGGTCATTGCGGGTGGCGGTGTATTTCACCTGGCCGGTCTTGCGGTCGCGGCCTTGGAACACTTCGCCCTCACCGTCCACGGCTGTCCAGGTGGTGCCCATGTCCAGCAGGTTCACGAAGAACACGTTGCTGAGCACGCCCACCTGGTCGGTGAACACGCCGTGCTTGCCGCCGTCGGCATTCGCACCCAGTACCCGCAAGCCGCCGACCAGCGCGGTCAGTTCGGGGGCAGTCAGGGTCAGCAACTGGGCCTTGTCGATCAGCAGGGCTTCGGTGGCAGCGCCGATGGGGCCTTTTTTGTAGTTGCGGAAACCGTCGGCTGGCGACTCCAGTGCGGCAAACGACTCCACATCGGTCTGCGCTTGCGTGGCATCGACGCGGCCCGGTGCGAATGGCACCTCCACCGCAATGCCTACTGCTTTGGCCGCCTGCTCCACACCCACGCTGCCCGCCAGCACGATCACGTCGGCCAGCGAAGCCTTGCCCGATGCCTGCTGGATCTGCACCAGGGTGGGCAGGGCCTGCACGGCGATGCGGTTGACTTCCCAGTCCTTCTGCGGGGCCAGCGCCAGGCGCGCGCCATTGGCACCGCCGCGCTTGTCGCCACCGCGGAAGGTGGAGGCCGAGGCCCAGGCCACCGACACCAGCTGGCTGACCGACAGGCCCGAGGCCGCGATCATGGCCTTGATGTCGGCAATGTCCGCCGCTGTGGGCTGGTGCGTCGCGGCAGGCAGCGGGTCTTGCCAGATCAGGTCTTCCTTGGGCACTTCTGGGCCCAGGTAGCGGGCTTTCGGGCCCATGTCGCGGTGGGTCAGCTTGTACCAGGCGCGGGCAAAGGCTTCGGCGAAGGCCTGTGGGTCTTCATGGAAGCGCTTAGAGATCTTGCCGAACTCGGGGTCGAAGCGCATCGTCAGGTCGGTGGTCAGCATGGTGGGCTTGTGGAACAGGCCGGGCACATGCGCGTCGGGGATGATGTCCGGCGCATTGGTGGCCACCCACTGCTTGGCACCGGCGGGCGAATGGGTCAGCTCCCACTCGAACTTGAACAGGTTCTCGAAGTAGTTGTTGCCCCACTGCGCCGGGGTGGTGGTCCAGGTGACTTCCAGCCCGCTGGACACCGTGTCTTTGCCATGGCCGCTGCCAAAGTTGCTGTTCCAGCCCAGGCCCTGGGCTTCGATGCCCGCGCCTTCGGGTTCGGGGCCCTTGTGCGATTCGGGGGCTGCGCCGTGCGCCTTGCCAAAGGTGTGGCCACCGGCGATCAGAGCAACGATTTCTTCGTCATCCATCGCCATGCGGTAGAAGGTGGCGCGGATGTCCTTGGCCGCGGCCAGGTAGTCGCCGCTGGCGTTGGGGCCTTCGGGGTTCACGTAGATCAGGCCCATGTGGGTGGCGGCCAGGTTGTTGTCCAGATCGCGCTCACCCTTGTTGCGGTCGCCTTCACCGCTGAACCGCTTGTCCGTGGCCAGCCAGGTGGTTTCTGCGCCCCAGTTCACGTCCATGTCGGGTTCCCACACGTCGGCACGGCCACCGCCAAAGCCGAAGGTGCGGAAACCCATGGATTCCAGTGCCACATTGCCGGTGAGGATGAATAAATCCGCCCAGGAAATGCTCTGGCCGTACTTTTGCTTGATGGGCCAGAGCAGGCGGCGCGATTTGTCGATGTTGACGTTGTCGGGCCACGAATTCAGCGGCGCAAACCGTTGCTGGCCCCGCCCGCCACCGCCCCGGCCGTCCTGGGTGCGGTAGGTGCCTGCAGCGTGCCAGGCCATGCGTACGAACTGCGGACCGTAGTGGCCAAAGTCGGCCGGCCACCAGTCCTGGCTGTCGGTCATCAGCTTGACCAGATCGGCCTTGAGCGCTTTGTAGTCCAGCTTCTTGAACGCCTCGGCGTAATTGAATGCTTCGCCCAGCGGGTGCGACTTGTTGGAGTGCTGGTTCAGCAAATCCACCCGCACTTGTTTGGGCCACCAATCCTTGTTGGTCGTACCGCCGCCTGCGGCGTGGTGGAAGGGGCATTTGGCTTCGGTGGTCATGGGGAGCTCCTGGGTGTTGTGTGGATGGCTGGACTGGCTGTTACATCGTGCCTCACAAGTCTGGCACGCCCATGCATGTTAATTAATGGCTATGAAAATCAGAATTCAATTAAATTTATGCATCGGATAGGCGTTTTCAAAGATGGGGTGCGGTGGCGTGTTCAGTTTGACGAAGGTAAGGATTAATCCTTACAATTTAAGATCTACCCAAAGGAGTTTTAGCCATGCTCGCTATCCACGAAGTCGCCACCATCACCTCCAAAGGCCAGATCACCCTGCCCAAATCCATCCGCCAGGTTCTCGGCGTGAACTTTGGCGGCAAGGTGGCGTTCGACATGCTGGGCCCGCAAGTTATCGTTACCCGTGTGGATGACGAGCCCCATGCAGACCCCGCCATCGAAGGCTTCCTGGCGCTGCTGGAGAAGGGCATCGCCTCGGGTCAACACGTGTCCACGTTACCAGATGGCCTGGCGCAAGCCATGTTGGCGGCCATCCGAGAGCCTGTGGATCTGGGTGAAGAGATTGAAGGCGATGTGGCGCTGTGATCCAGCGCCATGGCTGGAACCTGCTGTTCCATGACTGCGTGATTGAGCAGCTTCAAAAACTGCAAGCCGCCGCACAACGTGCCCAAGCCCAGGACCCGGCCGGGTTTGCATCGAACGCCAACGTCAAACTTTTTAATGCCTTGTCGCAGTTGATGTTGGAGACCGTGCCCAGCGACCCCAACCGCGAAGAATACCGCCAGGGCAACACCATGGGCCCCGCATTCCGGCACTGGCGGCGCGCCAAGATTGGGCGACGGTTTCGCCTATTTTTTCGGTTCGACTCCAAAACCAGGATCATCATTTTTGCCTGGGTGAACGACGAGAACACCTTGCGATCCTCCGGCAGCAAGAGCGACCCGTATGCGGTGTTTCAGAAAATTCTGCAGCGCGGGAATCCGCCTGATGATTGGGCGGCGCTGGTGTCGGCTACTAAAGGGGATTGGGTGTAGCGAAACATGTGCTGGTAATGCATCATTGTTTTCTGCCTAAAGAGTAAGAGCGATACGATAAGTTTTAAGGCGAAGGCTGTCAGAGCACTTTCGGCTCATTTCTTTGAAATATCTAAGGTGCTAAGTTGACTCGTCCCCTCAGGAGTTGAGCAGTCAAAACTTGCCGTTTAACCAAAAAAATCAAATATGAGCATCATTGGCGAACTTTTATTACCCAATCTTCTGGCTTACCTAATCAATCTTGCATCGGGTGAGCGGTCCGCCGCAATTGCAGATGCAAGAAATGCCAAACTGAGGGATGTCTTAGATAAAACAGAGGCGTTGCATAAAGCTTTGGCATCAACACATTCGATTCAGGATGAAATTCGCGGTGCCTGTAAAGAACTTGCTAGAAACCGAAAGCTTCTTGGTGTTCCTGATCATGAAATACCATTGTGGTTGCTGCTCCATGACCACACTTTTCAAGCAGACTTGACCGAGTGGTTGATGACGGGAGCGATTGAGGAAGGGAGTGCCGTCAAAAGGCGCATTCTTCAGCGTATGGAAATCGCAATCATCAAAGGGGGAGCGAGTCGAGCAGAAATCACTGACTTCACTGTTGGCTATTTCGACGTAGTGGAAAAGGCTGTTTTTGCACATCCGATTCTGGCCCGTTGGCGACATCAACTGAGCCTCGATTATCTTCGCGAACAAGTCGTCGTTCTGCGTCGACAAGCTGATGAATCCGTAGGTATTTATTCTTCAGATAAGCAATTGTCTGCTCTTGCGCGGTATTGCGAGAAAGCACTTGCATTGTGGGACATCATCGACTTAAGCAACTTGCCAGAGGGTGACGTCCAAATTTCCACGCAGTTATTGTTGCTGCGCCAACTGTATATGCCGCTACGCGTCGAGGTTGAGCCAACCCAACACGATGGCGATCAGGAGGCAATGCTGAAAAAGCTGGAGCAAGGCCGCGAAGCACGCCGTCACCGTGAAGCCGGTCATTTCATTGTTGATGAAATAGGGTACCCAAATTTCCGTAAATCTCGTTCGCCCATTGGAGAGCGCTTAGGGGTGTCACACCGAATGGTTGTGCTTGGAGATCCAGGCGGGGGCAAAACAACAATGCTTCGCTGGATGGCCACAGCCTATCTTTTGAAGTACAAGGGTGACGCGGCCTTTAGCAAGGTCCCGGATACTGACACACTGCCAAACCAGCCTTGGATACCTGTGCTTATCCGCTGCCGCGAGCTTGGTGAAGTTGACCTTTGCCGATGTTTCACGGATTTTCTCACTCAGCATTTAAATAAGACGGAGCTTCTGCCGGAAGAGGCGAGCATCATGCGTGCTGTTATTCTTGACCGCCTTGCAAAGGGGGAGGCGTTGCTCTTGGTGGACGGCCTAGACGAGATTACCAATCCCCAAGTTCGTATGCAGTTCTGCCAAGAGCTGGAAAGAACCGCTGCTCGTTACCCAGGTGCGCCTGTGGTAGTTACCTCCCGCATCGTTGGTTATCGCGACATGCCCTACCGCATGGGGGCCGGTTTTGAGCATGGTGTCATAGCCGAGTTGAGTCGAGAAGATAAAGATTTGTTCGCCAAGCGTTGGGTTGAAGTCACGGAGCAACATCAGCCTGCAGTAGAGAAATCCAAACGTGTTCAAGAGTTGATTGATGCGTTGCATTCCAGCGATCGCATTGAACGACTTACTGGAAACCCGATGTTGCTTACGACGCTAGCCTTGGTTAAACGAAAGGTGGGCAAGCTTCCGAATCGTCGGACTAGGCTTTACTCCGAAGCAGTGTCGGTGCTACTTAACTGGAATCCGAGGCTTTATCTGACAATAGAAGAGGATGAGGCTATCCCACAACTTGAATATCTTGCCTACGAGATGTGTCGCCGTGGCGTTCAGCGACTTACCGACGACGAGGTCCTTGAATTGCTAGACAACCTCCGCGTTGAATATCCGAAAATCCGCGCTGTTCGCAGTCGCGAGCCACGCGAGTTTTTAATGCACTTAGAACAGCGCTCCAGTATTTTGATCAGATCTGGTGGTGCATGGCAGAGAAGTCATCCTACGGAAAAAGCTGTATGGGAATTTCGGCATCTTACCTTTCAAGAATATCTTGCTGCACGTGCACTCCTTGATGGACGTTATCCCTCAAGAGGAAAACCCAGATCGTTGGCCGAACAGGTGGCTCCGCTTGCAGGTGCAATGGAGGAAGTTAAGAATCGCTTTCCGTATATGAGTTCGGCTGACGAGGTAGATGTCCCGGAATCATGGCGCGAGGCACTTCGACTGTTGGTTGCGGATTGCAAAGACGATGATGTAGACGATGTTCTTTTGGCGATATTGATGCCGCTGGGTGGGGAGGATGTGGCCAAGACGAACCGGCCACGCGCGGTATTGGCTGCACTTTGCTTGGCAGATGAGCCCAACGTAAGCGAGGAGAACGCGGCTTTAGTGTTTGCCGCTTTTGCAGAAAGAGTTGGGAGCGATGATGGTACAGGCTCTATTCAAACCGCGGTAGATCGCGCGGCGATGGAAGTTGCCGGTAGTATGTGGTTTCCACAACTGAAGAGCGCACTAATTCAAGAGTTCTGTCGGAGGCCCTCTGATAGGCGAGCGAATCCTGGCAGTCTCTGGGCTCAAGTTGAGGTGGCTTGCTGGAATAAAACTTCTGTTACCCCTAAAGAATTTTGCTCGGAATTAGTTGCGCGACTTAAATCTGGTAATCGTGAACAAAAGATATCCGCCGCACTAACTTTGATGCAAGCCGCATTTGAAGGACGCGTCGTGGTCGTAGAAGGCCTTCTCGAAAGCCTGTTGCTAATTCTTACTCAACCAGACCTTCCAGCAGCGCAAGCCGCCGCTTGGGCATTAGGATGGCTCAGCTCCCGTAGCTATAAGTCGCGAGAGCGAAAATCGGTTTGGTTGGCAAAAGGTGTCGAAGTAGACCAATTGTGTAAGGTTTTGGAATCAGTTTCTTCAGATGAGAGCTTTACTAGTCAATGGATAGTGAGCATTCTTGGTGCCAGCAAGGACCTCCGAGCATTGCATCCATTATTTAGGCGGTTAAGCGATCCAGTAGATGATGTCCGCAGGACAGTAGTCCTTGCGCTTGAGAAGTTAGGCGACAGGCAAGCTGTCAGGCCGCTCCTAGCCACGCTGAATGACACGGCGGTCGCTGTTCGTATTGCCGCCATCTCTGCGCTTGCAAAGTTAGGTGACAAGCAGGCCGTTGAGCCTATTCTCGCTATGTTGGACTACCCAGCGGACATTGTCCGCAAGGCGGTCATCGCCGGACTTGGGCAGTTAGGTGACAAATTAGCTGTCGAGCCGCTCCTGGCCAAGCTGGACGATACAGCTGTCGATGTACGAATTGCCGTCATCTCTGCACTTGCGGTTTTAGGCGACAAGCAGGCAGTTGAATCGCTCCTGGTCAAGTTGGATGATACAGAGGCAGACGTACGTGTAGCTGTCATATCTGCACTGGTGCAATTAGGGGATAAGCGAGCAGTCGAGCTGCTCCTGGCCAAGCTAGACGATACAGAGGTCGAAGTGCGCATGGCCGTTATCTCTGCGCTTGCAAAGTTCGGCGATAAGCAGGCCGTTGCGCCGCTCCTGGCCATGCTGGACGATTCAGATCGCGATCTGAGTTCAACCGTAGCGGCGGCCCTTCACGTTTTAGGTGAGCCAAAAGGAATTGCAGCGCTGAATCGTGATATTGCATCAGACGATTTAGAAGCTCGTTGCACTGCCATTGGCGCTTATGCGGGGCAACGAGAATGGGCGGATCAGCAGCTCCTCTCGCAGGATTTTGATGCTACTGTTCCGTGGCTCGACCCTAAAGAATCCTTTACCGATGCTTTAGTTGCTAAAGCGTCAAGGCAGCTTAAAGTTCCTTTCCAGGAGGTTCGTTCGCGCTATGAGGCAATGGCACATGAGTTAGATCTCAAACTTGACTGGAAGTCCTAAGCGCAGATTAGCCGCTGCAATTCGATTGTTGCAATTCATTTATGTTTGTGGCGCTACATTTGACAAGTGAGGATTTGATGCCGGAATCAGATTAGAGAAGTCAAAATCAAGCAATTGCAGCTTAAATTTCGGTAATTTGCTACTTTGTAGTGGCGAGCTTTTTACTGCACCGCAGTGCAAGTCGTCAAGCCACCCCCGCCCTCTCCAGCATCGCATGCAGCAGCACATTGCACCCCGCCGTAATGTGCTCAGGCTTCGCATCTTCAATCTCGTTGTGGCTGATCCCATCCTTGCAGGGGATGAAGATCATGCCGCTCGACGTCAGCTTCGCCATGTACACCGCGTCGTGCCCGGCGCCGGAGACGACGGGCATGTTGGAGTAGCCCAGCTTGGCAGCAGCGCGGCCCACGGCGTCTACGCAGTCGGGGTGGAAGCCGATGGCCGAATAGCTGGAGACCATCTCGATCTTCACGTCCACGCCGTGCTCTTGGGCCACGGTGGCGGCGAAGGCTTTGACTTCGGCGGCCATCTGGTCCACCAGGGCGTCGGTACTGTTGCGCAGGTCGATGCTGAACTTGACGCGGCCCGGAATCACGTTGCGGCTGTTGGGGAACACCTGCACCATGCCCACGGTTCCCCGGCCGTGCGGCGGGTGGCGGTGTGCGGCGGCTACCACGTCTTGCATGATGCGGGTGGCGGCCAGCATGGCATCTTTGCGCAGGGCCATGGGCGTGGGGCCTGCGTGGGCTTCCATGCCGGTGACGGTGCAGTCGAACCAGCGGATGCCCAGCACGCCTTGCACCACGCCGATGGTGATGTCGTGGTCTTCCAGCACCGGGCCTTGTTCGATGTGGGTCTCGAAGTACGCGCCGATGGGGTGGTCGCCGGGCTCTTGCGCGCCCACGTAGCCGATGCGTTCCAGCTCGCCTTGCACCGTTTTGCCTTCCAGGTCGGTGGCGGCGTAGGCGTGCTCCAGGGTGAAGGCCTTGGCGAACACGCCCGAGCCCATCATTACCGGCACAAAGCGCGAGCCTTCTTCGTTGGTCCAGAACGCGACTTCGATGGGGGCTTCGGTCTCGATGCCGTGGTCGTTCAGGGTGCGCACCACCTCGATGCCCGCCAGCACGCCGTAGTTGCCGTCGAACTTGCCGCCGGTGGGCTGGGTGTCGATGTGGCTGCCGGTCATGATGGGCGGCAGGCTGTTGTTGCGACCCGGGCGGCGCATGAAACCGTTGCCGATCTTGTCGATGGTGACCGACATGCCAGCCTCGGTAGCCCAGCGGGTCACCAGGTCGCGGCCTTGTTTGTCCAGGTCGGTGAGGGTGAGGCGGCACACGCCGCCCTTGGGCGTGGCACCGATCTGGGCCAGTTCCATCAGCGAGTCCCACAGGCGGGGGCCGTTGATGCGCAGGGATTCAAGGTTAGGGTTCATGGGGATTCCTTTGGCTTGGGTGGGCGGCGGTTTGCCCCCACCCCGGCCCTCCCCCGGAGGGGGAGGGAGTGGGAAGTTAGCGGGCGACGGGGTGGGGCGCTTGCAGCGCGGTCTTTTTGGCCAGCGCGTCGAACTGCGGGCCGAAGGGCGGGCGCTTCACGTATTTGCCCACGCCACGCTCGGCGCGCAGGTCGCCCGCGGCGTACACCACCTTGCCCTGGCTCAGGGTGTGGCTGGGCACGCCGGTGACGGTGCGGCCCTCGAAGATGTTGAAGTCGCCCAGCGACTTTTGCGTTTGGACCGACAGGGTTTTGGTGCCCGCCGGGTCCCACACCACCAGGTCGGCATCGGCCCCGGCCACCACGCAGCCTTTGCGCGGGTAGATGTTGAACAGCTTGGCGGCGTTGGCGGAGGTAACGGCCACGAACTCGCTGGGCGTGAGGCGGCCGGTGTTGACACCTTCGTCCCAGATCACGGCTAGGCGCTCTTCCACGCCGCCGCAGCCGTTGGGGATCTTGCTGAAGTCGTCCTTGCCTGCGGCTTTTTGGGCGGCGCAGAAGGTGCAGTGGTCTGTCGCGGTGGTGTGCAGGTGCCCGGCCTGCAGGCCCTGCCACAGCGCTTCCTGGTTGCTCTTGTTGCGAAACGGCGGGCTCATCACGTGGCCTGCGGCGTAGGTGAAATCGGGGCTGCGGTAAACGCTGTCGTCCACCGTCAAATGCCCGGCCAGCACCTCGCCATACACGCGCTGGCCTGCGGCGCGGGCGCGGGCTATTGCCCCAGCCGATTCGGCGCAGGACACGTGCACCACGTAGATCGGCACGTTGAGCACGTTGGCAATGGCGATGGCGCGCTGGGCGGCCTCGGCCTCGACGGCGGGCGGGCGCGACAGGGGGTGGGCTTCGGGGCCGAAGATGCCCTTGGCCTTCATGTCGGCCTGCAGCAGGTAGACCAGCTCGCCGTTTTCGGCGTGCACGGTAGGCATGGCACCGAGTTCGAGTGCGCGCTGGAAGCTGTTCACCAGGGTTTCGTCGTCGCACATGATGGCGTTTTTGTAGGCCATGAAGTGCTTGAAGCTGTTCACGCCCTCGTCACGCACCAGGGTGCCCATGTCGCGGTGCACGCTCTCGTCCCACCAGGTCACGGCGACGTGGAAGCTGTAGTCGGACGCGGCTTTTTCGGCCCAGCCACGCCAGGTCTGGTAGGCCTCCATCAGCGGCTGTTTGGGGTTGGGGATGACGAAGTCGATGATGGTGGTGGTGCCGCCCGCCAGGCCCGCTGCGGTGCCGCTGTAGAAGTCGTCCATGGTGGTGGTGCCCATGAACGGCAACTGCATGTGGGTGTGCGGGTCGATGCCGCCGGGCATCACGTACTGGCCCCCGGCATCCACCACCTCGGCCCCGGCGGGGGCCACCAGGTTGTCGCCCACGGCGGCGATCTGGCCGTCGATACACAAAACATCGGCGCGAAAGGCGCGGTCGGCGTTGACGACCGTGCCGCCGCGGATCAAGACACTGGACATGGTTGCTCCTAAATAAATAGCTGCTTGCGCTTATGGAATGGGCGGGATGGCCTGATTTGGCTTAAATTCAGGCACGCATGGGGTTGTTGGCGTGGGTGGTCCAGTCCGCGTGTTTATCGCTCACGATGCGCCCGGTACGCAAGTCTTTTTCGCCGGGCTGCAGGTCGCGCAGATGGATGGTGTCGGGCACGGGGCAGACCAGCACGCACAGGTTGCAGCCCACGCACTCGTCTTCCATCACCTCGAAGTGGCGCACGCCGTTCTTGGTTTGGGTGATGGCCTGGTGCGAGGTGTCTTCGCAGGCGATGTGGCAGCGGCCGCAGGAGATGCAGCTGTCCTGGTTGATCACGGCCTTGCTAACGTGGTTCAGGTTCAGGTTGCGCCACTCGGTCACCTTGGGCACGGCGCGGCCCCGGAAGTCGTCCAGGCTTTTGAAGCCCTTGCTGTCCATGTAGTCCGACAGGCCAGATGTCATCTCTTGCACGATCTTGAAGCCGAACACCATGGCGGCGGTGCACACCTGCACCGTGCCCGCGCCCAGGGCGATGAAATCCAGCGCGTCGCGCCAGTTGCCCACGCCGCCGATGCCGCTGATGGGCAGGCCCGCGGTGAGCGGGTCGCGGGCGATCTCGGCCACCATGTTCAGAGCGATGGGTTTGACCGCCGGGCCGCAGTAGCCGCCGTGCGAGCCCATGCCGCCGGTGCTGGGGCTCATCAGCAGGGTGTCGGGGTCTACGCCGATGATGGAGTTGATGGTGTTGATCAGCGATACCGCATCGGCCCCGCCGCGCTTCGCCGCACGGGCGGGCAGGCGCACGTCGGTGATGTTGGGCGTGAGCTTCACGATCACCGGCAGCTTGCTGTACTGCTTGCACCAGGCCGTGACCATTTCGATGTACTCGGGCACCTGGCCCACGGCCGCGCCCATGCCGCGCTCGCTCATGCCGTGCGGGCAGCCGAAGTTCAGCTCGATGGCATCGGCGCCGGTGTCTTCCACGCGCGGCAATATCGCCTTCCACGATTCCTCCACGCAGGGCACCATCAGCGAGACGACCATGGCGCGGTCGGGCCACAGGCGCTTCACCTCGGTGATCTCGCGCAAGTTGAGTTCCAGGTCCCGGTCGGTGATGAGTTCGATGTTGTTGAAGCCCAGCACCCGGCGGTCGTTGGACAGCAGCGCGCCGTAGCGCGGGCCATTCACATTGACCACCGGCGGCCCGGCCTCGCCCAGCGTTTTCCAGACCACGCCGCCCCAGCCTGCCTCGAAGGCGCGGTTCACGTTGTAGGCCTTGTCGGTAGGCGGCGCAGAGGCCAGCCAGAAGGGGTTGGGGGTTTTGACCCCGGCGAAGACGGTGGACAGATCAGCCATGGTTCAGTTCCTTGTGGATGGATTCAGCAGCGCGTTTGCCGTGCTCTACGGCTTCCACGGTGAGGTCGCGGCCCCCGGCGCGGCAGTCGCCACCGGCCCAGACGTCTTTGAGATTGGTGGCCCCGTCTTCTGTGGTGATGATGCGCCCGCCCTGCAGCACCAGGCCGGTGCCCTGCAGCGGCGTGTCGTCCAGCTTCTGGCCGATGGCTTTGAACACCATGTCGGCGGGGAAGGTCAGCTCGCGGCCCGTGGGCTGCATCTGGCCGTCTACCAGCGCCTGCTGGGCGAAGCGCACGCCGGTGGCGTGGCCTGCAGCACCGACGATCTCCACCGGCGCCATCCACTGGTGCAGCACCACGCCGTGGGTTAGCGCCCACTCTTGCTCGGCGGCAGACGCACCCATGGTTTCCACGCCCCGGCGGTACACCATGTGCACCACCTTGGCCCCCAGCAGCTTGGCCTGCACGGCGGCATCCACGGCGGTCATGCCGCCGCCGATCACCACCACGCTGTGGCCGATGGGCACGGTGGCTACATCGTCGGCCTGGCGCAGCTCGGCGATGAAGTCCACCGCGTTGCGCACCCCGGCCAGGTCTTCGCCCGGCAGGCCCAGCGCCTGCACCTTGGACAGGCCCAGACCTAGGAACACCGCGTCGAATTCGGTTTGCAGCGTGTCCAGCGACGCCGCACCGGCGAAGCGCCAGCCGTGCTGGATGCGGATGCCGCCGATGTCCAGCAGCCACTGCACTTCGCGCTGGGCGAAGTCGTCCACGGTTTTGTAGGTGGCCAGGCCGTATTCGTTCAGGCCGCCCGCCTTGGTCTGGGCCTCAAAAATCACCACCTCGTTGCCCAGCCGTGCCAGGCGGTGCGCACAGGCCAAGCCCGCCGGGCCGGAGCCCACCACGGCGATGCGCTTGCCGGTGGAGGCGGCACGGGTGAACACCTGGGGCTGGGGGCTGGCCATCAGCGCGTCCACCGCAAAGCGCTGCAGGCGGCCAATCGGGATGGGCGTATCGGTTTGCGTATTGCGCACGCAGGCCTGCTCGCACAGCACCTCGGTGGGGCAGACCCGGGCGCACATGCCGCCCAGCGGGTTGGACTCCAGGATGGTGCGGGCCGCGCCGCGCAGGTTGCCGTCGGCAATGCGCTTGATGAAGCTGGGCACGTCAATGTCGGTGGGGCAGGCGGTTTGGCAGGGCGCGTCAAAGCAGTACAGGCAGCGCTCGGATTCGAGCATGGCCTGCGATGCGTTCAGCGGCGGGGTGGCATCGGCAAAGTGCTGCGCGTACTGGGCGGCACTGAGGCGGCCGGCGCGGATGTCCGGGGGGGAGGTGGCGGGCACGGTAACTCCTGTGGCTGGGGCATTCGGGCCCTGGCGCTGCACCAAAGTGCAGCGCCAGAGCTTTGCGTTGGCTGGATATCGTTAAAATCCTGACCAAACGGTCAAGAAGTGCAAACGATATAGCAACCACCGTGCCAGCCCCATAGGGAATCTACCGGGGTGGCTTAGAACGTAGACACAGGCCTGTGCGGCCCAACGCACAGACAACCCGGCCCGCTGCACATAGACTCCCTTTATGGACTTCTTCTCCGCTGTATTTCGCCCCTTCTCCCTGTTCGATAGCTTCTGGACCCTGCCCAAAGAGGACTACGGAGCTATCCGCCGGTCGCGCGCCTACGTGTGCCAGTGCGGGCGGCCGGTGTTCTTTCGCAACAGCGAATGCCTGGCCTGCCACACGCCGCTGGGCTTCGACACCGGCAGCTCCCGCCTGGAACCCCTGGCGGTGGTAGAGGACCACCCCAATCTGTGGACGCTGTGGAAAGACCCCGAGGGCCCGCGCTTTCGGCGCTGCGCCAATCTGCACGCCATCGGCTGCAACTGGCTGGTGCCCGGTGACGGTGCCCACGACGCGGTGTGCCTGGCCTGCAGCCTGAACCGCACCGTGTCCGACCCCGAGTTGCCCGAGAACCTGGTCGCCTGGCGGGCGCTGGAAATCGCCAAGCGCCACCTGGTGGCCCAGCTCATGGTGATGGGCCTGCCGGTAGAGCCGCGCCAGCCCGACCACCCCAAGCAGCTCGGCCTGGCGTTCGACTTCTTGCGCCCCACGCCCGAGAAACCGGTGCTCACCGGCCACCACCACGGCCTGATCACCCTGAACATGGACGAGGCCGACGATGCCCGCCGCGAGCAGGTGCGCACGCAGATGGGCGAGTCCTACCGCACGCTGCTGGGGCACTTCCGTCACGAGGTGGGGCATTACTACTGGGACCGGCTGATTGTGGGCACGCCCTGGCTGGATGATTACCGTGCCCTGTTTGGCGACGAGCGCGCCGACTACGCCGCCGCCCTCAAGCACCATTACAAAGAGGGTCCGCCCGCCGACTGGGCGCAGCGCTATGTGAGCACCTACGCCAGCACCCACCCCTGGGAAGACTGGGCCGAAACCTGGGCCCACTACCTGCACATGGTGGACACCCTGGGCACCGCCATGCGCTTTGGCCTGGATGCCAATGATGTGGAGCTGCCGCATGCCCCGTTCACCCGCGCCGCCCTGTGGCGGCCCGACGACCCCAGCGCCGACAGCTTTCTGAAAATCGCCAACGCCTGGATCGAGCTGACCGGCGTGCTCAACGAAATGTCGCGCAGCATGGGCGAGCACGACTTCTACCCCTTCGTGCTCACCACCCCGGTGGTGGCCAAGCTGCAGTTCATCCACTGCGTGGTGCTGCAGGCGCGGCAAACTTAAGAATACTGGTAAAAAAGGCAGTTCGTGCTTATGGATAGGGCGTGAGCAGCTCTACTAAGCATAGCAAGTGCGGACAAGTCGCGTTTCGGTTTTTACGGTGGCCTAGCAGGTTTAAATGCGCCACAATGTGTTTATTTGTAAGCGCGTTGCGATGCCGTTGACCTCTTCCCTATGACCCGAAGCAGCAAACTCCTGGCCCTGTTGGTGGGCGTGCTGGTGTCTGTGTACGCCGCCATCGCGGTATTCCAGTACAACCAGCAGGAGGGCTTGAGCCAGGTCAGCCGCCGCATTGACCGCGATGTGGTGTGGAACGTGGTGCAACTGGAGGTGGAGTATTTCCGTCTGGTGGGGGCGGTAGACCGCCGCCTGCTGGGCCCCGACACCCTCAGCGCCGAAGACCTGCAACTGCGCTACGACCTGTTTTACAGCCGGGTGGCATCGCTGGACCTGGGCCAGTCGGCCATCCTGCTGCAAGACCAGACGCTGCTCAAGTCGGTGCGCATGGCGCTGCGGGAGTTTCAGGTGGTGGCTGACCCAGTGTTTGACCCCCATGCCGCCCACCTGCCCACCCAGGACCAGTTATTGATGGTGCAGGCGCGGCTGGCAGAGCTGCGCGAGCCGATCCGGGGTTTGTCGCTGGAGTCCAGCCAGTCGTCGTCGGCCATGGTGGACCGGCGCACGATAGAGGTGCAGCGCCAGGTGGCCACCACCCGCTGGCTGACCATCTTCCAGGGCCTGCTGACCCTGGGCCTGGTGGTGGCCCTGTACCTGCAATACCGCCAGCGCGAAGCCGCCGGGGCCGAGGCCCAGGCCCAGCAACTGCGTCTGCTGGAGGCCGGTGCCCGGCTGGAAACCGAGGCCGTGCAGCGTGCCGCCCAGGACGACCTGTCCGAGATCACCTCGGCCCTGCCCCTGGTGGTGTACCGGCTGCAGCGCTTCCCCGATGGCCGCAGCCGTTACACCTACGTCAGCGACCGGGTGGACGAGATTCTGGGCATTTCCGCCGAAGCCGTGCTGCAGGATGTCCTGGCCATGAGTGCCCCGGTGCACGAGGACGACCGGGCCACCATGCTGCACGCCTCGGCCGAGGCCTTGCGTACCATGCAGGTGTTCGCCTGCGACTTCCGTATCCGCCGCCCCGATGGCCGGGTGCACTGGGTGCACTGCGCGTCGGTGCCCCGGGCGCTGCCCGACGGTTCGGTGTTGTCCACCGGCTACCTGCAGGTCATTGACGGCATCAAAGAGCGCGAAAACCGCCTGCACGAAGTCATGCAGCAGCAGCAGGTGATTTTTGACAACATCCCCTCGGGCCTGATCTTCTGGGCCGATGGCCAGATACGCCAGTGCAACGCCGGGTTTGCCGCCATCGTCGGCCTGCCGGGGCTGGACCTGCAAGACGGCAGCGTGCGCACCTTCGCCATGCTGTTTGCCACACCCCAGGAGCACCAGGCTTTTAATGACGATGTGGACGCGGCCCTGGGCCAGGGCCAGCGCGTGGTGCAGGAACGCAGCTTCTGCCGGGCCGACGGCAGCTACTTTGCCGGTCGCCTGGTGGGCCAGCGCCTGGAAGTGGCGGCGTTTGACGAGGCCGAGATCTGGGTACTGGAAGACATCAGCGAACGCAAACACGCCGAAGCCGAACTGCGCCGGGCCAAAGAGCTGGCCGAAGAAGCCAACCGCTTCAAAACCGACTTCCTGGCCAACATGAGCCACGAAATCCGCACCCCCATGAACGCCATCATCGGCATGTCCTACCTGGCCCTCAAAACCGAACTCAACCCGCGCCAGCGCGACTACCTGGCCAAGATCCGCCAGTCCGGCCAGCACCTGCTGGGCGTGATCAACGACATCCTGGACTTCTCCAAGGTCGAAGCCGGCAAGCTCTCCATCGAAAACCTCCCCTTCGCGCTAGACAAACTGCTGGAGAACGTCGCCAACGTCGTCTCCGAGAAAGCCGCCGCCAAAGGCCTGGAGTTGGTCTGCGACGTGGCCCCCGAAGTCCCGCAA
>NZ_JBWMAV010000007.1:0-229743 GCF_056521425.1 Rhodoferax sp. LS1P39 | reverse complement strand
CTTTAACCGTCGATTTGACTTGGCGGCTATGCTGCCGCGTTTGCTGCGCGCCGCCTGTCTCACCCAGCCGCAGCCTTTGAAGTTTCTTCGTTGGTCTGAGGCAGGTAGCTAATCAGGTATTTTTATACCTAAATTTGGCGCTGTATTGCTCGGCGCGGTAGCCACGACCAGGGCGAAATCCGCGCCAATCTGGTGCGCTTATCTGGCCTTGTTCGCGCGAATTCAGATACTTTTATCGATGTAATAAGGGTTTTTACTAGACTTCTATCGCATCAAAGTACAAGAACTAGCGCTTTGGGTATTGTTGTTTGCACAGGCGCACTCCTACGATAGCGGCACCGATCAAGTGCATCGCATGTGCTTGCGGAATTCGTCTAAAACCTCAGGAGACACTCCATGAAATTGAAATACTGCGCTGCCCTCGTCACCGCGATGTTTGCTTCTGCCAGCGCATTTGCTGCCACCGAATTGGTCATTGCCACCGTCAACAACGGCCACATGATCGAAATGCAAAAGCTGACCAAGCACTTTGAAGCCGCCAACCCCGGCATCACCGTCAAGTGGGTCACGATGGAAGAAGCCGTGCTGCGCCAGCGCGTCACCACCGACATCGCCACCAAAGGCGGCCAGTTCGACATCATGACCATCGGCCTGTACGAAGCCCCCATCTGGTCCAAAAAAGGCTGGCTGGCTCCCATCAACACCGATGCTGCCTACGACATCGACGACATGCTGCCCGCCATCCGTAACGGCCTGACCATGGACGGCAAGCTGTACGCGGCTCCGTTCTACGGCGAAAGCTCGATGACCATGTACCGTGCCGACCTGGTCAAGGCCGCCGGCCTGACCATGCCTGCCAACCCCACCTGGGCGGAAATGGCCAACATCGTGGCCAAGATCAACGACCCGGCCAAGGGCATCTATGGCCTGTGCCTGCGCGGCAAACCAGGCTGGGGCGACAACATGGCCTTCCTGAGCACCATGGTCAACACCTACGGCGGCCAGTGGTTTGACATGGCCTGGAAGCCCCAAATCGAGACCAAGCCCTGGAAAGATGCCATCACCCAGTACGTCGATCTGATGAAGAAGTACGGCCCTCCCGGCGCTTCGGCCAACAGCTTCAACGAAAACCTGGCCCTGATGAACGAAGGCAAGTGCGGCGTGTGGATCGATGCGACCATTGCCGCATCGTTCGTGAGCGACCCCAAGCAGTCCAAAGTGGCCGACAAGATGGCTTTCACCCAAGCCCCGGTGGCCGTAACCCCCAAGGGTTCCAACTGGCTGTGGTCGTGGAACCTGGCCGTGCCTGCATCGAGCAAGAAGCCTGCTGAAGCACAGAAGTTCATCGCCTGGGCAACCTCCAAAGAGTACGTGAACCTGGTGGCCAAAGAGCTGGGCTGGAACGCAGTGCCCACCGGCACCCGCAAGTCCACCTACGCCAACCCCGAGTTCCAGAAAGTGGCCAAGTTCGCCGTCGAAGAGCTCAAGGCCATCAACAGCGCCAACCCCAACGACAGCACTTTGCCCAAGTCGCCGTATGTGGGCGTGCAGTACGCTGCCATTCCTGAGTTCCAGGCCATCGGTATCGCTGTGGGCCAGCAAATGAGCTCCGCTCTGGCTGGCAAGGTCACCATCGACGCAGCTTTGAAAACCTCGCAAACGGCTGCCGAGCGCGAAATGACCAAGGGCGGTTACTACAAGAAGTAAAGCTCTGACCGGGTGCGTGGATGGGTAGCGGCCCCGGCGGCTGCCCACCCCTGCCCCATGGACCGGCTTGCGCTGTGTACGCCTGGCGGAGTGGTTGGCTGATGCATGTCAGACCCGGCCACTTCGTTCCGCTGGACCGCAGGTAACCCGAAAAATGGGCTTCAACCATGGCTCCCCTGCTGGGGGCCAGGGCTGCGGGCTCGCTCTTGAAAGCTACACACCATGAGTCGATTCCTTCCCCGTGCACTGATGGCGCCCTCCATCATCACGCTATTTTTGTGGATGATTGTTCCACTGGTGATGACGCTGTATTTCTCCGTCATCCACTACAACCTGATGCAGCCCGACGTTACCGGTTTCGTGGGCTTAGAGAATTTCCGTTACTTCATGACCGACCCGGACTTCTGGCCGTCGGTGCTGCACACCCTGCAATTGCTGGGCTCGGTCGTCGTGATCACCGTGGTGCTGGGCATTGGCCTGGCGGTACTGGTGAACGAGCCGTTCCCGGGCCAGGGCATCGTGCGCGTGCTGCTGATCTCGCCCTTCTTCGTTATGCCCACCGTCAACGCACTGCTGTGGAAGCACATGATGATGAACCCGATTTACGGGGTCATGGCGCATGTCTGGCAGTTCTTTGGCCTCACGCCCATCGACTGGATGACCGACTTCCCGCTGCTGTCGGTGATCATCATGCTGTCGTGGCAATGGCTGCCGTTTGCCTGCCTGATCTTCATCACCTCGCTGCAGTCGCTGGACCGCGAGCAGATGGATGCCGCCGGTATGGACGGTGCCACCGGCCTGGACAAGTTCTACTACCTCGTGCTGCCCCACATGGGCCGCTCGATTGCGGTGGTGGTGATGATCGAAATGATTTTCTTGCTGAGCGTGTTTGCCGAAATCTTCACCACCACCGGTGGCGGCCCCGGCAACGACAGCACCAACCTGGCTTTCTTGATCTTCAAGCAGGCGCTGATGAACTTTGACGTGGGTGTGGCCTCGGCCGGTGCTTTGTTTGCGGTCATTTTGGCCAACATCGCCTCGTTCTTCCTGGTCAAGCTTGTCGGCAAGAACCTGGACTGAAGGGGACCCTACCATGATGAAAAAAGTACCATTTCCGCTGTGGCGCACCGTGTTTGCCTGGGGCATCGCGCTGTTCCTGTTCTTCCCGCTGTTCTGGGTCGGCATCACCGCGTTCAAGACCGAGGGCCAGGCCATCGCCGGGCACCTGTTCTTCTCGCCCACGCTGCACAGTTTTGCCGAAGTGCAAGAGCGCAGCAACTACCTGCTGTTTGCCAAGAACTCGCTGATCACCAGCCTGGGCTCCACCATTCTGGGCATCTTGATTGCCGTGCCAGCCGCCTACTCGATGGCCTTTTTCCCCACCAAGAAGACCCGCGACATCCTGCTGTGGATGCTGTCGACCAAGATGATGCCCGCCGTGGGTGCCCTGGTGCCGGTGTACGTGATGGCGCAGACCGCCGGCATGCTGGACTCGCTGACCGCCCTGGTCATCGTGTTCACCCTGTCCAATCTGCCCATCATGGTGTGGATGCTGTTCAGCGCCTTCAAGGAAGTCCCCAAGGACATTCTGGAAGCCGTGCGCCTGGACGGTGCCACCGTGTGGGAAGAGTTCCAGCACGTGATCCTGCCACTCACCATGGGCGGCATTGCGTCCACCGGTCTGCTGTGCCTGGTGCTGTCGTGGAACGAAGCCTTCTGGGCCTTGAACCTGACCTCGGCCAACGCCGGTACGCTGGCCTCGCTGATCGCCTCGTACTCCAGCCCTGAGGGCCTGTTCTGGGCCAAGCTGTCGGCCGCTTCGCTGATGGCCATCGGACCCATCATTGTGTTTGGCTGGTTCAGCCAGAAACAACTGGTGCAAGGTCTCACTTTTGGTGCCGTCAAGTAACTGTTCCACCGTCCGGGGCGTGTGCCCCGGGCTGTAACCCCATTCAAGGATTCCATCATGTCTTTTCTGCAACTCCGTGGTGTTGAAAAATTCTTTGGCGAGCACCGCGCCATCAAGGGTGTCAACCTCGACATCAACAAAAACGAATTCATCGTCTTCGTCGGCCCGTCCGGCTGCGGCAAGTCCACCCTGCTGCGCATGATTGCCGGGCTGGAAACCACCGACGGTGGCACGCTGCATGTCGATGGCAAGGACATCACCCACCTGCCGTCCTCGCAGCGCGAGCTGGCCATGGTGTTCCAGAGCTACGCCCTGTACCCGCACATGACGGTGTTCGACAACATGTCGTTCGCCCTCAAGCTGGCCAAGGTGGCCCCGGACGAGATCAAGAAAAAGGTCGAAGCCGCGGCCGAGAAGCTCAACCTCACCGCCTACCTCAAGCGCACCCCCAAGGAGCTCTCCGGTGGCCAGCGCCAGCGCGTCGCCATTGGCCGCGCCATCGTGCGCGCACCCAAGATCTTCTTGTTCGACGAACCCCTGTCCAACCTGGACGCCGCCCTGCGTGGCCAGACCCGTGTCGAGATCCACAAGCTGCACCGTGCCCTGGGTGTCACCACCATCTACGTGACCCACGACCAGGTGGAAGCCATGACCCTGGCCGACCGCGTGGTGGTGCTGCGCGACGGTGCCATCGAGCAAGTGGGCGCACCGCTGGAGCTGTACGACAAGCCCGCCAACCAGTTCGTGGCGCAGTTCATCGGCATGCCGTCGATGAACATCGTCAAGGCCGCCCAGCTGTCGCAGTTTGGCGCACTGGCAGGCCAGGCCGCAGGCCGTGTCCCCAAGGACGGCCTGATCGGCGTGCGCCCCGAGGGTGTGCGCGTATTGCCCGTGGGCAGCGCCGGTGTACCCGGCAAGGTAGAGTTGATCGAAGCCCTGGGGGCCGACACCCTGATCCACGTGGACGTGATGGGCACGCAGATGATCTCGCGCCAGGCCGAGCGCACCAGCCTGCAGATCGGCGACCCGGTGACGCTGGAGTTCGACCTGAACACCCTGCATTGCTTTGACAGCGCGGGCCGCATGGTCGCTCTCGCCTAAGGAGCTGCCCAGAATGTCTGCTACCAACTACGTCATGCTGCACCTGGGCGTGGGCTCGTTCCACCGCGCCCACCAGGCGGTCTACATGCACAAGCTGCGCGCCAGCGGCGACACACAGTGGTCGCTGGCCGGGGGCAATACCCGCCCCGACATGGTTGACACCATGGTGGCCCTGGCCGCCCAGGGCGGTGCGTACACGCTGGAAACCGTCACCCCTACCGACGAGCGCAGCTACGAGCGCATCGAGTCCATCCGCCAGATCGTGCCCTACGCGCCCGACTTGGCCGGGTTGATCCAGGTAGGGTCCGATGCCCACACCCGCATCATCTCGTTCACCGTCACCGAAGCCGGTTATTACCTGGATGCCAACGACCAGCTCGACCTGGGTTCTGCCGACCTGGCCGCCGACCTGGAGCGCGCCAAAAAAGGCCAGCCCGGTAGCTGCATCTACGCCGCACTTACCGCCATCCTGCGCGCGCGCATGGCCAGCGGCGGCGGCAAGGTCACCCTGCTGAACTGCGATAACCTGCGCCACAACGGCGACCGTGTGCGCAAGGGTCTGCTGTCCTTCATCCAGCTGGTGGGCGACACCGCCTTGCACGCCTGGGTGCTGGCCAACACTACCTGCCCCAACGCCATGGTGGACCGCATTACGCCGCGCCCCGCGCCTGAGCTGCGGGGCCGCGTATTGGCCGCCACCGGCTGGGACGACGGAGCCGCCATCATGGGCGAATCCTTCATCCAGTGGGTTATCGAAGACAACTTCTGCAATGGCCGCCCCGCCTGGGAAGCCGTGGGCGTGCAAATGGTGGACTCGGTGGCGGCGTTTGAAGAAGCCAAGATCCGCCTGCTCAACGCCACCCACAGCTGCATCGCCTGGGCCGGAACGCTGGCGGGCTACACCTACATCCACGAAGGCACGCACGACGCACGTATCCGCAAGATGGCTTTTGATTACGTCACCTCCGACGTGATCCCCTGCCTGGATACGCCCGAGCACCCCTGCCCGCTGGACCTGGCTGCCTACCGCGATGTGGTGCTGGATCGCTTTGGCAACGCCGCCATTCTGGACACCAACCAGCGCGTGGCGGCAGACGGCTTCTCCAAGATGCCCGGCTTCATCGCCCCCACGGTGCGCGAGTGCCTGGCCCAGGGCCGCAGCATCGACGCGGTGGCCGTGCTGCCCGCGCTGTTCCTGGCGTTTCTGCAGCGCTGGCACCGGGGTGAGCTGTCGTATGCCTACCAAGACCAGGCGATGGACCCGGCCGTGGCGCATGCCATGTGCGATGCCTCCGACCCGGTCGTGGCGCTGGCGGGCAACGTCTCGTTCTGGGCCGAGCTGGCAGGCGACCCGCGCCTGGTGGCTGCGCTGCACAAGGCCAGCGCCCAGGTGCAGCAGTTCATGTTGAAAGTTTGAGCGGGCTGACCCCCCACCGTCCCTGCCTGAACAGGGATGGTGGTACTGTCAGCGGTTCACAAGGAGATCACCATGGCCAGCGTTCGACAACGTGACCGCGAACCCGAGCTGGAACACGACCTGGGCCGCCATTTGACACTGGGCTACGAGCCGCTGGAAATGCCCGGCAGTCTGCGCTATCTGGAGCACGGCATCCCTACGCCGCTGGTGCGCTGGCACCAGCACGAAGAGTGTGAGTTGCACCTCATCGTCGAAACCCGGGGCAAGCTGTTTGTGGGCGACTACATCGGCCACTTCGAGCCCGGCAACCTGGTGCTTACCGGTCCGCGCCTGCCGCACAACTGGATCAGCAGCGACGGCTCCGACGAAGTGGTCCACCTGCGTGACATGGTGCTGCAGTTTTCCGAAACCCCACTGCGCCAGGCCGGGGCCGAAGTGGGCGAGCTGCACAGCGTGCTGCCCCTGCTGGAGCGCGCCCGCCACGGCATTGAGTTCTTTGACATGAGCGATGTCGCCCGCGACGCGCTGGTGCGCATCAAGGCCAGCCACGGCATGGCCCGGTACGGCGAATTTTTGATTCTGCTGGACCAACTGGCCCGCTGCACCGACTACCGCCTGCTGTCCACGGTGCAGATGCAAAGCTTTGACGACGATGCCTCGCTGGCGCAGATCAGCGGCGTGGTCAGCTACCTCACCGAGCACAGTGCCGACCAGTTCACCATGGCCGAGGTGGCGGCCCGCGTCAACATGACCGAGAGCCAGTTCTCCCGCTACTTCCGCCGCGCCACCGGCAACACCTTTACCGACTTTGTGAACCGCCTGCGCATCAACCGCGCCTGCCAGTTGCTGATGGAAACCGACCGCTACATCAACAACGTCTGTTACGACGTGGGCTTCAACAATGTGGCCAATTTCAACCGCCGCTTCATGCAGATCAAAGGCATGACCCCCAAAGACTTCCGCCGCCAGGCCGAAGCCCGTTTCGGCAATAAAAATTGAAAAGAACCCCATGTATTTAGGACTCGACCTCGGCACCTCCGAACTCAAAGCCCTGCTGCTGGCCGACGACCACCGTGTGGTGGCCGTCGCGCATGCGCAGCTCACCGTGCAGCAGCCCCAGCCCCTGTGGTCCGAACAAGACCCGCACAGTTGGTGGCGCGCGCTGGAATCGGTGATGGACCAGCTGGCCGCCAGCCACCGCTCCGATCTGTCCGCCGTGCGCGCCATCGGCCTGTCGGGCCAGATGCACGGCGCGGTGCTGCTGGACGCGCAAGACAAGGTGCTGCGCCCTGCCATTCTGTGGAACGATGGCCGCAGCGGCGCGGCCTGCGTGGCCCTGACCGAAGCCGTGCCCGAGGTGGCCGCCATCACCGGCAACCTGGCCATGCCCGGCTTCACCGCGCCCAAGCTGTGGTGGCTGCGTGAGCACGAGCCCGAGATATTCAACCAAACCGCCCGCGTGCTGCTGCCCAAAGACTATTTGCGCCTGCTGCTCACCGGCGAGGCCGTGACCGACTGCTCCGATGCCTCCGGCACGCTGTGGCTGGACGTGGGTGCGCGCGCCTGGTCGCCCAAGCTGCTGGCGGCTTGTGGACTGAGTGCATCGCATATGCCCCGCGTGGTCGAAGGCAGCGAGGCCTCCGCCGGTTTGTCTGTCAACATTGCCACGCGCTGGGGCCTGCGTGCGGGTCTGCCTGTCGCCGGTGGCGGGGGCGACAACGCCGCCAGCGCCGTGGGCATGGGCGTGGTGTCGCCAGGGCAGGGCTTTGTGTCGCTGGGCACCTCGGGCGTGGTGTTTTTGGCCACCGACAGCTTCCGGCCCAACCCGGCGCAGGCGGTGCACGCCTTTTGCCATGCGCTGCCGAACCGCTGGCACCAGATGTCGGTGATGCTGTCCGCCGCCAGTGCGGTGAGCTGGGCCACCAAGCTGCTGCGCTATGACAACGAGGCCGCGCTGCTGGCCGCAGCCGCCCAGGTATCGCCCAGCGCCCGCGCCAACGCACCGTTGTTTTTGCCCTACCTGTCGGGAGAGCGCTCGCCGCACAACAACCCCAACGCCCAGGGCGTGCTGTTCGGCCTGACCCACAGCCACGACACGGCGGCTATCGCCTATGCCGTGGTGGAGGGCGTGAACTTCGGCCTGTGCGATGGCTGGCGCACCCTGGCCACCGACCAACCGATTGGCGCGCTGTCGGTGGTGGGCGGCGGTGCGCGCAGCGCCTGGTGGTCACAAGAGCTGGCCAACACCCTGGGCGTGCCCCTGGTCACGCAAGAGGGCGGTGCCACCGGCGGTGCCCTGGGTGCGGCGCGTCTGGCCTGGCTGGCCGATGGCGGCGTGGAAGCCGATGTCTGCCTCAGCCCGCCCGTGGCCCAACGCTTCGAGCCGGTGGCGCAGCCCGCCGCCGAGGCCGTGCGCTACCAGCGCTTTGGTGCGCTGTACCAGGCGCTGCGGGGTAGTTTTTAGAATTTAAGTCTTTTAAGCCTGCAGCGCTTATTCCATAAGCGTGAGCAGCTACTGAAACAATAGCGACTGCAGGCTGGGCCACAATCGCGCATGCCCACGCCTCTCCCCCGCGATCCTGCATGGCAGGTGCTGCACCTCCACCCCACGGCTCCCGCCAAACCGGCGGTAGGTGCGCCCTGCAACGGCTGCGGCGTGTGTTGCCTGTCGGCTCCGTGCCCGCTGGGGATCGTATTGAGCGGTCGCCGCACCGGGGCGTGTGCGGCTTTGCGTTGGAGCGGCGCGCAGGACCGCTATGTGTGCGGTGCCATCGCCCAGCCTGCCGAGGTGCTGGGGCCACGCTGGCGCTGGGCGGCTCCGCTGTTGGGCCGCTGGGCACGGCGCTGGGTGGCGGCGGGGATGGGCTGCGATTCCACGCTGGAAGTGCAGCCACCGGGGGATTAGCCTGCGTTTTGCAGCGCCAGGCCCGCGTGCTCGCGCAGCGGGTGGAAGTGGATCTTCGGGAAGCGCTCTTGCGCCAGCCGCACGTCGTAGGGCGAGGTGCACAGGTAGGCCAGGGTTTCGGCGGCATCATTGGCCATGCGCATCGGGTAGGCATCGGTGAAGGCGCGCAGCTCGGCGGGGGTGTCGGCAGTGATCCAGCGCGCACCGGTGTACTGGCAGCCTTCCAGCCGCACGTCGGCATCGTATTCCGACTTCAGGCGGTGCTGCACCACTTCAAACTGCAACTGGCCCACGGCACCCAGCAGCATCGGCCCACCCACATTGGGGCGGAACACCTGGATGGCACCTTCTTCGCCCAGCTGGGCCAGGCCCTGCTGCAACTGCTTGGTGCGCAGCGGGTTCTTCAAAATCACCGTCATGAACAGCTCGGGCGCAAAGAAGGGCAGGCCGGTGAACTGCAGGCTGGCACCGTCGGTAATCGTGTCGCCCAACTGCACGCCGCCGTGGGTGGTGAAGCCGATGATGTCGCCCGCATAGGCCTCGTCCACCGCTTCACGGCGCTGGCTCAAAAAGGTCACCACGCTGGTGGGGCGCAGCTCTTTGGCGGTGCGCTGCACACGCAGCTTCATGCCGGGCGTGTACTTGCCCGAGGCCATGCGCACAAAGGCGATGCGGTCGCGGTGCGCCGGGTCCATATTGGCCTGCACCTTGAACACCACACCGGCAAAGGCCTTGTCTTCGGGCTGGATTTCTTTCACCACCGGCTGGCGGTTCACCAGCGTGGTGCTGGTGCGCGGCTGGGGCGGCGGGGCCAGATCGACCAGCGCGTCCAGCACTTCCATCACCCCGAAGTTGTTCACCCCGGAGCCAAAGAACACGGGGGTTTGCTTGCCGGCCAAAAAGGCCTCCAGGTCCCAGGCGGGGGAGGCCCCGGCGGCCAGTTCCATGCTTTGCTCGGCGGATTCAAATTCGGCCCCAAAACGCTTGAGCAGCTCGGTGCGGTTGTCCAGGGCGATGGTCTCGAACTCTTGCGGCAGGCGTTCCTTGCCCGAGTCGAACACCGTCATGGTTTGGGTGCGCAGGTTCATGATGCCGCCAAAGCTCTTGCCCTGGCCTACCGGCCAGGTCATGGGCACGCAGGGCATGCCGAGTTCGCGCTCGATCTCGTCCAGGATGTCCAGCGGCTCGCGCACTTCGCGGTCCATCTTGTTGACGAAGGTGATGATGGGCGTGTCGCGCTGGCGGCAGACCTCGATCAGGCGGCGGGTTTGCGCCTCCACGCCGTTGGCCGCGTCGATCACCATCAGGGCCGAATCCACCGCGGTCAGCACCCGGTAGGTGTCTTCGCTGAAGTCTTTGTGGCCGGGCGTGTCGAGCAGGTTGATCACGTGGTCGCGGTACAGCATCTGCATGACCGACGAGGCCACCGAGATGCCGCGCTGCTTCTCGATCTCCATCCAGTCGCTGGTGGCGTGGCGGGTGGCCTTGCGCGCCTTCACCGATCCTGCTATCTGGATCGCGCCCGAGAACAGCAGCAGCTTCTCGGTCAGCGTGGTTTTACCCGCATCCGGGTGGGAAATGATCGCAAACGTGCGGCGGCGGCGGGTTTCGGAGGCGTAAGACAAGGTGGTTTCCAGAGCAAAACGGGGCGCTGCCGGGTGGGCAGGCAACCCGCGATTTTAACCAGGGCCGCCAAAATGGGCTGGATGCCATCGGCATCCCTCGCAAGTTGGCACACTGTTTGCATCTCGACTTGGATACAAGATGGGATGTTTCAACATGGTGCAAGCCCCAACGCAAAACAGCGGTAGTGCCGCAGCCGCTTGGTTGTCGCGCAGTGCGGCCCCAATTTCGGGCGCAGCGCAGGGCACCCTGACGGGGTTGCGTTTCGCGGTCAAGGACAACATCGACGTGCTGGGCCTGCCCACCACCGCGGCCTGCCCGGCGTTTGCCTATGACCCCAGCGCCCATGCCAGCGTGGTGCACCAGCTGCTGCAAGCCGGTGCGTCGCTGCTGGGCAAGACCAATCTGGACCAGTTTGCCTGCGGCCTGAACGGCACGCGCTCGCCCTATGGCGCGGTGCCCAATGCGTTCAACACCGACTACGTGTCGGGCGGCTCCAGCTCGGGTTCGGCCTATGTGGTGGCCACCGGGCAGGTGGACTTTGCGCTGGGCACCGACACCGCCGGCTCGGGCCGCGTGCCCGCCGGGCTGAACAACATCGTCGGCATCAAGCCGTCCAAGGGTCTGGTCAGCGCCCGGGGGCTGGTGCCTGCCGCGCAAAGCGTGGACTGCGTGTCCATCTTCGCCCGTTGCGTGGGCACCGCTGCCCAGGTGCTGCAGGCGGCCATGGGCTACGACCCGCTGGACCCGTTTTCGCGCTCTTTGACTTTGGCCAGCAGCCCGTTCCCTGCGCAATTCCGCTTCGGGGTGCCCGACACATTGGCCTTTTTTGGTGACACCGCAGCCGAAGCGGCTTTCCAGCAGGCGATTTATCAACTGCGCGCCCTGGGCGGCACGCCCGTCACCATCGCCTACGCTCCGCTGGCCGCCGCCGCCGCGCTGCTGTATGACAGCGCGCTGGTGGCCGAGCGTTATGCCGCCGTGCGCGGCTTCTTCGACGCGCACGAGGCCGAGGTCATCGAGCCGGTGCGCAGCATCCTGGCCAGCGGGCGGAGCTACAGCGCCGCCGATCTGGTCGATGCCCAGCTGCGTTTGCGGGCCTACGGCCAGCAGGCCGCCGCCATGTGGGGTGGCATCGACGTGCTGCTGGTGCCCACCGCGCCCACGCACTACGCCATTGCGCAGATGCAGGCCGACCCGGTGGTGCTCAACCGCAACCTGGGTGCCTACACCAACTTCGTCAACCTGCTGGATTACGCCGCCATTTCCGTGCCCAGCAGCCTGCGCGCCGACGGCCTGCCGTTTGGCATCACGCTGATCGGCCCCTGCGGCAGCGACTGGCAACTGGCCGAGCTAGGCCAGCGTTACCACCACACCAGCGGCATGCTGCAGGGCGCGCTGGATCTGCCGTTGCCTGCGCCGGTGGCGCTACCCGGCCTCCACCCGCAGGCGGTCGTCAAGGTGGCCGTGGTGGGTGCGCACCTGTCCGGCATGCCTTTGAACAGCCAGTTGACCGAACGCCAGGCCCGCCTGGTCGCCAGCACCCTCACCGCGCCGGATTACCAGCTATTTGCCTTGCCCGGCACCGTGCCGCCCAAGCCCGGTTTGCTGCGCGTCGCGCCCGGCCACGGCACCGCTATTGCCGTCGAGGTGTGGGAGATGCCGGTGGCCCACTACGGCTCCTTTGTGGCGCTGATTCCGGCCCCGCTGGGCATAGGCACGCTGGTGCTGGCCGATGGCAACAGCGTGCAGGGCTTCATTTGCGAGCCGCAGGCGCTGGCGGGGGCGCGGGACATCAGCCACTGGGGCGGATGGCGCGCGTATGTCCAAGGGGAGTTGCAGAAATGACCGAACACGAACTGGAAACCTATGTGGATGCAGCGGCAGCGGCTCTCGGCCTGGAACTGGGCACATCGCGCCCCGGCGTGCTGCGCTACTTTGCGCTGGCCTCGGGTTTTGCCGACCTGGTGAATGCCGCTCCGCTGACCGTCCACGACGAATCGCCCATGGCCTTCATTCCCGTGTCACCCAGGAGCAAGCCATGACCGCCGACTGGTGGCAGCAAGACGCAGCCAGCATGGCCCGCGCCGTGGCGGCCCGCGAGGTGACGGCCACGCAACTGGTGCAGGCCTGCCTGGACCGCATCGCGGCCACCGACAGCCGCGTCAACGCCTTCACCGACGTGGTGCAAGCCCGTGCCCTGCAGCGTGCGGCGCAGATCGACGCGGGCCTGGCAGAAGGCAGCCAGCCCACTCTACCCCTGCTGGGCGTGCCCTTTGCGGTGAAGAACCTGTTCGATATCGCCGGGCTGCGCACGCTGGCGGGCTCCAAGATCGAGCGCGACAGCGCCCCCGCCACGGCCGACGGCCTGCTGGTGCAGCGCATGGAAGCGGCAGGGGCCATCCTGGTCGGCGCGCTGAACATGGACGAATACGCCTACGGCTTCACCACCGAAAACACCCACGAAGGGGCCTGCCACAACCCGCACGATCTGGCCCGCACGGCAGGCGGCTCCTCGGGCGGCTCGGGCGCGGCGGTGGCGGCGGGGCAGGTGCCGCTGGCGCTGGGCTCAGACACCAATGGCTCCATCCGCGTGCCCTCGTCAATGTGCGGCGTGTTTGGCCTCAAGCCCACGTTTGGGCGCTTGCCGCGCACCGGCAGCTTTCCGTTTGTCACCAGCCTGGACCACCTGGGGCCGTTTGCCCGCAGCGTGCGCGACCTGGCCCTGGCCTATGACGCGATGCAAGGATTTGAAGAAAACAGCCCGTTCGTGGACGCTGGATGCGCACAACGTGCTACAGAAACGGTAGTGAACGAGCTGGACCTGGGCATTACCGGCCTGCGCATTGGCGTGCTGGGTGGTTACTTCCACCATAACGCCTTGCCCCCCGCCCGCGCCGCCGTGGCCGCTGTGGCGCAGGCACTGGGCGCGCACGACACGGTGGAACTGCCCTGGGTGGAGGCGGGCCGGGCCGCCGCGTTTCTGCTCACCAATTCCGAAAGCGCGGCCTTGCACCTGGACAACCTGCGCAGCCGCCCGCAAGACTTTGAACCCCTGTCGCGCGACCGCTTTCTGGCTGGTGCGCTGATCCCCGCCGCCTGGGTGGCCCGCGCCCAGCGGGTGCGCCGCCGCTATGCCCAGGCTGCGGCCCAGGTGTTTGAAAGCTACGACCTGCTGCTCACCCCCGCCACGCCTTGCGCCGCCACGCCCTTGGGCACCGAGCGGCTGGACCTGAATGGTCGCGACCTGCCGCTGCGCCCCAACATTGGCGTGCTGACGCAGCCCATCTCCTGCATCGGCCTGCCGGTGTGCGCCGTGCCGGTGTGGGGCATGGACCCGCAGCTGCCGCATCTGCCCATCGGCGTGCAGGTGATTGCCGCACCGTGGCGCGAAGACCTGGTGCTGCGTGCCGCCGCCGTGCTGGAGGCCACGGGCGTGTGCCGCGCCCCGGTCGCAAACCTCTGAAGGAAGCCCATGGACTACGCCATCAACCTGCCCGACGTATTGGCCGAAGTGCAGGCCGTATTCGACCGTTACGAAGATGCCCTGGTGCACAACCGGGTGGAGGTGCTGGACGCACTGTTCTGGGACAGCCCGCACACCTTGCGCTATGGCGGCACCGAGAACCTGTACGGTTTTGAGGCTATCCAGGCCTTCCGCGCGGGCCGTCCGGCCCAGGGCCAGCAACGGCGTTTGCTCAAGACCGTCATCACCACCTACGGCCACGACTTCGCCACCGCCAATGTGGAGTTTTTGCGCGATGGCGGTACCCGCACGGGCCGCCAAAGCCAGACCTGGCTGCGCATGCCCGCAGGCTGGAAAGTGGTGGCTGCGCACGTCAGTCTGCTGGAGTAGCGCCTAGGCACACATTTTGCATCCTCTCTTGTATCCAAGAAGGATTCTGTTTTACGCACCGTTTTGATCCAACCCCACGCTTTCACCACCGAAAGGACTGCCATGACCACCTTCAACCGCCGCGACTCCCTGAAAACCATCGCCGCCCTGGGCGCTGCCAGCACGCTGGGTGGTCTGGGCAGTTTGGCCCGGGCGCAGACACCGCTGACCATCGGCGTGATCTACGTCGGCCCGCGTGACGACTACGGCTACAACCAGTCGCAGGCAGCGGCAGCGGCCGAGGCCAAGAAGCTGCCCGGCATCAAGGTGGTGGAAGAAGAGAACGTACCCGAAACCTCCGCCGTGCAAAAAACCATGACCGGCATGATCGCGCAAGACGGTGCCAAGCTGCTGTTCCCCACCTCGTATGGCTACTTCGACCCCCATGTCTTGGCGCTGGCCGCCAAGTACCCCGACGTGCGCTTTTCGCACTGCGGCGGCATGTGGACCGAGGGCAAGCACCCCAAGAACGTGGGCAGCTTTTTTGGCTACATCGACGAATGCCAGTTCCTGAACGGTGTGATCGCCGGGCACATGAGCAAGAGCGGCAAGATCGCCTTTGTGGCGGCCAAGCCCATCCCGCAGGTGCTGCGCAATATCAACGCCTTCACCCTGGGTGCGCGCTCGGTCAAGCCTGGCATTACCTGCAGCGTGATCTTCACCGGCGACTGGTCCATGGCCGTGAAGGAAGCCGAGGCCACCAACAGCCTGGCCGACCAGGGCTGCGACGTGTTCACCATGCACGTGGACGGCCCCAAGGTCATCGTAGAGACCGCCGCCAAGCGCGGCAAGATGGTCTGCGGCTACCACGCCAGCCAGGCCAAGCTGGCCCCCAATGCCTACCTCACCGGTGCCGAGTGGAACTGGTTCACCGCCTACAAAACCGCCATCGACGCGGCCCAGTCCGGCAAGCCGCACCCCAACTTCCTGCGCGGCGGCCTGAAAGACGGCTATGTGAAAACCTCGCCCTACGGTGCCATGGTGACCGATGCGGCCAAGAAGCAGGCCGACGGCACCAAGGCGCAGATGCTGGCAGACAAGTTCGACATCTTCAAGGGCCCGCTGAAGGACAACAAGGGCAAGGAGGTCATCGCCGCAGGCAAGGTCTTCAAGCAGACCGATCCGGTGCTGGAGGGCATGAATTACCTGGTTGAAGGTGTGCAAGGCAGTTTCTAAGCCACGGCCATGAAAGACATTCTGCTGCCGACCTCGGCCATCGCGCTGGCGCTGCTGCTGTTCGGTGTGTTCGTCTGGTTCGCCGGGGTCAACCCCGCGGACATGTGGCTGACCCTGTTCAAGGGCGCGTTCGGCGACTGGTTTTCGTGGCAAAACACGCTGCAGCGCTCGGCACCGCTGATGCTCACGGCCCTGTGCGTGGCGCTGCCTGCGCGGGCCGGGCTGGTCATCATCGGCGGGGAGGGCGCTTTGGTGCTGGGCGGCCTGGCCGCTGCTGCGCTGCCCAGCCTGTTGCCGCTGCCTGCCAATGTGGCGGGCACGGTGCTGGTGTGCGCAGCGGGCGCGCTGGCCGGGGCGCTGTGGATCATGCTGGCAGGTTGGCTGCGGCAGGCGCGCGGCATCAACGAGACCATCAGCAGCCTGCTGCTGGCCTACATCGCCATCGGCATCTTCAAGCACCTGGTGGAGGGCCTGTTGCGCGACCCCGCCAGCCTGAACAAACCCGCCACCCATTCGCTGCCCGAGGGCATGCTGATCACCGGCATTGCGGGCTCGGACGTGCACTGGGGCCTGGTGCTGGGCGTGCTGGCCTGCGTGGCCCTGGGGCTGTGGTTGCGCTGGACGGCATCGGGCTTCTCGATCCGGGTGGTGGGCGGCAACCCGCGTGCAGCCCAACTGGTGGGCCTGCCCGCCACGCAACTGATCTTGACGGCCTGCGCCCTGGGCGGTGCCGGTGCCGGGCTGGCCGGGGCGGTGGAAGTCGCCGCCGTGCACACCAACGCCAACGCCTCGCTGATCTCGGGCTACGGCTACGCGGGCATTCTGGTGTCCTTTATCGCCCGGCACAACCCGGTGGCCATCGTGCCGGTGGCTATTTTGTTCGGCGGTTTTGGTGCCGCAGGCAGCCTGTTGCAGCGCCGCCTGGGCTTGCCAGACGCGTCGGTGATGGTGCTGCAAGGCATCGCCTTTGTGCTGATCCTGGCCAGCGAAGCGCTGCGCGACGTGGACTGGAAAACGGTGTTTGCCAAGATGCGTAAACCGGTGGAGGCTGTATGACTGCAGACCAATGGGTAGCGCTTTTCGCCGGAATTATTGGCGGTGCCTTGCGCGTGGGCACGCCGTTCTTGTTCGTGAGCCTGGGCGAATGCCTCACCGAGAAATCCGGCCGCATCAACCTGGGGCTGGAGGGCGTTCTGGTGCTGTCGGCCATGACGGCTTTTGGCGGTGCTTACCTCACCGGTTCGCCCTGGCTGGGTGTGCTGGCCGGGGCCCTGGCGGGGGCGCTGCTGGCCACCTTGCATGGCGTGCTGTGCTCGCTGCCACGCGTCAATGATGTGGCCACCGGCATTGCGCTGATGCTGCTGGGCACGGGGTTGGCCTTCTACCTGGGCAAGCCTTTGATCCAGCCCCAGGCACCGCAGATTCCGGCCATCGCCCTGGGCGGTTGGAGCGACTCCACGGTGGTGCAGGCAGCCTTGCAGATCAACGCGCTGCTGCCCATCGGCATCGCCTTGGCCGTTGCGATGTGGTGGGCGTTTGCGCGCACCCGCTGGGGCTTGCTGGTGCGGTTGGCGGGCGACTCGGCCAATGCCACGCGGGCGCTGGGCTATTCAGTGTCGGGCATCCGCGTCGCGGCCACGGCAGCGGGCGGTTTTATGGCGGGTTTGGGCGGTGCATCGCTCACCTTGTTTTACCCCGGCAGCTGGAACGAAGGCATCTCCAGCGGCCAGGGACTGATCGCGGTGGCGCTGGTGATTTTTGCGCGCTGGAGCCCCTTGCGCTGCGTGGGCGCGGCCCTGCTGTTTGGCGGTGCGGGGGCGATTGGCCCGGCCATGCAGTCGGTGGGCGTAGGTTGGGGCTACCACCTGTTTAACACTGTGCCCTATGTGCTGACGCTGGTGATTTTGGTACTGACTTGCAAGCCTGGTAGCGTGGCCGTGGGCAGCCCGGGTGAACTGTCTTCGGTGCGTTGAGATGGACGTGCTTTCTTTGATGCAACGCTGTTATGGGCATTCGGGGCGGGCTCGCGACGACGGCGTGCTCTGCTCCGCGAATGTCCCCCGCCCGGCCTATGGCCGAGGCTCCTCCTTTATTTCGCTGCGCAGAGCACACCATCGCCGCGAGCCAATAGCGCGGTGGTTGGTCGACAGGCATGGCACGGCGTGCCCTGTGTTGAGGGTATCGGGTGCCTCCCGCAGCGAAATAAAGGAGGAGGCGAAGCCGGGGGACATTCGCGGAGGGAGGTGCCCGGTGCCCTCGGCCCGTTCACTGAACACCAGTCTCCCGAACGCATGCGAGAACTCGACATGACATCACTTTTCGTGCAAGCCAACCCCTACGCCTGGCCGTACAACGGCGAGCTGCGGCCTGACAACACAGCTCTCATCGTCATCGACATGCAGACCGACTTCTGCGGTGTGGGTGGGTATGTGGACGTGATGGGCTACGACATCGCCCTGACCCGCGCGCCCATCGCCCCCATCGCCGCCGTGCTGGCCCGGCTGCGGTCCTTGGGCTTTCACATCATCCACACCCGCGAAGGGCACCGGCACGACTTGGCCGACCTGCCCGCCAACAAGCGCTGGCGCTCGCGGCAGATTGGTGCGGGCGGTGTCGGCATTGGCGACCCCGGCCCCTGCGGGCGCATCCTGGTGCGCGGCGAACCCGGCTGGGAGATCATCCCCGAGTTGGCCCCGCTGCCCGGCGAGGTGGTGATCGACAAGCCCGGCAAGGGCTCGTTCTACGCTACCGACCTGGACATGGTGCTGCGCCTGCGCGGCGTGCAGAACCTGATCCTGGCGGGCATCACCACCGACGTGTGTGTACACACCACCATGCGCGATGCCAACGACCGGGGTTACGAGTGCCTGCTGCTGTCTGACTGCACGGCGGCCACCGACCCGGCCAACCACCAGGCGGCGCTGAACATGGTGACCATGCAGGGTGGCGTGTTCGGTGCGCACGCCACGTCTGCGGCGCTGCTGGCCGTTGTCTAACCCCAAGGAACCCCATGGCCCCCGACACCACCCCCATCGGCGCGCTTCCCGCAGGCACCGGCGCGCTGGCGCTGGACACCTACTTGCTGACCAAGCGCTTCGGCAGCTTCACCGCCATGGACAGCGTCACCATGCGGGTCGAACCCGGCACGGTGCACGCCCTGCTGGGCGAAAACGGCGCGGGCAAAAGCACCCTGGTGAAATGCGTGGCGGGCTTCCAGCGCGCGGAAGAGGGCAGCATCCTGATCGACGGGCGCGAGCAGGACATTGCCAACCCCATCGTGGCGCGCAGCCTGGGCATCGGCATGGTCTACCAGCACTTCACGCTGGCACCGGGCATGACGGTGGCCGAGAATCTGCTGCTGGCCGGTGGCACCCTGCCCGCGGTGATCGACTGGACCGCCAAGCGCGCCGAGCTCAAGGCCTTTCTGGCCACCACGCCATTCAGTCTGGACCTGGATGCCCGCCCCGCCGAGCTGGCGGCGGGAGAGAAGCAAAAGCTGGAGTTGTTGAAGCAGTTGTACCTGAAACCCCGCCTGTTGATCCTGGACGAACCCACTTCGGTGCTCACTCCGCAAGAGGCCGACGAGGTGCTGGGCCACGTGCGTGCCTTCGCCCAGAGCGGCCAGTGCAGTGTGCTCATCATCACCCACAAGTTCCGCGAGGTGCTGGCCTACGCCGACGGCGTGACCGTGTTGCGCCGGGGCAAGGCGGTGCACCACGACCGGGTGGCGGGTGCTGCGCCGCAGGAACTCACCCGCACCCTGGCCCAGGCGATGATGGGCGAAAGTTCTGAACAAAATACGGCCTCCACGCTCAATGGACCAGCACAACGCGCTACACAAAGTGCAGCAAACGAGGGCCCCATCGCTCTGCTGGTCGACAACCTGCAAGCCCAGGGCGACCGGGGTACGCTGGCCCTGCACGGCCTGAGTCTGCAGGTGCGCAAGGGCGAAGTCCTGGGCGTGGCCGGGGTCTCGGGCAACGGCCAGCGCGAGCTGGTGGAGGCGCTGGTGGGCCAACGCGCCCGCTTGGGGGGCAGGGTGGAGGTGATGGGCGAGCACTACGCCGCCCGCCGCGCCGACAACCGCCGCCTCAAGGTGCGCAGCCTGCCCGAAGAGCCCTTGCGCAATGCCTGCGTGGGCGATCTATCGGTGGCTGAGAACATGGCGCTGCGCGACTTCGACCAGCCGCCGCTGAACGTCGGCGGCCTGCTGCGCTTTTCCACTTGGCGCAACCGGGCACGTGACTGGATCAAAGAGTACGGCGTGAAGACGCAGGGCGAGGGCGCGCCCATCCGCAGCCTGTCGGGTGGCAACGTGCAGCGCGCCGTGCTGGCCCGCGAGCTGGCGGGCGAGATCAATGTGCTGATTGCGGCCAACCCGGTGTTCGGCCTGGACTTTGCCGCCGTGGCCGAAATCCACAGCCGCATTTTGGGCGTGCGGGACCGTGGTGGCGCGGTGCTGCTGATCAGCGAAGACCTGGACGAGCTGCTGGAGCTGGCCGACCGCATCGTGGTCATGAGCGAAGGCCGCATCGTGTTTGAAACCCCCGCCGCCACCGCCGAGCGCCACGTATTAGGCGCACATATGGGCGGCGGCCATGACCACCACCAGGAGGCTGCATGAACATCCCTGCACAACCGTTCGACTACCCGCTGAACCTGCCCCATGCCGCCCTGGTCATCATCGACATGCAGCGTGACTTTATCGAGCCCGGCGGCTTTGGCGACACCCTGGGCAACAACGTGGCCCTGCTGGAGGCCATCGTGCCCGCCTGCCAGACCCTGCTGGCGGCCTGGCGCACGGCAGGCGGCCTGGTGGTGCACACCCGCGAGGCGCACCGGCCCGACCTGTCCGACTGCCCCCCGGCCAAGCGCAATCGGGGCAACCCGGCGCTGCGCATTGGCGACGTGGGCGCGATGGGCCGCATCCTGGTGGCGGGCGAGCCGGGCAACCAGATCATCCCGGCGCTGGCCCCGGTGGCGGGCGAGATCGTCATTAACAAGCCCGGCAAAGGTGCGTTCTACGCCACCGGCCTGCACGAGATGCTGCTGGGGCGCGGCATCCAGCAGCTGCTGTTCATGGGCGTGACCACCGAGGTCTGCGTGCAGACCAGCATGCGCGAGGCCAACGACCGGGGCTATGACGGCCTGTTGCTGGAAGACTGCACCGAGAGCTACTTCCCGCAGTTCAAGGCCGCCACGCTGGAGATGGTGCGCGCCCAGGGCGGCATCGTCGGCTGGACGGCACCCAGCACGGCGGTCTTACGGGCATTGGCCGCCCTGTGAAAGCCGCTGGGCTGCAACTGATAAAGTTTGCCCCGTGCACTCCCTGACTCCCACCCCCACCCCCCCTGCAGAACCCACCGTACACCGCTCACGCGCCGACGAGGTCTATGCCCAGCTCAAGCGCGACGTAGGCGAATTCACCCTGGTCCCCGGCGACCGCTTTACCGAAAACGAGATCAGCGAACGCCTGGGCGTGTCGCGCACCCCCGTGCGGCAGGCGCTGATCCGGCTACAGCAAGAGGGCTATGTGGAGGTGCTGTTTCGCAGCGGCTGGCGCGTGCTGCCGTTCAACTTCGAGCAGTTTGAACAGCTCTACGACCTGCGCATGGTGCTGGAAACCACCGCCGCCCACCGCCTGTGCGAAGGCGGCGCGGGTGCGGGGGCTCCGCACATCCAGATCGACCACGCGCTGCTGGAGGAACTGGTGGCCATCTGGCTGGTGCCGGTGGCCCAGCGCAGCACCGATGGCATCGCCGTGGCCCGCTGGGACGAAGAGTTCCACTGCGCCCTGGTACGCGCCGCAGGCAACACCGAAATGGCCCGGGTGCACAGCGACGTGACCGAGCGCATCCGCATCATCCGGCGGCTGGACTTCACCAAGCAGGCGCGCATCACCGCCACATATGAGGAGCACGCCAAGATCCTCAAAGCCATCCGCAGCCACCGTGGCGACCAGGCCGCCATGCTGCTGCGTGCCCACATCCAGAGCAGCCAGGCCGAGGTGCGCAAGATCACCCTGCACCAGGTGCACGTGGCACGGCAGGCGGCGGCTTCCTAGGTGGTGGGTGAGCGCAGTTCGCGGCGCAGGATTTTGCCCACGTTGGACTTCGGCAAATCCTTGCGGAACTCGATGCTCTTGGGCATTTTGTAGCCGGTAAGGTTTTGTTTGCAGAAGGCCAGCACATCGGCTTCGGTCAGGGCCGGGTCGCTCTTGACGATGAACACCTTGATGGCTTCGCCCTGCATTTCGTCGGGCACGCCGATGGCCGCGCACTCCACCACGCCGGGGCACAGCGAAATGACGTTCTCCAGCTCGTTGGGGAACACGTTGAAGCCGCTGACCAAAATCATGTCTTTCTTGCGGTCCACGATGCGGGTGTAGCCGCGTTCGTCCATCATGCCGATGTCGCCGGTGCGCAGGTAGCCGTCGGCGGTGAACGAGCGGGCGGTTTCTTCGGGCTGGTTGTAGTAGCCGACGGTGACGTTGGGGCCTTTGATGCAGATCTCGCCCGCCGCACCTAGTGGCAGCGAGTTGCCCTCGTCGTCCTTGATGGCAATCGAGATGCTGGGCAGCGGCAGGCCGATGGTGCCGGTGAAGCTTTTGTTCAGCACCGGGTTGTTGGTGCCGATGGCGCAGGTCTCGCTCATACCCCAGCCTTCCACCATGGGGCTGCCGGTGGCCTCCAGCCAGCGCTGGGCCGTGCCTTCGGATGCCGCCATGCCGCCCGCCTGGGTGACGCACAGGCTGGAGAAGTCGATGGTCTTGAACGTGGGCTGCAGCAGCAGCGCGTTAAATAGCGTGTTGACGGCGGGCAGCAGGTGGAACGGGCGCTTTTTCAGGGTTTCGATGAACCCGGCAAAGTCGCGCGGGTTGGGCACCAGCGTCATGTGCGAGCCCAAACGTATGCCCATCAGGCACAGCGTGAGGGCGAAGATGTGGTACAGCGGCAGGGCGGCAATGCTGTTGATCTTGCGGGCCTCGCCCACCTTGGCCAGCGCCGGGCTGAACCAGGCCTCGGCCTGCAGCGTGGCGGCCACGATGTTGCGGTGCGTCAGGATGGCCCCCTTGGACAGGCCGGTGGTGCCGCCGGTGTACTGCAAAAAGGCAATGCTATCGAGCGTGCTGGCCGTGGGCTGCAGCGACCGGCCCTGCCCATCGGCCAGCGCCTGGTTAAACAGGGTGACGCGCAAAGTGCCGTTGCGCGGCAGCTGGTAGGCGGGCACCAGTTTCTTGACCCGGCGCACCATGAAGTTGACCACCCGGCCATACACCGCGCCCAGCAGGTCGCCCATGTGGGCCAGCACCACGTGCTGGATCTGCGTGCGGCCCACCACCTCTTGCAGGGTGCGGGCAAAGTTCTCCAGGATCACGATGGCGGTGGCCCCCGAGTCCTTGAGCTGGTGCTCCAGCTCGCGCGGGGTGTACAGCGGGTTCACGTTGACGCAGGTGTACCCGGCGCGCAGCACGGCGGCCATGGTGACCGCAAACTGCGGAATATTGGGCAGCATGATGGCCACCCGCGCACCGGGCTTGAGCCCCTGGGCCTGCAGCCAGGCCGCCAGCGCGCCCGACAATTGGTCGAGCTCGCGGTACGTCATCCAGCGCTCCATGCACACCGAGAAGGGGTTGTCGGCGTGCTTTTTGAAGGACTCGTCGAGCAACTGTGTGAGCGAGCCGTAGGCGTTCACGTCGATTTCGTGGGCGACGTTAGCGGGGTAATTGTTCAACCAGACCTTGTCCATGGGGTGCTCCTTGTAGAAGCGATTTTGGGTGGGCTGGTGCGCAGGTGCTACCGGGCAAGTCCTAGTGCGCGGTCGCTTGGGCGACAAAGGTGAATTTATGTAAAAAAGGCCGCCAGCGCTTATTCCGTAAGCGCAAGCAGCTATCGAATATGCAGCGTTTGCAGAATTATTGGCTCCAGCGCAGTACCAGCGGGTCGAGCCGCCGGGCGGTATCCAGCAGCCCTTGGCGCACCTCGGGGTGCATGTCGGGAAACGGGTGGCGCGGTGCGGCGCAGGCGATCACGCCGCCTTCCTGCATCAGCACCTTGGCCGTCAAAATGCCGCCCTGGCGGTTCTCGTAGTTGATCAGTGGCAGCCAGCGGGTGTACGCGGCCACGGCCTCGCCCCGGTGGCCAGCGGTGTAGGCGTCCATGATCTGGCGGATGCCGTCGGGGTAGGCTCCGCCGGTCATCGCGCCGGTGGCCCCGGCATCCAGATCGGGCAACAGGGTGATGGCTTCTTCGCCGTCCCACGGGCCTTCCACCGCATCGCCGCCCAGGTGGATCAGTTCGCGCAGCTTGCTGGCAGCCCCGGCGGTTTCGATCTTGAAGTAGCTGAGCTGTTTAATCTCGCGGGCCATGCGCGCCAGAAAGGCGGCCGACAGCACCGTGCCGCTGGCGGGCGCGTCCTGGACCATGATGGGGATGTCGATCGCGTCCGACAGCCGGGCGTAGAACTCGAATATCTGCGCCTCGGGCACGCGGAAGGTAGCCCCGTGGTAGGGCGGCATCACCATCACCATGGCGGCACCCTGGGCCTGGGCACGCTGGCTGCGGGCTATGCACACAGCGGTGCTGAAATGCGTGGTGGTGACGATCACTGGCACCCGGCCCGCCACGTGCTCCAGCACGGTGCGGGTGAGCAGTTCGCGCTCGTCGTCTGAGAGCAAAAACTGCTCCGAGAAGTTGGCCAGGATGCAGATGCCGTGCGAGCCCGCGTCGATCATGAAGTCGATGCAGCGCTTCTGGCCCGGCAGGTCCAGCGTGCCGTCGGGGTGGAAGATGGTGGGCGCGACGGGGAATACGCCTTTGTAACGGGCAACCATGGTGCTCATTCGGTGATCACGAACTGGTCGAGGAAATCGGTGTTCAGCGTCAGGCCCAGGCCCGGCGTGTTGTCGTCGAGCTGCACAAAGCCGTTCTCGGCCACCGGCTCGCCCTTGAAGATGTAATAGAACAGCTCGTTGCCTACTTCCACGTCAAACATCGGGAAGTATTCGCTCATCGGGCTGGCGATGGTGCTCATGGTCAGGTGGTAGTTGTGCATCTGGCCCGCGTGCGGGATGACGGGCACGCTGTAGGCCTCGCACAGGGCGTTGATCTTGTGTGCGGCGGTGATGCCTCCCACACGGTTGGTGTCGTACTGCACCACGCTCACGGCTTTTTTGTCGAGCAATTGCTTGAAGCCGTAGAGGCTGAATTCATGCTCGCCGCCGCTGATGGGGATGATGTTCATCGCGTTGAGTTCGGCGTAGCCGTCGATGTCGTCGGCGATCACCGGCTCCTCCAGCCAGCGGGGTTCGAACTTCGCCAGCTTGGGCAGCATGCGCTTGGCGTACTCCAGGTTCCAGCCCATGTAGCACTCGAGCATCAGGTCGTTGTCATAGCCGATCACTTCGCGGATGGCGGCCACCGATTTCAGGTTCTCGGCCACGCCGTGCTGCAGGTGCGCCGGGCCGTAGCCAAAGCGCATTTTGAAGGCGGTGAAACCCTGGTCCTTGAAGGTCTGGGCTTCCTTTTGCATCTCGGTCAGATCCGTGCGGTACAGCTTGCTGTAGTAGCAGGGAATCTTCTCCTTGGTACGGCCACCCAGCAGCTTGAAGACGGGCTTGTTAACCGACTTGCCCAGGATGTCCCAGATGGCCAGGTCGATGGCCGAAATCGCGCCCATGGTCACGCCCTTGCGGCCCCAGGCGTGGGTGGCGCGGTACATGCGCTGCCACAGGTATTCATAGTCCCAGGGGTCCTGGCCGAGCACCAGCGGGGCCAGGTATTCGTCGATGATGGCCTTGGCGATCTTGGGGGCCAGGGCCACGTTGCCCAGGCCGATGATGCCGCTGTCGGTTTCAATCTCCACCACCGTCCACGAGTGGAAGCGGAAGGTGCTCATGCTCTCTGTCTTGGAGTAGACCAGGTCCATGGCGTTGGAGCAGAAGTTGCCTTGGGGTGGAACGGTCTTGCCCTTCCATTCGAAGACGCGGGCGCGGACGGCGGTGATTTTCATGGTCTGTCTCTCTTCAGTTCGTAGGTTGGGCCAGGCCCATGCGGGCGGCGATGCGGAAGGCGTTGTAGGTGGCGTTGGCATCGGCTTTGCCGAGGCCTGCAATGTCGTAGGCCGTGCCGTGCGCGGGTGTGGTGATGGGCACGGGAAGGCCGCCCTGCACTGTCACGCCCTTGCTGAAACCCATCAGCTTGATGGCGATCTGGCCCTGGTCGTGGTACATGGTGACGATGGCCTGGTACTCCCCGTCGCGCGCCTTCAGGAAGATGGTGTCTGCGGGGAACGGGCCGCCAATAGCCAGGCCCTCGGCGTTCAGCGCGGCCACGGCGGGGATGATGGTGTCGATCTCTTCGCGGCCACAGGTGCCGCCGTCGCCGCCGTGCGGATTGAAAGCCGCCACTGCTACCTTCGGCGCGGCCACGCCCGCCGCTTGCAGTGAGCGGTAGATCAACCGCGTGGCCTGCTGGATGCGCTCTTGCGTCAGGTAGCTGGCGGCATCCTTGAGGGGGATGTGCGACGACACGCGCGAGGTCCACAAATCGCCCAGGGTGTTGAATTCGCAAAAGTAGCTTTTCACACCCAGGTATTCGGCAAAGTGGTGCAGCTCATCTTCGTGCTTCAGGCCGCCTTGCTTCATGGCGAACTTGTTCAGCGGGGCAAAGCAGATGGCATCCACCTCGCCGCGCTGGGTTGCGTCCATGCAGGCGTTCAGCACTTGCAGCACCGACGCGCCACCCACCGCCTGCGCCTGGCCGCGCACCACCTGGTCTGCAGCCACGGTGTCCATGGGCAGCCAGGCGGGCAGACTGGTGTCGGCCCGGGCGCGTACCTCGGCAAAGCTGCGCACCGGCTGGGTGGCGACCTGCACACCGGCAGTTTTTTGGCCGTCGGCCCAGAGCCAGGCATCGCCTACCAGCACGATGTTGGCGTGGGTGGTGGCATCGGTCTGGCCCAGCAGGCGGGCAATCAGCTCGGGGCCAATGCCCGCGGGGTCGCCCAGGGTGAGGGCCACCACAGCTTGTGTGTTTTGCATGCTTTCTCCTCAGTCGAGTTTGATGTTCTTGCGCTTGATCAGCTCGCCAAAGCGCTGGTATTCGGCGTTGTGGAATTCCTGGAATTTGGCTTGCGCCATGGGCGTGACTTCTGCGCCAATGCCGTCCAGCCGGGTCAGGGTTTCGGGCATGGCCAGCACTTTATGCACCTCGGCCAGCACCCGCTCCTGCACCGCCTTGGGCGTGCTGGCGGGCATGTAGATGCCGTACCAGGCGCTCATTTCCACGCCTTTCACACCCGCCTCGGCCAGGGTCGGCACGTCGGGCAACTGGCTGTTGCGCTTGGGCGCGGCCACCGCCAGGGCCTTGATCTTGCCCGCCTTGATCTGGCCGATCACCGAGGGCAGGGTGTCAAAGTTCATTTGCACCTGGCCGCCAATCAGGTCCACCATGGCCGGGCCACTGCTGCGGTAGGGGATGTGGGTGATGAACACGCCCGCCGATTCCTTGAACAGCTCGGCCGCAATGTGCTGCGTGCTGCCGGTGCCGCTGGTGGCGTAGTTCATCTGGCCGGGCTTGGCCTTGGCTAGCTTGATGAGCGAGGCCACGTCGGTGGCTCCCACGGCGGTGTTGACCACCAGCACATTCGGCACCGACCCCACAAAGGCCACCGGCACCAGGTCTTTGTTGCTGTCGTAGTTGAGCTTGAGCAAATGCGGCGCAATCGCCTGGGCGGTGGACACGCCCATCAGCAGGGTGTGGCCGTCGGTGGATTTGGCGACCAGGTCGGCGGCCAGGGTGTTGGAGGCACCGGGCTTGTTGTCTACCACCACCGGCTGTTTCAGCAGCGGGCCCAGGCGGTCGGCCACGGCGCGGGCCATGGCATCGGTGCCGCCGCCGGGAGCCGAGCCGACCAGGATTTTGACCGGCTTGCTCGGCCATTCCTGGGCCTGGGTGGCAAAGCTGGTGCAGGCCAGGGCGGTGGCGGCGGCTAGCCAAAAGGGTGTGCGCATGCGTGTCTCCGTGTTGTGTTGGACCGCATCTTAGAAAGCCGATTGATTCCCGTATAGTGAAAGTATTTGATGCATTGATTGCCTGGGGTTATCAAATGAGGCCTACCACCGACACCACCGCCCAGTTGCTGAACCGCTTGCGCATGCGCCAGGTGGCCTTGCTGCTGGCGATTGACGCGCACCGCACCCTGCACGCGGCTTCGCAGCAGCTGGGCATGACGCAGCCCGCGGCCACCAAGATGCTGCACGAGCTGGAGGACGCGCTGGGCCAGCCGCTGTTTGACCGGGTGGGGCGCGGCCTGCAACTGAACCCGGCGGGCCAGGCGGTGATGAACACCTTTCGCGGCATGCGCGGCACCATGGAGGCGCTGGGCCGCGAGCTGCAGGACCTGCGCCTGGGCGGAGCGGGCAAGCTGTTCATCGGCAGCATCATGGCCGCGTCGCCGGTGCTGCTGACCGACAGCCTGATCCGCCTGAAACAGGAGTACCCGCTGCTGGCCATCGAGATTGCGGTCGACACCAGCGACCGGCTGGTGGAGCAGATGCGCGAAGGCGTGCTGGACGTGGTGATTGGCCGCATGCTGGGCCCGGCGAGGCAGAACCACGCCTTTCGCCCGATTGGTGACGAGCCGTTATCGGTGGTGGTGGCGGTAGACCATCCGCTGGCGGAGCAAGCCAGCGTGGCGTTTGACGACTTGCTGCAGTTCCCCTGGATTTTGCAGCCCCATGGCAGCCCCATGCGCGAGGTGCTGGAGCAGGAGTTTCGCGACCACCATGCCAGCGTGCAGCGGGGGCTGATCGAGACCTCGTCCATCCTCACCACCACGAACCTGATTTTCAAGACCCAGATGATTGCGGTAATTCCCGAGTCCAGCGCCAGCCGCTACCAGACCCATGGCCTGCTGAAGATATTGCCCTACACCATCGCCCACAAGCTGGCCGCCTACGGCAGCATCGTGCGCAGCGACCGGCCTGTGGGCGTGGCGACGGCCCGGTTTCTGGAATTGCTGCACGCTTAAGCATTTAAGTCTTTTAGGCCTCTAGCGCTTATTCCTTGAGCGTGAGCAGCTACTTATTTTGTAGTGCACGGCGCATCCAGCCCAGGCCTTCCGAAGTGCCGTGCCGGGGGCGGTACTCGCAGCCCACCCAGCCGGTGTAGCCCAGGCTATCCAGCAGCGTGAACAGATACGGGTAGTGCACTTCGCCCTCGTCCGGCTCGTGCCGGTCGGGCACCCCGGCGATCTGGATGTGGCCGACCCGGCCTGTGGGCACATAGGTGCGCAGCTGCGTGGCCAGGTCGCCGTCCATGATCTGGCAGTGGTACAGGTCCATCTGCACCTGCAGGTTGGGCGCACCCACGGCCTGCACCACGCTGTGCGCCTGGGCCTGGTGGTTCAAGGCGTAGCCGGGCATGTCGCGGGTGTTGATGGGCTCGATCAGCACCGCCCGACCCGCTGCCGCGGCCTGCTCGGCGGCCCAGGCCAGATTCGCTTCAAACACCGGGCGCAGGCTGTCAAAGCTCTGGCCCGCAGGCAGCCGCCCGGCCAGCACGTGGATGCGCGGGCAGTCCAGGGCGTGGGCGTAGTCCAGGGCCTGGGCAAAAAGCTGGCGAAACTCGGCTTCGCGGCCCGGCAGGCAGGCCAGGCCGCGCTCGCCCGCATCCCAGTCTCCGGGCGGGGCGTTGATCAGCACCTGCTGCAGGCCGTGCGCACGCAGTTGCGCGGCCAGGTCGGTGGCGGCAAAGGCGTAGGGGAACAGGATTTCGACGGCGGTGAAGCCGTCCGCAGCAGCGGCGGCAAAGCGGTCTAGAAAGGCATGCTCGGGGTAGAGCATGGTGAGGTTGGCGGCAAATTGGGGCATGCCGCTATTTTGCAAGCTTTTCATGCCGCTGGCGCTTATTCCATCGGCGTAAGCAGCTCATTTATTCATAGCATACGGTCACTGGCCAGCCGCGCGTCTGCGGCGATGTCGCCCAGGGCCTGCACCTGCGTGTACAGCGGGGTGAAGTCGGGGGCGGTCATGTCAAACAGTTGCTGGAAGCTGTCGATCACGAAGTAGGTTTGCTGGTAGCTGTCGATCTTGTAGCGGGTGCGCATGCAGCGGGTCACGTCCAGGCCAATGCGTTGCGGCTCGGGGCTGCGCACGCTGTACTGCAGCTCGCCCGACGAGCTGAGGATGCCCGCGCCATAGGCCCGCAGGCCGTTGGCCTGGCGCACCAGGCCGAACTCGATGGTGTACCAGTACAGACGCGACAGCAGCTCGCAGGCACCCAGGCGGTGCGCTTTCAGGCCGCCCGCGCCGTAGGCCTGCATGTGCTCGGCAAACACCGGGTTGAACAGCAGCGGCACATGGCCAAACAGGTCGTGGAACACATCGGGCTCGACGATGTAGTCGTACTCGGCGGGCGTGCGGATCCAGTCGGTCACCGGGAACTTGCGGTTGGCCAGCAGGGTGAAAAACGGCACCTCGGGGATCAGCCCGGGCACGGCCACTACCTCCCAGCCGGTGGCGGGATGCAGCTTTTCGTTGATTTCCTCGAAGCGCGGAATCCGGTCTTTCACCCCCAGCGAGGGCAGGGCGGCGATGAATTCGTCGCAGGCCAGGCCGGGCAGCAGGGCCGACTGGCGCTCGAACAGGCGGCGGTAGGTGTCGTGGTCCTGGGGCGTGTAGGCCGCGTAGTTTTGCGGGCAGGTGTAGTCGGCCAGCACCAGGCCGTCGCGGGCGTAGTCGCCCCGGGGTGGGCGGTCGCTGCTACCGTAAGTCGGGGCATAGACGGCGGGTTCTGTGGCCATTGCATGTCTCCTGGGTCAATGCCTGCACTGTAGACCGCAGGCGATTTAGCTTTACTGCATGTTTGGCCTTTCTGTGCAGGAAAGTTGCAAAATCCAACCCATGGAAACACTCGACAAGATTGACCGCCTGATTCTGCGCAGCCTGCAAGCCGATGGCCGGGCCACCTACGACCAGATTTCAGAGCAGGTGAGCCTGTCGCCCAGCGCGGTGCTGCGGCGCGTCAAACGGCTGGAAGACTCGGGGGTGATTGATCGCTACGTGGCCCTGGTCAAACCCGAAGCGGTGGGCCTGGGCCTGACGGCCTATCTCAACGTGCGGCTGGAAAAGCACACCGAAACCCACAAGCGCAACCCCATGGACGTGTTCCGCGCCAGCGTGCAGACCTGGCCCGAGGTGGTGGAATGCGCGTCGCTCACGGGTGAGATGGACTATTTGCTGCGCGTGGTGGTGCAGGACATGGCGGCTTACTCCCGCTTCATCATGGATACGCTGCTCAAGCACCCCAGCGTGGAAGACTGCAAAACCAGCTTTGTGCTGGACCACGTGAAGGCCACCACCGCCTTGCCGGTGTAGGCCTTTACGGAGTTTTCGGGGTTTTCGGGGTTTATGCCACGTAGGCCGCGTTGCGCAGGCGCAGGCCGAACGCGATGACCAACAGGCCAAAGCTCATGGAAAAGCCGATGATCAGCCAGTCGATGGCGGCGGTGTATTCACTGGGGATGATCAGCAGCAACACGCCGAACAACACGGCCAGCGCACCCGACAAAATCAGGCTCCACTCGCCCTTGATGGACTGGCGCATGCGCATGGCCGCCACAATCTGGAAGGCGCCCATGGCCAGCGACCACAGGGCCACCAGCGAAGGCAGGCCCATGGTTTTGCCGGGCAAGACAAAGATGAACCAACCGGCCAATACGCCGACCAAGCCCACCACCGCCAGCGACCACCAGGGGCGGTTCTTTTCGCGGATCTGGTAGGCGGTGAGCAGGGCCAGGAAGCCGTCGGCGACCACGTAGCCGCCCCAAATCGGGGCCAGGGCTTCGAATTCGCGGTTTGACACCATCAAGGCCAGCCCGCCAAAGACGATGGCCACCAGCCCGCGAAACACCACCCAGCCCCATTGGCGGCCCATCTGGGTTAGAAAATAGTCGGTGGTTATACGCATGGTGCGGCCCCTGTCTGTGAAAAAATACCGGAAGTCACTCATTATTGACAAAATGCATGCAAATTTTATGCCGTCTGGCTGGTGCGTGCGTAATAAATTGTTGTTTTCCGGTCGGGCAAATAGGCACTAATTGGCATGGACGGCGGAGATGGCGACTAGTCCACAGACCGGGCAGGGTCGGGGGCTGGTGTTTTAAGGGAAAACCCGTATATTCCAAGGATGTCCGATTTTCACAAACCGTCCCCTGCACCCCTGGCCCTGGTCGTGCCCCGTGCAGCCGCGCCCACGATGGTGCCTATCCGCTCCCTGGGCGAGGGCCACCGCGAGCGCATTGCCGCCCACCTGCTGGCACTGGACCCGCGCGACCGCTATCTGCGCTTTGGCTACAACGCCGCCGACCGCAACATCCTGGAATATGTGGACAGCCTTGATTTTGTAAAAGACGACATCTTTGGCATCTACAACCGCAAGCTGGAACTGATTGCCATGGCGCACTTGGCGTATTCGGTGAATCCGCAGTTCAAGTCGTGTGCCGAGTTTGGCGTGTCTGTGCGGCCCACCGCTCGGGGCCGGGGCTACGGCGCGCGCCTGTTCGACCGGGCCACCATGCACGCCAGCAACGAAGGGGTAGAGCTGTTGTTCGTCCACGCGTTGAGCGAAAACACCGCCATGCTCAAAATCGCCCGCAAGGCCGGGGCCACGGTGGAGCGCGACGGCTCCGAAGCCGAGGCCTTTTTGCGCCTGCCGCCCGCCACGCTGGACAGCCGTGTCACCGAAATGGTGGCCGAGCAGATCGCCCAGACCGACTACCAGTTCAAGACCCAGGCGAAAAATTTCTGGGACCTGCTTGGCGGTCTGCAAAGCGTGCGCCAGGGTGTCCAGGATGCCCGCCACAAGTCGGCAGCCTGAGGATTTCCGGCCGCCGTCTTGGGGATCAGCTATCCTTGAGCCTCCTCAACAACCGCACGTCCTGCATCCAAGGCTGTGTCAGACCCTTACCCCGCGCGCTCGTCCTCCTCTGTTCCTGAACGGGAAGACAAGCGTGGCTTTCTGCAAAAACTCGCCGAATTCATCCACCCCGGACCCGATTCGCGCGACGAACTCCTGGAAACCCTGTCCGAAGCCGAGGACAACCACATCATTGGTGCCGAGTCGCGCGCCATGCTGGAGGGGGTGATCCGCATGGCCGACATGGCCGCAGGCGAGGTGATGGTGGCGGCCACGCGCATGGACCTGCTCAACATTGCCGCACCGTTTGACGAGTTGCTGCACATCGTGATCGAAACCGCCCACTCGCGCTTTCCGGTCTACGAGGGTGAACGCGAAAACATCATCGGCATTCTGATGGCCAAGGACCTGCTCAAGCTACAGCGGGCCCCCGAGCTGAACATCCGCGCCCTGCTGCGCCCGGCGGTGTTTGTGCCCGAAACCAAGGGCCTGAACGACCTGCTGCGCGAGTTCCGCGGCAACCGCAACCACCTGGCTATCGTGGTCGACGAGTTTGGCCGCATCGCCGGGCTGATCACCATCGAAGACGTGCTGGAGCAGATCGTGGGCGAGATCGAAGACGAGTTCGACATTGCCGAGGACGACGGCGACATCTTCGGCCTGGCCGACCGCACCTACCGCGTCAGCGGCGACACCTCCATTGAGCGCGTCAACGAAGCCTTTGGCGTGAAGCTGGCCGGCACCGACCCCGAGGACGACTTCGACACCATCGGCGGCCTGATCGCCCACGAAATGGGCCACGTGCCCAAGCGCGGCGAGCACCATGCCATGGCCGGACTGAACTTTGTGGTGCTGCACGCCAAGGGCGGCGCGGTGCGCTGGTTCAAGGTGTCGCCGGTGTCCGATACCGACACCAGCGGTTGATGAGGGGCCTGTTCCGCAGCCCCCGCCACACCGGGCTGGGCGACCTCTTGCTGGCCGCTGTGTTCGGTGGCGCGCAGGCCCTTTCCATAGCCAACCCCTGGAACGGCCAGCCTCTGTGGTGGCTGCAACTGCTGTCCATGGCCGGCCTGTATTGGCTGGTGGAACGCGCGGCCTCGCCCCGGCGCGCAGCCCTGCTGGGCGGGCTGTTTGCCTGGGCCTGGCTGGGCGGCACCTTCTGGTGGTTGTTTATTTCCATGCACACCTATGGCGGCCTGCCTGCGGTGCTGGCCGTGCTGGCGGTGGCCGGGCTGGCTGGAGCGCTGGCCCTGGTGTATGCGCTGGCTTGTGGATGTTTTAAGGCCCTAGCGCCCATCCATCCAGCGTGGCGTGCTATTGTTTTTGCATTTTCATGGCTGTTGGCCGAATTGGCGCGCGGCCAGTGGCTGACCGGTTTCCCTTGGGGTGCGGGCGGCTATGCCCAGCTCGACGGGCTGGCGCTGCTGGCACCCTATATCGGCGTGTACGGCGTGGGCTGGGTGGCTTCGCTGGTGGCGGCCTGTGGAGTGTTGCGCCAGTGGCGGGTGCTGGCGCTGGTGGCGTTGCTGGTGGCCACGGCCGATGCGGTGGTGCAGCCTGCCAATGACCCGGCGGCCAGCCTGCCGGTCACGCTGCTGCAGGGCAATATCCCGCAGGACGAAAAGTTTGAGCTGGGTGCCGGGGTACCGGTGGCGCTGAACTGGTACGGCGAGCAGCTGGCCCAGGCCCGCACCCCGCTGGTGGTCGCCCCCGAAACCGCCATTCCCATGCTGCCGCAGCAGTTGCCTGCAGGCTACTGGGCGGGTTTGCTGCAGCGCTTTGCCAGCGGCGGGCAAACGGCTTTGGTCGGCGTGCCGCTGGGCAATGCCCAAGAAGGCTACCTGAACGCCGTGGTGGGCTTGCAACCCGGCAGCCCCAAGCCTTACACCTATGCCAAGCACCACCTGGTGCCGTTCGGCGAGTTCATTCCGCCGCTGTTTAGGTGGTTCACCGAGATGATGCACATCCCGCTGGGCGACTTCAACCGGGGCGCGGTGGGTCAGCCGTCGCTGGCGGTGGCGGGCCAGCGCCTGGCACCGAATATTTGCTACGAAGATCTGTTTGGCGAAGAGCTGGGTGCGCGCTTCATCGACCCGGCACAGGCCCCGACCATCTTTGTCAACGTCAGCAACATTGGCTGGTTTGGCGACTCGCTGGCCATCGACCAGCACCTGGCCATCTCGCGCATGCGCAGCCTGGAGTTCGAGCGGCCCATGCTGCGCGCCACCAACACCGGTGCCACCGCCATCATCGACCACCGCGGCCAGGTCGTGCAGGCGCTGCCCCGGCTGACGCGTGGCGTGCTGGTGGGCGAAGTGCAGGGCCGGGGGCTCAACGCCACCAGCGGCTGGCGCATCACGCCCTACGCCTGGTGGGTGGCCCGCATGGGGCTGTGGCCGCTGTGGGGGCTGGGCCTGCTGGCCTGGGCGCTGGCCTGGATGGGGACCCGGCACCTACGCCGTTGAACCCGTCGGTGAAAACCCGGTGTATGAGCGTTCTGTGGCGGGTTATGTCTAGAAGGCATGGGTCTTGCTTAGCATAAAGAGTGCGCACCGATAGTATCGGGCACCTCTCACAAGAGGCACTTTTTAACCCCCTGGAGCCTTTTTATGCGAACCCCTTTCCGGATCGAAAAATTCATTGCCGGTGCTGCCATGGTCGCCATGTCCGCGCTGGTATCTTTGGCCCAAGCCCAGGCGGCCAAGCCCAATGTGGTGATTTTGGCCACCGGCGGCACCATCGCCGGTGCCGGTGCTTCGGCCATCAACAGCGCCACCTATGCCGCCGCCAAGGTCGGTGTGGACAAGCTGATTGCCGGTCTGCCCGAGCTGGCCAATGTGGCCAACGTCAAGGGCGAGCAGGTGTTCCAGGTAGCTTCTGAAAGCCTGACCAACGACAACCTGATGACCCTGGCCAAGCGCGTCTCGGCCCTGAGCAAACAGGCCGATGTCGACGGCATCGTCATCACCCACGGCACCGACACCCTGGAAGAAACCGCTTACTTCCTGACCCTGACCATCCGCACCAACAAGCCCATCGTGGTGGTGGGCTCGATGCGCCCCGGCACCGCCTTGTCGGCCGATGGCGCGCTGAACTTGTACAGCGCCGTCAACGTGGCGGGCAGCAAAGATGCCATGGGCAAGGGCGTGCTGGTCACCATGAACGACAACATCGACAGCGGCCGCGACGTCAGCAAAAACGTCAACATCAAAACCAGCGCCTTCTCCAGCCAATGGGGCGCGCTGGGCATGGTGGTAGAGGGCAAGAACTACTGGTTCCGCGCCCCGGTCAAGCGCCACACCATGAACTCCGAGTTCGACATCGACAGCATCACGGCGCTGCCCAACGTCGGCATCGCCATGGGCTATGAAGGCGTGGAACCCACCGCCATCGAGGCGCTGGGCAAGAGCGGCGTGAAAGCCCTGGTGCACGCCGGTACCGGCAACGGTTCGGTGGCCAACCGCATCGTCCCCTTCCTGCAAAAAGTGCGCACCGACGGTGCCATCGTGATCCGCAGCGCCCGCGTGCCCGACGGCTTTGTGCTGCGCAACGCCGAGCAGCCCGACGACAAGTACGACTGGGTCGTGGCCCACGACCTGCGCCCCCAAAAGGCCCGCATCCTGGCCATGGTCGCCTTGACCAAGACCAGCGACACCAAAGAACTGCAACGCATCTTCTGGGAGTATTGATCCCTGACGATGTGCGCACGGCAGCCAAGCCGTTTGCTACATAAATAAGAGCTGCTCGTGCTTATCAAATAAGCGCTGGCGGCTCTTTTTATTTAAAAATTCTAATTTAAATAGAACACATACCAGAAAATTGTCCAACTCCGGGTAAGTCCCCATTTTTTGGATGCGTGCAAGAACTAAGATTCATACATGCATCTGAAATCAACCGACCCCACTGCACCCAAGCCCAAACCCAAACCCCGCCAGCGTCTGAGCCGCGAAGAAAGCCGCGAGCAGACCAAAGAGCTGCTGCGGGCCGCGGCGTTGACCGAGTTTGCGCTGCGCGGCGTGGCCGGTACCTCGGCTGAACGCATTGCCGAAGCCGCGGGCTTCACCCGGGGCGCGTTCTACGCCAACTTCACCAACAAGGAATCGCTGCTGCTGGACCTGATGCGCAGCAAGATGGTGAACGAGTCGCCCCACTGGGTGCGCCTGGCCGACGAGTCCACCGACGTGGAAGATGCCCTGCGCGCCATGGACCTGCGCGCCGCCCAGTTCGACCCCGACGGCCTGTGGGCGCTGATCAGCATCGAGATCTACCTCTGCGCCCTGCGCGACCCGGTGCTGGCAGAAGAGTACCGGCAATACCACGAAGGCATCAAATCGGTGTGCTGCCTGTTTTTGTCGCGCATGTTCGAGCGGGTGGGTAAGACCCCCACCGCCTCGTACGAGGACCTGGCCGAAATTCTGCTGGCGATGAGCATGTCGCTCAGCCTGCCCAGCCCCATGACCCCCGACCGCCGCCCCCGCCCCCACACCGCAGAAATGCTGCTGGTGGTGCTGCGCGGCTTCCTGGCAACCGGTCTGCCCCTGACCGCCGCTGCGCAGGAGGTGGTCGCCATGCCGCGCTAGCGCCGTCCTCCTTCCCTGTTCTGGCCAATCTTGCCGATCCACCCTGCGCGGTGGGCTGGGCGCAGCTTGGCCATTTTTTGACCCACCCCTAGAAAAAAGAGACACGACCATGCCTAAAAAACCCCACTCACCACGGCAGCGCATGCTGCGTGCGGGCCTGCTCAGCTGTGCTGCGGGCTGCGCACTGCCAGCGCTGGCCATCCAGATCGACACCGGCTCGCCCGATGTGACCATCCGCTGGGACAACACCATCCGCCTCAACGCCGGTGTGCGTACCGGCGCGCCCGACAGCCGGATTTTGAACAACCCCAACTACGACGAGTCCGATGGCAAGTTTGGCCGGGGCGACTTCGTCACCAAGCGCCTGGACGTGCTGAGCGAGCTGGATGTCACCTACAAAAATGACTTCGGTGCCCGGGTCAGCGCCGCAGGCTGGTATGACGCGTCTTACAACGACACCTCGGTGCGCACCACCGTGCCCGGCTACACCAGCAGCTACAACAACGACCAGTACAACAACACCGTCAAGCGCTATACCCGCGGCCCGTCGGCCGAGTTTCTGGATGCCTTTGTGTGGAGCAACTTCCGCATCGGCGACAAACCCGCCAATCTGAAGGTCGGCCGCCTCACCAACTACTGGGGCGAAGCCTATTTGCTGGGCGCGCACGCGATTTCGTACTCGCAGTCGCCGGTAGACGGCGTAAAGGCGGTCACCAGCCCCGGCATCGAGCTGAAAGAAGTGTTCCTGCCGTTGGGGCAGGTGTATTTGAAGTTCCAGCCCACGCCCAATCTGTCGCTGGCGGCGCAGTATTTTCTGGAGTGGAAGCCCTCGCGTCTGCCCTACGGCGGCACCTTCTTTGCCCCAGCCGACTTCTTCTTTGAAGGCCCGGACCGCCTGCCGCTGGCACCAGGCTTCTCCCTCAACCGGACCGAGTCGATCAAGCCCAAGAACACCGGCAACTTCGGCCTGAGCGCCAAGCTGAACGCCGAATCCATCGAATCCACACTCGGCCTGTACTACCGCCAGTTTGACGACTACAACCCCTGGTTCTCGCCCAACGTCAACAACTTTGTCACCATTCCCGGTGTCGGCACGGTGCCCACCGGCTACCAATTGGTGTACCCCAAGAAAGTGCAGATGCTGGGCACCAGCTTTGCGCGGGTGGTGGGCCCGGTCAGCGTGGGGGCCGAAGTGTCGTACCGCAAGAACGGTGCGCTGAATGCCGCTGGCTTCAACCCGGTGACCAACGAAGGCCCGCGTGGCGACACCTGGCATGCGCTGGTCAACGGCGTGTACCTGCTGCCCAAAACGCCGCTGTTCGACACCGGCTCGCTGCTGGCCGAGGTGGCTTACAGCCGCCTGCAAAAAGTAACCGCCAACGAGGCGTATTTTCAGCGTGCCGGCAGTGCCGCCTGCCTGAATCCCGCCGGTGGCCCGGGTGACAAGAGCGACGGTTGCTCGACCAAGGACTACCTGGGCATGGGCATGGTGTTCACGCCGCAGTACCTGCAGGTGGCACCGTCGGTGGACCTGGAGTTCCCGATGTCGCTGAACTACGGCCTGCATGGCAACGCGTCGTCGTCCGGTGGCGGCAATGAAGGCGCGCTGACCTGGTCGATCGGTGCCAAGGCCACCTATGCGCAAAAGCACGAGTTCCAGCTGCTGTATTCCGACTCGCGTGCCCGTGCCAAGTACGACCCTTCGGGCAGCACGCTGGTGGGTGGTAGCGGTGGCCCGGCCACCAACGACCGCAGCTGGCTGGTGTTTACCTACAAGACCAGCTTCTGACCTGCCCCAAACACGATTTTCTAGAAAGACACAGAGACATGAAAACCCCAATCGCACTGTTGATGGCGGCCAGTCTGGTCGCCCTGGCCAGCCCCGGTCACGCCGCCGTATCGGCCGAAGAGGCCAAGGCCCTGGGCACCACGCTCACCGATTTTGGTGCCATCAAGGCCGCTAACAAAGACGGAACCATCCCTGAATACACCGGCGGGCTGACCAAGGCCCCGGCCAGCTTCAAGCCCGCCAGCGGCTACTGGGCCGACCCGTTTGCGGGTGAAAAGCCGCTGTACCGCATCGACGGCAAGAACATGTCGCAGCACGCCGAGAAGCTCAGCGAATCGCAAAAGTACCTGCTCAAAACCTACGCCGATTACTACATCGACGTGTTCCCCACCCACCGGTCGGCAGCCTACCCCGATGCGGTGCTCAAGGCCACGGTGCGCAATGCCACCACCTGCGCAGGCAGCAAAGACTACTTCTCGGTCGATGCAGCCTGCCGTGGCGGCATCCCGTTTCCCATTCCTAAAAATGGCTACGAGGTGATGTGGAACCTCACGCTGCGCTACAGCGTGGCTACCGACGTAACCACCCAGCACGGCCTGAGCTGGCTGGTGGATTCCAACGGCTCGCCCACGGTGGTGTCCGACCAGTTCACGCGTACCGAGCGGCCCTACTTCCAGATGGACCAGAAGGACCGCGACCCGAACATGATCCTGCGCACCTACTCGGTGGCCAAGGCACCGTCGCGCATCTCCGGCCAGATGACCATGCTGACCGACTACCTGGACATGGATGCCAAGCCGCGCCGCGCCTTCAACTATTCGCCCGGCCAGCGCCGCGTGAAGCTGGCCCCCGAGTTTGCCTATGACACACCGGTGTCGCAGCTGGGCGGGGTCACCTTGTTCGACGAGCTGTTCCTGTTCTCCGGCAAGATGGACCGCTTCGACTTCAAGCTGGTGGGCCGCAAGGAAATGCTGATCCCGTACAACAGCTACAAGTTCTACGGCGAGTGCAAGGGGGCCGAGCATTTTGTAGGCACCCACCTGAACCCGGGCTGCGAGCGCTGGGAGCTGCACCGCGTCTGGGTGGTCGAATCCACCCTCAAGGCGGGCCAGCGCCACGCCTATGCCAAGCGCACCTACTACATCGACGAGGACGGCACCGGTGCGGGCATGTTCGATGCGTTTGACAAGAACGGCGAGCTCTACCGCGGCATGTTCCAGACCACCATCCAGCTGTATGACCACCTCACCCCGTACAGCGGCAAGACCATTACCTACGACTTCAGCAAACGCATGATGCTGCTGATCGGCGACGGGGCCTACCAGATATCGCCCAAGAACCTGCCCGAGACCGACATGAGCGCCGAGGCCATCGTGGGCCGCGAAACCGTGCGCTAACCGGACCGCCCACCATGAATGAGTTTGACTATGTGATCGTGGGGGCCGGTTCGTCCGGCTGCGTGCTGGCCAGCGAGCTGTCGCGCGACCCTGCCTGCCGGGTGCTGCTGCTGGAAAGCGGCCCGCCCGACACCAGCCCCTTGGTCCATATGCCGCGCGGTATTGGCAAGCTGCTGGACCCCACCAACCCCCACGTCTGGAGCTACAAGGCTTCGATGGGGCCGGGGCGCGGCCAGGAAGAATGGCTCAAGGGCCGCGCACTCGGCGGCTCCAGCTCGGTCAACGGCATGGTCTACATGCGCGGCCTGCCGTCTGAATACGACGACTGGGCAGCGGCAGGCTGCACCGGCTGGGCCTGGTCCGACATTGGCCGCTGCTACAAAGCCATGGAAGACCACGAACTCGGCGAGGGCGAATGGCGCGGCACCGGCGGGCCGCTCAAGATTTCGATGCACCCGCGCGACAACCCGCTGTACGAGGCGATTCTCACCGCCAGCGAGCAGGCCGGTGTGCCGCGTGTGGAAGATGTCAACGCCGCGCCCCAGGGCGGCATGGGCTACCAGCCGCGCACCATTTTTGCAGGCCAGCGCTGGAGCGCCGCCAAGGCCTTCCTGACCCCGGCACGGGCCCGCCCCAACCTGGAAGTGCGCACCGGTGTGGACGCGCAGCGCGTGGTGTTTGAAGGCACGCGGGCGGTGGGCGTGGAGCTGCTGCAAGACGGCGTGCGCTCGGTGGTCAAAGCCCGCCGCGAGGTGGTCTTGTGCGCCGGGGCCCTGCACAGCCCTAAGCTGCTGCAACTGTCGGGTGTGGGCCCGGCGGCCTTGCTGCAGCGCCTGGGCATTCCGCTGGTGGCCGACTCGGCCGGTGTGGGCCAGCACCTGCTGGAGCACCGCTGCATCCTGATGCATGTGCGCATCCGCGAAGGCAGCATGAACCAGGAGTACCAGGGCTGGCGCTTGGGCAAGAACCTGCTGCGCTACTTTGGCGCGCATTCCGGCCCCATGACCTTTGCCGCGCACGAGCTCTGCGGCCTGGTCAAAACCCGGCCCGAGCTGGCCCGCCCGGATGCCGAGCTGGGCATCGGCCTGTACTCGGTGGCAGTGAAGAACGACAAGGTGGTGATCGACTCCGCCCCCGGCATGACCTGGGTGGGGTATGTCACCCAACCGGACAGCGAAGGCTCGGTACAGATCACCTCGCGCGACCCGCAGGCGGCGCTGGACATCGACGTGAACTACCTGCACACCGCCCACGACCAGCGCCACGCCGCCGACCTGATCCGCACCATGCGCCGCATGCTGTCGCAGCCCGCCCTGAAGCCCTATGTGGTGGAAGAGGTGGCCCCCGGCCCGGCCTACCAAAGCGATGCCGAGCTGGTCGATGCCTACCTGAAGTTTGGCAATACCGCCTACCACGTGGCGGGCACCTGCCGTATGGGCAGTGATGCGGCCTCGGTGGTCGATCCGCAGCTGCGCGTGCGCGGTGTGCAGGGCCTGCGGGTCATCGACACCTCGGTCATGCCCACGCTGATTTCCGGCAACACCAACGGCCCCGCCATGGCCATGGCCATGCGCGCGGCAGAACTTATCCGCGGCCCCCAGCCAGCAGTTTGAAAGATATTTTTATGACGATTCCCTTCACCCGTTTCAACGGCCTGTACATCAACGGCCAGTGGGTGCCGCCTGCCAGCGGTGCGCAAGAAGAAGTGCTCAACCCCGCCACCGAGGCGGTCATCGGGCTGGCCCCGGTGGGCGCGGTGGCCGAGGCCGATGCCGCCATGGCTGCCGCCCGCCAGGCCTTCGACAGTGGCCCCTGGCCGCGCCTGCCGCAGGCCGAGCGCACGGCGTTCATGCGCCGTATGCACACCGCCCTGGTGGAGCGTGCCGACCGCATGAAGACGCTGATGGTGGCCGAAGGCGGCTTCACGCTGGCCCTGGCCCACATGATGAACTACGCCCGGCCCATGGAGCTGTTTGCGCTGGCGCTGGAGCGTTCGCTGCTGCCGTCCACCCAGACCCTGCCGGTGGGCACGTCCATGAACCCGTTCAACCCCAGCGGCCCGGCGCTGATTGGCTCTGGCGTGGTGGTGCGCGAGCCGGTGGGCGTGGTCACGGCCATCACCGCCTACAACGCGCCGTTTTTGATCAATTTGTCGAAGATCGTGCCAGCGCTGCTGGCGGGCAACACCATGGTGTTGAAGCCCTCGCCGTACACCCCGTTTTCGGCCCTGCTGTTTGGTGAAATCGCCAGCGAAATCGGCCTGCCGCCCGGCGTGCTGAACATCGTGACCGGTGGCCCCGAAGTGGCCCAGGCGCTGACCAGCGATGCCCGCGTGGACATGGTTACCTTTACCGGCTCCGAAGCCGTGGGCGTGGCGATTCTGGGCCAGGCCGCACCCACCATCAAAAAGGTGCTGCTGGAGCTGGGCGGCAAGTCGGCCCTGATCGTGCGCGCCGATGCCGATGTGCAAAAAGCCGCCATGGAAGGCGTGTTCCAGGTCGCTACCCACTGCGGCCAGGGCTGTGCGCTGGCCACCCGGCACCTGGTGCACAACAGCATCCGCCCCGCCTATGTGGAGATGATGAAAGCCATCGCCGGGCACATCGTGGTGGGCGACCCGGCCGACCCCGCCACCCAGCTGGGCCCGCTGATCCGCGGTGCCGCCCGCGACCGGGTGGAGCGCATGGTGCAAATGGGCCGCGACGAAGGCGCCAAGCTGGTGCTGGGCGGCACCAAACCTGCCCACCTGGGCAAGGGCTTCTTCTACAACGTCACCGTGTTTGACGACGTGCACAACAGCATGCGCATCGCCCAGGACGAGGTGTTTGGCCCGGTGGCCAGCGTGATCGGTTTCGACACCGATGAAGAGGCCGTGCAGATCGCCAACGACAGCCGCTACGGCCTGTACGGCGGCATCCACTCGCGCGACCCGGCCAAGGCCTACGAGATGGCCTTGCAAATGCGCACCGGCGGCGTGGTCATCAACGGCGGCCTGTACCGCCAGAACGACGCGCCTTTTGGTGGCTATAAGCGCTCGGGCCTGGGCCGCGAATACGGTGCGGGCTGGCAGCACGAGTACACGCACGAGAAATCCATCGTCTTTCCGATTGGCCTGTGAACTGAGCCGCGTTTGCGCGCTCAGTTGACCTAAAAAAGCGAGTCACCATGACCACTGCATCCCCACCCACGTCCATTTTTTCCCCCATACCGTCCCACGTGCCGCCCCACTTGGTGCGCGACTGGAACCTGTGGGAAGAAATTTCGGCCCAAGGCCAGGATGCCCACGCGCATGCCGCCAGCCTGCACTTCAGCACACCGCCGATCTTCTACGTGCCCCGGTTGGGCTACCTGCCCGGCTGCTGGGTGCCACGCCGGTCCGACGATTTGCGGCAAATTTTGCAAGACACCGAAACCTTTACCAGCACCGCCGCCACGCCGTTCCCCCAGATGCTGGGCGAAACCTGGAGCCTGATTCCGCTGGAAATCGACCCGCCCAACCACGCCAAGTACCGCATGCTGCTGAACCCGCTGTTTGCACCCAAGCGCGTTGACGCGCTGGAGGCCGACATCCGCGCCCAGGCCAGCGCGCTGATGGCAAACTTTGCCGCGCGGGGCAGCTGCGACTTCAACACCGAGTTTGCCGAGCAATTTCCCACGCTGATCTTTCTGCGCGTGATGGGCTGGGACACCAGCGAAGTAGGGCGCTTTGTCGCCTGGACCCAGGCCCTGGTGAAAAGCCAGGACATGCAGGTGGTGGTGGGCGCGGTCATGCAGATCCGCGATTACCTGCGCGAGCGCATCGCCGAGCGGCGCGCCCAGCCCACCGACGACTTCACCAGCTCGTTGATCGCCAGCCAGATCGACGGCAAGCCTTTGACCGACGATGAGGTGTTTGGCATCTGCTTTCTGGTGTTTCTGGCCGGGCTGGACACCGTGACCTCCAGCCTGGGCTTCATGTTTCTGCACCTGGCGCGGCACCCGGAACAGCAGACCGAGCTGCGTGAGAACCCCGACCGTATTCCCCAGGCAGTGGAAGAGATGCTGCGCGCCTATTCCATCGTCAACATGCGCCGCACCGTGACCCAAGACGTGACCATCGGCGAAGCCACCATGCGCCGTGGCGACTACGTGCTGATCAGCACCGAGCTGGGCAACCTGGACCCCGAAAAGTACGTGAATCCCGAGAAGGTCGATTTCAACCGCGCCGATGCCCACGTGCCGCATATGGCGTTTGCCTACGGCGTGCACCGCTGCCTGGGTTCGCACTTGGCGCGGCGCGAGCTGCGCATCGCTATCGAGCTGTGGCTGGCAAACCTGCCGCCGTTCCATTTGGTAGCCGACACAACGGTGCGCGTGCGCGCTGCGGGCGTGTTTGGGGTGGATGATCTGCACCTGGCGTGGGCGGCGGCATGAAAGTCGTTGTCAACACCAGCGCCTGTGTGGGCCATGCCCGCTGCCAACATGTGGCCCCTGAGCTATTCACGCTGGACGACAACGGCTACATCGCCACCACCAGTTTTGAGGTGCCCCCCGGCCTGGAGGCACTGGCCCAGCGCGCGGTGCGGGCCTGCCCGGAAGGGGCGTTGAGCGTGGAGGATGCCTGGGTGCCGCGCCCCAGGCCAGGCGCGGGAGGGCGTTGATCGTTACATGAATTGCTATATAAAAAGGAGCTTTTCGTGCTTATGGAATAAGCGATAGAGCTATTTTTTATGCGAAAGTTCGGCCTGTTGCGAGGGCGTGGGCTTGCCATCTCGCCAGGCCCGCACGCGGGCCCGTGCCTTGCGCGCCGACGTGCGCCGCTCGCGCTTATGTTTGCGGTACTGCCACACCATGATCCCCGCGGCTGCGCCCGCAATCAACAGAATGCTGGCGATCAGGTACGTCATAAACCAACTGAAGTTGCTGCCTGCTTCTTCCATGTGAGCCCCTTTTTCTCATGCCTATTGGGCATGAATGTAACGAATGTGAAATAGCACCCAGGGTGTGCCTATGTGCATTACGTGACATATTCCACAGCCCCGTAAAATCGAAGGTTAAATTGCCGCCCCCGGCGATTCCCCCCTTTGCAGACCTCCATGAAGACATTCCAGCAAATTATCTTGACCCTGCAGTCCTACTGGGCTGAGCAAGGCTGTGCACTTTTGCAGCCTTACGACATGGAAGTGGGCGCGGGTACGTCGCATACCGCTACTTTTTTAAGAGCAATCGGCCCCGAGCCCTGGAAGGCCGCCTACGTGCAGCCCAGCCGCCGCCCCAAAGATGGCCGCTACGGCGAAAACCCCAACCGCCTGCAACACTACTACCAGTACCAGGTGGTCTTGAAGCCCGCCCCGGCCAATATCCTGGAGCTGTACCTGGGCTCGCTCGAAGCCCTGGGCTTTGACCTCAAGAAGAACGACATCCGCTTCGTCGAAGACGACTGGGAAAACCCCAGCCTGGGTGCCTGGGGCCTGGGCTGGGAAGTCTGGCTCAACGGCATGGAAGTCACCCAGTTCACCTACTTCCAGCAGGTGGGCGGCCTGGACTGCAAGCCCGCCACCGGCGAAATCACCTACGGCCTGGAGCGCCTGGCGATGTACCTGCAAGGCGTGGACAACGTCTACAACCTGGTCTGGACCGATGGGCTCAGCTATGGCGATGTGTACAAGCAAAACGAGGTGGAGCAGTCCACCTACAACTTCGAGCACAGCGACACCGACTTCCTGTTCACCGCGTTTACGGCCCACGAAAAGCAGGCCAAGCACCTGGTGACGGCGAGCCTGGCGCTGCCCGCCTACGAGCAGGTGCTCAAAGCCGCCCACAGCTTCAACCTGCTGGACGCACGCGGAGCCATCAGCGTGACCGAGCGCGCCGCCTACCTGGGCCGCATCCGCAACCTGGCCCGCGGCGTGGCACAAAGCTACCTCGACAGCCGCGCCCGCCTGGGCTTCCCGATGGCCCCTAAAGACTGGGCCGCCGAAGCCCTGGCCCAGATTGAAAAGAAAGCCGCCTGATATGAGCGTTAAGAATTTACTGGTGGAGCTGTTTGTAGAAGAGCTGCCACCCAAGGCCTTGAAGAAACTCGGCGATGCGTTCGCCGCCGTGCTGCTGGAGCAACTCAAGGCGCAAGGTTTGGCTTCGGCTGAATCGCAAGCCACCGCCTTCGCCTCGCCGCGCCGCCTGGCCGCGCACATCACCGCCGTGGCCCCGTTCGCCGCCGACAAGGCTGTATCCGCCAAACTGATGCCCGTGGCCGTGGGCCTGACTGCCGATGGCCAAGCTACCCCCGCGCTGCTGAAAAAGCTGCAAGCCCTGGGTGCCGGGCCAGAAGCCGTGGCCGGTTTGAAACGCGCCCTGGACGGCAAGGCCGAAGCCCTGTTTTTCGAGCGCACGGTGGCCGGTGCCCGCCTGCAGGAAGGCCTGCAAAAAGCCCTGCTGGAAGCGATTGCCAAGCTGCCGATTCCCAAGGTCATGACCTACCAGCTGAGCCGCGGCTGCGCCCAGCCCGGCTGGACCAGCGTCAGCTTCGTGCGCCCCGCGCATGGCCTGGTGGCGCTGCATGGCGCGGACGTGGTGCCCGTCGAGGCCCTGGGCCTTCAGTCCGGCAACACCACCCACGGCCACCGCTTTGAAGCCGCCGTGGACCCGGTGCAGCTAAAAGATGCCGACAGCTACGCGCAGCAACTGCGGGAAGAGGGCGCAGTGATCGCCAGCTTTGCCGACCGCCGCGCCGACATCGTTAACCAGCTGAATGCGGCCGCTGCGCGCATCGGTAATGGTGTGCGTGCTATCGAAGATGAAGCATTGCTGGACGAAGTGACCGCCCTGGTCGAGCGCCCCAATGTGCTGGTCTGCAGCTTCGAAGAAGAATTCCTGGGCGTGCCGCAGGAATGCCTGATCCTGACCATGAAGGCCAACCAGAAGTACTTCCCGCTGCTGGACGCTGCCGGCAAGCTGACCCACCAGTTTCTGATCGTCAGCAACATCAGCCCGGCGGATGCCAGCCAGGTCATAGGCGGCAACGAGCGCGTGGTACGCCCCCGCTTGGCCGATGCCAAGTTCTTCTTCGACCAGGACCGCAAGAAGACGCTGGAGTCGCGCGTGGCGGGGCTGGACAAAGTCGTCTACCACAACCAGCTCGGCTCGCAAGGTGAGCGCGTGGTGCGCGTGCGTGCCATCGCCAAGGCCATTGCGCTGCAACTGGGCGGCGACGCGCTGGCCCAACAGGCCGACCAGGCCGCGCTGCTGGCCAAGACCGACTTGGTCACCGACATGGTGGGCGAATTCCCCGAGCTGCAAGGCACCATGGGCCGCTACTACGCGCTGAACGATGGCCTGAGCCAGGACGTTGCAGACGCGATCGAAGACCACTACAAACCCCGCTTCTCCGGTGACACCCTGCCGCGCAACCCCGTGGGCGTGGCCGTGGCGCTGGCCGACAAGCTGGAAACCCTGGTCGGCATGTTCGGCATCGGCAACCTGCCCACCGGCGACAAGGACCCGTTCGCCCTGCGCCGCCACGCGCTGGGCGTGATCCGCATGCTGATTGAAGGAAATTTGCCGCTCGAATTAACGCAGTTAGTCGGTATTGCTTCTAACGCATTCTCTGGCGCTGCCCATGGAACGAATGCCAGGCAGGCTGGAGATGCTGCTGAGTATGAGTTTGGTTGGAACTTGGATGAAGTTGGAGCGGATCGCATGTCCTCCTTCATATACGACCGCCTGGGCGGCTCACTGCGCGAAGAAGGCTACAGCGCCCAAGAGGTCGATGCCGTCCTGGCCCTGCGCCCGCAGCGCCTGGCCGAAGTCCCCAAGCGCCTGGCCGCCGTGCGCGCCTTCGCCGCCCTGCCCGAAGCCGCCGCGCTGGCAGCCGCCAACAAGCGCATCGGCAACATCCTGAAAAAAGCCGACGCGGTAGACCCGCACGCCAACCCCGCGCTGTTCCAGGAGAGCGCCGAGCACGCCCTGTTTGCTGCCATGCAGCAGGCCGCTCCGGTGGCGCAGGCCCAGTTCGAGGCAGGCGACTACACCGCCAGCCTGCAGTCCCTGGCCGCCCTGCGCGCGCCGGTGGACGCGTTCTTTGACGGCGTGATGGTCAACGCCGAGGCCATGGACGTGCGCCTGAACCGCCTGGGCCTGCTGCAAAGCCTGCACAACGCGATGAACCGCGTGGCGGATTTGTCTAAATTAGCTTCATAGGAAACACCCCATGAAACTCGCCATCCTCGACCGTGACGGCACCATCAATGTGGACAGTGACGAGTTCGTCAAATCGCCCGACGAATGGCTGCCGCTGCCGGGCGCGCTGGAGGCGATTGCCAAGCTCAACCACGCGGGCTGGCATGTGGTGGTGGCCACCAACCAGTCGGGGCTGGGGCGGGGGCTGTTTGACGTGGCGGCGCTCAACGCCATGCATGCCAAGATGTTCAAGCTGCTGGCTGCCGCCGGGGGCAAGGTGGATGCGGTGTTTTTCTGCCCGCATTCGCCCGACGACGGCTGCCACTGCCGCAAGCCCGCGCCGGGCCTGTTCGAGCAGATTGGCGAGCGCTTTGGCATTGACCTGCACGGCGTGCCCACGGTGGGCGACAGCCTGCGCGACCTGCAGGCCGGGGTGGCGGTGGGCTGCGAGCCGCACGTGGTGCTGACCGGCAAGGCCGCGCGGTTTCGCGGGCCGGGCGTGCTGCCGCCCGAGTTTCCGGTGGGCACCTGGATCCACCAGGACCTGCTGGCGTTTGCCACGTTTCTCATCTCCCGCGAGCTGGCCGCCAAAACGCCTGCGGTCTAATACTCCTTAATTTATAGCTGCTTGTGCTTATGGAATAAGCGCTAGCTGCCAAAAAGACTTAAAAATGCCTTTGATCCGCTCTGTTCTGCACATGCTGTTTTTGGCGGTTACCGTCATCCCCTGGGCCACGGCCGTGTTTGTGATCCGGCTGTTTGCCGGGCCGACGGCGGTGTACTGGGCTTGCGCGCGCTGGCTCCGGCTGGCGGTGGACAGCGGCACCGCGATCCTGGGCATCCAGAACCGCATCACCGGCATGGAAAACCTGCCCACCGGCCCGCTGGATTCGGTGGTGTTGCTGGTCAAGCACCAGTCCACCTGGGAGGCGCTGCTGATGCCCGCCATCATGCCGCGCCCGCTGGCCTACGTGTTCAAGAAAGAGCTGCTGTACGTGCCTTTCTTCGGCTGGGCCATGGCCTGCATGGACATGATCCACATCGACCGCAGCCAGGGCACGCAGGCGTTCAAGAAGCTGGTGGCATCGGGCAAGCGGCTGGTGGGGCAGGGCACCTGGATCATCATGTTCCCCGAGGGCACGCGTATCGACCGCGGCCAGGTGGGCGAGTACAAAACCGGCGGCACACGCCTGGCCATCCAGTGCGGTGTGCCGGTGATCCCGATTGCGGTGACATCCGCCAAATGCTGGCCGCGCAAGGCCTTCATCAAAACGCCCGGCATTGTGGATATCTCCATCGGCAAACCCATTCCCAGCGTGGGCCGCCGCCCAGACGAGTTGATGGCCGAAGTGCAGGCCTGGATCGAGGCCGAGATGCGCCGCCTCGACCCCGAGGCCTACCGGTAAGGCACTGCCATGCTCCGGGGCCTGCTGCAAACCACGTTGGATTTGTTCGCACCTGTGGTGGATAAATCAACACCAAAACAGCCTGTTGCGCCCATTCCATCGGCACAAGCAGCTCCTGATTTAGTAGCAAATAGCGTCGAGTACCGGCACCCCGCCGCCAACCGCACCCTGCAACTGCCCGGCGCGCTGGTGGGCTTTGCGTTCAAGCGCAGCAAGCGCCGCAGCATCGGCTTTGTGGTGGGCGCGCAGGGCCTGGTGGTCAGCGCGCCGAAATGGGTGCCGCTGGCCGAGGTGGACGCGGCTGTGCGCAGCAAGGGCGGCTGGATCGTGCAAAAGCTGGGCCAGTCGCAAGAGCGCCAGGCGCAGCAGCAGGCCACGCGCGTGGTGTGGCAAAACGGTGCCACATTTCCCTACCTGGGCCAGCCGCTGACCCTGGTGCTGGAGCCCGCGCTGCACCGGGTGCACAAGGGCGCGCTGCTGATCGACAACTGCCTGCACCTGGGCCTGCCGCTGGATTCCGCGCCTGCGCACATCCGCGCTGCCGTGCACAAATGGATGCTGCTGCAGGCGCGGGCTTTGTTTGTAGAGCGCTTGAACCACTTTGCACCGCAACTGGCGGTGCAGTGGAAGCGCCTGGCCTTGTCCAACGCCACCACCCGCTGGGGCAGCGCCAGCACCCTGGGCTCGATCCGGCTGAACTGGCGGCTGCTGCACCACCGCATGGCGGTCATCGACTACGTGGTGGTGCACGAGCTGAGCCACCTGCGCTACATGGACCACAGCGCCCAGTTCTGGGCCACGGTGGCTTCCATCCTGCCGGGCTACGTGCCGCTGCGGGCGGAGCTGCGCGCTGTGGTGGTGCCGAAGTGGGATGAGGTTTAAAACCCGTTCTCAGGCGCTGACCGGCATCGCTTCGCTGGGTTCCAGCGGCATGGTTTCGGGGTAGTGCAAGCTTGTCGGAGCGAACCGATAGACCCTATCCGCATCCTGTGTACGCCGTAAATACCCATCCACCCACAGCTTGTGCAGATGCGCCACCGCCTCGCCCATGGCGAAGGTGGTCTGGTGCAGGTCGAGCGTGCGGCTGAACAGCACGGGCAGGATGTCGGCTGCGCTGCAGGGCCGCTGGCGGGCAAAGGCCATCACCTGGGCCAGGTGGTCGCGGTGGTGGTCGTGCAGCTGCTGGATGCGGGTGTGCAGGCCTTGGAAGGGCTTGCCGTGCGCGGGCAGGGTCAGGGTGTCGGGGTGCAGGGGTGCGAACTTGTCGATCGAGTCCAGAAACTGCTGCAGCGGGTTGCTTTCGGGCTCTACATCGAACACGCTGACGTTGGTGGATATGCGCGGCAGCATCATGTCGCCGCCGATAAGCACCTGGGTCTCGGCGCAGTACAGCGCAATGTGCTCTGGTGCATGCCCGTAGCCGCTGATGCAGCGCCAATCCTGCCCGCCGATGCGCAGCGTCTGGCCGTCTTGCATGCGTACAAAGCTGGGCGGCAGGGCGGGCACCATGGCCGAAAAATAGCCGGTGCGGGCGCGGATTTTCTCCACCGCTTGCGGGTCGCTCAGGCCGTGTTTCTGGAAGAACTCGGCAGCGCCCGGCCCGCCGTTGCCGCTGGAGTGGGCGATGTTGTGCTCGGCCACAAAGTAGTCGGTGGCGCTGATCCACAGAGGGGCGTTCCAGCGCGCGCACAGCCACGAGGCCAGGCCGATGTGGTCGGGGTGCATGTGGGTCACGATGACGCGCAGGATGGGCAGGCCGCCGAGCTGGGAGGCAAAAATCGCCTCCCACTGGGCACGCGAGGTGTCGGCGCTGATGCAACAGTCCACCACGCTCCAACCACGCTGGCCGTCGATCTCGTCTTCCAGCAGCCACAGGTTGATGTGGTTCAGCGCGAAGGGCAGCGCCATGCGGATCCAGCGCACGCCGGGTGCCACGGCGACGGTTTCGCCTTGCGCGGGCAGGGTGTCGCCAAGGGGGTAGTGCAGTTGTTGTTCGAGCAGATTCATGGCGCTATAGTCGGCTTTTGTGTTGACGTTTACGTAAAAGTCATTCTAGGCCCGCTCTTGGCAACCCTTTGCAACCCACTGACACCATGGCGATAAGCAGCTACAGCATCAGCGACCTGGCGCTGGAATTCGATCTGACCACCCGGGCCATCCGCTTCTACGAAGACATGGGCCTGCTGCAGCCCACGCGCAGCGGCCCGGGCGAGCGCACCCGGGTCTACAGCCAGCGCGACCGCACCCGCCTCAAGCTGACCCTTCGCGCCAAGCGCCTGGGCCTGAGCCTGACGCAGGCCAAAGAGGTGATCGACATGTACGACAGCCCGCGCGACACCACCGCCCAACTAGGCAAGTTTCTGGCCGTGCTGGCCGCGCACCGCCAGCAACTGGAGGAGCAAATGGCCGAGCTGCAAGCCAATATCGACGAGGTCAAAGCCCAGGAGAAGGAAGGGCGGGCGCAGCTCTCCAAGAGCCGCAAACAGGCCAAGCTAGTCTGAAATTTTCAGGGCGCAGGTGATGCCAGCGGCTGGCCTTTTTCCACCACGTACACGCCCACCAGCCGGGTGGGCACGGCCCCGTCGTTGTGGGCATCGTGCACCACCCCGGCGGGCACCACGAACGACTCGCCTGCCTTGATGATGCGGGGCGGTTGGCCATCCAGCAGCAGGGTGGCCTCGCCTTCGAGCACATAGCTGATTTCATCGCCGGGGTGGGTGTGCCGCCCGGCTTTGGCACCGGGTGCCACCTCGACCCGCGCCACCACCGCCTCGCGCCCCGGCACCGACACGTCGGCCCGGCCCACCAGCGTGCGCTGCAGGCCCGGGTTTTGCGCCAACAGCGTGCCGACGGATACCAGCCCCAGCAGCAGCAGGGCATAGGGGCGTAGTTTGAAAAATGGCTTCATGGTTGTCTCCTGTTGGGGTGCGGACGGCATGCCGCCGCGTGATTCTCCGCCCCGGGCAGGGGACTTGGGGCTGGCGTATCCCCTAAAAGGGGGAAGCCTGGATATACTTGACGTTTACGTCAACGTCAAGCGAGTCCGGGGATACCCAAGAAGTTTGGTAACCCGGTTGATATGCTTCAGTTTTGATAGCTTCTCGTGCTTATGGAATAAGCGCTGGATGCCAATTTGACACTTTATTTTGATACTTTGGCCCGTCTGTATGGCGGCAAAATACCTTTATGACCCAATCCATACCCGACATCTTTGCCAACAACCGTGCCTGGGCCGCCGAGATGGAGCGCCAGCGCCCCGGCTTTTTCACCGAGCTCACGCTGCAGCAAAAGCCCAAGTACATGTGGATTGGCTGCTCCGACAGCCGCGTCCCAGCCAACGAGATCATGGGCCTGGCCCCGGGTGAGGTGTTTGTGCACCGCAACGTGGCCAACGTAGTGGTGCATTCGGACCTGAATGCGCTGTCCACCGTACAGTTTGCGGTAGACGTGATCAAGGTCGAGCACATCACCGTGGTGGGCCACTACGGCTGCTCGGGCGTGGCGGCGGCGCTGGCGGGCCAGCGGGTCGGTCTGGCCGACAACTGGCTGCGCCACATCCAGGACGTGCGGGATCGCCACTGGAACCTGCTGGACCACATCGCCGAACCCCATCGCCACGACGCGCTGGTGGAGCTCAACGCCATCGAGCAGGTCGTCAACGTCTGCCAGAGCACCGTCATGGTCGATGCCTGGGCGCGTGGCCAGAATGTGTCGGTGCACGGCTGGGTCTACGGCATCCACGACGGCCTGCTGCAAAACCTGCACATCACGGTGAATGGTTTCGAGGGGCTGGAGGCGGCCTACCGGGCGGCGGTGGCGGGCGTGGCAGCGACGGCGCGGGTCGCGCGCTAGTCTTACCGCGGGGGGCGCGTCTGGGTAGACTCTGCCCATGTTTCCCCAACGCCTGGATTCCCCGCTCGCCTACGACATTGCCAAGGCCATGGTGGATGGCTTCAACCGGCATTACCGGCTGTTTCGCACCGAGTCGGCCCGGGCCAAGCACCGTTTCGAGGTGGCCGACTGGCACGGCCAGCAGCGGGCGCAGCGCGAACGCATCGAGTTCTACGACCTGCGGGTGCGCGAGTGCTCCACCCGGCTAGAGCGCGAATTCAAGGCCGACGCGCAGGGCATGGACGTGTGGCAGCAGGTCAAGCTGCATTACATCGGCCTGCTGGTAGACCACCGCCAGCCCGAGCTGGCCGAGACCTTCTTCAACTCGGTCACCACCAAGATGCTGCACCGCAGCTACTTCCAGAACGACTTCATCTTCGTGCGCCCCGCCGTCAGCACCGAATACCTGGAAGCGGCGGAAAAACGCCCGACCTACCGTGCCTACTACCCCACGCGCGCCAACCTGGGCGCGGTGCTGCTGCAGATGATGCAAGACTTCGATTTGCAGCGCGCGTTTGGCGACCTGGCGCGCGACATCGCCCATGTGGAGGCGGCTGTGCGCCAGCAGCTCGGCGAGGTCACGCTGCGGGCCAACTTCCAGATCCAGGTGCTCACCGGCCTGTTCTTTCGCAACAAGGGCGCGTACATCTGCGGCAAGGTGATCAACGGCTTCCAGGAGCATGCGTTTGCCTTGCCGGTTTTGCACAACGCCGAGTCCAAACTGGTGATCGATGCCGCGCTGTTTGGCGAAGACGACATGCTGCTGCTGTTCAGCTTTGCACGCGCTTACTTCATGGTGGACATGGAAATCCCCAGTGCCTATGTGCAGTTTCTGCGCAGCATGATGCCGCGCAAACCGCGCAATGAAATCTACAACGCGCTGGGTCTGGCCAAGCAGGGCAAGACCCTGTTTTACCGCGACCTGCTGCTGCACCAGCGCCATTCCAGCGACCAGTTCCGCATCGCGCCGGGCATCAAGGGCATGGTGATGCTGGTGTTCGACATGCCCTCGTTCCCTTACGTGTTCAAGGTCATCAAAGACTTTTTTCCGCCGCAAAAAGACACCAGCCGCGAACAGGTCAAGGCCAAGTATTTGCTGGTCAAGCAGCACGACCGCGTGGGCCGCATGGCCGACACGCTGGAGTACAGCGAGGTGGCGTTTCCGCTGGCCCGCTTCAGCCCGGAGGTGATTGCCGAGCTGGAGAAGTTCGCCCCCAGCCAGCTGGAAATCAGCGATAGGGATGGTGATGGCCAGAGGGAGGTGGTCATCAAGCACTGCTACATCGAGCGCCGCATGATCCCGCTCAACATCTACCTACAGGAAGCCTTTGACGCAGGCCCCGACGACCGCCGCGCCCGCGCCCAGATCGAGCGCTCGGTGGTGGAGTACGGCAACGCCATCAAAGACCTGGTGGCCGCCAACATCTTCCCCGGCGACATGCTGTGGAAGAACTTTGGCGTGACGCGCCACGGCAAGGTGGTGTTTTACGACTACGACGAGATCGAATACCTCACCGACTGCAACTTCCGCACCGTGCCCCAGCCGCGCAACGAAGAGGAAGAGATGAGCGGCGAGATCTGGTACCGGGTCGGCCCCAAGGATGTGTTCCCCGAAACCTTTGGCCCTTTTCTGCTGGGCAACCCGCTGGTGCGCGAAGCCTTCATGCAGCATCACGCCGACCTGCTGGAAGCCCGCTTCTGGCAGGAACATAAGGAGCGCATCCAGGCGGGCTATGTGCACGACGTGTTTCCGTACGAGCAGGATAAGCGGTTCGGCGTGGGTTGAATTCAGCGTGCGGGTGTGAAAAAGTTCCGGTTCACACCGGGTTTTACCTTTGTTTTGTACACACGCATGCAATCCATCGCGTGAAATTGGGTGCGGACGATAAAATTCCTGGGCTTTCCGTGACCGCCTTGCTTGCGTTCACTTGCCACCTCCATGCGGCTTGCCGCCATGCATGTCCTCCCAGACACAGGAAATATTCACACCATGGACAACTCAAAACTTCGACTGCGCGCCTGGCAGGTTTTACGTTGGGGTGCAGCCGCCGTGCTGGGCGTGGCACTGGCCGCCTGCCAGACCCCTCCGTCCGCGCCGGTGGCCTACACCGGCCCGACGCTGGACATAGAGCAAACCGAGCGTGGCGTGCAAATCGTGCTGCCCGTCACGGTGCTGTTCGCCACCGGCGAATACACCTTCAAAACCGAGGAAGCTGCGCCCTACCTGGACCGGCTGGCCAGCCTGCTGAAAACCAAAACCACGCACGATGTCAGCGTGGAGGGCCATACCGACAACGTGGGGGGCCTGGACTTGAACCAAACCCTGTCCGACCACCGGGCGCGTGCGTTGCGTAAAGCTTTGGAAGAGCGTGGTGTCGAACCCCGGCGCATCGTCTCCGCAGGCTTCGCCTACAACCGCCCCGTGGCCTCCAACGCCAGCGAACAAGGCCGCACGTTGAACCGCCGCGTCGAGCTGATGGTGCTGGACGAAAAGGTGGAAACCCTGACCCAGGGCGAGCCTGCCAACGCGTTTGCGTCGGCTTTCGACAAGCTGCGCAAGATGGTCGACGACGGTGTGATCCAGCTGCCGGAAAGCCCGTAGTGCTGCGCCGAAGCCTGCTGGCTGCCGCCGGGGCCGCGCCGTTGCTGGCGCAGGCAGCGCCCGCCGCCAAAAGAATCGGCATCGCCCTGGGGGCCGGATCGGCCCGGGGGTTTGCCCATATCGGCGTGCTCAAGGCCTTGGTCGAAGCCGGTCTGGCCCCCGAGGTGGTGGCGGGCACCAGTGCCGGTTCCTTGGTGGGCGCTTTTTATGCCGCGGGCTACTCGCCCTGGCAGATCGAAGAGGTGGCCTTGCGGCTGCGCGACATCGAAATTGTCGATCTGGGCCAGGGCAACAAGCGCGGCATGTTCACCGGCGAAACCCTGCAAAAGCTGGTCAACCAGTACGTCAAGGACGTGCCCATCGAGCGCTTCAAACGCCGCTTCGGCGCGGTGGCCACGGTGCTGAAATCTGGTGAACTGCGCTTGCTGGTGGGCGGCAATGCCGGTGCGGCCGTGCGCGCCTCGTGCTCGATTCCCGGGGTGTTTGTTCCCTGCGTGATTGCTGACGAGGAGCTGGTGGACGGTGGGCTGGTCAGCCCCTTGCCGGTGAAAGCTGCGCGCAGGCTGGGTGCCGATGTGGTGATTGGCGTGGACGTGGGCGTGCTGCCGCAAAACAGCACCCGCGTGGGCCTGTACGAGGTGATTCTGCAGTCGTTTGAAATCATGGGCCGCTCGCTCTCGCAGCTAGAGGGGCAAACTGCCGACTTCATGGTCCGCCCAGACACGGCGCGGTTTTCCAGCACCGATTTCACGGTGCGCAAGGAAATCGTCCAGGCGGGCTACGAGGCCGGTGTGGCCGCGTTACCAGCGTTGCGCCAACTGCTGCGCGGGCGCGGAGCCAGCCCGGACCGGGTCGGGTAGCACATGCCGTACACTGCGCGCTGCCCGGGGTGCGCAGAGGCTGCGCTGAGATGGAATCCAAACCCGCGAACTTGATCTGGTTCATACCAGCGTAAGAAGAGCTTGACGATGCCGTCCACTGGCTGGACGGTGTTGTCTCACCGCCCGTCATGGGCGTTCTCCTTCGGGGTTTGCGCGGTCTGGCTGCGCGTTCCGGGCTCCACCAACCCAGGAGACCCCCATGAACGCACCCGACAAATTCACCCAGTTACTCCGCTACGCCTGCGACCCGCTGCCCGCCAGCACCAAGCGCTACATCCAGGGCAGCCGAGCCGACCTGCGCGTGCCGCTGCGCGAAATCATGCAGAGCAATGGCGAGGCCGTCACCGTCTACGACACCTCCGGCCCCTACACCGACCCCACCGCCCAGATCGACGTGCGCGCCGGTTTGCAGGCCCTGCGCGCAGGCTGGATCGATGCCCGTGGCGACACCGAGGCCTACGCCGCCCGCATCCTGCACGCGCTGGACGATGGCCGCAAGAGCGACGAGAACGAAGCGCTGCAGCAATTGCGCGCCCAGGCTTCCGGCCTGCAACGCGCGCCGCGCCGGGCCCGCAGCGGTGCCAACGTTTCGCAGATGCACTACGCCCGCCAAGGCATCATCACCCCCGAAATGGAATTTGTTGCCCTGCGCGAAAACCAGAAGATGGAGTGGATGGCGCAGTACGCCGCCAATACCGAGCGCGACCAGCGCCTGGCGGGTAACAGCTTCGGCGCATCCATCCCCAAGGTGATGACCCCCGAGTTTGTGCGCTCCGAGGTGGCCCGGGGCCGCGCCGTCATTCCGCTCAACATCAACCACCCCGAAGTCGAGCCCATGGCGATTGGCCGCAACTTCCTGGTGAAGATCAACGCCAACATCGGCAACAGCGCCGTCACCTCCAGCATCGAAGAAGAGGTGGAAAAACTGGTCTGGGCGATCCGCTGGGGTGCCGACACAGTGATGGACTTGTCTACCGGCAAAAACATCCACACCACCCGCGACTGGATCATCCGCAACAGCCCCGTACCCATCGGCACCGTGCCCATCTACCAGGCGCTTGAAAAAGTAGGCGGCGTGGCCGAAGACCTGACCTGGGAAATCTTCCGCGACACCCTGATCGAGCAGGCCGAGCAGGGCGTGGACTACTTCACCGTGCACGCCGGTGTACGCCTGCCCTTCATCCACCTCACCGCCAACCGCATGACCGGCATCGTCTCGCGCGGCGGTTCCATCATGGCCAAGTGGTGCATTGCCCACCATAAAGAGAATTTCATCTACACCCACTTCGATGAAATGACCGAGATCCTCAAGGCCTACGACGTGAGCTACTCACTCGGCGATGGCCTGCGCCCCGGCTCCAGCGCCGATGCCAACGACGAAGCCCAGTTCGCCGAACTGCGCACGCTGGGCGAGTTGACCCAACGCGCCTGGCAGCAAGACGTGCAGGTGATGATCGAAGGCCCCGGCCACGTGCCTATGCACATGGTGCAAGAGAACATGACCGAGCAACTTAAGCACTGCGGTGAGGCCCCGTTCTACACCCTGGGCCCGCTGACCACCGACATTGCCCCCGGCTACGACCACATCACCAGCGGCATCGGTGCGGCCATGATCGGCTGGTTTGGCACCGCCATGCTGTGCTATGTCACGCCCAAGGAGCACCTGGGCCTGCCCGACCGCGACGACGTGAAGACCGGGATCATTACCTACAAGATCGCCGCCCACGCCGCCGACGTGGCCAAGGGCCACCCGGGAGCGCGCTACCGTGACGACGCGCTGTCCAAGGCCCGCTTCGAGTTCCGCTGGATGGACCAGTTCAACCTGTCGCTGGACCCCGAAACCGCCAAAAAATTCCACGACGAAACCCTGCCCAAGGACTCGGCCAAGGTGGCCCACTTCTGCTCCATGTGCGGCCCCAAGTTCTGCTCCATGAAGATCACGCAAGAGGTGCGCGAATACGCCAAGAACCTGGGTGTCAGCGAAGCCGCTGCCGCCGAACAAGGCATGCTGGAGAAGTCGCAAGAGTTCAAAAGCGGCGGTGGCGAAATCTATGTGCCGGTGGGCGGGGTGATCCCTATCGTGCAAGCGTAATGCTATAAATAAAATAGCTGCTACCGCCCAATATATAAGCGCTAGCGGCTGTTTTTATTCGCAACTAGATGGCTGCCCCCTCAGCCCAGGCTGCCACCTCCGTTGACGTGCAAGACCTCGCCCGTCAGGTAGGGGTTGGTCAGCGCAAACAGGGCGGCATCGGCCAGGTCTGCCGGGCTGCCAATGCGGCGCGCGGGCAGGCTGCTGGCCAGGCTGGCAAAGAAGGCGCTGCGGCTGGCCTCGTCCATGAAGGCCCAGCCTTCGGTATCCACCACGCCGGGCGAAATGGCGTTGACGCGCACCGGGGCCAGCTCGACCGCCAACGCCCGCACCAGGCCTTCCACGCCTGCGTTCAGCGCTGACACCATCGCCGTGCCAGGCGCAGGGCGGTCGGCGGCCAGGCCAGAAAACAGCAGGATGGAGCCGCCCGGCTGTAACTGCGGCAGGCCAAACTGCACCAGGTGCACCGGCCCCCAGAACTTGCCTGCCAGCATGCGCTCAATTTTCTCGCGCGGCATGCTGGCCAGGGGGCTGTAGGTGAGGTCGGCAGCGGTAGACACAAAGTAGTCAAACGCGCCCAGCGCCTGGAAGCCAGCGGCTGCAGAGGCCGCATCGCCCAGGTCCATGGGGATGGTGGCCACACCACCGCCCAGGCGCTGGCGGGCATCGGCCAGCTTGGCCTGCGAGCGGCCCAGAATGGTGATGCGTGCGCCGCGCTCTAGCGCCAATGCGGCTATGGCAAAGCCGATGCCCGAGCTGCCACCGGCGATGGCAATGTGTTTGTGGGTGATGTCCATATTCATACTCCTGCTTGGTTAAATGCACCCCGTGCCGGATGGATAGACCGGACGGCAGGGGCCAGACGTGTGGCCAAAATAGCCGCGAAAAAAAGAGGTACCAGGCCCACCCACATGGGCATTTGGGGTGAGTGCGCGCTGGCAATACCGCCCGCCACCGAACCCACGGCAATGCCCAGGTTGAAGGCCGCGATGTTCATGCCCGAGGCCAGCTCAGGGCTGCCCGCCGGGTTCTGCTGGGCGGCGACCAGTACGGTTTTTTGCAGCACCGGCACCGCCCCAAAAGATGCCAGGCCCCAGACCACCATCACCACCGCCATGGCAGGGGCCGATGCCGCTCCCAGGGCGGCACCCAGCAGTGCCAGCACCAGGCCACCGACCACGCACAGCGCGGCGCTGCGGCTGCCCACGCGGTCTACAAAGCGGCCTCCCAGGGTGTTGCCCACCGCCGCGCTGACCCCGTACAGGGCAAACATGCCGGTGATGCCTTGGGCACCCAAATGGGTGCTCTGCGCCAGCAGTACCGCGATGTAGGTGAAGCCGGTGAACGAGCCCGCATAGGCCAGGGCCGTGGTTACCACCGGCCGCAAGGTGGGCAGGTCAGACACCGTGGCCCAGACGCTGGGCCGGGGCGTATCCGCCGCTGCAGGCAATGCGGTGCTGGCCGGGGCCCACCGCAGCAGTGCGATTGCGCTGACCGCAGACAGCAGCGCGATGGCACCAAAAATGAACTGCCAGCGCAAGGTGCCACTGGCCAGCGTGCCCAGCGGCACGCCCAGCACCAACGCCAGCGTCAGCCCGCCAAACACGGTGGCAATGGCCTGGCCGCTGCGAGCCGGCCCGGCTGCGGTAGCGGCGGTGGATGCGGCCAACGCCAGCACCATGCCGTGCATCAGCCCCGCCAGCAAGCGGCTGCCCAGCAGCAAGGGCAAGGAGCTGCTCAAGGCCGTGACCGCATTGCCCACCGCGAACAGCAGCATGCTGACCGCCAGCACCCGCCGCCGGGGCGCGGGGGCCAGCCAGGCGCTCAACACCGGCGCGCCAATGCTCACCCCGATGGCGTACACGCCCACCACCAAACCCACCGCGCCCAGGCCCAGGCCTGTGCCAGCGGCGATGGCGGGCACCAGGCTCACCGCCACGAATTCGGCAAAGCCGAGGGCAAACGTACAAGCACTTAAGGCGAGCAAAGCAGGGGACATACCGACTCCAAGAGATTAGAGCCCGTATCGTATTTTTTTGCGTGTAAGTTGATAATCCATTGAATTAAAGAAACACTCTTGCAGGATTGCAAATATGGGAAGCTTGAACGGCCTGCTGGAATTTGTGGCAGTGGTCGAGCGCGGCACCTTTACCGGGGCGGCGCTGCAGATGGGGGTGTCGGTGTCCCACATCAGCCGCCAGATCGCCGAGCTGGAGGGCCGCCTGGCCGCGCAGCTGTTTGTGCGCACCACCCGGCAAATGCAGCTGACCGAGCCTGGGCGGCGTTTGTTCGACACCAGCCAGCCGCTGCTGCAAGAGCTGCTGCGGGCGCAAGACATCGTGCTGGACACGCAGGACGTAGTGGAGGGCCGCCTGCGCATCAGCCTGGCGGGCAAGTTTGCCGAAGAGCAACTGGTGCCGCTGCTGACGCGGTTTTGCACCGAGCACCCGCTGGTACAGCTAGAGCTGGACGTATCGGCCCGCAACGTGGACTTGGTGGCCGAGGGCTTTCATCTGGCGGTGCGCATGGGGCCGCTGGAGAGCAGCAGCTCCCTGGTCGCCACCCGGCTGCTGTCCGTGCCGCTGTGGGTGCTGGCCAGCCCGGCCTTGCTGTGCAGCCTGCCGCCCATCCGCACCCCGGCCGACCTGCCCCCTGAATGGTGTTTGCCACTGGTACAGCGGCCCTGGGATTTTGTGCAGGGCGCGCAGCGTGCCAGCCTGCAACCCGCCGGGCGCTTTGCCAGCAACAGCGGAGCGGCAGCCACCCAGGCCGCGCTGGACGGGCTGGGCATCGTCAATGTCCCAGCCTACTACGCCCACGGCCTGGTGGCCGAGGGGCGGCTACAGCGCGTGCTGCCCGACTGGGACGGTGTGGAGCACAGCGTGTTTTACTTGGTGCTCCCGGCCAGCCGACACCGCTCTACCCCGGTGCGGCGCGTGATGGCGTTTTTACAGGCCAATGTGGTGGTGCCGCCCTGCTAGGATGCCTACATCTTCGGAGCACTGCTATGACCACCGCTGAAATTCACTTGCCAAAGATCGTTCAAACCCGCATCAACCGACTGGCGCAGGCTTCGGGGCGCAGCCCGGCCGCCATGCTGCGCTTTGTGCTGCGTGACGGCTTTGAAGCAGTGGAACTCAGCATCCAGGAAAACGCCCAGGCCGATGCGCAGTTTGCCGCCGGTGCCACGGTGGCACACGCAGATGTCATGCGGGATGCTCTGGTTGCGCTACGCCAAACACGCGCTGCTGCATGACCCTGGCGGTAGTCTGGTCGGCGCAAGCGCGTCACCAATTCATCGCCACGCTGGCGTACATCGCCAAAGAAGACCCATTGAGTGCCGCGAAGGTGCACCAACGGGTGTCAAAGTCCATTGCACTGCTGTGTGATTCCCCTGAATTGGGTGTTGCGGCCTCTACAGCCGGTGTGCGCACTTACGCAGTCCCCAAAACCGGCCATAGCTTTGACTACCGGCTGGTGCGCGATCAAATCCGTATCCAGCGTTGGTACAGGCAACGGCAAAAGCCCGTCTTTTCGGGAGTGGACGACTGAGTTCACCACCCCCGCCGCAGGGCCGGGGGCGGTCCCGCGCCTACAGCATCTCTGCCAGCGCCTCCTTCACCCCTTCTTCCACCAGCGGCGAACTGGTGCCGCCCAGGTGCAGGGCGGCTTCATCGGGCACGGGGGTGGCGCAGTCTTTGTGGACTACGCCGTCTTTCATCACCAGCTGGATCTTGGCGGGGTCGGTCAGCAGGGCCAGGTTCTCCAGCGGGTTGCCGTCTACCAGCACGATGTCGGCCAGGTAACCGGCTTTGAGCAGGCCCAGCTCATCGGGGCGCTGCATGATCTGCCCGCCCAGTTGGGTGGCGGCGCGCAGGGCCTCAGAAGGGGTCATGCCGATGTAGTCCACGAAGTACTGCAGGTCGTTGGCATTGGTGCCGTGGGGCATCCAGGCAAAGCCGTAGTCGCCGCCGGGCAGGATGCGGATGCCGCGTTGGTGCATGGCGCGCAGCGAGGCGGCGGCAACTTCCAGCTCGCGCTTGTAGCCCATCTGCGTGGCCACAGCCTCGGTGATGCCGAACTCGGCGGCATGGTAGGTGGTGCGGATCAGCCAGCCGATGCCGGGGGCCACAAAGTGCTTGTCCTTGGCGGCTTCCAGCATGTCCAGCGCTTCCTCGTCGGCAAAGCTGGCGTGGTAGACCATCTCGATGCCGTGGCGCACGCACTGTTTCACCGATTCGCTGGAGCGCGCATGCGCCGCCATGCGCTTGCCGTAGCGCTTGGCCTCTTGCGCCAGCATGGCCACTTCTTCCTCGGCAAACGGCGACATTTCGGCGGGCAGCCCGGCGATGTATTCGCCCGACAGGTTGATCTTCAAATGGTCCACGCCGTACTTGATGAAGGTGCGGGCCGAGCGGCGGATTTCCTCCGGCCCGCTGCACACGCTGCCAAAGCTGAGCTCCGTGAAAGGCATGTGCGGCAGCGTGTTGTCGCCCAGTGCGCCGATGGTGGTGATCTCTTGGCTGCCCGCCAGGTAGCGCGGGCCGGGGAATTCGCCTGCATCGATGGCGTTGCGCAGCACCACGTCGAGGCGGGGCTTGGCCGCTGCCGCGCCGATGGCCGAGGTCCAGCCCATGTCCAGGTAGCGCTTGGCCACCCGCACGCACCACAGCATGTGCTCTTCGGGCGGCATGAACTGGATGGCCGCCAGCGAGGGCTGGTCGTTCCACGAGAAATGCGTGTGCGCCTCGGTCATGCCGGGCATCAGAAAGCGGCCCCGCCCGGCGATGACACGCGCGTCATCGGTGCTCACGCGCTCGGGCAGGCGGGTGACCTGCACGATGCGTTTGCCCTCCACGAGCACGTCGCCCAGGTAGGTGTCGGCGCCGCTGCCGTCGAAGATGCGGACATTGGTGAATGCGGTACGGGTCATGGTGGTCTCCTGTTTTTTCTAGATCAAAGGGTGGCGTAAAAAGTTTGCAGGGCCTGCATGCAGCGGGCCGGTTGCTCGAACGGGGTCCAGTGGCCGCAGGCCTCGAAAACCTGCGTCTGGCTGCCGGGAATGCGCGCGGCCATCACCGCCACATTCGCTGCCGGGGCCACGCCGTCCTGGTCGCCGGTGACCAGCAGGGTGGGTACGCGGATCTGCTCGATGGCGGCGGACTCGGCCCGGGCCAGGGCTTCGCAGCTCTGGGCATACCCCTCGGCGGGTTGGCGCATCACGATCTCGCGCACCAGGGCCAGCACGGCGGGCTGCTGGGCCTTGGTCTCTGCGCCGGTCGCGCCCTTGGCGATGGCATCGGCAATCTCCTGCATGCCGGTCAGGCCACTGCGGGCTAACTGGGCCCGGGCGTGGATGCCTGCGCGACCGGCCTCGGGCGGAGCTACCAGCGGGCCGAACAGCGCCAGCGACAGCACGCGGCCCGGGTGCTGCACCGCCAGGTGCTGCGCCACCACCGTGCCCAGCGAATGCGCGGCAACGTGGGCCGCCGGAATCTCCAGCGCGTCCAGCAGGCCTATGAGCGCATCCACATAGCCCTGGATGGACAGCGCGCCCGGCGGCAGGGCCGAGCGGGCGCTGCCCGGCAGGTCGGGGCGAATGGTGCGAAAGCCTGCCAGCGCGCCCAGCAGCGGGGTCCACACATTGCTTGAGCCGCCCAGGCCGTGGATGCACAGCAGCGGTGGGCCGCTGCCTTCGATTTCAACGGCCAGGCCGTGGATAGTTTGGCTTGCCATGGCCACCTCAGACGAAACGGTTTTCGATGGCACCGATGCCATCGACTTCGATGCGCACCACGTCGCCTGCCGCCAGGTAGCGCGGGGGCTGCATGCCCATGCCCACGCCCGCCGGGGTGCCCGTGGCGATCACGTCGCCGGGGTACAGGGTGATGCCGCGCGAGATGGTTTCGATCAGCGTGGGGATGTCAAAAATCATGTTCTGCGTGGGGCCGTCCTGGCGCAGCTCGCCGTTGACCCAGCAGCGCACGCGGGTCTCGCGGCCGTCCAGCACGTCGGCTGTGACGATCCACGGGCCCATGGGGCAGAAGGTGTCGAACGACTTGCCCATGTCCCACTGCTGGTGGCGCACCTGCACGTCGCGGGCCGACACGTCGTTGACGATGGTGTAGCCAAACACGTGTTCCATGGCGGCGGCGCGGGTGATGTTTTTGCCGCCCTTGCCAATCACCACGGCCAGTTCGGCCTCGTAGTCCACCGCCGTGGTCACTTCCACCGGCACGCGCACTGCGTCGTGTGGGCCGACCACACATTCGGGCACCTTGGTGAAGACGATGGGCCACTCTTCGGTGTTGGCGCTGTTGTCCTTGAACACCGACGCGGCCAGCTCCTTGGCGTGCGCGTGGTAGTTGCGGCCCACGCACCACAGGTTGCGCCGGGGCAGGGGAATCGGAGCGTCCAGCGCCACGTCGGCCAGGGCGCTGGGCGCACCGATGGTGGCAGGCATCTTGCCGCCTGCGGCCAGGGTTTCGATGACGGCCAGCGCGCCTTTCAAGGCTTCTGCGCGGGGCAGGTCGAGTGCGGTGACGCTGCGGTCGTCGGCAGACACGAGGCCTACATAACGTTGGCCTTCGACGAGGTAGGTGGCGATTTTCATGGTGATTTTTCCTGTTGAAACTGGGTGGTTGGAGAGCGCAGGGCCACTGTAGGCAGACCACCCCAACCCGGCTTATCCGCCCGTCTGGCGGCGTATCAAATCGTCTGATGGCGTGCTAAGTACATTCCCTAGCCTGGCGTTTTTGCGGTGGGGGCGGCGCACACAATGCGGCCATTCCCACCCACCAGGACTTCCCCCCATGGCCGAGGCGTACGCACTCCACACAGGCGCATTTGGCACAGCCATCGTGCTGGAGCTGCGCGCCAACCTGGTGGCGCACGCGCACTCCGAGACGCAGATTGCCTTCTGGCTAGGCGGTGCCCGCGCCCGGGCCCAGGTGGGTGCGGCGGTGGTGGACTACAGCGAGAACATCGCCCTGGGCGCGAATGCTTTTGAGTCGCACGACATGGTGCTGCTGGACGACAGTGGCCCTTGTTTGTTTCTGGCCTTCATGCTGTCCAAGCCCTGGCTGGACGCACGCAGCCAGGCGCTGGGGTGCAACTTCCGCTTCCCGTCGCCGCGCATCCCCATCCACCCTGCGTTGCGCCAGGCCTGCTGGCGGGTGCTGGATTTGATTCTGGCGCTGGACACGCCGCGTGACGCGGTGGACGAAGAGGTGGGGCGGCTGCTGGAGGCCGCCATCCAGGCCTCGACCGAGCAGGTCGATGTGCCACCGCCCGCCGCCTTCGGCCCCACGCTGGACCACCGGCTGCGCAAGGCCATCGCCCACATGCGCGAGCACGTGGCCGAGAAGACCACGGTGGACGATATTGCGGCCAAGGTAGGCTTGTCGCGGGCGCATTTCTTCGCGCTGTTCCGCGACCAGCTCAACGCCACGCCGCAGGTGTTCTGGAGCGCGGTGCGGGTCGAGGAAGCGATGCGCCGCGTCAGCGAAGGCTTGCCGCTGACCGACGTGGCGCTGGACCTGGGCTTCTCGGCTCCGGGCAATTTCTCGCGCTTCTTCAAAGAGCACACCGGCGTGTCGCCGTCGATCTTTCGGCGGGCGGTGCGTGCGCCGCTGCCGAATACGGTGACCGGTGTGCCACGGTAAGTTCTAAGGCAAATAGGCATCCAGCGCTTATGGAATAAGCGTTAAGTGCTATTAAATACATAGTATTGGCTTTGTGCCAGCAGGCGTGGCGAGGCCTCTCGCCATCCTGGCCTGTCGTACCCGCATGGGCGCGCTCCAAGCGGTGCGGGCCTTTTTGGCGGTGCACGACCGGGGCGGGACAGACATCTGCGTAGCGGCACTGCGCGCGGCACGATTCTGCGGGGACTGCCCCGCCATCTTTCCAACCGTTAAATAGTTCCGGATATAGCGGTATTTTCGGTTTTCTATAACATAAATTTTCAATTTTATCTGTTCGTTATATAACATATCGATTTTTCTTACACTGACTTTTATAAAAAGAGATTTTTATCTTGTAAGTCGTTGATTTGAGGCGATTTGAGGTTGTGGCACGTACATTGCATGTAAAAAATGTAACGGCGCCTATGGTGGTGCTATTTTTTGTTTTCAACAGCAGGGCATTTCATGAAAAACGTATTTAAAACTGTAGCAATTGCTACAGTGGTTGTTACCGCTGGTTTCACGTTGCCAGCTACTGCTGCGCCCACGCCGAGTTTTACCGTGGATACCAGTCTGTTTGGTTATGCGACTCCAGATTTCAGTGCTAATTTTATTAATGGTTCGGCATCAACCTTAATCACTTTAAATCCCGCATCCCAAACCATGACCGGTATTGGTTACACCCAGTTGACGTCGTTTACTAACTCCGTAGGGGGTGTGCTGGGCGCGGGCGATACCGGTTTGGGTTTGAGCCGCACCATGGGCTACGCTTTGTGGGCCGAGTACAGCTACACAACGACTTTGTTGACCGGCTCATTCGGAGCGGTAGGCAGCACATACACTGTCAACGCATTGACTTCTACTTTATGGGGTGAGAAATCAAATAGCTCCAACAGCGTATTTACCGTGGCCGATAATCGAAACGCCGCCAGTGGTACGGTTGTGCATTCGTCGGATACGGTGTTGCTGGGTACCGGCACCAGCATTATTGCTTCGTCCAGCATCAATAATTTATTTGGTACTTCACTGAATGCCACCATGGCATTTGCGTTAACCGGTAACGGTGCGTCGTTTTTTACGGTGCCCAGTCCTTTTTATGACACTTTGTATACCAGCTTCACCAACACCTCGGGTGGATTCGATGCCGCAAACAATGGTTTGGTGGCCATCAATAATGCTTCCGGTGGAGTTGATTTTGGCAATGCGCCGGTGAATAAAGTACCTGAACCCACCAGCATTGCCCTCTTGGGTTTGGGATTGGTGGGTGTTGCCATGGCACGCCGCCGTCGCGCTGCCAAGTAAGTAAGCTGCTATGCATTTAAAAAGGGGCTTCGGCCCCTTTTTTGTTGTGCAAAATAATCCAGACGAAAAACATTTATGGATACCCGGGCATCCGGCGGGATCCCATCCATGGTCTTTCGCCCACCACGCCAGCAGGCGTACAGTGGTTCCCGAAGGACTACCACCATGCCCACTACCCACCCGGTTGACCCCATAGTCATCCTCGCCGCCGCCCGCACCCCCATGGGGGCCTTCCAGGGGGCGTTTACATCCTTGGCGGCGCCCGATCTGGGCGGGGCGGCGATCCAGGCGGCGGTGGGGCGCTCGGGGGTGGACCCGGCGCGCATCGACCAGGTAGTGTTTGGCAACTGCCTGATGGCTGGGCAGGGGCAGGCTCCTGCCCGGCAGGCGGGGTTCAAGGGCGGGCTGGGGCAGGGCACGGGGGCGGTCACGCTGTCCAAGATGTGCGGCTCGGGCCTGTTTGCCACCATGCTGGCGCACGACATGCTGGTGGCGGGCAGCTTTGACCTGGTGGTGGCGGGCGGCATGGAGAGTATGACGAATGCGCCGCACCTGCTGCCCCAGGGGCGCAGCGGCATCCGCATCGGCCACGGCCAGGTGCTGGACCACATGATGCTGGACGGGCTGGAAGATGCCTACGAGCCGGGCCGCTCCATGGGCAGCTTTGGCGAAGACTGCGCGGCGCTTTACGGCTTTACCCGCGCGGCGCAGGACGCGTTTGCCACCACCAGCGTGCAGCGGGCGCAGGCGGCGATAGCGTCGGGTGCGTTTGCGGCAGAGATCACCCCGGTGCTGGCCAAAGGCGCCGAAGTCAGCACCGACGAAGCACCCGGCAAGATCCGCCTGGACAAAATCCCCACCTTGCGACCCGCGTTCCAGCCCGACGGCACCATCACCGCCGCCAGCAGTTCGTCCATCAGCGACGGTGCGGCGGCCCTGATGCTGGCCCGCGCCTCCACTGCTGCGCAGCTGGGCCTGCAGCCGCTGGCGCTTATCAAAGGCCACGCCACGTTTGCCCAGGCACCGGCCTGGTTTTCCACCGCGCCGCTGGGGGCTGTGCAGAGGCTGCTGGCCAAGGTTGGCTGGGCCGTGGCCGAGGTGGACCTGTGGGAAATCAACGAGGCCTTCGCCGTGGTGCCCATGGCTTTGATGGCCGAGCTGGACCTGCCGCACAGCCGCGTGAATGTGCACGGCGGGGCCTGCGCGCTGGGCCACCCCATCGGGGCCAGCGGCGCACGCATTCTGGTCACGCTGCTGTACGCACTGCAGGCCCACGGCCTGCGCCGGGGCGTGGCCACGCTGTGCATAGGCGGCGGCGAGGCCACGGCGTTGGCAGTCGAGTTACTACAAAAATAAGAGCTGCTAGCGCCGGTTAAATAAGCGCTAAGCCCTGATTTCTTACAAATTTGACGGCATGTACGCAAAACGGTGTACCGGGGTCTAGCAGATAATGCGATTCATTCGTATTTAGATGGGTTCCGTTTGCGGGGCCTATTTTTGCCCTGTGACCGCCTCCAGCCTAGCGCCCGCAACCAGTATCGAAACCCTCTACGGTGACCACCACGGCTGGTTGCAGGCCTGGTTGCGCCGCAAGCTGGGCAACCCCTGCGACGCGGCCGACCTGGCGCAGGACACTTTTGTGCGCGTGCTGTCCAAGCGCGAAGCCCCGCAGGTGCAGGAGCCGCGCGCCTACCTGGGCACCATTGCCAAGGGCCTGGTAGCCGACTTCTTTCGCCGCCAAAGCCTGGAGCGCGCCTACCTGGACGTGCTGGCCAGCCTGCCCGCAGCCCACCTGCCCAGCGCCGAGACGCAGGCTATTCTGCTGGAGGCGCTGACCGCCATCGACACGATGCTCGACGGCCTGCCGCCGCTGGTGCGCCAGTCGTTTTTGCTGTCGCAACTGGACGGCATGGCCTATGCTGACATCGCCATCCAGCTGGGCATCAGCGTGCGCACGGTGAACAACTACATGGCCAAAGCCATCGCCCATTGCTACCTGCTCGCGCCATGAAACTGGAAAGCCGCGACGAGCACGCCCTGCGCCAGGAAACCGTGGCTTGGTACGTGCGCCTGTGTTCGGGCGCGGCCACCGCTGCCGATCAAAAAGCCTGGCAGCAATGGCACCAGCAGCACCCCGACCACCAGCGCGCCTGGCAGCGCATCGCCGCCTTGCGCGCCAGCGTGCAGCGCGTGCCCAGCCGCATCGCCCTGCCCACGCTGCTGGCTGCCGGCAAAAGCCGCCGCCACACCCTGCGCAGCATCGCCGCGCTGGCGGGTAGCGGCGTGCTGGGCTATGCGTCCTGGCGCACGGTGGCCTGTCACCAAGCCAGCTGGCTGGCCGACTACCGCACCGGCGTGGGTGAGCGGCACAGCGTGGAGCTGGCCGATGGTTCGCTGCTGACCTTGAACACCGACAGCGCTGCCGACGTGGTGTTCAGCGCCACCCAGCGCAGCGTGCAACTCTGGGCGGGTGAGCTGCTGGTGGAAACCGCCCACAGCCGCCAGCGTGGCACCGCCGCCAGCAACGCCCGGCCTTTCACTGTGCATACCGCCCACGGTAGCGTGCGGGCGCTGGGAACCCGCTTCAGCGTGCGCAAGCACGGCACGCACACCAGCGTGGCGGTGCTGACCGATGCAGTAGAGATCCGCCCGCTGGATGCGGCCCGCCCGGTGCTGTTGCGTGCCGGGCAGCACATCCGCTTCACCGGCCAGCAGGCCGACACCCCGCAGCCCGTGGACGACAGCGTGGCCGCATGGGACTACGGCAGCATCGTCGCCAACGATTGGCGGCTGGGCGACCTGGTGACCGAGCTGGCCCGCTACCGCCCCGGCCACCTGGCCTGCGACCCGGCGGTGGCCACGCTGCGCGTATCGGGTGCGTTCCCCACGGCCAATACCGACTCCGCGCTGCGGGTGCTGGCCAAGTCACTGCCGCTGCGCATTAGCCAGCGCACCCGCTACTGGGTGCGCGTCGAGGCGCTGTAACGCTCGCCTGCGGCGCAGGTACACAAGTTTTTTTGCGCCGAGCTTGCATGTTTTTGCATCTCATCCGGCCTACCCACCAGGAGCCCATCCACCACACTTGTTTTACTATCCCAAGGCCTTCCATGTCCCCAACCCGTTTCCGTCGCCACCTGTTTGCGATTTCGCCCCTGGCGCTGGCCGTCCAGGCTGCTGTGTTTTCTGCCGCCACGCTGGCCTTGCCTGGCCAGGCGGCAGAGCCGGTGCAGGCCAACCCGGCCCGCGCTTATCAAATCCCCGCCGGGCCGCTGGCTACCGTGCTGGCCAAATTTGCAGCAGCGGCGGGCGTGGCCTTGTCGTTTGACCCGGCCCTGGCCAAAGACCAGGCATCGGCGGGTCTGCAAGGCGGCTACACCGTGCACGGGGGCTTTGCCGCGCTGTTGACCGGCTCGGGCCTGGAGGCGCTGGACCAGGGCGGTGGCGCGTACACGCTGCGCAAATACGTGCCCAAGCCTGTGGCTGCGCCGGTCGCCGGTGCCAACGCAGTGGCGCTGCCCGCCGTGCCGGTGACTGCCAACGTCGACAAGGCCCAGACCGAAGGCACCGGAGCCTACACCGCTCGCGTGGCCAGCAGCGCCACCAAGCTCAACCTGTCGTTGCGCGAAACGCCGCAGTCGGTGACAGTGGTCACCAGCCAGATGATCGAGGACAAGGGCCTGACCACCATGGAGCAGGTACTCAACCACACGCCCGGTGTGTCCCTGGTGGGCGATGCGTCGGAAAACAGCCAGATCTTCGTGCGCGGTTTCTACATGGACACCGGCATCCAGGTGGATGGCCTGAACACCACCTCGGCCCAGCCGGTGTACGAGGGTTCCATCAGCCAGGGCCTGGATCCGGCGATTGCCGATCGGGTGGAAGTGGTCAAGGGCGCGGCGGGCATCGTGGCCGGGCTGGGTGAGCCCTCGGCCACCGTCAACTTCATCCGCAAGCGGCCGACAGATTCGTTCCAGGCGCACGTGCAAACGCAGGTAGGTAGTTGGGACCGCGCCAGCGTCGAGGGTGACATTGCAGGCCCCTTGACCGCCGATGGCCGCATCCGGGGCCGCCTGGTGGGGGCTTACCGGCGCGTCAATTCGTTCATGGACCGCTATGGCTCCGACAAAAGCGTGTTCTACGGCGTGCTCGAAGCCGACCTGACGGCGCAAACCCTGCTAACGCTGGCCCTGGACCAGCAGCGCTCAGACACCTCGGGGGCCTACAACTGGAACTCCAACCCCGCGTTCTACCTGGACGGCGGCGTGTTCAACAACAGCCGCTCGTTCTCCGCCGGGCAAGACTGGACTTACTGGAACGTGCGCCAGCGCACCTTCAGCCCTACGCTGGAGCAGCGCTTTGACAACGGCTGGAAGGCGGTGGCCTCGGCCCGTATCGCGCGCGGCGACATCGACCGCGTCAGCTTCTACCCCGGCGACTACGTGGACCGCGCCACCGGCAACCTGGTCGGGGCCTGGAGCGATGCCTACGCCGACCGCAGCCTGCGCCAGTCGAACACGGATAGCGTGGATGCCTATGCCTCCGGCCCGTTCAGCCTGCTGGGCCGCAAGCACGAACTGGCCGTGGGCATGAACCAGGGCCGCAACAAGTTCGACATGGCGACCTATAAAAGCGCCACCTTGGCCCCGTACAACCTGGCCAGCGGCACCATTGCCCAGCCCGCCATTGCCAGCACCGCCACCAACGACAACGGCTACGACCAGCAGCAAAGCGGCGTGTTTGCCACGGTGCGCTTCAACCTGGCCGACGACCTGAAGCTGATGGCCGGTGGGCGTTTCAGCACCTGGAAGTACACCACCACCGACCGCACCAACGCCAGCGCCAGCACGGTGCAGCACAAGAACATCACCACGCCCTATCTGGGCCTGGTCTATGACCTCAGCCGCACCGCCTCGCTGTACGCCAGCTACACCGGCATCTTCAAGCCCGTCACTTACTACGGGGCCAACGGCCAACTGCTGGACCCCACCGAAGGCCGCAACATCGAGGCGGGGGTGAAATGGGCGTTCTTTGAAGACCGCCTGAACGCATCGGTGGCCGTGTACCAAACTCTGCAAAACAAGTACGCCGAGTTCGCGGGCATGGGCAAACTGCCCAGCGGCGAATGGATCTACCGCAGCATCGACGGCGTGAAAACCACCGGCTTCGAGGCCGAGGTCTCGGGCCGCGTGGCCCCCGGCTGGGACGTGAGCGGCGGCTTCACCCACAACACCGCCAAGGATGCCACCGGTGACCGCAAGAACACCTACATCCCCGATAACCTGCTCAAGCTCAGCGTCAACCACACTATGGACCGGCTGAACCTGGGCGCCAGTGTGCGCTGGCAAAGCGCCACCTACTACAACAGCAGCATCTACGCCACCAGCCCCTACCTGGCCGTGCGCCAGACGCAAAAGGCCTACACCCTGGTGGACCTGATGGCCCGTTACCGCTTCAACGACACCTGGTCGGCCACGGCCAACCTGAACAACGTGTTCGACACCGTCTACAACCGCTCGATGTGGGGCTATGCCGACTACGGTGCACCGCGCAACGTCAGCGTCAGCCTGCGGGCGGATTGGTAAGCGCATGGCGGCCAGGCTGGCACTGCTCTCCCGCGTAGCCGCTGCCGTGCTGGGCGGCTACGCGCTGGCCTCGGCAGGCGCGGTGCTGCTGGGTGCGCTGCTGCCCGGCCCGCGTGCCGAGGCGATGCTGGCCGGGGTGCAGGCCAGCTTTGCGCTGTACACCGCTGCGGTGGTCTGGGCCTTTGCGGTGCATGACCTGCGCCGCGTGTGGCTGGGCCTGCTGCTGCCCGCGCTGGTGATGGCCGCGATAGGTTTGTATTGATGAACAAGAAAACAACGACCGGCGGCTTCCGCCAAAGCATGGCCTGGCTACACACCTGGTGCGGCCTGTGGTTTACCTGGCTGCTGTACGCCGTGTTTCTCACCGGCACGCTGGCCGTGTTTGCCGAGCCCATCGGCCACTGGATGACGCCCGAGCACGCCCTGGCCGAATCGCAGGCCGCCCACGAACCCACAGCCCCCGCCAGCCGCGCCCAGCGCCTGGCCCACGGCATGGACTACATGGCCCGCCAGCACCCGCGTGCCGACATGTGGGAAATCTGGCCGAACCACGGAAATGACGGCAGTGACAGTGGCGAGGGTGGCGGCCTGGCGGCCTATTGGTTCGATGCCCAGGGCGGCTACGCCTCGGCCGACCTCGACCCCGCCACCGGTGCCACGCTCACCCCTGCCGCAGACGCGGTGCAGCGCGCCACCCAGGGCGGTGGCCACTTTGTCAGCTTCCATTACATGCTGCACGCGGGCACCTTCGGCCTGTGGCTGGTGGGCCTGGTGGCGATGGCCATGCTGGTGGCGCTGGTGTCGGGCATCGTGACGCACAAGCGCATCTTCAAAGACTTCTTCACCTTCCGCCCGGCCAAGGGCCAGCGCTCCTGGCTGGACGCGCACAACGCGCTGGCGGTGCTGACGCTGCCCTTTTTATTCATGATCGCCTACACCGGGCTGGCCATCTCGGGGTTGCGCTTGATGCCCGCCGGGGCCTGGTCGCTGTATGGTGCCGACAGCGCACGCATCTACACCGTGCTGAGCGACCCCGACAAACCGGTGCGCACCGGCCAGCCGCTGGCCGTGCCCGCCATGGAGCGCTTTGCCCAGCGGGCCGAGGCCATCCTGGGCCAACCCATCCGCTGCGTGGTGGTAGACAACCCCTTTGATGCCTCCATGCGCATTGGTGTGTACGGCCAGAACAGCAGCGCCGAGCAGATGCACCGCCTCAGCGCCAGCACCGGCCTGGTGATGTTCTCTGCCGCCACCGGCGAGGTGCTGCACACCCGCATGCCGGGCGGTGTGGATGGCGGCGTGGCCCCCCTGGTGCAGCAGGTAATGGGCGACCTGCACATGGCCCACTTTGGCGGGCTGGCGGTGCAGTGGCTGTATTTTTTGAGCGGCCTGGCGGGCACGGCCATGGTGGCCACCGGGGCCATTCTGTTCATGGTGAAACGCCGCGCCAAGCACGGTGGTGAATTCGGTGCGGCCACCGCCCGCGTCTACCGCCTGGTGGAGGGCCTGAACGTGGCCGCCATCGCCGGGCTGGGCGTGGCCTGCGTGGGCTACCTGTGGGCGAACCGGTTGATCCCCGCAGCCTTGCCACACCGCGACGATGCCGAAATTGCCGCCTTCTTCACCGTCTGGCTGCTGGCGCTGCTGCATGCCTTTGTGCGCCCGCCCAGCCGCGCCTGGGTGGAGCAACTGGCCGCCCTGGCCGCCTTGTGTTTGCTGCTGCCGCTGTTGAACCTGTTGACTGTAGGCGACCACCTGCCCGCGCAAATCGCACGCGGCGACTGGGAAAGTGCGGGCGTGGAGCTGACCGTGCTGGCCTTTGGCGCGCTGGCGCTGTGGGCCACCCGGCGCGTGGCAAGCCCGCGCCCGGCCAGGCCGCAGCGCACACCCGCCCGCATGGAGGTGGCCCCATGAGCGTGGTTTTTGCCGGAGTGGCCGCCCTGCTGCTGGCCTACGCCGGGTTTACCGGCCTGTGCCTGGCCATGGACCGGCACCACGCCCAAGTCTGGGGCCGTGATGCCTCGCCGCGCGCCCGCCGGGGCCTGCGCCTGGCAGGCGGGCTGCTGCTGGCCCTGGCCGTGTGGCCCTGCGTGGCGGCCTGGGGGCCAACGGTGGGCGTGGTGGTGTGGCTGGGATTTTTGACGGCCGGGGCTTTGCTGCTGGTGGGCCTGCTGCCCTATGCGCCGCGCGTGGCGGTGGGCCTGGCGCTGCTGGCCTTGCTGGCGCTGGCGGCGGGGGCCACGGTGTGGGCCACCAGCCGCCCGGCGGTGCGCTGGACCACGGCACCCGTGGCCCGCGCCAGCATCGAGACCAGCGTCACCGCCATGGGCACCTTGCAGCCGCGCCGCTATGTGGATGTGGGCGCGCAGGTGTCGGGCCAGGTCACCCGGCTGCATGTGGCCGCCGGTGCGCAGGTAGCCAAGGGGCAACTGCTGGTGGAGATCGACCCCAGCGTGCAGCAGGCCACGGTGGATGCCAGCCGTGCCGCGCTGGCCAGCCTGCGCGCCCAGTTGGCCGACCAGCAGGCCCAGCACCGCCTGGCGCAGCGGCAGTACAGCCGCCAGCAACTCATGGCCGAGCACGGGGCCACGCGCATGGAGGATGTCAACATCGCCGAGGCCACGCTGGAATCTGCCGCCGCCAAGATGGCCCACCTGCGCGCCCAGATCGACCAGACCCAGGCCAGCCTGCAGGCCGACACCGCGCGCCTGGGCTACACCCGCATTTTTGCGCCCATGGCGGGCACCGTGGTGTCGCTGGAAGCCCGCGAGGGCCAGACGCTGAACGCCACCTACCAGACGCCCACCATCCTGCGCATTGCCGACCTGTCGGCCATGACGGTGTGGACCGAGGTGTCCGAGGCCGACGTACGCCGCGTGCGCCCCGGCATGCCGGTGCACTTCACCACCCTGGGCGGCGATGGCCGCCGCTGGGCGGGCAAGGTGCGCCAGGTGCTGCCCGCGCCCGCGTTGGCCGAGGCCAAGGCCGCCGGGGCCGCGCCCGCCACCAGCAAGGTGGTGCTGTACACCGTGCTGTTCGACGTGGCCAACCCCGATGCCGCGCTGATGCCACAAATGAGCGCCCAGGTGGCCTTTGTGACCGCCTCGGTGCAGAACGTGCTGGCGGTGCCCCTGCCTGCGCTGGTGGCCCAGCTGGGGCCGCCAGAGTCCTACACCGCCCGCGTGCTGCGGCCCGACGGCCAGGTAGAAAGCCGCAGTCTGCGCCTGGGCGTGAAAACCCGGCTCACCGCCGAAGTGCTGGACGGCCTGCGCGAGGGCGAGCTGCTGGTGACTGGCGAGCAGCAGGCCCCCAGCCGCACGCCCTGGTTCCAGTGGTGAGCACGACCCTGCCGCTGATCGACCTGCGCGACCTGCGCAAACGCTACGGCGGGGAGGGCGGGGGAGCGCCTGCGGTGGAGGTGCTGCGCGGCATCAGCCTGCAAATCCATGCGGGTGAGTTCGTCGCCATCGTCGGCGCATCCGGCTCGGGCAAGTCCACGCTGATGCACCTACTGGGCTGCCTGGACCAGGCCAGCAGCGGCAGCTACCACTTCGATGGCCAGGACGTGGCGCAGATGGATGCCGACCAGCTGGCCTGGCTGCGCCGCGAGGCCTTTGGCTTTGTGTTCCAGGGCTACCACCTGGTGCGCACCGAGTCGGCCCAGGGCAATGTGGAAGTGCCCGCCGTGTACGCGGGCATGCCCGAGGCCACCCGCCAGGCCCGCGCCCGGCACCTGCTGGAGCGCCTGGGCCTGGGCGACAAATTGCAGCACCGCCCGCACCAGCTCTCCGGCGGGCAGCAGCAGCGGGTGTCGATTGCCCGTGCCCTGGTCAACGGCGGGCGCATCCTGCTGGCCGACGAGCCCACCGGCGCGCTCGATTCGCACAGCGGTGCCGAGGTGATGGCGCTGCTGCACGAACTGGCCGACGCAGGCCACACCATCGTCCTCATCACCCACGACCGCAGCGTAGCCGCCCAGGCCCGCCGGGTGGTGGAGATACGCGACGGGCAGATCGTGGCCGATTCGGGTGTGTCGGCAGAGTTTCAAGCCAAATCGGTCTCTAGCGCTTATTCCATTGGCGTAAGCAGCTATCAAAAGAGTAGTGCGTCCAACCAGGTCGCCTTCGGGGCCGTGCTGCGTTCGGCCTGGCGGGCCATGGTGGTGAACCGCTTTCGCACCGCGCTCACGCTGCTGGGCATCGTGATCGGCGTGGCTTCGGTGATCGTCATGCTGGCGGTGGGCAGCGGCTCGCGGCAGCAGGTGATGGCCAACATGGCAACCTTTGGGGCCAATGCCATGTACATCTCGGCCATGCAGGGCAGCAGCCGCGACCGCGCCGCCCCGCTGACCCTGGCCGACGCAGACACCATCCGCCAGTTGCCCAACATCCAGACGGTGGAGCCCTACATCGATGGCCGCCTGCTGGTGCGCCGCGGCAACATCGACCACCAGACCGAGGTGGGCGGGGCCACTACCGACTTCCAGGAGGCGCTGAGCTGGCCGCTGGCCGAGGGCGTGTGGTTCGATGCCGTCGACCAGCAGCGCCTGGCCAAGGTGGCCATCCTGGGCCAGTCGGTGCGCAAAGTGCTGTTTGCCGATGGCAGCAACCCGCTGGGGCAGGACATCCTGATTGAAGGCGTGCCGTTCCAGGTGATTGGCGTGCTGGCCCCCAAAGGCGGGGCGGGCGGCGACGAAGACCAGAACGAGCGTGTGGTGGTGCCGTTTGCCGCCGCCAGCGCCCGGCTCTACGGCCACCCGCACCCCAGCTGGATCTCCGTGCTGGTGCGCGACCCGGCCCAGGCCAACGCCACCGGCGAGGCCATTTTGGCGGCGCTGGCCGACAGCCGCCGCGCCAAGGACGTACGCCTGTGGAACCAGGCCGAATCCATCCGCGTACAGGGCGAAACCGAGCGCACCATGGCGCTGATGCTGGGCCTGATTGCCGCCATCTCGCTGGTGGTGGGCGGCATTGGCGTGATGAACGTGATGCTGATGGCGGTGCGCGAACGCACCCGCGAAATCGGCATCCGCATGGCCACCGGGGCGCGCCAGGGCGACATCCTGCGCCAGTTTTTGACCGAGGCGGTGCTGGTCACCGTGGTGGGCGGGGCCATCGGCGTGGCCGTGGGGCTGGCGCTGGGCACGGCGCTGCGGGTGGCAGGCGTGCCGGTGATCTTCTCGCTCAGCGCCATCGCCAGCGCGTTTGGCTGCGCGGTGGCCACCGGCGTGGTGTTTGGCTACATGCCCGCCCAACGCGCCGCCCGGCTGGACCCGGTGGTGGCCCTGGCTTCTGAATAGCAGGCTATGTGTTTTTTGCTATTGGATTGTTGCTTTAATTTGATAGCTGCTTGCGCCTGTATATAGGGCGGTAGCAGGTATTTTTGTGCTTGAAAAACCCCCTAAAATTGGTTTTTTGGCAGCATGTGGAAGTCCCCACTAGCCACCCCGCCGCCTGCGCCAGACACTGTGCCCACCGCCACCTTCCCCTGGAGAGTCCACCATGCCCCTGATTGCCCGCCGTACCCTGGTCCAGGCCGCCGCAGTGACCGCTGCCCTGGCCGCCACCGCCGCCTTCGCGCAGACCCCCATCGTCATCAAGTTCAGCCACGTGGTCGCCCCCGACACCCCCAAGGGCAAGGCAGCATTGCGCTTTAAGGAGCTCGCCGAGCAGCGCAGCAAGGGCAAGGTCCAGGTGCAGCTCTACCCCAATAGCCAGCTGTTCAAGGACAAGGACGAGCTGGAGGCCTTGCAGCGCGGCTCGGTGCAGATGCTGGCACCGTCGCTGGCCAAGTTCGGCCCGCTGGGTGTGAAAGAGTTTGAGGTGTTTGACCTGCCGTTTTTGTTCAAGGACGATGCGGCGTTTCGGGCCATCACCCAGGGCCCGCTGGGAGCCGAGCTGTTTGGCAAGCTCGAAACCAAGGGCATCCGTGGCCTGGCGTATTGGGACAACGGCTTCCAGTCCATGAGCGCCAACAAGCCGCTGCGCACTGTGGCCGACTTCAAGGGCCTGAAGATGCGCATACAGAGCAGCCGGGTGCAGGACGCGCAGATGCGGGCCCTGGGCGCGGTGCCGCAGGTGATGGCTTTCAGCCAGCTCTACCAGGCCTTGCAGTCGGGCGTGGTGGATGGCACCGAGGGCGTGCCGTCCAACTACTTCACCCAAAGAATCTACGAAGTGCAAAAGCACATGACCCTGTCCAACCACGGCCACCTGGCCTATGCGGTGGTGGTCAACAAGAAGTTCTGGGACGGCCTGCCTGCCGACATCCGTACCACGCTGGACGGCGCGTTGAAAGATGCCACCACCTACGCCAACACCATTGCCGCGTCCGAGAACGCCGCCGCCCTGGACAAGATCAAGGCCAGCGGCAAAACCACCGTCTACACCCCCACGCCCGACGAGCTGGCCGAGTGGAAAAAGGCCCTGATGCCGGTGCACCAGGCCATGCAGTCGCGCATCGGCAAAGCCACCGTTGACGCGGCCTACCAGGCTACCGGTTTCGCGGCACCCCAATAGGCTGGTGCAGGCGGATGGATGGTTGCTACTAAATAAGTAGCTGCTCGTGCTTATCCCATAAGCGCTAGGGGTCATTTTGGCCCTTAAGCCATGGTGCGGGGGCAACGCAACCGTATAATCGCGGTCTTCCGAGGAGCGCTGCAACCTTTGGTCACTACCAAAGTGTGAGGCTCGGAACCCGTATCCTTTGATAACGGCGCTCACCCACTGCCAGCAGGGTGAGTCGAGTTGTTCCCCGTTCTGCTGCGCAGTGGCTGTACCAACCTCTCTTGGAGCCACCATGAACGCAGTTCTCAAGTCTGTTTCTCCCGTTTTCACCGCCGACCAAGCCATTGCCGACCTGTCCCTGGCAGGCTGGGGCCAGCGCGAAATCCGTATCGCCGAGACCGAAATGCCCGGCCTGATGGCCATCCGTGAAGAGTTCGCTGCCGCCCAGCCCCTTAAGGGCGCGCGCATCACCGGCTCGCTGCACATGACGATCCAGACCGCCGTGCTGATCGAAACCCTGCAAGCCCTGGGCGCGCAAGTGCGCTGGGCCTCGTGCAACATTTTCTCCACGCAAGACCACGCCGCTGCGGCCATCGCTGCGGCCGGTACGCCGGTGTTCGCCATCAAGGGCGAGTCGCTGAAAGACTACTGGGACTACACCCACGCCATTTTCGACTTCGGTGCCAAGGGAACCCCCGGCGAAGGCCCGAACATGATCCTGGACGACGGCGGCGATGCCACGTTGCTGATGCACCTGGGGCAGCGCGCCGAAAAAGACATTTCCGTGGTGGCCAACCCCACCAGCGAAGAAGAAACCCTGCTGTACAACGCCATCAAGGCCAAGCTGGCCGTGGACCCCACCTGGTACACCCGCAAGGCGGCTGAAATCATCGGCGTGACCGAAGAAACCACCACCGGCGTGCACCGCTTGAACGAAATGTCGGCCAAGGGCACGCTGCTGTTCCGCGCCATCAACGTCAATGACTCGGTGACCAAGAGCAAGTTCGACAACCTGTACGGCTGCCGCGAATCCCTGGTGGACGGCATCAAGCGCGCCACCGACGTGATGATTGCGGGCAAGGTCGCTTGCGTGGCCGGTTACGGCGACGTGGGCAAGGGCAGCGCCCAGGCCCTGCGCGCACTCAGCGCCCAGGTGTGGGTGACCGAAATCGACCCCATCAACGCCCTGCAAGCCGCCATGGAAGGCTACCGCGTGGTCACCATGGACTACGCCTGTGCCCACGCTGACATCTTCGTCACCACCACCGGCAACAAGAGCGTCATCACCCACGACCACATGCTGCGCATGAAGGACCAGGCCATCGTCTGCAACATCGGCCACTTCGACAACGAAATCGAAGTTGCGGCGATCGAAAAATACCAGTGGGAAGAGATCAAGCCGCAAGTCGATCACATCACTTTCCCCAGCGGTAAGAAAATCATCCTGCTGGCCAAGGGCCGCCTGGTGAACCTGGGCTGCGGCACCGGCCACCCCAGCTTTGTGATGTCGGCCAGCTTCGCCAACCAGACCATCGCCCAGATCGAGCTGTTCACCAAGAAGGACGCGTACGAAAACGGCAAGGTCTACGTGCTGCCCAAGCACCTGGACGAAAAAGTCGCCCGCTTGCACCTGAAGAAGGTCGGCGCGATGCTGACCGAGCTGACCGACGAGCAAGCCGCGTACATCGGCGTGAGCAAAGCCGGCCCGTACAAAGCCGACGCTTACCGCTACTAATAGCAATAACCACTGAAAGAAAGCAGCGCTCTCTATTCCAGGAACCCATGGGACTGGCTTTGCCAGACCATAGGGTTCGCCCCCGGTAGGGGGTTGGCGGCCACACGCAGTGGGCAAGCCTGGGGGAGGGCCAAAAATTTATGCGCGCTGATCAATTGTTAGTAGAACGCGGCATGGCCGCATCCCGTTCCCAGGCGGTGCGCCTGATCACCGGGGGGATGCGCTGGTTTGACGGCATCAAATGGCGCGATGTGGTCAAGAACAAGGACGACATCCCCGAAGACGCGCAACTAGAACTGCTCAACGATGCCGAGGCGCGCTACGTCTCGCGCGGCGGGCTCAAGCTGGAAGCCGCGCTCAAACACACCGGCCTGGACGTGACCGGCCTGTACGTGCTGGATGTCGGCCAAAGCACCGGTGGTTTCACCGACTGCCTGCTGCAAGCGGGCGTGGCCCAGGTGACCGGTGTGGACGTGGGCCATGCCCAGCTGCATCCCAAGCTGCGCGTCGATGCCCGGGTGCTGTGCGTGGAGGGGCTGAACGCCCGCTCGCTCACCCCCGAGTCCCTGCAAGAAGCCTGCGAGCTGGTGTTGTCTGAGCACTGGGTACCGCCCACCGTGGACGACCCCGAGCCCGAGGCCCCCTACAGCTGGATGCGCGGCGGCGGTGAAGTCACCGACTACGACGACAGCGACGACGCAGACGATGCCGAGGTGGAGGCGCACATCGCCCAGGCCACCGGCAAGGTCAATGCTCGGCCGCTGGAGGCTGAACCCACCGCCGATGCCGCCCCCAAGCGCCACCGCCGCAAGGCCGGGCTGGACGGTGTGGACACCACGCCCGAGTTCGACCTGGTCACGGGCGATGTGTCGTTCATTTCGCTCACCCACATCCTGCCCGCGCTGGTGCCGCTGCTGCCGCCCGAAGGCCATCTGCTGATGCTGGTCAAGCCCCAGTTCGAACTGCAGCCCGGCCAGGTTGGCAAGGGTGGCATCGTGCGCGACACCGCCCTGTACGCCGTGGTGGAAGCGCGCCTGCGCCAATGCTGCGCCGAGGTGGAGCTGGAAGTGCTGGACTGGTTCGACAGCGTGCTCGAAGGCGGCGACGGCAACCGTGAATTCTTCATTTATGCAAAAAGACTTGGCTAACCCCCAGGCTACGCACTTCGTGTCTTCGCCAACCCCCTTGCAGGGGGCGATATCTGCGGCCCGGCGAAGCCGGTTCCGCGATATCCCACGCACAGACCGCGCGTCCGAAATCGCCTGGTAACTTTTCGAATCGAGTCCTCTATGACATCCTCAATTCCCCTTAGCTTAGAGTTTTTCCCTCCCAAAACGCCTGAGGGCGCGGCCAAGCTGCGTACCGTGCGCCAGGCCCTGTACGCCCTGAAGCCCGAGTTTTGCTCGGTCACCTTCGGTGCCGGTGGCTCCACGCAAGAAGGTACTTTTTCCACCGTGGCCGAGATCCTGGCCGAGGGCGTGTCGGCCGCCAGCCACTTCTCGTGTGTGGGTGCCACCAAGGCCACCGTGCGGGCGCAGCTGGCCACTTTGCGCTCCATGGGCGTGAAGCGCCTGGTAGCCCTGCGCGGCGACCTGCCCAGCGGCTACGGCGCGGGCGGCGAATTCCACTACGCCAGCGACCTGGTGGCCTTTATCCGCGCCGAGACGGGCGATGCCTTCCACATCGAGGTGGCCTGCTACCCCGAAGTGCACCCCCAGGCCAAATCGGCCGATGCCGACCTGAACGCCTTCGCCATCAAAGTCCACGCCGGGGCCAACTCGGCCATGACGCAGTACTTCTACAACGCCGATGCCTACTTCCGCCTGGTGGACGATGCCCGCAAACTGGGCGTAACCATCCCGGTCGTCCCCGGCATCATGCCCATCGCCAGCTCGTCGCAGCTCATGCGCTTCAGCGATGCCTGCGGTGCCGAAATCCCCCGCTGGGTCCGCCTGCGCCTGCAAGGCTTCGGCGACGACACCGCCAGCATCAAGGCCTTCGGCCTGGAAGTAGTCACCGACCTGTGCGAACGCCTGATAGCCGGTGGCGCACCCAGCCTGCACTTCTACACCATGAACCAGAGCGCGGCGACGCTGGAGATTTGCAAGCGGTTGGGGCTTGGTGGGCAATAGCCGGATGGGTCAGCCTGGTGGGGTCAGATCCCCTTTGCGCGATTGACCGCTGCGGTGCGGGAACGGTCGAAAACCGCAAAGGGGCTCTGACCCCTCCCGGCGGTTCTCCGTGACGGACGGTTGAGGCCGACCCGGTTCTCGGGTGCTCCGATACCACCTACACCGGGTTAAGCCAAAAGTGCCCCTGGCGCTTATTCCATCGGCGGTGACAGCTATGGAAAATAGAGCGTTTCCCGTATCCACCTTTTGATGGACAAATGCCGTTGCGTGGAGGCTTTCAACGTATCGCCTCGCTTCATATTGGGCTATCTTTTGGCTGCGGGGTTTGGCAGGATTTTTACGTCTGTATAAAACTCGGATTCCCCTGCGAGCAACCAGTTTGAAAGCCACTTCCAGGAGATTTCGATGAATGATTTAAACCTCATTCGCCGAGTTAAACCGCAGGTTTTGCGGTGTACATCACGTTAGGCGTCACAGCCAGCAGGTGCCTCATGCAAGAACTTGAAGATGCAAAACTCCGCGCAGAAGCGCAGAAGCTCTTGGCCGAAGCGCGAAAACTTGACCGCGATGCCTTGAGCACGGTTCCTCAGGCTCGAATGGCTCTGTTAGCGGAGATGGCCAAAATTGTAGGCGCAGTGATCCTTGGTATCGGAGGTTTGGCGGTTGCCATCTACAAGACAGATGAGGCCGCAACAAAGGTGGCTCTAGCGGACAAACAGGTTAGGGACGCAACCGGGCAATTCAACGAGATTGAGACTAAACGGGTCGCGGCCGAAGAACGAGCTCGTGAAGCCAATAGCAATGTTGCGCAGCTGGAGAACGCTGCGGCGCTGCTTGAGACGAGGCTATCCGAACTTGAACTGAAGAGAAGAAGCCTGGAGGGCTCTGAAGGACGACCAAGACTTGTGTTCGTCAAATTCAAAGGAGATCTCCGACGTGAAAGCATCAATGATCTGCGAACATTTCTGTTGACTAAGTCATTTGATGCCCCCGCGCCATTAAGGATCGCAGGCACGTACGGGAGCCGCGTAAAGTACTTTCAGCCGAGTGACGCAGTAGCGGCAGCAAAGCTTGCGGAGGAGACAAGAGTGTTCTTTCGAGAACGGTCCTGCTCGGTAGCCATATCGACCGAGCTGGTAGCTGGTGTGACTCCAGCGCCACCCCAGTTGGAACTCGAACTTTCGCCGCCATGCAGGTGAGGCCTAACCATTCGTTCAACCGGAAGCATTGCGGCATGCCGCCGTTTGGGCCGCCATTTCATTCTGGCTCAAACGTCGTCATACCCCATGCTCCGGTTAACTCGCACGTTAGTTGTCACAGCAGTCACCATTGTTGCCCTACGTGTCAAGCGTCATCAATAGTGCTGACTCGCTTGAGATCGAATTAGTGTAAAGAAAGTCAGCCGCAAAGCATTCGAGGAGAGCAAACATGCGAAAAATCTGTCTCGCAATTTTGATGGTGTCATCCTTGAGCACTACGGGGTGCGCCTATCTGACTACTTACAACCGTTCAATCGACCTAAATGGAGGCTCGGTTGCAATGGACGTAAAGCAACGTGTGGTGTTCTCCCAAATCCGCAAAGGCAGTGCCGATTTAAGTCGTCCTGACAGAGTTGTCGTGTGCGCAGAGCCAAGCCCTGACGCACTTACTGTGCTCGCAGTGTCGGGGGGACTAGCTGTAAGTAATGGAGATAACGTAGCGAATGCATCTGCAGGAATCGCCGAAAGTGGAGCGTTTGTTGGCTTGCGGACTCAGTCGATTCAGCTGCTGCGAGATGCTATGTACAGATTGTGCGAAGGGTACGCGTCTGGTGCGGTGGGTGATTCAGACTTCGCTGCCATGCAACGCAGATACCAAAGCACCATGATGGGTTTGATTGCCATCGAACAGCTAACCAGACCAGTAGTCGCGGGTCAGGCGTTATTGACCTCCGCGGCAGCGGGTCAGGCAGGTGCATCCGCTGGCGATGCTGCCGTGGACAAAGCTTTTACTCGGGTCGACTCGGCAAGAACGGTAGTTCTCGCAGCGCAAACTGAAGTGGACAAGTCGACCGCGCGCCAAGACAAGGCTCAATCCTTGTTGCGCGAGAGCAGAGAGAAGTTTGATATTGAATCTAAGAAAAAGCCAGAAGATCAAGACCCTTCCGTGTTGACATCGATCAAGGAACAAGTGGCGATGAATACGAAGGAAGTACAAGACAGTCAACTAGCTCTCGCTGACGCGAGACGACGCAACGTAGCAGCTGACGAGGAGCTTCGTGCAGCGAACTCCGCGCTCCGATCAGCACAGTCGCGCGTGGCATCGTCCGCGTCCGGCAGTGGGTCGCTTGGCGCGCTCGCCGAGTCTGCTGCCAAGTCGACGGAGCACTTGACCAAAGGAGTTGTTGACATCGTGGCAGAAATCAACGCGAGCTATACCAAAGATGCCTGCCTAGCGCTGTTGTCCGAGTTGGTCAAATCCCCAGAGACTCTGCGCGCACTAACAGGCAATAAGGCCCAGGCTGTTGGCGAATCCAGCCTGGAAATCGTCCTCTTTCGCAGCCTCTCAACATGTGAACGAATACTAGCTGCAGAGCAAGCCCGAGTGGAGTCATTGCCTTCCAGGCTTCCCAGGTGACACTCCATTTGAATCATCTTTTGGGTGACGCCTAACGAATAAGGTTAGATCGCGCTTGAACCCTTAGTCGCACCGGACTCGCCTATGGCGAGCCGGTGAACTAAAACGTTAGGCAGTCCAAGCCTGCCGTCCACCCGCTTCCGACGGTCGCTGAACGCGTATGCAATCCCCTGGTCGCGACACCCCCGCCACGCCCAACCCGCCAATAGGGGTTAGCGCTGTGCGGGTTCTGCCCACATCCAGCGCGCAATCGCGATCCGCCCCCCATTGGCTAGACCCCCCTGGCCAGCCCCACCGCCTCATCCCACTAAAAACCGCCCCCGAAACGCCTCGCAAAACTGCGAGGTGCCTGTCAGCGACAACGTAAACGTCTGCCGAGACTGCCCAGCCACCATTTCAGCCTGCTGCTGCACCTGAAAGTCCCACTCTCCACCTTCGTCCAGCGGGGCTTGCAGGCCAGGAAAGGCCGCGTGGGCCCAGTCCAGCACCTGCTGGATTTCGGCTTGCACGGCGGGTACTTGCGCGGCGGGGACGCAGGCCATGGCTTCCAGGGATGCGCAGCCGTGCTCGTCTTCGCTGGTGTCGAAGTCGAGGTAATCCATAGAGGGAAGACTACTGTGCGGCGCGGGGTTTGGCGGCGCGCACGCCGTTTTTGGCGACCAGCTCGATGTAGAACGATGCGCCACCGGCAGCGGCCACATCGTCGATCAGCTTGGTGATGGTGGCGAAGTGCACGACCACCGCGGTGTCGGCGCTGGTGCCGAATTTGCAATCCCAGTCCCAGTAGTCCACGCCTTCGGGCAGGGCCACGCGCAGCTGGCGTTTGACGTATTTACGGATGTCGTGCTTGGTGGCTTCGACCACGCGGTCGCGGTTTTTGCCTTCTATGTTCAGGGGGAATGTTTTTTTCACAGGGTGCCTTTGAGAAGCCCATACCGTCCTGTGTGGACGGTCCTGGGCAGGCGCTCGATTATGGGGCCTGTGCGCCCGCAGTCCTTTGCAACCGAACCGCTACTGAATAAATAGCTGCTCACGCCCATGGAATCAGCACGAGCAGCCTATTTCTTATCAGTTTTCTATTTGCGCACCACCGCGTCGCCCGGCGCAAAGTCGGCGGCTTTGAGGGGGCTGTGCGAGGTGATGTAGCCGCGCAGCACGTCGGCATCGACGAAGCCGGTGTTGGTGTAGCTGGGGTGGGCCACCAGCTTGGGGTAGCCGTCGCCGCCCACGGCCTGGAAGTTGTTGATGGCCATGCGGTAGGTGGTGGTGGGCTGGACGGGCACGCCGCGGATGCTGGCGCTGCTGACTTTGCCGTCGGCGATGACCAGGCGGATACCGGCAAACTGCGGGAACGCGCCCGAGCCGGCGGTCATTTTGGCGGTGGCGTTCAAGTAGTCCATCACTTCGGTGCCGGTGAATTCGACGGTGGAGATGGTGTTGCCGAAGGGCTGGACCTTGAGCACATCCTTGTAGGTGAGCGGGCCTGCGGGCAGGGAGTCGCGCACGCCACCGGCGTTGACCACGGCAAAGTCGGCCCGGGTTTTGGCCAGCATCGACAGGCCCACCAGCACGCCCATGGCGGCGGGCTGGGCGCGGATGATGCTGCGGTCACCTTCGATGCGGGCATCGCTGCTTCCCACGGGGATGCCGAGCTTTTCCTGGCCAAGGTTCTGGTACGGCGTGAGCACGGCCAGCATGGCGGGGTCTTCGGCGATCTCGCTGGTGTAGAAGGCCTTGGCGGGTTTGCCGTCGGCGCCCTGCACCGTCTTTTTGAGGTTGATGGGGATCAACGCGTAGTGCACCAGCTTGAATTCGCCGTTGCGGTAGGTGAAGTCGGCACGGCCCACGTACTTGCCCCATTCGTGAGCTTGCACGATCCAGGTGCCGTTTTGGCGGTCTGGGGCGCAGGGGGTACCGGGCACGTAAGCATCGTCGCGCACGTTCTCGGCCTTCATGCAGGTGGGGTTTTGCGAGTGGCCGCCGACCACCAGGTCGATGCCCTTGACGGCGCGGGCCATTTCCACGTCGCCTGGGGCCTGGGTGCCGTGCAGGCCGTTGGTGTAGTGGCCCATATGGGTGGCGGCAATGACCACGTCGGCCTTGGCGCGCAGCTCGGGCACGACCTTGGCGGCCTCTTGGATCACGCTGCGGAATTCAACGCCCTTGACGTTGTCGGGCAGCACCATCTTGAAGGTGTCTTCGGTGGTCAGGCCCATCACGCCTACGCGGATACCGCCCACGTTGAAGATTTTGTAGGGCGCAAACATGCGCTGGCCCTGGTCGTAGATGTTGGCCGACAGCATGGGGAAGGTGGCCAGTTCGCGCTGCATGTTGAGCACGGCGCGGGGCTTGTCGAACTCGTGGTTGCCCACGGCCATGGCATCGAAGCCCAGCAGGTTCATGCCCTTGAAGTCGGGCACGGCATCTTGCAGGTCGGATTCGGGCACGCCGGTGTTGATGTCGCCGCCGCTGAGCAGCAGCATGGAGCCACCGGCGGCGGCCACTTCCTTGCGCACCTGGTCTACCACGGTTTTCTGCGCCGACATGCCGTACTCGCCATCGCTGTTTTTCCAGAACCGGCCATGGTGGTCGTTGGTGTGCAGGATGGTGATGTTGTAGGTTTTGTCCTTCTCGGGGCCGGGGGCCAGGGAAGAGCAACCGGCCAGAGCGGCGACCAGCAGGGCGAGGGCGAAACGGGTGGGTGGTGTGCACATGGAAGCTCCGGTTATCAGGTTTTGGGTCCGCGCAGCTCGGCCATGCGCTCGTCGAAATAGCTTTGCACGGTGTAGCGATCGGACAGCACCACATCGCGGCGGGGGTGCAGAAACAGCGGCAGCGAGACGCGCGACTTGAAGCGGCCTTCGCCCATGGGGTTGAGCACCCGGTGGGTGGTGGACGGGTAGTAGTGGCCCGAGGCTTCCTGCAGCATGTCGCCGATGTTGACGATCAGCAGGCCGAAGTCGCAGGGCACGTCGTACCAGGCGCCATCTTTGCCCAGCACCTGCAGGCCGGGTTCGGTGGCCGCTGGCAGGATGGTCAGCAGGTTGATGTCGCCGTGGGCGGCCGCGCGCACGCTGCCGGGCTCTTCGTTGCCGCGCAGGGGCGGGTAGTGCAGCACGCGCAGCAGGGTCTGGTCGCAGCCCTCAATCATCTGCGGCAGGGGCTCGGTGTAACGGGCACGCACCTCGGGGGGCGAGTTGTCTTCCACCCACTTGAGCAACTCGGCGGCCAGGGCGCTGCCTTGCTGGTAGTAGCGGCGTGCGGCATCCGACACCTCGGCTGGGTACCGGCCCCAGGGGTAGATGTGGAAGAACTCCTTGAGGTCGCGCTTGTCGTTGCCCTTGGCGGTCTCGGACACGGCGGGCGAGAAGTAGCCGTCGAACTTGACCGGGTCCTGCGTGTACTTGTGCTTGGCCTCGGAGCCAAAGAACGCCAGCCATTCGGCATAGATGCCGTCCACCAGGCGCTGGTCCAGCGGGTGGTGCGACAGCACGCCAAAGCCGGTGTCGTGCAGGCTTTGGCAAAAGTCTTGCGCGGCGGTGGCACTGAGGTAGTTGACGACGGGGAACTGCATGGTCGTTTCCTTTAAGCAATGTAAGGCTGTAACTACCCACCACCCAACATTCGGCTAGAACGCTCGTTCACCATAAACACCGCAGAACTGGCTCCGCCAGGCTGCTGGTGTTGCCCTCTGCAAGGGGGTTGGCGAAAGATGCGTAGCACTGCAGCCTGGGGGTGAGTCACAAATTACTTGGGCAACCAGTCGGACATCAGCATGGCTTCCAGCACCACGTTGCAGGCCTCGGCCTGCACCTGCATACAGACCTGGGTGGGCGGGGTGTCGGCCCAACCGGCCTGGGGGTGGAAGATGTCTTTGCGCTTCATCATGGTCTGGCCGTTGGCAATGCCTTCGGTGGCCACGCGGATGCCGCCGGACTCGATGGTGAACAGCTCGGGGTTCACCAGGTAGATGAAGGCCAGCACGTCGTGCCCAAAGCAGCCGTGGATCTTGGCCACATGGGGGTAGATGCCGCTGTAGAAGTCGGCGTAGAAGCTCACGGCGTGGTGCAGCACGTCGGTGGCCACGTGCTTATGGTGGTCGGCGATCTTCTTGAACATCGCCAGCGGCACGATCACGCGGTGCGTCACGTCTAGGCCCACCATGGTGAGTTTCCAGCCTGCGCTGAAGACGTGGTCGGCGGCGTGCGGGTCGTTCCACACATTGGCTTCGGCTACGGGGGAGACGTTGCCGGGCTCGGTCACGGTGCCGGCCATCAGGATCACTTCTTTGAGCAGCTTGGGCAGTTGGGGTTCCAGCTTCAGGGCCAGGCTCAGGTTGCCCAGCGGGCCGACGGCCACCAGGGTGATTTCACCGGGGTGGGCGCGGGCCATGTCGACGATGAACTGGGCGCTGGAGCGCGGGTCGAGCTGGTTGGTGGTGGCCACGCGCGAGGGCAGGTTGCCCAGGCCGTCGGCCCCGTGGATGAAGGCCGGGGGCGCTTCGCCGGGCTTGACCCAGGGCGTGGCCACGCCTTTGGTGACGGGCACGGTTTTGCCTGCGATGGCGGTGAGGTACAGCGCGTTGGTGGCGGCTTGGTCTACCGTGACATTGCCGAAGGTGGTGGTGATGCCGACCACGTCGATGGCCGGATGTGCCAGCGCGAAGTACAGGGCCATCGCGTCGTCTACGCCGGGGTCGGTGTCAAAAATAACTTTGGTTGGGGTGGTCATAGCAGTTCAGTTCGATGGGGTAAATGTTCAGTTTAGGCGGGGAATCCGCAAAATTCTCGCAAGGCGGCATCTGCTCCGGCGGGCGGTTGGGTAGCCACCAGGGCCTGCACTTCGGCGTGGGTGGGAATGCTGGACTGCGCGCCGGGGCGGGTGCAGGCCAGGGCACCGGCGGCGCTGCCGTACTGCATGGCCAGCGCCAGCGGGTGGCCTTGGGACAGAGCGGCGGTGAGGGCCCCGCAAAAGCTGTCGCCCGCTGCGGTGGTGTCTACCGGCGTGACGGGGTAGGCGGCCTGCAGCAGGATCTGCCCATTGAGCCGCGCGCAGCAGCCCCGGTGGCCCAGGGTGACGACCACGCAGGCGGTGTCCAACCGGGCCAGGCATTCGGCAATGCTGCCGGTGTGCTGGGCCACGCTGGCCAGTTCGCCTTCGTTAACCACCAGCACGTCCACGGCGGCCAGCAGGTCGGCGGGCAGTACCTGTGCCGGTGCGGCGTTCAGCACCACCTGCACGCCCTGGGCATGCGCGGCCTGGGCGTAGGCGGTCACGGTGTCCAGCGGGGTTTCCAGCTGCAGCAGCAGGTGGCTGAAGCCCGCCAGCGGCGGCAAATCTGCGGCCTGCAGGCTGGCATTGGCACCGGGGGCGACGGTGATGGCGTTCTCGGCATCGTCGGACACGCAGATGAAGGCCGTGCCGGTGGGCTGGTCGGGGCTGCGCACCACGTGCTGCACCACGCCTGCTTGCGTGAGAGAGGCCTCCAGCGGCTGGGCAAACGCGTCATCGCCCAGCGCCAGCAACATGTGCGTGGCGGCACCACCCGCACGGGCGCAGGCGATGGCCTGGTTGGCCCCTTTGCCGCCGGGAAAGGTCTGGAACGCGCGGCCCAGCACGGTTTCACCCGGTGCGGGGATGTGGGTGGCGCGCACTACAAAGTCAAGATTGGCCGAGCCAGCTACAAAAATCATGGGAACACCCAATCAGCGGGATTTGACGAAGGGCACGCCGATCGCTTTGGGCGCGACCGACTTGGCCATGAAGCCCGCCAGGATGATGACGGTGACGATGTACGGAATCATCTGGATCAGCGAGCCCGGCACCTTGCCGATGAGGGGTAGCACCACGCCTTCGAGCTGGATTTGCAGGGCAGAAAAAAACGCAAACATCAGGCAACCCAGCGTGGTGTGTACCGCACGCCAGCTACCAAACACCAGCGCGGCCAAGGCCAAAAAGCCGTTGCCGGCCGACATGTCGGCCAAAAAGAAGCCGGTTTGCACAATCGCCAGGTAGGCCCCCGACAGCCCGCACAGCGCGCCGCCCACCAGCAGGGCCAGGTAGCGGGTACCCGCCACGCTGATACCGGCAGTATCTGCCGCATGTGGGTTGTCACCCACCGCGCGCAGGCGCAGGCCAAAACGGGTGTGGTTGACCACCCAGTGCACCAGCGGCACCGCCAGAAAAGCCAGGTACACCAAAATGGTGTGGCCGCCCAGCAGCTCGCGCAGCAGCCAGCCCAGCACGGGCACATCGGCCACCGCCTGGCTGCCGGGGATGTTCAGCGCCTGGAACCGGCCTTCGTCCAGCGGCGGCGTGCGGCCCCCTTGCTGGAAGAAGAACTGCGCCAGCACAAAGGTCAGGCCGCTGACCGAGATGTTGATGGCCATGCCCGACACCAGCTGGTTGCCGCGCTGCTGGATGCACACAAAGCCATGCAGCAGCGCCAGCAGGCACGACACCGCGATGCCAGCCAGCACTCCGAACCAGGGGTTTTGCGTGGCGTAGGCGACGCAGGCCGAAGAAAACGCGCTGGCCAGGATCTTGCCCTCCAGGCTGATGTCCACAATGCCCGAGCGCTCGGCAAACAGGCCGCCCAGCGCCGCAAAAATCAGCACCGGCGCGCTGCGCACCATGGCCACGAAGATGCTGGAGAGTTGGATGTCGTCCATCAGGCCGCACTCCTTTTTTTATAGCTATTCAGCAAGGCGGATAGGGCGGGAGCATATAAATTCTCCATGGCCCCGCAGAACAGGATGATCAGGCCCTGGATAAACACAAAGGTCTCGGGCGGGATGTTGGACTTTTCCAGCGACAGGTCAAACCCGCCCTGGATCAGCCCGCCAAACAACACTGCCGACAGCAGGATGCCAATGGGGTGGTTGCGCCCCATCAGTGCCACGGCAATGCCGATAAAGCCCGCGCCCGCCGTAAAGTTGAGCCCCAGGTTGTGGGACGAGCCCATCTGGCTGTTCACCGCCGCAATACCGGCCAGCGCGCCCGACACCGCCATCACGCCGATGATGGTGCCCTTGATGGAAATGCCTGCGTAGTGGGCGGCGTGCGGGTTCAGGCCCACGGTGCTCACGCCGTAGCCCCAGGAGGTGCGCCACATCACCAGCGCATACAGGCCTAGCGCGGCCAGCGCCAGCAAAAAGCTGATGTTGACCGGGGTTTGGCCCAGCACCGGCAGCCATTCGTTGAGCCGGGGCAGCCAGGTGGCTTCGGCAAACTGGCGGCTGGAGGTGCTTTGCTGGCCCACCGGGATCAGCAGGCTGACGATGATGTAGTTCATCAGCGACGCGGCGATGAAGTTGAACATGATGGTGGTCACCACAATGTGGCTGCCGCGCTTGGCCTGCAGGTAGCCCGGCAAAAACGCCCAGGCCGCACCAAACAGGGTGCTCATGAGGATGGCCAGCGGAACCACCAGCCAGGGGCTCCAGGCCGCGTCCATGTTCAAGATCACCAGCGCCATGCCCAGGCCGCCGATGTACATCTGGCCTTCGCCGCCGATGTTGAACAGGCCTGCGTGCAGCGCAAAGGCCACGGCCAGCCCGGTGAAGATGAAGGTGGTGGCGTAAAACAGGGTGTAGCCCAGCCCCTCGGGGTTCAGGAAGGCGCTGTTGACCAGGATGGCCAGCGACTCGGTGGGGCTTTCGCCCAGGGCGTAGATCACCACGCCCGCCACCAGCATGGCCGAGACGAGGTTCAGGATGGGCAGCAGCAGGTTGGTGGCCCAGCCGGGGAGGTTATGTGGGTTCATAAAATTAGTGGGTCACGCCGCCCATCATCAGGCCGATGCGGGTGGTGTCAAAGTCCCCCGCCGCCAGTTCGCCGGTGATCTTGCCGCCGCACATCACCAGGATGCGGTCGGCCAGCACGCGGATTTCTTCCAGCTCCACCGACACCAGCACGATGGCAATGCCCGCGTCTCGCAGCGCCAGCAGGCGGCGGTGGATGGTTTCGATCGAGCCGATGTCCACGCCACGCGTGGGTTGCCCTATCAAAATGAGAGCAGGTTGTGCAGCTATCTCGCGTGCTAGCACCACTTTTTGTTGGTTACCGCCAGACAGCAGGCCGACGCGCAGGGTCGGGTCGGTGGGGCGCACGTCAAATTCGGTAATGAGCTTTTTGGCGTGGGCCAGGATGGCCTGCGGATTCAGCAGCCAGCCGGACTTGAACAGGCCGTCGTTCTGGTGCCCGAGCAGGGCGTTGAGGGCCACCGAGTTGGCTTTGACCAGGCCTTCGCGCAGCCGGTCTTCGGGCGCGTGGGCGATGCCCAGTGTGCGGTAGACCGCGGGCAGGCCGTCGGCATCGCGCCGCCCCTTGAAGGGCAGCGGTTGGCCTTGGTAACGGATGTCGCCGTTGCTGGGCAGGCGCATGCCCGCCAGCACTTCCAGCAGCTCGGACTGGCCGTTGCCCGAGACACCGGCCACGGCGACGATTTCACCGGCGCGCACGTTGAAGTTCAGGTCGTCCAGCAGCTTCACGCCCTGGGCGTTGTGCAGGCTGAGGTGCTGCACTTCCAGCACGGCGGCACCGGGCTGGTAGGGGCCGCGCGACAGGGTGGATTCGATGCTACGGCCAATCATCAGGCTGGCCACGGCCTCGCGGCTGCTGCTGGCGGTATCGACCTCGCCCACCACGGTGCCCGCGCGCATCACGGTGACGCGGTCGGTCAGCGCAAAGATTTCTTGCAGCTTGTGGGTAATCAGGATGATGGTTTTGCCCTGGTCGCGGAAGACGCGCAGGATGGCAAACAGCGAATCGGTTTCCTGCGGCGTCAGGACGGCGGTGGGCTCGTCCAGAATCAAAATGTCGGCACCCCGGTAGATCAGCTTCAGGATTTCTACCCGCTGCTGCGCACCCACCGACAGGTTTTCGACCCGCACGTTGGGATCGACTTCCAGGTTGTACTCGGCACCCAGTGCGCGCAGGCGCTTTTCTGCCGCCTGGAACGGCGCATCCAGCACCAACGCGCCTTCCACGCCCAGCAGGATGTTTTCCAGCACGGTGAAGCTGTCCACCAGCATGAAGTGCTGGTGGATCATGCCGATGCCGCGCTGGATGGCTTCCTGGCTGTTGCGCATGGGCGCGGGCTGGCCATTGAGCAGAATCTGCCCGCTGTCGGCCTGGTAATAGCCGTACAGGATGCTCATCAGCGTGGATTTGCCCGCGCCGTTTTCACCCACGATGCCGTGGATGGAGCCTTTGCCGACCTTGAAACTGACCTGGGCGTTGGCCTTCACCGCCCCAAACTGTTTGGAGATGCCTTGAAATTCGACGACCGGCACCCCCGGCAGGGTGCCGCCTTCTTGCGCAGTCAACACGCCCCCGGTTAGACGGGGCAGCTGTTGCCGGTGCGGTAGTCCACTACCTTGACCTTGCCGGATTTGATGTCGGTAGCGGCCTGCTTGATGCTGGCTTCCATAGCGGGGGTGATCAGCTTGCGGTTGTTGGCATCGAGTGCCCAGTCCACGCCACCTTCCACCAGGCCCTTGCTGACCACGCCAGCCTTCCAGGTGCCGTTTTTGACGCTCATGAAGCCGTCGTAGGTGGCGTTGTCCACGCGCTTGAGCATGGAGGTCAGGATGAAGCCGGGGTAGAGCGGGTTCTGGTTGGAGTCGACACCAATGCCGAGTTTGCCCTTGTCCTTGACGGCCTGCAGTGCGCCCATGCCGCTACCGCCTGCAGCGGCAAACACCACGTCTACGCCGCGGTCAAACTGTGCGCGCGCCAGCTCGCCGCCCTTGGCCGGATCGCTCCAGGCCGCGGGGGTGGTGCCCACCATGTTTTGCGTCACGTCGATCTTGGCATCCACCGACTTGGCACCTTGCGCGTAGCCGCAGCCAAAGGCTCGGATCAGGGGCACGTCCATGCCGCCGATGAAGCCAACCTTTTGCGACTTGCTGGCCAGCGCAGCAGCCACGCCCACCAGGTAGGAGCCTTCTTGCTCCTTGAAGGTGACGGAGCTGACGTTGTCGCCATTGACCACGTCGTCAATGATCATGAACTTGACCTTGGGGAACTCTTTGGACACGGTGGTGACCGCGTTGGTCATCGAAAAGCCGATGGAGACCACCAGATCAACGTTCTTGCGGGCCATCTGGCGCAGCACCTGCTCGCTTTGCGCGTCGGAGGTGATGGAGGCTTCCAGGTAACCGATCTTGGTTTCCTTCTTGAAGCGCTCGGCGCCCTCATAGGCCGACTGGTTGAACGATTTGTCGAACTTGCCGCCGCTGCCGTAGACCAGCGCCAGCTTGGGGTCGGCCGCGTGGGCGCTGAGTGCGCAAAATGCAGTGGCTACAGCGAGAGAGATGGAGGTGAGTTTCATGGCAGGCAGGTGGGTGGTGGATGAAATAAGGCCAAAACGTCAAGCAATAAACTTGCCAGTTTGGGGCAATACTTGATCATTTGGTCAAGATATTAAGCGAATTCCAAGGGTTCGGGATTGGAGGAAACACCCGGTTGCACACCTGCCTGTGTTTGCGCAGTCCATGCATGGCCTTACGCGTTCAGCCGCCCGAATCCAGGGTCGAGGTGGCGTGCTTGTCCTGTCCCAGACGTTCCACCATCTGTGCCAGCGCGGGCTTGAGGGCGGCTTTCAGGGTGTGCGGCGGGTTGATCAGGAACATGCCGCTGGCGGGCAGGCCGGGGCGTACGGTCTCGCCCGCAGCATCGGTGGTGAGCTTGCTGAACTTGACGGTCAGCGTGGCGTGCAGCCAGCTCTTGCCGGCCTTGGTGGCCAGGGTTTTGAGCTTGCGCGGCAGGTCGTGGGCTTCGGGGCGCGGAATGATGGGGTACCAGACGGCGTAGGTGCCGGTGGCAAACAGCTTCAGGTTGCTGGCGATCATCTCGGCCACCAGGCTGTAGTCGCTCTTGATTTCATAGCTAGGATCGCACAGCAGGAAAGCACGGCGGCTCGGTGGGGGCAAGAATTTGCGGATGCCTTCGAAGCCGTCTTCGCGGAACACCGCGATCTGTCGCCCAGCGGACAACTGGGCAATGTTGGCCGACAGGGTTTTGCTGTCGGTAGGGTGCAGTTCAAACAGTTTGAGCCGGTCGTGGTCACGTAACAGTTGTTGCATGATGAAAGGCGAGCCGGGATAGACTTTTTTGCCGCCCGACTTGTTGAAGCTGGCCACCATGTCCAGGTAGTCCTGCAGCGCCGGTGCGGGCACCAGCGGCGGCTGGCCGGGTTCGGGGTCGGCCAGCAGTTTCAGAATGCCATTGGCCGCCTCGCCGCTGGTTTCGGCGTAATCGCCATCGAGCCGGTACAGGCCGGCACCCGCGTGGGTGTCCAGCACGGCCAGGGCCGGGTCTTTTTCGGTCAGGTGTTTGAGGGCGGCAATCACCACCGTGTGCTTGAGCACATCGGCGTGGTTGCCTGCATGGAAGGCGTGGCGGTAACTAAACATAGGCCCCTATGGTAACGAGGCAGGCCGGTGCTGTGTCAGGCTCTGGGTAGATAGAACGCGGACGGGGTGTTTACGGTGAGCCTGAAATGACTCTCAACACGTTCTAAACTAAGACTTCTTTCCCGCCTATGTCCGATTCCACCCATCCCCCCATCCTGCATTCCGATGCCCTGCCCAGCGGCACGCGGCTGGGGGAGTTCGAGTTGGTGCGCCTGCTGGGCGTGGGCGGCTTTGGCATGGTGTACCAGGCTTACGACCATTCCTTGCACCGGTCGGTGGCTATCAAGGAGTACATGCCGACGGCTTTGGCCGGGCGCATGGCGGGCTCCATGGTGGGTATCCGATCGTCGCTGGACGGGGCCAGCTACCAGGCTGGGTTGCAGTCGTTTGTGGCCGAAGCCCGGCTGCTGGCGCAGTTCGACCACCCCTCGCTGGTCAAGGTATTCCGCTTTTGGGAGGCGAACAACACCGCCTACATGGTGATGCCCCTGTACAGCGGCATGACGCTCAAGCAGGCACGGAGGCAGATGCGCAGCCCGCCCTCCGAGGACTGGCTGCGCCAGGTGCTGTGGTCGGTATTGCAAGCCTTGCAGTTGCTGCACGACAGTCATACGGTGCACCGGGATGTGTCGCCCGAGAATATTTTCCTGCAAGACAGCGGGCCGCCCGTGCTGCTGGACCTGGGCGCAGCCCGCCGGGCGATCGGCGACCTGGGCCCCCGGCACACGGCGGTGCTGAAGGTGAACTACGCGCCCATCGAGCAATACGCCGATGCACGCGACATGGTCCAGGGGCCCTGGAGCGATTTGTACGCGCTGGCGGCGGTGGTGCATGGCTGCGTGGCCAATGCCCTGCCTTTGCCCGCAACGTTCCGGGTGCTGCGGGACCGCCTGCCCAGCATGCAGTCGGTGGCTGTGGCGGCGCAGGCCGAGCACGGCGAGACCTATTCGCCTGCGTTTGTCGAGGCGATCGACCAGAGTCTGGCGATCCGCCCGGAAGACCGCCCACAGTCGGTGCAAGACTTTGTTCACCTGATGGGTTTGCACCCGCCAGCGGAAATGGCGCAGTTTGACTGGCGCACCGAGATGGGGCAGGGCTGGCAGCCCGCGCCGCTGGAGTGGGCCTTGCCTGGGCCGATGGACCTGGCTGAGCTGCCTACCCATTTTGTCTACCCGCCCCGGCAGTCGTCGGACCGGCCGCTGGGGTTGCTGAGTGCGGTGACGGTACCGCCCACCCCGCCGCGGCCCCGCCGGTCCATGGTCTGGGTCGCAGTGGGAATCTTGGCTTTGGTGGTGGGTGTCGGCAAGTCGGTGTGGAATCAGCCTGCCGTGGAACCCCAGCCGGTGGCCGAAGTTCGGGCTCCGCAGCCGATGTTGGCTGCGCTGGAACCTGCGCCCCCGGTGGTATCTGCTGTGGTGCCGGTCGAGGTGGTTGCAGAGCCGGTGCAGTCCGCCTCCGCGCCACCGCGCAAAAAAGCCGCCACGGCCAAGGTGCAGGCAGCGCCCCCGGCACCGATCCCGACCGACGAGGTGGTTTCTGCACACTTGGCCAAGCGCCACCGCACCTCTACGGGGGGCAATGTCTCGGTGTTTCTGTGTCCCGACAACAATTTTCTGACCCGCCCCATGTGCATCTACCGGGAATGCCAAAAGCCTGAATTTGCTGCGTTGCCGGTGTGCGTGGAGAACGCGGAACGCCTGTTGGCACAGCAGCAAAATCGGCGCTGACTGCAAATTTGACGGTATCGCCCACAACTTTGTATAATCATGGGCTTCGCAGCGAATAGCTGGCCCCGCGGCGAAGTTTAAAACCCCACCTAAGAGATCTCCACTAGAGAGACGCCGACCGTGGAAAAGGGTTGCTAGAACGCCAACCTCTTGGGTTGGCCAAACCATTCTTTCAAAGAGAAAATTCATGACCAAAACTTTCAGCGCAAAACCCGCTGACGTAGTGCATGAGTGGTTTGTGATTGACGCGACCGACAAGGTCCTCGGACGAGTAGCCAGCGAAGTTGCTCTCCGTTTGCGCGGCAAACACAAGGCCATTTATACGCCTCACGTCGATACCGGTGATTTCATCGTCATCATCAACGCAGCCCAGCTGCGTGTCACCGGCGCCAAGTCGACTGACAAGATTTACTACAGCCATTCCGGTTACCCAGGTGGCATCTCTGCCATCTCGTTCCGCGACATGCAAGCCAAACACCCCGGCCGCGCTTTGGAAAAAGCCGTCAAGGGCATGCTGCCCAAGGGCCCGCTCGGCTACGCCATGATCAAGAAGCTCAAGGTGTACGGTGGTGCTGTGCACCCACACACCGCCCAACAGCCTAAAGTGCTGGACATCTAAGGAGTATTTCTGATGATTGGTGATTGGAACAATGGCACCGGCCGTCGCAAATCCAGCGTCGCACGTGTGTTTCTGAAAAAAGGCTCCGGCCAGATCAAGGTCAACGGTAAAGACATCACCGAGTTCTTCGGTCGTGCTACCTCGATCATGATTTGCAAGCAACCCCTGGTACTGACCAACCACGCCGAAACTTTCGACGTGATGGTGAACGTGCACGGTGGTGGCGAGTCCGGCCAGGCAGGTGCAACCCGCCACGGCATTACCCGCGCCCTGATCGACTACGACGCTACGCTCAAGCCCGAGCTGAGCAAAGCCGGTTTCGTGACGCGTGATGCGCGCGAAGTCGAACGTAAGAAGGTCGGTTTGCACGGTGCTCGCCGTCGCAAGCAGTTCTCCAAGCGTTAAAGCTAAACAACTTTCAAGGCTCGGGGTGCTCCGCACCCGAGTCGATGAAAGTTGGTCGTTTTCGCTCTGTGCGACGCAAAAACCGCCAAGCCTTCGGGCTTCGGCGGTTTTTGCTTTTGAAAAGACCGCACTGCCGATACCGGCAAATTGTTTGCCCCGCAACTTAAGTCGGGAATTGCAGTAGCATCACCTAGATTCTTACGGAGTACCCCATGAGCGCCCTTGCCGAAAACATCCAGACCGAAATGCCCACCCCCATCGTCTTCACCGACAGCGCAGCTGCCAAGGTGGCCGACCTGATCGCCGAAGAAGGCAATCCGGATCTCAAACTGCGGGTGTTTGTGCAGGGCGGCGGCTGCTCCGGCTTCCAGTACGGCTTCACCTTCGACGAGATCACCAACGAAGACGACACCACCATGACCAAGAACGGTGTGTCGCTGCTGATCGATGCCATGAGCTACCAGTACCTGCTGGGTGCCGAGATCGACTACAAGGAAGACCTGCAAGGGGCCCAGTTCGTCATCAAGAACCCCAACGCCACCAGCACCTGCGGCTGCGGCTCCAGCTTCTCGGCGTAAACGCTGAGCGTGTCAAAAACAGCCGCCCGAGGGCGGCTTTTTTGTGGGTGAACAAAAGCCATGCAACAAGACGTATCCAACCAACGCCTGCTGTGGCTGGTCGCCATCGGGTTTTTCATGCAGACGCTGGATGCCACCATCGTCAATACCGCCTTGCCGGCCATGGCGGCCAGCCTGGGGGTGAGCCCACTGCGGATGCAGTCGGTGGTGGTGGCCTATTCGCTGACCATGGCCATGCTGATTCCGGCCTCGGGCTGGATGGCCGACCGTTTTGGCACCCGCCGTCTGTTTGTGTCGGCGATTGTGCTTTTTACCCTGGGGTCGCTGCTGTGCGCACTGTCCCAAACCCTGACGCAACTGGTGCTGTCGCGCATCGTCCAAGGGGTGGGCGGCGCCTTGCTGCTGCCGGTGGGGCGGCTGGCGGTGCTGCGGGCATTTCCGCGCGAGCAGTTTTTGAAGGCCATGAGTTTTGTGGCCTTGCCCGGCCTGATCGGCCCTCTGATTGGCCCCACGCTGGGTGGCTGGTTGGTGGAATACGCCACCTGGCATTGGATTTTCTTGATCAACCTGCCGGTGGGCGTGCTCGGCTGCGCGGCTACGCTGGCCTTCATGCCCGAAGGTCTGCGAGAGGTATCCAGGCGGTTCGACCTCAGCGGCTACGCCATGTTGTCGTTTGGAATGGTGGCTTTGTCGCTGTCGCTCGATGGGCTGTCGGAGCTGGGCCTGCGCCAGGCCACGGTGCTGGTGCTGTTGATGTTTGGGTTGGCCAGCCTGGTGGCGTACTGGCTGCATGCCACGCGCGTGGCCGAGCCTTTGTTTTCCCCGCGCCTGTTCGATATTTCGTCCCTGACGATAGGCTTGCTGGGCAATCTGTTTGCGCGCATCGGCAGCAGCTGCATGCCGTTTCTGATTCCCTTGCTGCTGCAGGTCAGCATGGGGTATTCACCGGCCCAGGCGGGCATGATGATGCTGCCGGTGGCCCTGGCCGGCATGGTCACCAAGACCCTGGCCACCCGCCTCATCACCCGGCTGGGTTACCGCAAGGTGCTGGTGCTGAACACCGCGCTGGTGGGGCTGACCATGGCCAGCTTCGCGCTGGTCACGCCGGACCAGCCGGTGTGGTTGAAGCTGGTGCAATTGGCGATTTTTGGTGCGGTGAACTCCATGCAGTTCACCGCCATGAACACCGTCACCCTGAAAGACCTGGACGGCCCACTGACCAGCAGCGGCAACAGTTTGCTGTCGATGGTGCAGATGCTGGCCATGAGCATGGGCGTGGCTGCGGCTGGGGCCGTGCTGGCGGGCTTTACCGGCTACTTTGAGGGGGCAGGTGCTGCGCAGACGCTGAATGCATTCCACGCCACGTTTGCGACCATGGGGCTGATGACGCTGGCCTCGGCCTGGATCTTCTGGCAGTTATCGCCCGATGCGCGGGAGACCGGGACTACCCACGCCGACAACCATTGATGTTCAGGCCGGGTAGATGGCACCCAGCACGCGTTCGCCGCGTGCACCGGTCACACTGGCCAGATTGCCCGGCAAGCCCTGCACCGTCTGGCGGGCCAGCCAGGCGAAGGCCGCCGCTTCTACCTGCAAAGGCGGCAGGCCATGCGCAGCCGAGGACTGCACTTGCACGCTGGGAAGCAGGGCTTGCAGGCGCTGCATCAAATAGCCATTCAAGGCACCACCACCGCACACGATCAGCAATTTGCTATATTTTCCGTAGCTTGTCACGCTTATGGATATTGCGCTAGCGGTCAATTCGGTCAATGTGGCTTGTACGTCGGCCGGGTCCAGCCCGGCAAAGGCCTGGAGCTTGCTGGCCAGCCAGGGCGGATTGAACAGGTCGCGGCCTGTGCTTTTGGGCGGGGCTTTGGCCAGATAGGGCTCGTCCAGCAGTGCGGCCAGCAGGGCCGTGTGCACCGTGCCGCTGGCGGCCCAGGCCCCGTCTGCGTCATAGGGCTGGCCGGTGTGGAGCTGGCACCAGTGGTCCATCAGGGCGTTGCCGGGGCCGCAATCGAAGCCCAGAATCTGCCCGTCCAGCAGGCTGAGGTTGGAGATGCCCCCGATGTTCAGCACCGCCACGGCTTCGCCTGCGCGGCCAAACACCTGGCTGTGGAAGGCGGGCACCAGCGGCGCGCCCTGGCCACCGGCGGCCACGTCGCGGCTGCGGAAGTCGGCCACTACGGTGATGCCGGTCAGTTCGGCCAGCAGTGCCGGGTGGTTGAGTTGCAGGGTGTAGCCAATGCCATCGAACTCGCCGGGGCGGTGCCGCACGGTCTGGCCATGGGCACCGACGGCCCGGACCTGCGCGGCGTGGGTGCCGCTGCGCTCCAGCAACTGCTGTACTACTTGGGCGTATACGCCGACCAGGCCATTGGCGGCCAGAGCCGCGCGGTGCAGTTCGTGGTCGCCAGGGGTGTTGAGCGCCAGCAGCTCGGCCTGGAGTGCGGGCGGGAAGGGCAGGGTGGCGTACTGCCGGACCTGCATGCGGCCATCCGCAAAATCCACCAGCACGCCGTCCACGCCGTCCAGCGAGGTGCCGGACATCAGGCCGATGAACAGCTCGCCCACCGGTTTACTCGGCGCTGGCTTGCTGGATCGAGGTGGCGGCCGACAGCTGTTGGCGCATCACGCTGGACAGCTGGTTGAACGCGGCCTTGGCCGTGGGAGACACGGGCTGGCTGTCGTTCAGGCGGGCAATGGTCAGCGGGTCCTGGTGCACGCCGTTGACGCGGAACTCAAAATGCAGATGCGGCCCGGTGCTCCAGCCGGTGGAGCCTACCGCGCCGATGTGGTCGCCCTGGCCCACGGCCTGGCCTACGCGCACATCGATCTTGCTCAGGTGGGCGTACAGCGTTTCGTTCTGGTTCTGGTGCTTGATGATGATGACGTTGCCGTAGCCGTTTTGCACCCCGGCAAACTCCACCACACCGTCGCCCACGGTGCGCACCGGCGTGCCAGTGGTTCCCGCGTAGTCCACACCCAGGTGGGCACGCCAGTTTTTCAAAATGGGGTGCATGCGCATGCTGAAACCGCTGGTGATGCGCGAAAACTCCACCGGCGAGGCCAGGAACGAGCGGCGCAGGCTCTGGCCGTCCAGCGTGTAGTAGTTGCCCTTTTTGCCGGGCTCGGTAAACCACATGGCCTGGTAGGTCTTGCCGTTGTTGGTGAACTCTGCACTCAGCACCTTGCCGGTGCGCACCACCTGGCCATCGGCCTCGGCGGTTTCATAGACCACGGAGAAGCGGTCGCCCTTGCGCAGGCCCCGGTGAAAGTCGATGTCGCTGGCGAAGATGTCGGCCAGCTGGGTTGCCACCGCGTCGGGGATGCCCGCTTCGTCGGTGGCGGCAAACAACGAACTGCGCACCGTGCCACCGGCCAGGCGGCTGGTAGTTTGCAGGTCGGCGGTTTCGATGCGGGAGCGCAAGCCCTGCGCTGTTTTCTCCACCACCATGCGCTCAAAAACGCCGTCGTTGGACGGGCTCCAGCGCACGCTCAGGCTGAGCAGGGCGTGGTTGTCGCTGGCTTCGGCGTGGACGATGCGGCCCGCTTTGCCCAGCAAGGCCTTGCTGGCCAGCGTGTCGCTGCGCAAGAACGCTACTGCTTGCGCATCGTCAATGCCCAGGCGCTGCAGCAAGGACTTGGCCGTGTCGCTGGAGCGGGTGGTCTCAGAACGAAACAGGTTGAAAGTGTGGCTGTCGAGCGCATTGGCCTGCTCTTGCAGGGCCAGCGGCTGCACCGCCTCGGAAATCTGTTGGACGGGGAGGTCAGCGGCATCGGGGGCGAGGGACGCAACGGCAAATGCGCCGCCGCCTCCGCCCAGCAACAGGGCGGCCACCAGCGCGGTGATGCGCTTGGGGTGGCGTTGCAACAGGGATGACAGGCGTTCGCTGACGGTTGTAAGACCGTGGTTCAAAACGGGGGTTCCTAACGAATGTGGGTGCTGGGGCACGGGAAGTGCGGCCTGGAAGTTCAGTGTGGGGGCGGCCTATCAGGCAACGCGCCACTAAAATCAGGGGCTCAGCGAGACCGCGAGTATACCGGTGTCCCGCGTGGGCCACAACCGATAAAGCACTGAAAAACCCTTATGAATCAACCCGCACACGTAAAGCCGAGTGGCTCATTTCCTGTAACAGATCGTGCGCGTGAAGCCCTGGCGGTGTCGCTGCGCGGCTGTGATGAGCTGATTCCACAAGAAGACTGGCTGAAAAAACTGGCCCGTTCCGAGGCCACCGGCGTGCCGTTGCGCATCAAACTGGGCCTGGACCCGACCGCGCCCGACATCCACATCGGCCACACCGTGGTGCTCAACAAGATGCGCCAGTTGCAGGACCTGGGCCACACGGTGATCTTTTTGATCGGCGACTTCACCAGCCTGATCGGCGACCCGTCGGGCCGCAACAGCACCCGCCCGCCGCTTACGCCCGAGCAGATCAAGCACAACGCCGAAACTTATTACAAGCAGGCCAGCCTGGTGCTGGACCCCAGCAAGACCGAGATCCGCTACAACAGCGAATGGAGCGAGCCGCTGGGCGCTCGCGGCATGATCCAGCTGGCCAGCCGCTACACCGTCGCCCGCATGATGGAGCGCAACGACTTCCACGACCGCTTCCACGGCGGCCAGTCGATTGCGGTGCATGAATTTTTGTACCCGCTGATGCAGGGCTATGACTCGGTGGCCTTGAAAAGCGACCTGGAGCTGGGCGGCACCGACCAGAAGTTCAACCTGCTGATGGGCCGCCACCTGCAGTCCGAATACGGCCAGGAACCGCAGTGCATCCTGACCATGCCGCTGCTGGAGGGCCTGGACGGCGTGGAGAAGATGTCCAAGTCAAAAAACAACTACATCGGCATCAGCGAAGCGCCCAACACCATGTTTGCCAAGGTATTGAGCATCTCCGACGTGCTGATGTGGCGCTGGTACACCCTGTTGTCGTTCAAGTCCGAGGCCGAGATTGCCGCGCTGAAGGCCGAGGTCGAGGCTGGCCGCAACCCCAAAGACGCGAAGGTCGCGCTGGCCAAGGAGATCACCGCACGCTTCCACAGCGCGGCCGAAGCCGATGCTGCCGAGCAGGATTTCAACAACCGCAGCAAGGGTGGCGTGCCCGACGACATCGCCGAGGTCAGCCTCACCGGCGCGCCGCTGGGCATCGCGCAATTGCTGAAGCAGGCGGGCCTGGCGGCATCCACGTCGGAAGGTAACCGCCTGATCGACGGCAGCGGCGTGCGCGTCGATTCGAGCGTCATTAGCGACAAGGGGCTGAGGCTGGATGCTGGAACCTATGTCGTTCAGGTCGGCAAGCGCAAGTTCGTCCGCGTGACCTTGGCGTAACGCTTCAGGGCCTGACCCCGGCTTTTTCCAGCATCGCCACCATCTCGCCAAAACCCCGGGTGCGCGCCAGTTGTAGCGGTGTGTTGCCCTGGCGGTCGGCGAGTTGCAGCTTGGCACCGGCATCCACCAGCGCGCGCAGCGTGCGCTGGTGGCGCGGGCCGCCGTCGCCCAGCACGATGGACTCGATCACCGCCGTCCAGTGCAGGTTGTTCACATGGTCGAGTGGCGCACCCGCCGCAATCAGTTGCCGCACCACACCGTCGTGGCCCAGGTGGGCCGCGGCGATCAGCGCTGTGCCGTCGTAGCGGCTGGTGGTGAGCTGGGCGCTGGCACCCAGGGCTAGCAGCGTCGCCAGGGTGGCTTCGTCGTCTGCCACGGCGGCGATGGTTACCGCGTCGTAGCGGTCGTTTTCCAGCAGCGACAGGTCGGCACCGGCCTGGGCCAGCTCCCGCAGCACAGGCGACTGCCGGGCGAAGGTGGCGACGTGGATGGGTGTGCGGCCCTGTGCGTCGCGGGCGTTCAGGTCCACCTTCTGCGCGATCAGCTTTTCGGCCTTGGCCAGGTCGCCACGTTGGGCTGCCGCGTGCAGGCCCCGGTACTCGGCGACCTGCGCGGGGCTGGGGGCCACCTGGGCCAGGCAGGCATTCGCCAGCAGGCAAAACCCTGAAAAACTCAAAATATGTAGCAGCTTGTGCATATGGGTTAAGCGCTGAGGGCTTATTTGAGTAAGTCTTTGACGTGGTCGATGGCAGCCAGCGCGCACTGCTCGTCGAGGTTGCCCGCCGGGGCACCGCCCACGCCCACTGCGCCGATCACTTCATTGCCCACCTTCACCGGCACGCCACCGCCCAGCAGCAGGTAGCCAGGAATGTTCACCAGGTTGGCTGCGCTGGGGTTCTTTTGGGCGATTTCCATGATGGCCAGGGTGGTGTTCTTGGCGGAGGCCGAGGTGAAGGCCTTTTGCTGGCTGGCACCCAGGGTGTGGGGCCCGGCGTTGTCGGCACGCTGCACGGCGCGTACGCCACCGGCGCGGTCGACCACGGTGGCCGAGACGGCATAGCCGTTGGCGGCGCAGGTTGCCACGGCGGAGGCGGCGATCTGGTTGGCCAGGTCGAGTGACATATTGCGTTCGGTGCGCACGGCCTGGGCATTGGCGGCTCCAGCGAGGCAGGCGAGGATCAGGGCGGCGATTTTGGTGGTGTTTTTCATGGGGTTCTCCGGGGTGAAGCGGTTCTATCAACCGTGGGAGAACTGTAGAAAAACCGGCCCGTTTCGCCCATGCGTACGGCTACGCCTGCTGCTCCGTAGTTCTACGGAGCAGCATCCGCCAGCGCGGCGTAGCTGCGGATCAGTTGCGCCAGGGATTCGGCCTCCAGCTTGGCGAACAGGTTGGCGCGGTGGGTCTCCACCGTGCGCGGCGATACGGCCAGCGCGCGGCCGATTTCCTTGTTGGTCAGGCCCGAGACGATCAGGCCCAGCACCTCGCGTTCGCGCTCGGACAGCTGTGCATAGCGCTCGCGCGCCTGCCGGTCGGCCTGGTGGCGTTCGCGGGATCGCACGTGCTGGCGCACGGCGTTCTGCAGCGCCTCGATCAGCGCCTCGTCGTCCACCGGCTTTTCCAGGAATTCGGCGGCACCGGCCTTGAAGGCGCGCCGGCACATCTCCACCGTGCCGTGGCCGGTGAGCATGATGACCGGCTGGTCCACTCCCTGCGCCACCAGGGTGTCCAGCACAGCCAGGCCGCTGATGCCCGGCATGCGCACGTCGAGCACGATGGCACCTATGCCCTGCCGGTCAAACTGTGCCAGAAAGGCCTGCGGGTCGGCCCAGGTCTGCACGCGCAGGCCCACGGTGCCGATCAGCAGCGCCAGGCTGTCGCGCACCGCCGCGTCGTCGTCGATAAGGTGGACCAGCGGGGACAGGGGGATGTTCATGCCGACAAGGGGAGGGACAGGCGCAGCGCCGCGCCATGGGGTGTGACGTTGCTGGCCACCAGGCTGCCGCCCATGGTGCCCGCCAGGCTCTCGCAGAGGTTCAGCCCCAGGCCCAGGCCGCCGGGGCGGGTCGAGAAAAACGGCTCGAAGATGCGTGGCAGGGCATCGGGCGGGATGCCGGGGCCGTTGTCCTGCACCGTCAGGCTGCCGAGCCGCTCGTCGGTGGAGATCGTGAGGGCCAAGCGCCGTTGGCCTGCGGGCACCTGCTCCAGCGCCTGTAATGCGTTCATCACCAGGTTGTGCACGATCTGCTCCAGCGCCACGCGGTCGGCCAGTACCACCACGTCCTGCGCCGGGGCCTGCACGGTCGGGGCGATGCCGCGGCGGATGTTTTCGGGCTCCAACAGGTACAGGGCTTCGTGCACCGCGTCCTGCAGCTTCACGGGGGAGAGCTTGCCTGCCAGATCGGGCCGCTCTACGGCGCGGCGCAGCCGCCCCACCACGGTGGACGCGCGCCGGGCCTGCTCTGCCGCCTGGGCCATGGCGTGGCGGGCCGTGTCGAGTTCGGGCGGGTCTTCATCCAGCAGGCGACCTGCGGCCTGGGTGTTGGCCAGCACGGCAGTTAGCGGCTGGTTCAGTTCATGGGCCATACCGGCGGCCAGTTCGCCCAGGGTGTTGAGCCGCGCCACCTGGCCCAGGCGCAGCAATTCCTCGGCGCGGCGGCGTGCGGCGCGCTGGGTCAGCGCGGTCTGCAACGCTGCCAGCAGCACGGCCATGGCCAGCGCCCAGGCCAGCATCCAGGCCCAAGGCAACTCGCCCCAGCCGACCTGGCGCAGGGCGAATACGTCGAAAGGCTGGCTGTCGGTGGCCAGGTGCTTGTGGAATTCGAAGCGCCAGCCACCCTCCTCGATGCGACCAGGCTGCACCACGAAGACCTGGCCGTCCTGCTCCAGCGTGAGGCGCACCGGCGAGGTGTCGCGCGGCATGGGCCATTCGTTCCAGGGCAGCATGGCGGCCACGTCGATCTGCAGCGCGTAGCTGTGCGGGTCGGCAGCCAACACCAGGCGGTAGCGCCCCGTGGCCAGGTGCGCTGCGGCCAGCGCCACCCGGCGGGCCTTGCGCGAAGCGGCCTCAGCTTCTGCCAAGGCGGTTTGCGCGGCAGGGTTGTCTACCGGCCAGGCCTGGCCCGGGCCACGGCGCTGCACTTCCAGAATCTGCGGGTAGACGGACGACAGCCTTTGCTCGGGCTGCGCCAAAGGCCCGGCCGTGCCCGCAGGCTGCAGCAGGGCCAGTGTGGCCAGTACCGCGTCTTGCTGCACCGCGCGCTGGCTCAGCAGCCGGTGGGCGATACGCGCATCGGTGTCAAAAGCTTCCCGCAGACGCACCAGCTCCTGGCGGGCCAGCACCACGCTGCCCAGCGCCACGAGCAGCCCCCACGCCACAAGCCAGGCACCGGGGTGCCGCACGGTTTTCCACATGGGGCGCATTGTGCCTCTGTGCTTCGCCGGGGTAGAGTCTGGCCCCCGCTAGCCGAAAGCCGATTGCCGATGAAAGCTGTTCTACAAAGAGTGCGTGAAGCCCATGTGGTGGTCGCCGACGAAACCGTGGGTGCCATCACCCAGGGCCTGCTGGTGCTGCTGTGCGCCGAGCGCGGGGATACCGACGCGCAGGCCGACAAGCTGCTGGCCAAGATATTGAAGCTGCGTATCTTCAGCGATGCGGCGGGCAAGATGAACCTGAGCCTGCAAGACGTGGCCGGTGGCCTGCTGGTGGTGAGCCAGTTCACGCTGGCCGCCGATGTGGCGGGCGGCAACCGGCCCAGTTTCACCGGGGCAGCTCCACCCGGGGAGGGACGGCGTTTGTACGACTACTTTGTGGCCCAGGCCCGGCGCGCCCACGGCCCGGTGCAGACCGGGCAGTTTGGGGCCGACATGCAGGTGCACCTGGTCAACGACGGCCCGGTGACCATTCCCCTCCAGCTTTAGCCGGATTTAGCGCAGGATGATTTCCACCCGGCGGTTGCGGGCTTCAGCGACACCGTCGGCGGTGGGTATGGCCAGTTCGCGCTTGCCGCGGCCCCGGGCTTCGATCAGATCGGCGTGCACCGCCTGGGGGGCGCGCAGCAGCATTTCGCGGACCTGCTGGGCGCGTTGGAGCGACAGGGCATCGTTCTCGCCCTCGTTGCCCTGGGCATCGGTGTGGCCGATCACCAGGATGTCTGCGCCTGCGCGCTCGTGGGCCGCGGTGATGACTTTGGCCAGCGCGGCCTGCGACTCGGCGGTGAGTTCGGTGCCGCCAGGTTCAAAGTACACGGTGAAATGCTGGGGCGCTGGGGGCATGGCTGTGAAGAGCGCCGGGTAGGCGTTGTACACGAACACCGGGTCCAGCTTGTCTTGGGTGGGTTTTCGGGCGGCTACGGCGGTGGCACGCTGGAACGGGGCGGCCAGGGTCTGCAGCTCGGGCCCCGACACCACCACCACCGATGACGGCGAGCCATCCGCCTGGGGCAGCAGCAGCACTTCCGCGCTGGGCGGAATGGTCCGGCCTGCCAACAAGCCCATCACCGCCACGCCCATGGCAACAAGAGCGGGCCCCATCAAGTTTTGCCTGCTTTGGCCAGGACGATGAAGTCGGTACCCAGCACGCCAATCACCGAGGTGGGCGTGGTGATCTTGACGGCATCGGGGTTGCCCTTGCCGACCAGGCCGGTGACCATGCGCAGGCTGCCGCGCAGCAGGCTCAGCAGCATATTGCCCTTTTGCGTGGTGCCGTTAAAGGCAAAGCTGGTGATGTCGAGCTGGCTGTTGGGGCCGATCACCAGGGTGCTGCCGTCGCGCATGACCACGCTGGCCGCGCTGTCGGCACCGGTGAGCAGCTTGTCGGCTTCGACCACCGGGTCGCCGGGATGGACCTGGCGCGGGCCCTGGGCGTTGGTGACGGTGACCGTGCCCTGCACGGTTTTGAGCGTGCCTGCGCGGGCGGCATCCAGGCTTTGGGCACCGACTGTGCCGCAGCACAAGGCCAACGCGAGGGTAGATAGTAGAAGGTATCGCATGGGTTCTCCAACTTGCTCTAACTTAGTCCGCATAGGGGTTGGCTATGCCCAGGCCGGCCAGAATCTGGGTTTCCAGGGCTTCCATGGCCTCGGCATCGGCTGCACCGGTTTCGTGGTCGTAGCCCTGGGCATGCAGGGTACCGTGTACTAGCAGATGGGCATAGTGCGCTTGCAGAGTTTTACCGTTCTCGGTGGCTTCACGAGCCACCACCGGGGCGCAGAGCACCAGGTCGGCGGTAACGATGGGCTCTTGGGTGTAATCAAAGGTAAGCACATTGGTGGCGTAGTCCTTCTGGCGGTAGCCACGGTTGAGGGCCTGGCCTTCTGCGGTGTCGACAATGCGCACCGTGATTTCGCCGTCTTTCTGTAACGCATGGCGGATCCAGCGGTTGACACTGTGGCGTGGCAGGGCGGCGCGGTGGGCTGCTGCGTCGGCCCCGTTGTCAAATGCGCCGAATTGCAGGGAGAGTTGCAAATTTTTAAGCATGTTTTTGGCTTCTAGCGCTTATTCCAAGGGCGTGAGCAGCTATCTTTTTAGGAGTTGGCGCGTTTGCGCGGCAGGCTGTCGGATTTGCCCCGGGTGTCGTAGGCATCCACGATGCGGGCCACCAGCGGATGCCGCACCACGTCGGCACTGGTAAAGCGGCAGATGGCAATGCCCTGGGTGCGGCGCAGCACCTGTTCGGCATCGATCAGGCCGCTGGTCTGCGTCTTGGGCAGGTCGATCTGGCTGACATCGCCGGTCACCACCGCCTTGGCCCCAAAGCCGATGCGGGTCAAAAACATCTTCATCTGCTCGGGCGTGGTGTTTTGCGCCTCGTCCAGGATCACAAAGGCGTTGTTCAGCGTGCGCCCGCGCATGAAGGCCAGCGGGGCCACTTCCAGGGCGTTGCGCTCGAAGGCTTTTTGCACCTTCTCCGCCCCCATCAGCTCGTACAGCGCGTCGTACAGCGGGCGCAGGTACGGGTCGATCTTCTGGTTCAGGTCGCCAGGCAAGAAGCCCAGTCGCTCCCCGGCCTCCACCGCCGGGCGGGTCAGCACGATGCGCTGCACCGCGCTGCGCTCCAGCGCGTCCACCGCGCAGGCCACGGCCAGGTAGGTTTTGCCGGTGCCCGCAGGGCCTATGCCGAAGGTGATGTCGTGCTGGGCGATGTTTTCCAGGTAGGTGGCTTGGTTGGGCGTGCGGGCCCGCAGGTCGGCGCGCCGGGTTTGCAGCGACTGGCCTTCAACCCCTTCGCTGGTGTCGGTGGCCAGCATCAGCTGCACGGTGTCCGGGCGGATCGGGCGGGCCGCCTGCTCGTACAGGGCTTGCAGCAGCTCCAGTGCCTGCTGGGCCTTGGGCTTGGGGCCGTCGATCTTGAACTGCTCGTGGCGGTGGGCGATGGTGATTTGCAGCGCCGCCTCTATGGTGCGCAGGTGGCTGTCCATGGGGCCACACAGGTGGTCTAGCCGGGTGTTGTTGGGGGGCGAAAAGGTGTGGCGAAGAATCATGGGTCTATTGTCGCCTGTGCTCCGCTTTGGGAACCTGTTCTCAGCCGCTTGTCCTACCTGGTTGGGGCACGTCCGTTGGTAGCATGGGCAGAACTATGCATGCCGATTCCGCCCCCCACATCCCCCCTGGCCCGACCGCACGGCTGGCGGGCCGCTGGGCCGCCGCCGACCTGGCCGTGCCTGCGCAGTGGCAGGCGGCCACCGCCGCCTTGCAGGCGCTGCCGCCCACGGCGCACTGGGACTTGGCGGGCGTGGAGCGGCTGGACCACGTGGGCGCGCAGCTCCTATGGAACCACTGGGGCCGCCAATGGCCCGCGCAGATCGACCTGCTGCCCGAACAGCGCAGCCTGCTGGAGCGGGTGGCGGGCTTCTCCACGGCCCCGCCCCCGGTGCGCGCCAGCACCTGGGCGCAGCACTTTGACGCGCTGGGCGTGTGGGTGCTGGCCGGCCTGGCGCAGGGGTTGGTGCTGTTGCGCATGGTGGGCCAGTTGGCGCTGGACCTGCTGCGCCTGGCGCGCCGCCCGCAGGACGGGCCGTGGCGGGACATTTCGGGCCACCTGTACCAGATGGGCACCATGGCCTTGCCGATCACCGCGCTGGTGGGGTTTTTGATTGGCGTGGTGCTGGCTTACCTCACATCCCAGCAGTTGCGCCAGTTTGGGGCCGAGTCGTTCATCGTCAATATTTTGGGCATGTCGGTGGTGCGCGAGCTGGGGCCGATGCTGGCCGCCATTTTGATTGCCGGGCGCTCCGGCTCGGCCATCACCGCGCAGATCGGCGTGATGCGCGTCACCGAAGAGCTGGATGCCATGCGGGTGATGGGCATCCCGCTGGGCTACCGGCTGGTGATGCCGCGCGCGATTGCGCTGGCCATTGCCATGCCGCTGATCAGCGTGTGGACCACGCTGACCGCGCTGGCCGGGGGCATGCTGGCGGCCGACCTGGCGCTGGGCATCACGCCTGCCTTCTTTTTGCAGGCGCTGCCTGGCGCGGTGGGCGTGGCCAACCTGGGGCTGGCGGTGTTCAAGTCGGCCGTGTTTGGCGTGCTGATTGCGCTGGTGGGCTGCCACTGCGGCCTGCGCGTCAAGCCCAACACCCAAAGCCTGGGGCAGGGCACCACTACCTCGGTGGTGAGCTCGATCACGGTGGTGATTTTGGTCGACGCGCTGTTTGCCATCATTTTCAAGAACGTGGGGGTCTGACATGGACGCAGACACCCTCATCGACATCCAGGGCCTGCAAACGGCGTTTGGCAGCGGCAAAAGCCGGGTCGTCATCCACCAGGACCTGGCGCTGACGGTGCAGCGCGGCGAAATTGTGGCGCTGGTGGGCGGCTCGGGCACCGGCAAAACCGTGCTGCTGCGCCAGATGCTGGGGCTGGAGCAGCCCGCCCAGGGCCAGGTCACGGTGCTGGGGCAACCCGCAGCGGAGCTCAGCCGCGCCGGGGCCGCCAGCCGGGTCGGCATGCTGTTCCAGCAAGGGGCGCTGTTTTCCGCCTTTACCGTGCTGGAAAACATTGCCTTTCCGCTGCGCGAGCTGCGCACCCTGCCCGAGGCACTGGTGCGCGACGCGGCCCTGGTCAAGCTGCAAATGGTGGGCCTGCGCGCCGCCGATGCCGACAAAATGCCCGCCGACCTGTCGGGCGGCATGGTCAAGCGCGTGGCGCTGGCCCGCGCCCTGGTGATGGACCCGCCGCTTTTGCTGCTGGACGAGCCCACCGCCGGGCTGGACCCGAACGGTGCCGACGACTTCGTCACCCTGCTGCGCTCTCTGCACCAGGGCCTGGGCCTGACGGTGGTGATGGTGACGCACGACCTGGATACCTTGTTTGCCCTCAGCACCCGGGTGGCCGTGCTGGCCGAAAAAAAGGTGCTGGTCACCGGCCCGCCCGCCGAAGTGGTGGCCTTCCCGCACCCGTTTATCGAACACTTTTTTCTGGGCGAACGCGGGCGGCGTGCCTTGGCTCCGCTGCCCGCTGTTCCCATTCCCCAAGGAGATCTCCCCCATGGAAAATAAATCCCACGCGCTGGCGGCGGGCGCGTTTGTGCTGGCCATTACCGCGCTGCTGGTGGCGCTGGCGGTGTGGCTTACGCGCGATACCGGCAGCAGCCACCCGTACGAGCTGTCGTCGGCAGACGCGGTCACCGGCTTGCAGCCCCAGGCCGCCGTACGCTACAAGGGCGTGGCCGTGGGCAAGGTGACCCACATCGGTTTCGACCCCGACGTGGCAGGCAATGTGCTGATCCAGATCGCGGTGGACGACACCACGCCGCTGTCGCCCACCGCTTTTGCCACCCTGAGCTACCAGGGCATCACCGGCCTGGCCTTTGTGCAGATTGACGACGCGGGCCAGCCGCAGGCGCGCATTCCCCCAGGACGCAGCGGCGTGCCACGCCTGCCGCTGGAGACCTCGCAGCTCGGCAAGCTGACCCAGCAGGTGCCGCGCATCCTGGAGCAGGTAGACGAAGCCACGCTGCGCCTGAACCAGTTGCTCAGCGACGAGAACCAAAAGCGCGTCACCGGCGTACTGGCCAGCACCGACCAGGCCACCACCAGTTTGGCCGCGCTCAGCGCCCGGCTGGAGCAGACCGTGACCCAGCGCCTCGACCCGGCGCTGGCCCGCATCCCGGCCATTGCCGACGACACCCAGCGCACCCTGCGCGCACTGCAAACCGCCGCCGCCACCGCCAACGGCAGCCTCGCCGCCATCGGCCAGACGGCGGAGCGGCTGAACGCACAAGGCGGCGTGATGGACCGGCTGGCCGACGGCGCGGGTGCGCTGTCGCACGCGGCCGACACCTTTGGCAGCGCCACCCTGCCGCGCATCAACCGGGTGGCCGACGACACATCCCGCGCGGCGCGGCAACTGGGCCGCACTGTTAACGGCATCAGCGAGCAGCCGCAGTCGCTGATCTTTGGCGGCGGTGCCGCCGTGCCCGGCCCCGGCGAGGCAGGCTTTGTGGTCCCGGCGGCGCAACCATGAACACGTTTTTAGGATTTGCTATGGATAAAAGAGCTGCTCGTGCTTATGGAATAAGCGCCAAGTGCCTATTTGGCTTGGTATTTCTGGCCTTGGGAGCCTGCTCGGCCCTGCCCGACAAACCGCTGCGCGCGGTGCAGTACGACTTCGGCCCCGGCACCACGGTGGTGGCTACCGGCAACTTGCCACCCCTGGCGCTGGCCGATGTGGACGCACCCGGCCTGGCCGACGGCGGCACCGCGGTTTTGTACCGCCTGGGCTATGCCGATGCCCAGCAACTGCGCCCCTACACCCAGGCCCGCTGGAGCGTGCCGCCCGCGCAACTGGTGGGCCAGCGCCTGCGCGATGTGCTGGGCCAGCGCCGGGCGGTGCTGGGTGCCAGCGACAGCGCCGCGCTGGCGCGCACCACCGGGCCGGCCCCCCGGCTGCTGCGGCTGGAGTTGCAGGAATTTACTCAGGTGTTCCAGTCGCCCGCCGCCAGCACCGGCCTGGTGCGGCTGCGCGCTACGCTGGTAGAGAGCACGCTGCTGGGCGACAGCCTGCTGGCCCAGCGCTCTTTCAGTGTGCAGCGCCCGGCCCCCAGCGCCGACGCGCCCGGCGGTGTGCGGGCGCTGGCAGCCGCCACCGATGCCCTGGCGCAGGAGCTGGATGCCTGGCTGGAGACGGTGGGGCGCTGATGCTTATCAGGCGGCGATGGCCTGCAGCGGGGTTTTGACCGGTGCGGTCTTGGCCGTGCCAAAGGCGACTTCGCCCGACAACTGGCCGCCTTCTTCGATGACCAGCTTGCCGTAGCGCACCTTGCCGGTGACGCGGCCCGTGGCGTAGATCACCAGCTTGTCGCGCACGGTGAGCTCGCCGTCAAAGGCCCCGTGGATTTCGGCAATGTCGATGTCGGCCGAGCCCTTGAAAGCCCCGGCGGCGGTGATCTGCATCAGGCGCGAATCCATGGTGGCTTCGACCGTGCCTTCGACCACCAGGGTGTCGCAATCGGTAATTTCTACGCCCTTGAGCTTGATGTTGGGGCCCACCGTCAAGGTGCTGCCGGTGGCCTTGGCCGGAGGCTGGGCGGCTGCCGCCTCGACCGGAATGTCGACGGTCTCGGCCACCGCGGGTGTGGCCTGGGGCTGGGGCCGTGGGGTCAGGGACTGTGCCTGGGCCAGGTTGTTGCGCACGCCAAACGCCTCGGGTTCACGCTTGCCAAAAAACGGGGTTTGTAGAGCCATGGGGGTTCCCTTCATGAAAGAAGTCCATGGTAGGGGGTCAATCCGGTTACACATTCGCGCAGAATGCAATGTATGTAACAAAATGGAAGCAAATCTAGTAGCTGGATTCGCGCAAATTTCGATCGAATGGCGGAATGCGCCGTCATGGACAATGGCGTTTTCTCTCCAGGATTTCCATGATCGGACGACTCCAAGGCCTGCTGGCCGCCAAAAACCCGCCCCAGGTGCTGATCGACTGCCACGGCGTGGGTTACGACGTGGATGTGCCGATGAGCACCTTCTACAACCTGCCGGGCCTGGGCGAGCAGGTCACGCTGCTGACCCACTTTGTAGTGCGCGAAGACGCGCAAATCCTGTACGGATTTGCCACGCCGGGCGAGCGCGATGCCTTTCGCCAGCTCATCAAGATCAGCGGCGTGGGGCCGCGCACCGCCTTGAGCGTGCTGTCGGGCATGGGCGTGGACGACCTGGCCCAGGCCATCACGCTGCAAGAGGTGGGGCGGCTCAAGAAGGTGCCCGGCATTGGCCCCAAAACTGCCGAACGCCTGCTGCTGGAGCTCAAAGGCAAGCTGGGCCCCGACATCGGCATCCGCGCGGGTGTTACCAGCGATGCCCAGGTAGACATCCTGCAGGCCCTGGTCGCCCTAGGCTACAGCGACAAGGAAGCCGCCCTGGCGCTGAAAGCCCTGCCCGCCGGTGTGGGCGTGAGCGAAGGCATCAAGCTGGCGCTGAAGGCGCTAGGAAAATAGTATCTTTTTGATAGCTGCTTGCGCTTGTGGAATAAGCGCTAGAGGCTGATTTGGTGCTAAAAATACCTACTGCGCATCCCGCACCACGCGGCCATTCAGCGGCTGCACGGGCCGGGCATTGGCCGGGTACAGCTGGCCAAACAGGCGCAACTGCTCGGGGCTGATCTGCACCGGCTGCTTCAGCACCATCCACAGCACCCCCTCGGAGCAAGGCGGCGTGGTCAGCGAACCCATGAACTGGTAGTAGCGCTGGTCTTGCGGCAGCAGCTCGTTCAAGTCCAGCAGACCGGCGGGCATGCGCACCCGGTCGCCCACGTCCAGCGGCATGTAGGTCCAGATCTTGTTAATGAGAATGTTGGCCTGGCCGGGGTCGAGCAGCACGGCAATCACCGCCAGTTGGCCGTCTGCATCGCGGTGCACCAGGTGCGCCACCATGGCAAATGTGCGTCCGTTGACGCGCTCTTCGCTGGGGTGGTGGAACACGATCTGGTACAGCTTGTAGCTGGCGCCGCGCACCGTCAGGGTGTTGTCGCCCACCACATCGACCTGGATGGTGCGCCCGTTGTTCAGCACCATGGCGCTGCTGGGTTGGTAGCGGATCTGCAGCGGCTCGGCCGGGCCCTGCAAGGTGTTGGTCTCGTCAATCGCAATCGGCGACTGGCGCGTGCCCTGGGCGCACAGGTTGAAGTCGGGGCTGAGCCTGGCCCAGGCCTGCGGGCCGGTATTGCCTGCGTAGCTCCATGGCACATCGGCGCTTTTCAGAGGCGGCGCTAGTGCGGTGGCGGCTGCGCCGGGGGCCACCGACTGCAGGGCGGCGGCGCGGGTGGCGGATTTGCTGTCGGCAGGGTTGGCCAGGCCATGGGCTTTGGCGCGGGCCGCCGCGATGTCGGGCGGCGCGGCGGGCGTGCCGGGTGGTTTGGCGGCGCGGGCCTTTTTGGGCTCGGCCTCGATGGTGATGGTGATGCCCGGCGTGGAAGTGGGGGCGGCCTTGCCCTTGGACTTGCTGGGCTTTTTGCCGTCACCAGCATTGACCTTGTCGACCGCTTCGCGCACCTGCTGGGCCATGGATTCCTTGCTGCCAGGGTCTTCCGGTGCCGGTTTGGCGGGCAGGGCGATCTTGCTGGCGGCCTTGGGCTTCTCGGCAGGCGCGTCGTTCGCCAGCGCACCGCCCGCGCAGAGCAGCAGGGCCAGCGCCCAGCGGGAGGAAACAGTGTGCGTACGGTGCGTCATGGCGGGGTCCTGGCGGGGGCTAAAAGTGTTACATGGACTATAGCCATAAGCGGGGCGCATTTTTAACGCAGGCAGGCCCAGGCGCTATAGTGGCCAACCCCTTTTCCTGACTGCCTGCCCGTGTCCATCCAGACTGATGATTTTGCCGCGCCGCCCCCGAAGCGCATGGTCTCCGCCGCCCCCACCTCGCCGCAAGAGGAGGCGATCGAACGCGCCCTGCGCCCCAAGCTGTTCGACGACTACGTGGGCCAGACCAAGGCCCGCGAGCAGCTGGAGATCTTCATCGGTGCAGCCACCAAGCGCGGCGAGGCACTCGACCACGTGCTGCTGTTCGGCCCGCCCGGCCTGGGCAAGACGACGCTGAGCCACATCATTGCCCACGAGCTGGGCGTGAACCTGCGCCAGACCAGCGGCCCGGTACTCGAAAAGCCCAAGGATCTGGCTGCTCTGCTGACCAACCTGGAAAAGAACGACGTTCTCTTCATCGACGAAATCCACCGCTTGAGCCCGGTGGTGGAAGAAATTTTGTACCCCGCGCTGGAGGACTACCAGATCGACATCATGATCGGCGAAGGCCCCGCAGCGCGCAGCATCAAGCTTGATCTGCAGCCCTTCACCCTGGTGGGGGCCACCACCCGCGCGGGCATGCTGACCAACCCGCTACGCGACCGTTTTGGCATCGTGGCGCGGCTGGAGTTCTACACGCCCGAGGAGTTGGCCCGCATCGTCAAGCGCAGTGCCGGGTTGCTGAATGCGCCCATGGACGCCGACGGCGGCTTCGAGATCGCCCGCCGCTCCCGCGGCACGCCGCGCATCGCCAACCGCCTGCTGCGCCGGGTGCGCGACTACGCCGACGTCAAGGGCAACGGCACCATCACCCTGGACATCGCCAACCGCGCCCTGGCCATGCTGGACGTGGACCCGCAGGGCTTCGACCTGATGGACCGCAAACTGCTGGAAGCCGTGATCCACCGCTTCGACGGCGGCCCGGTCGGCCTGGACAACATCGCCGCCAGCATCGGCGAAGAGCGCGACACGATTGAGGATGTGATCGAGCCCTACCTGATCCAGCAGGGCTTTTTGCAGCGCACCAACCGCGGCCGCATCGCCACCCTGGCCGCCTACCGGCATCTGGGTGTGACACCACCGCAGACCGAGGGTGGGTTGTTTTCTGTGGATTAAATCGGGCCCCAGCACTTATGGAATGGGCGCAAGCAGCTATAAAAAATATTACACCGCGTTGTAATTTCTTCGCTTCCACGCATCAGCCATAACGCACGCTGTCCAGGGCATCCGTGGAACTGGCTTTGCCAGGCCACAGGATGCGCCCCCTGCAAGGGGGTTGGCGAAAAGCGCTTGCGCTGTAGCCTGGGGGTGTGACTATTTAAGCCGAATTCTCGTCCAGCGCACCCTGCTGTTCCAGATGGAAGGTATCGGCCCAGCCGACCAGGGTGAAGCCCTCGGGCGTCCACAGCAGGCGGTTGATGGCGGCGTTGCCCAGGTCCCAGGTACGGGGGGCTTGCAGGCCCTGGCCGGTGGCGGCGCGGTACAGCACGTCCATCACGCCGCCGTGGGCGACTACGGTGATCAACTCGCCGGGGTGTTGGGCGGCCAGGGTGTTGACGCAGGCCAGCACGCGGTCGCGGAAGTCGTTCAGGCTTTCGCCGCCTTCGGGGGCAAAGTCGGGGTCGCGCTTGCGCCAGCGCAGGGCTTGCTCGGGCAGCTCGGCTTCGATGTCGGCAAAGGTGCGGCCCTGGAAGCTGCCAAAGCCGCGTTCGCGCAGACCCTCGTCGGTGGTGATGTTCAAGCCCACTGCCCCGGCCACCGACAGCGCGGTGTCATAGGCGCGCCACAGGTCGCTGGCGTAGACGGCGGTGATGGGCTCCCCGGCCAGCGCCAGCGCCAATTGGTGGGCCTGCCAGCGGCCCGTGTCGTTGAGGGGGATGTCGAGCTGGCCCTGGATGCGGGTGTCGACGTTCCAGGCGGTTTCGCCGTGGCGGATGGCGATGATGCGGGTGGCTTCCATCAGGTTGCTTTCACGGGGTGGCGGGGGCGATATCGACGGTGATGCGCTGCAGGCCCTGGGGTGGGTTGGGGAAACCGTGCAGCGCCGCCGTGACCATGGCGGGCAGGAGGTCGTGGCCGATGGGCCAGCGGCTGTCCATGCGGGCCTGGGTCTCGTAGACCACCTGGCCGGTGCCAAGATCACGCAGCACCAGGCTGAGCAGGCGCTGGTAGCTGCGCACTTCCATGGGCGGCATCGGAAACATCGGTGCCATGAAGGGGCGGCCCCTGCCACCGGCCAGCCAGGGGCCGCGTGGTCCCCAGGGACCATAAGGATGGCTCCAGGTGCTTTCAGTCACCATTTGGGTGCTGATCTGCAGGCTGAAGCGGGCGTTGGGCACATCCTGTACCAGCCCGGCCTGGGCCAGGGAGGGCAGGGCCAGTTGTTCGACCGCAGTTTGCTGTTCGGCATCGGTCTGCTGGGAGGGCAGGCGCTCGAAACGGAAGGCCAGGGGGCGGGGTACGGCGCTGGTCCAGCTGGCGAAGCTTTGCACGTCGCTGTCCACCCGGGTGACGGTGGCGCAGCCGCCCAGCAGCATGGCCATGCCGAGGAGGACGGCGCGCCAGGCGGTCATAGGTGCACTACCTGCAGACCGGGCAAACCTGCGGGCGGGAAGCTGGGCGCATCAAAGGCCTGGTCGCCGTCATCGCTGGGCACGCCGGTGGTTTGCAGCCCCTCGAAGTCGTAGCGGCTGCGGTCCATCAGGTGCGAGGGCACCACGTTTTGCAGCGCGCTGAACATGCTCTCGATGCGGCCTGGGTGCTTCTTTTCCCACTCTTGCAGCATCTGGGCGATTTGCTTGCGTTGCAGGTTCTCCTGGCTGCCGCACAGGGTGCAGGGGATGATGGGGAACTGCTTGTGCGCGGCCCAGCGGGTCAGGTCTTTCTCGGTCACATAGGCCAGCGGGCGGATGACGATGTGTTTGCCGTCGTCGCTGACCAGCTTGGGTGGCATGCCCTTGAGCTTGCCGCCAAAGAACATGTTCAAAAAGAAGGTCTGCAGCATGTCGTCGCGGTGGTGGCCCAGGGCGATCTTGGTCGCGCCCAGCTCGTCGGCCACGCGGTACAGAATGCCCCGGCGCAGGCGGCTGCACAGGCCGCAGGTGGTCTTGCCCTCGGGGATCACGCGCTTGACGATGCTGTAGGTGTCCTGGTTTTCGATGTGGAAGGGCACGCCCAGGGCGGTGAGGTAGGTGGGCAGCACGTCGGCGGGGAAACCGGGCTGCTTCTGGTCGAGGTTGACAGCGATGATGTCAAAGTGGATGGGCGCACGCGCCTTGAGCTTGAGCAAAATGTCCAGCATGGCGTAGCTGTCCTTGCCGCCGCTCACGCACACCATCACCTTGTCGCCTTCTTCCACCATGTTGTAGTCCACGATGGCCTTGCCCATTTCGCGGCACAGGCGTTTTTCCAGCTTATGGGTTTCGCGTTCGATCTTGAAATCGGGGGCCGCTGGAGAGGTGGGGGCGGTCAGTTCGTCGGGGGTCCAGGTGGCACTCATGGGGGCAATCGGGTCTGAAAGATGCCGATTATCCCGTGTTGCGCCGGTTAGCGGACGCTGTATGTGGGTTTAGCCCGCCACCATCAGTGGACGAATAGGAGGCAAGCGGGCGACTTTACGCAGCAGGTCTTGCACGCTTGTGCAGTCTGTTTTAGAGCGGATGGCGCTCAAGTGGGTCAGTACAGTGGATAACGCCGTGCCCTGCAATTCGGCGATGGCCGAAGGTCGGTGTCCGTGGCAGACATGGCGCAGCACCTGGCTTTCAGAGTTGCTCAGGCGGTGCAGCATGGCGAACATTTGTAACTCAAGCGCGCCACACAGGGCGCTGCGGCCCAGGGTGACCAGGGCGCAGTCGTCCGGGCCGACGGCCAGCGGGGTCAGTGCGGCATACAGCTCGCCTTGGTCGCGGCTCCGTATGCCAATGTCCACAATCTGGTGGACATGGCGGGAGCAGGTTGCGCGCAATGCCTCATCCCACACGGGGGGGTGGTGTGGCGGAATCTGGCGCAGGTTGCCGCTGCTGTGGGTCCATCCCAGGTCGGCAAAGGTCTGGCGGGCGACCCGGTTGGCATACAACACCTTGCCGCCTGCCGTGACCACGGCCAGCCCATTCGCCAGCGCGTCAAAAGCTGATAACAAGCAGCGCAGATCATTGTTGGTTGGGTTGGTTTTGCGTCGTTCCACAAAAGCGGGGTGGGCCAGTGTGGGTTCAAGGGTAGCGCAATCGGGCATGGCGAGCTCCTGCATCTTTACATTCGAGCCAACTGTCGGCCACACCTGTCGCGGTGGCAAGCGATGGTGCTTGTTGGCCCCCATTAGTGGCGCGGCTGGTCGTGATGCCCGGTATTACCAAAAATCGCCGGACTCGCCGCTGGTTCGATCCCACAATGCAATGCAACTCGTCGCTTGCCAGCGGGTTGGAAAGGCACACTCCATGAAATCGATTCCGCTGTTTGCTTTAGGGGGCGATGTGGCGCACGGGCCGGGCCAGAAGGGCAGCTGGGACGCTTGGTGGTCGGCCTTAGCCATGGGGGCAGATGGTCTGGCTTGCCATATCGCTCTGAATGACGGGGTGTGGTGGATCGAGCCAAGCTCCGGAGTACGGCACCGGCTGGATGGGTTTATTTATCTGTTCGGTGCTGCTTGTCCTCTGATGCTGGTGATTCCGGCGGACAGTGCTCCAGTGGCAGACGCGGCACTGAAGGAACTGGATGCGCTGCTTTTGGGCGCCGCGTTGGCGTTTGCCCCCACGCTGGTGGTGAACGCCAGCCAGTACAGCAAGTTTTCCTTACACAGCCCGGTGCAGCTCTATGTGCACACTGTTGCCCCTACGCGCGATATCCCAAAGCAAGCCTGGCCCACCCGCCCCGCCGAGGCGCTCGACGAAACGCTTTATCTGTGGCTGCTGGACGTGCCGGTGACTGGCGCGCCGGTGGTCGTGGCCCGCTGTACCGCCCAGCATGGGGCTGACAGCCCCTGGCCTAACCCGGCACGGGTGCTGTGCGAGTCTTTTGATCCGGCCCAGGCCGCCGAAGTGCATGCGCGCTGGGCCCTGGGCTACTCCAACCTGCGCCGCGAATCCTTTGTGTCACTGGCGCCAGACGGACTGTGCATCGAGATGGAAGCAGGGCAGCAGTATTCCGGGGGCGGGGCAGTGCTGCGCCAGCCGGTGCAGGGCGACTTTGATGTGCAGGTGGACTTTGTTGCCAGCGCCCCAGCCCTGGGCAGCACCTTGGAGCTGGCGGTCATCACCATCGACCCGCCGCGGGGCCCGGCCGTGCTGGACCGTACCAAGCTGACCCACCTGGACACCAGCCTGGTGTTTGATGTGCACGGCACACCCCCCTACGTGAGCGCCGAGTGCGACGAAGCCGACGGATACCGCATCGGCTGGAACCGCTCCTACACCCTCACCCGCACCCTGGACGAACCCTGGATGTCGCCAGACGGGCAACTGGCCCTGGGCCCTGCGGCGCGCTCCGACAACCTCTACAACCGTTACGGCGGTGACGTAGGCCCGGTGCCCAAGGCGGGTGTACCAGCCAAGGGCACGCTGCGTCTGGTACGCAAAGGCCACATCTTCGCCAGTTATTTCCGTGCCACGCGCAACGATGTCTGGCAGTGCAGCGGTACACAGTGGAATCCCAACATGCCGCCGCAGCTTTATGTGCGCCTGGCAGCCAAGCACTGGCTGAAAGCCGGGCTCAAACGGGCTCCTGCGCAGACCGTGCGGTTTTTCAATTTTTGCTGGTACCAACCGGCCTGGAGCTGAACATGTCCGATCCTGAAGAAGTCCAGTTGGTTGACGAGGTGATGCAGTGCCGAGATTGCAAGTCCCACTGGGTGGAGCCGCAAAACTTTGGCCCTTTCGTGCGCTGTTCGGCGGGTGCGCTGCGCGCTGCCGGTACGCCAACGGATCTGAAGGTAGCGTCGTTCGATCAGCCCACACCGGCCATGTTGCACGGCTGCCGCAAGGCCCCGGTGATGCAGGTCGGCATCAACCCGAACCTGACAGGATTTTTCACGCTGCCAATGCAGAACGATAAGGGTGGACTGCGCTCGTTCGAGGGGCCACGGGCGGTGTACCCCCATTTTGAAGACATAGAGGCCTATGCCCTGCACCACCGTTATGTGCACCTGGATGCCAGCGAGTTCCGCACGGACTGGAGCGACGTGCCCCGCTTGTGGAATACAAGCACGGTGATGTATGCCGACCAGCCGGGAGAGGTGCTGCCCATCCCCCTTGCTTCGAGCCCTAACGCCACCAGCCGCCGCCAAAGCGATCGCAAAGCGCAATTGCAACTGCGCCTGGCCGATGGCACCACACCGGCCACCCAGCATAGCTGGAGTAAAGAGGAGAACTTTATGGTCGGCGTTCCTTCAGTGGATAAGAAAACCCTACCGTTTGCAGCCAACCAGCCCGTCGCCGGGACCATGACCAAGGCTAGCACCGTGGGTCAGACCATCAAAGTGCAGGCCACGGCGGGCAGCAGCTATTTCAAGAATGCTGCCGCGATGTTTAGCGCTGCGGGCTTGGTGCCCGGGGAAGATGTCTCAATGCACGACATGGTGGCTTGCGCCACTCCGGGTTGGAGTGAGGAAAAATATGGCATCCAGCAATCCGAGTTCCATACCCAGTGCGTGAAGGGCCACGAATACACCGCCCGGCAAATTCGCCAGTCGCAGCCTGTGCTGCTGGTGTTCTCCGGGCTGGAGGCGTACCAGATGTTTTTGATGAACTTTGGCGGCTTTGTAGCCGACAAGACCCCCGTAGCCGCAGATTTGCGTGAAACCGGCTGGGGCGGGCGCTACAAGATGGAGGTGCCTGCGGGCAAATATGGCAACCCGGATATTTGGATCTGCGACATCCTGGTGCTGTCGCATTTCTCGTTTCCAGTGGAACGTGATGGCAAAACCGCCAACCCTGACCCGCGTATTCAATTTTTCCAAGACTGCGTGGATGACTTGCGCAAGCAAAAACGGCTACCTGCCCTGAATCCATCCTCCAAAGAAGGTAAAAAACCCCTGGGCACGCTTGCGCGCAACCCTGGTTTCTGTGAATACTGTGACAAATTTGGCATTCCTGAGGGTTGCGCCTATCGCCCGTAAGGGGTAGGGCCTAGGACCAAGGCCATCCCCACACGATTGGAGAAAGCCATGTGGAAAGCCAGTGACTTCGAGCGCCTGGACCCCAAGCTGTTCAGGGGGTTTTTGGCTGTCATGCGTACTGGCAGCATGAGCGAAGCCGCCCGCATGGCGTCTCTTACCCAGGGGGCCATCAGCCAGCAGATTGCCAAGCTGGAGGAGCGGCTGGGTACCCAGCTTTTTGTTCGCACCGTGGATGGCATCAGCCCCACGGCGGGCGCGCGCATGCTGGCCCGCTTTGCCGAGGAGTATCTGGCGTCGTCCTCCGCCTTTATGGAGTTGTTGAACCAGGAGTACGAGTCCATGCAGGGGCTGGTGCGTTATGCCATGCCCGAGAGCTGTATCCATTCGCCCCACTTTCCCCGGCTATTGCAGCGGCGCAAGGAGTTTCCCGGTATCGAGATTGACATCACCCTGGAGGCCACCGACAAGGTGTACCGCCAGTTACTGGCTGGCGAGGTGGACTTTGGCTTCGTGCTGGACCGCCGGTTTGCGCCCCAGATTGACCTGTATCCCTTTTGCGTCGAGCAATACGGGCTGATCGCCGCGCCCGATGCCGTGTTACCCGTGCTGGGTAGCACGGCTGATATATACCGCCTGGGCCTTGTCTGGTATCCGCAGGCTGAGCACTACTTGGTTCGCTGGTGCGAGGCCACTTTTGGCCAGCCGGTATCGGATGCGGGCCGGGGCGACTTCCAGGTCCGGGGCAGTTGCTCGGATCTGCGCGTGGCGTTGTCCATGGTGCTGGGCGGGCTGGGCGTGGCTGTGGTACCTCTGCATGTGGCCCATGCGCATCTGGAGTCGGGGGCTCTGCGCCATGTACAGCCGGTAGCCGGTGCGGCGGCCAGCACCTGCCAGATCTACATCGCCATGCGCCGCGAAAGCAAGGTGCCTGCACGGGTGCGTCGGGTGATCCGCTGGTTTTTGGAAATGCACGCCGACTTGCAGCCCGTGCCTGCCCGTTTCATGGAATAGGACAACACCATGGCCGATGAACAGCAATTGCCCGTACGTGTGTGGCTGGCCGAACGGGCCAAGGTGCCAGGTCCGGACGGTTTGGCAAAGATGGACATGCAAAGCTTCAAAAAAAAGCTGGTGGAAACCTTTGTGCCTGTGACCTACCAGGCGATGCAGTCTTTTGGGTTGACCGCCTACATCCCCACGCTGTGGCCGTATCCCGCCGCTACGGACGCTCCGTTGGACCTGCCAGAAGAGTCCGCGCTGGTGTTTTACGAGTCGGTAGATCACTATAAAAAAATCATCAAGTCGCCTTTGGGCCGTTTGTATTTCGATGCCCATTCCTTGTTGTTTGGCAAAGGTAAAAACATCGCCAAAAACCCGTATCCGCAGCTTTATTCGGCTAACGCAGGCTGTGATTGGAATACGCCGTATTACGGCGGTGGCGATGCCTCGGTGTCATGGGCTAGCGGCCAAGTGTGGGCGCTGGCCTGGGCCTATCCCATGACGTTGGATACAACGGACTGGGTGCGAGATCAAATTCTGCCCCACCTGTCTGCGTTTTCGCTGCTGTCGCAGTGGATTGCCTGGTCCAGCACCAACTGGACTGTTTTGTGGGTACACACAGGCACGGATACTGCGCCACCAAAAAATGTGCTGTTAGGACGCCCACTATTCGTGCATTCCGCCAGAGACGTGCAGGTGCCGATAGCGCTGATCGACCCGTGGACTGCGGTGGAACTGGATTTCGACCAAACCGTTCGCCTTAACCTCGCGACAGCGCCCTGATGCATTTCCCAGGCCGCTGAACAGCCGTATTCCATCAGGGTGCTTTGCTGGCGGGCGCCCTGGTTTCCATGGCGCGTTGTACGGTGCCGTTGGCCTTGAGTTGCTTGAACGCGGCCTGGGTGCGCTGTACCAGGGCGGGCGCGGTGCCCAGGCTGTAGGCCATGTACAGGCCGGTGGTCAGGCTGGTCAGCGACAGCACTTTTTCCAGTCCGGCGCAGTCGAAACGGGCGTTGTGGCACTGGGCTTCGGCGCCGGATTCGCTCAACGGCACCAGATCGACCTTGCGGTTGACCAACTGGGCAAAGTTTTCAGTGGTTTGTGCGGACACCACCAGCCGTTGGAAACCCTGCTGTTGCAGGTACTGGTGGCGCAGGTCGTCGCGCATCACGCCGATGGTGTAGTTGCGCGCAGCGTCCAGGGTGCGGGCCTGGATGTCGGCACGGTAGCGCAGCTTGTACAGGTGGTAGCGGGTTTGCATGAATTCGCCCACCCACTGGAATTTGGCCTCGCGCTCGGGCGTGCGGGCCACCAGGTAGATCAGCACATTGGGCTCGTTCAGCGCCATGTCGTAGGCGCGGGCCCAGGGGTACAGGTGCAGCCGGTAGTCGGGTATGCCGGCCAGCTGCAGGGTTTTTTCCAGCACCTCGGTGGCCGGGCCGGCAATTTTGCCGTCCTGCAAAAAGACAAAGGGCGAGGTCTCGGTGACCACTTGCACCGTCTGTGCCCAGGGGCATAGGGGTGCCAGCAGGGCCCCGGCGAGGAGGGTGCGTAGTCCAAAAGTCATGCGGTTACCTGTCCGTGCACCACCACCCGGTTGCGGCCCGTGGTTTTGGCCTGGTAGAGGGCTTTGTCGGCCTGGTCGAACAGGGTGTCGAACTTGTCCACCTGGCCGGGGTCGAGTTGCGCCAGGCCGATGCTGATGGTGACCACCGGTGCGGCATCGGAGTTGCGGTGGGCAATGCCCAGATCGGCCACGGCGCGCAGCAGCAGGGTGGCCAGCAGCGTGCCCTGGGTGGCATCGGTGGCGGGCAGGAGCACGACAAATTCTTCGCCGCCAATGCGGGCCACCAGGTCCCCGGCGCGGGCGCTGCCGGTGTCCAGGGCCGTGGCCACGGCCTTCAGGCACTGGTCGCCGCTGGCATGGCCGTAGGTGTCGTTGTAGCGCTTGAAGCAGTCGATGTCACAGACCAGCAGGGTCAGCGGGTGGCCGGTGCGCAGGGCGCGGCGGAACTCGATCTGCTTCATTTCGTCAAACTGGCGGCGGTTGGCCAGCCCGGTCAGCGGGTCTGTGCGGGCCAGGCCGTCCAGCCGGGTGTTGGTGTCTTCGAGCTGGCTGTTGGCGGCCTCCAGCGCGGCCGTGCGGTCGCGTACCAGCTCGGCCAGGTTGTCGCGGTGGGCCAGCAGTTCCTTTTCGTCGCGCTTTTGCTGCTCCAGGTAGTCGGACAGCGTGGCCTGCAACTGGTTGACTCCGCCCACCAGTTGCGACAGCTCGTCCTGCCGCGTGGGCGCACGCTCCAGGGTGAGCCGTTGGCGCAGGTTGGCGGGGGTCAACTGGCCCAGGTGCTGGGCGATACGGCGCACATGCACCGTGACCAGGCGGTTCAGCAGCAGCATGATCAGGCTGGCCAGCAGCAACGACTGGGCGACCTGGGTGGCCACGATTTCGGCCACTTCGCCACGCAAGCGTTGCCACAGCACCCGCTCGTCACCAAACAGCGCCAGATGGCCCACGCCTTCCTTGCTGCCGGCAAACAGCTCGTGGTCCAGTGGGCGGCTGAGGACCGGAGCCTGGGTCGACGGCTGCCATCCTTCGCGCACCCGCCGAAAGATTTCGGGGGCGTGGTTGGCCGACTGCAAAGTGACGATCACCTGCCCCACCGAGGCCGCGTTGGCCATGCTGTTGAGGTGCGTCTGCAGGGCATCGCGGTCCATCTCCCAGATGGATTTAGACAGGGTTTGCTGGTAGACCTGCGCGATCAGCGCCATTTCGCCCGACATGCGTGCCACATTGTTTTGCCAGGCCGACCAGGTGCGAAAGGCCACCACCACCAGCGTAAACAACAGGCAGAACACCAGGGTGGCCAACACGATACGGCCGCCCAGGCTGGTGGGCTTGGCAGCTTTCAGAGCCATTTTTTCTGCAACGCATCGTAGGTGCCGTTCTTTTTGATGGCTTCCAGGCCCTTGCGAAAGCGCTCCACCAGGGCATCGGGTGTTTTCAGGCCGAACGCCATGTAATTGCCGCCACCGCTGAGTTCGTGGATGCGCAGTGACTTGCTCAACACCACCGCCGGGTCGTCGCCGACTTGGCGCACCATGAAATAGGCCCCCAGCTCGTTCACCACCCACAGGTCCACCCGTCCGAGTTTGAGCTTTTCGTAGTTCAGCTCATAGCGGGCGCTGGACTGCAGGTTGTGGCCCAGGGCAAAACCCTGGGATACCAGGTACTGCTCGCCAATATCCTGGTTGACCGTGCCAGTTTGCAGTTGTTTGGCTTCGTCCAGGCTGGTCAGGTGCAAATTGCGGGATTTCAGCGAGAACAGGTAGAAATCGGTGGGGGTGATCGGGCCCACCCATTTGAAGAGTTTCTCGCGGTCCTTGGACCGGTTGATCGAATAGATCAGCACGCTTTCGCTGCTTTGTGCGATGTCGTAGGCACGGGCCCAGGGCAGGGACTGGAACTGGCCTTCGATGTGGATCTCTTTGAGCACCGCCTGCACCACCTCGGTCCCCAGGCCGGTGATGCGGCCTTTGTCGGTGAAGTTGTAAGGGGGGTACTCTTCGGTCAGGATCTTGATGGTTTCGACGGCCTGGGCAGCCAGGGCACACGCCCACAGGCCCAAGCTGGCGGTCAGCAATGCAACGCGGCGGGAGCTAGCTCGGGCGCCAAACAAAATCATGCAACTCTCCAAGGGTCAAGACTGCAACCCTATAGGGAGGGCAATAGATACACATTATTACGTGTGGCGCATGCTACGCGGATTTCTGGCTCAGCATTGCCCTGTTTCTAACGATGATCTCTATGTCACCCGTTTTAAATTGGGCCAGGGTGGCGTTTTTTCAAGGCGCCACTTTCCCCGTTGGCGGGTCACTACAATCGCCCAGGGCCAGGGATGCGCGGGCCGCATGGGTGTGCCCCGCCACCCGGGTTGCCAGTATCAAGCGCCTGCCGACCACCACCTTTGACGCCCTAGTGACCAACGACACCAAACCTTTCACCATCCTGGATGTAGCCCGACTGGCAGAGGTTTCTGCCATGACCGTATCGCGTGCGCTGAACGCGCCTGAAAAGGTGTCGCCTGCCACCCTGCAGCGTGTGCGGGAAGCGGTAGAGCGCATGAACTTTGTACCCAATGCCATGGCCAGTGGTTTGCGTAGCGCTCGCGCCAAGCTGGTGGCGGCACTGCTGCCCACGCTGGTGGGCCCCGTCTTCCAGGAGATGGTGGAGGCGCTGGATATGGCGCTGCACGAACGGGGCTACCAGCTCATGATCGGCCAGAGTGGCTATGACGCCAAACGCGAGGACGAACTGCTCAAGACCATCATCCAGCGGCGGCCCGACGGGATTGTGATGACCGGCCTGGTGCGCTCGGCCGAGGGGCGGCGGGTGCTGCGTGCCAGCGGCATTCCGGTGGTGGAGACCTGGGATCTGACAGCCACGCCGGTGGACATGATGGTGGGGTTTTCGCACGCGGCCATTGGCGCGGCGGTGGTGGATTTTTTCCAGGGGCGCGGCCATCGCCACATAGCCCTGGTCAGTGCCAGCGACGAGCGCGCCCGTGCGCGGGCCACGGCGTTTGCCGACCGGGCGCAGGCGCTGGGTTTGCCCCCGGTGCACATCGCTTTTTCCCCGGCACCCAGCACCATGGGCGCGGGGCGGGCAGGGCTGGCCGAGGTGCTGGCGCGCAGCCCCCAGACCACGGCGGTGTTCTGCAGCTCGGACATGCTGGCGCTGGGTGCGTCCATCGAAGCCCGCGAGCGCGGCCTTGCGATTCCGCAGCAACTGGCCATCGTCGGCCTGGGCGACCAAAGCTTTGCAGCCGATGCCGCCCCCCCACTTACCACCGTGCGCATCGACGGTACGCGCATTGGCCGCCTGGCGGCAGAAATGGTGGTGGCGCGTGCCGAGCGCCAGCCACGCAGCCCGGCGGTGGTGGACATCGGTTTTTCCATCGTTGAACGGCTAAGTACCTAGCAGGTACTGCATCCGGGAAAACCCGGGAACATTCTTTGGACTTGTTAAGTTATCGTTACCACGGCGACGGAAATGGTGATGGATTGTCTGTTGTTGCAACTTGGCGTGCAATGCTGAGGCGCAACGACGGTCGTCTCTATGTAAAGACAGATGTGTCTATTTTTTTAGCCATAATTTGTTAACGTTAACTTTTGGAGTTTGCCAGTGCACTTGCCGCTGCTGACTCCATGGGTTGTTCCCCGTTTGCGCCCTGGTATGTGCCCCTCAATATTCAAGGAGACAGAGATGAAGACTTCCGTAAAACATGTGAACCTGCGCCTGCGTGCCGTGCCGCTAGCGGCCAAGGTGGGCCTGATGGGTCTGGCTGGCCTGGCGGTATTGGCGGGCTGCGGCGGCGGTGACGACGAGATCGCCCAGCCGGTCATGGGTGTGCGGTCCAAAGCGCTGCTGACGGTGGATGCCAAACAGTTCAAGGATGCCAACGGCAACGGAAAACTGGATGCTTATGAGGACTGGCGCCGCCCTGTGCAGGAGCGTATCGACGATCTGGTCGGCCAGATGACGCTGGAAGAAAAAGCCGGGTTGATGTTGATCGACACCATGAACGCGGGAACCGCCGGTGCGCTGCCCACCAATGCCGCCAACTTCATCCAGACCCAGAAGATGAGCCGTTTCATCCTCCGCAGCGTGGTGACCATCCCGGCCACGGGCGCGCAGGTGACGCCCGAACAGGCCGCCAAGTTCACGAATGCGGTGCAGGAGATGAGCGAGGCCACGCGTCTGGGCATCCCGGTGGTGTTCAAGTCCAACGCGCGTAACCACTTTGACAAAGACCCGCGCGTCGGCATCAATGAAGCGTCTGGTGCTTTTACGGAATTCCCCAAGGAGGCGGGCCTGGCAGCGGCCGCGCTGGGCACGGGCGACATGTCTTTGATCAAAAATTTTGCCACCGTGATGGGCAGCGAATGGAAGTCGATTGGTCTGCGCGGCATGTACGGTTACATGGCCGACCTCTCCACCGAGCCGCGCTGGTACCGCGTGCACGAGACCTTCACCGAAGATGCAGACTTGAACGCCAACATCATGAAGACGCTGGTGCAAAACCTGCAGGGCAGCAAGCTCAAAGACGGCACCTCGGTGACCCCCGACTCTGCAGTTGCGCTTACGCTGAAGCATTTTCCGGGTGGTGGCCCGCAAGAGATGGGGTTGGACCCGCATTACGCGCACGGCAAAAACCAGGTGTACCCCGGCGGCAATTTTGGCTACCACCTCAAGCCCTTTGTGGCCGCGATGGATGCCGGGGTGTCTGCGGTCATGCCGTACTACGGCGTGCCGATCAACGTGACCTACCAAGGCGTTAACTACGACCAGACGGGCATGGCGTTCTCCAAACAGATCGTGACAGACCTGCTGCGCGGCAAGCTGGGCTTCAAGGGCTATGTCAATTCGGACACCGGCATCATCAACGACCGCGCCTGGGGCCTGGAGAAAAAGACCGTGCCCGAACGTGTGGCGGCAGCCATCAACGGCGGCACCGAAACCTTGTCGGGCTTCAGCGTGAACAAAACTATCGTGGACCTGGTCACCGCCGGTCTGGTCTCGGAAGCCCGCGTCACCGAGGCGGCCAAGCGCCTGCTGAAAGAGCAGTTCCAGCTGGGCTTGTTCGAGAATCCCTATGTGGACACCAGCAAGGCCGACGGCACGATTGGCAACGACGCGAACCGCGCTACCGGCATGGACATCCAGCGCAAGTCGGTGGTGCTGTTGCAAAACCAGGACCAGGGTGCGGGTGCCAAGACCCTGCCGCTCAAAGCCGGTGCCAAGGTCTACACCATGGGCCTGGCCAAGTCAGATACCACCAAGTACGGCTACACCGTGACCGATGGCGAAGCCCTGGTCAACGGCGTACGGCCCAGCGCGGCAGGCCATGACTATGCGGTGATCCGGGTGGAGGTGTCGAACAACAAGCTCGTGCCCGGCACCAGCACACGCTACGCCAGCACCTACAAGAGCGATGACCCGGCCACGGGCGGACGCATCAATCCTGCCACCGGCAAGGCCTGGGGCGTATTTGACCGCTGCGTAACCAAGTCCGACTACTCGGTCGAAGACGGTGCCAAGGCCTGCCTGGACAACGGTTTGAACTTTGGCGGCTCCTTCCCGTGGGAGAACGGCATGCTGTCGTTCACCGAGATGGCGGCTGCGCAGTCGTGGCTGGTGTCGCCATCGCTGGACCAGATCCAGGCGGTGATGAACGAAGTCGGGGCCAAAAAGACCGTGCTGGCCATCTATTTCCGCCAGCCCTATGTGCTGGACGATGCCAGCGGCCTGAAGGGTGCGGGGGCCATCGTCGCGGGCTTCGGTGTCAGCAATACCGCCTTGCTCGACGTGCTGGGCGGCAAAGTGCTGGCCACGGGTGCTGCCGTCAAGCCGCAAGGCAAGCTGCCCTTCGCGCTGGCCAATAGCTCCAAAGCCATCGTGGACAACCAGCCGGACGTGCCAGGCTATCCGGCCAAGGACACCTTGTTCCCGTTCGGCTTCGGTCTGACCTACTGATAAAAGCTGCCGGGCTGTGCCCTCACCACTGCCCGGTTTCGATCCGGATGGCCACTTCGCAGTCGTCAAAGATCTCCAGCTTGGCGATCTTGACGCGCACGCCCATTACGCCGGGTAGCTGCATCAGGCGCTGGGCCAACTTGCCGATCAGGCTCTCCAGCAGGTTGACGTGCTGGGCGGTGCAGTCGTCGATGATGATTTGCCGCACCTTGCGGTAGTCGAGCACGTGGTGGATGTCGTCGTCGCTGGGCTCCAGCGGCTGCGGGCCGAGGTTGAGCTCGGCATCCACCTGGATGGGCTGGGGATCGGTTTTTTCGGATTCCAGAATGCCCAGGTTGGCGTTGAAACGCAGGCCGGTGAGTTGCAGGGTTTGGTTGCCTGTGGTGTGGGACATGGTGTTCTTTTAGGTAAGGTCCATCAGGGAAAAATCGCGCTCGAACTGCATCAGATGCTGGCCGCCGTCCACCAGCAGGGTGGTGCCGGTAATCGAGCCGTTCTCCAGCGCAAACTTGACCGTGGCCGCCACATCGGCAGCGGTGGACGAGCGGCCCAGCGGCGAGATCTGGTGCAGCACGGCAAACTGCTCGTCGCTGAGCATATGGCTTTTGAGTGTCAGGCCGGGGGCTACGCCCACCACCCGCACGTGCGGTGCCAGGGCCTGGGCCAGCATGGTGTTGGCCACCTCCAGCGCGGCTTTGGACAGGGTGTAGCTGAAGAAATCGGGGTTCAGGTTCCACAGCTTCTGGTCCAGCAGATTGACCACCACCCCGCCTGCATTGCGGGTTTGCAGGTGGCTATGCAAGGCCTGGGCCAGCAGGATGGGCGCGCCGGTGTTGCTGCGCAGGTGCTGCTCCAGCGCGGCAAAGCCGAAGGTGGCGGCACTGTCGTGCTCAAAGGTGGACGCGCAATTCACCACCGCATCCACCGCGCCAAAGTGCGCCACCACCTGGGGCAGCAGGGCGCGCACGGCGGCTTCATCGGCCAGATCGGCCTGGAATTTATGGTGTTTTAGGCCGCTAGCGCTTGTGATATGGGCGCAATCAGCTACTGTTTGTATAGCATCCTGGTCGGAGTGGCGGTAGTGCACCGCCACCTGCCAGCCGCCACGGGCCAGGGTGAGGGCGATTTCGCGGCCCAGCCGTTTGCCCGCGCCGGTTACCAATGCAGTACGGGCTGGGGGGGAGGGCGGGTGGGGTGGCAACATTCAGAGACAATCTGCGGGTGGAAAAAACAACCCCCAGTTTAACGATCGCGCTCCAGGCAGAGATTCGGCAGGCTATTACCGCTGCCGATGGCTGGATGCCCTTTGACCAGTTCATGGCCCAGGCCTTGTACCACCCCGGTTTGGGCTACTACGCCAACGAGCGTCCCAAGTTCGGCAGCCAGGATGCCGACGGCAGCGACTTTGTCACCGCACCCGAACTGTCCGGCCTGTTTGGCCAGGCCCTGGCGGCGCAGGTGGCGCAGGCGCTGCAAGTCACCGGTACCACCGAGGTATGGGAATTCGGCGCGGGCTCGGGTGCCTTGGCCCTGCAACTGCTCGAAGCCCTGGGCGACCAGGTGCAGCGCTACTGCATCGTCGATCTGTCCGGCACACTGCGGGCCCGCCAGCAACTGCGCCTGGCCCGGTTTGCCGACAAGGTGCACTGGGTGACCGCGCTGCCCGCCACGTTGCAGGCCGTGGTGGTGGGCAACGAAGTGCTGGACGCGATGCCGGTGCAACTGCTGGCCCGTGTAAATGGTGTGTGGCATGAGCGCGGCGTGGCCTGGTCCGGCCAGGAGTTCGTTTGGCAAGACCGCCCCACTAACTTGCGCCCACCTGCCGAGATCAACGGCCCGCACGACTACCTGACCGAAATCCACCCCCAGGCAGAGTCCTTCATCCGTACCCTGGCCGACAGGCTCACCCAGGGCGCGGCCTTCTTTCTGGACTACGGCTTCCCCGAGGCCGAGTACTACCACCCGCAGCGCAACACCGGCACCGTGATGTGCCACTACCAGCACCGCGCCGACCCCGATCCGTTGGCCTTGGTGGGGCTCAAAGACATCACCGCCCACGTCAACTTCAGCGGCATCGCCCTGGCGGGGCAGGACGCGGGCCTGAACGTGCTGGGCTACACCAGCCAGGCGCGGTTTCTGATGAACTGCGGTTTGCTATCTAAAATGCAGCACGCTACGCATGCGGAGCAAGCGCAGGCACTCAAATTGATCACAGAACACGAAATGGGCGAATTGTTCAAGGTAGTGGCCTTTGGCGCGGGACCGGAGTGGGAGCCGATGGGCTTCACCCAGGGCGACCGCAGCCATACCCTCTAGCCCGGACCAAGCATGTTCCGCTGGCTACTGGTCATCTTTTTCGCCTTGTTACTGATTGACTGGTTTTCCCCGTTGCTGCAGAAGCTGGGTTTTGGCAGACTGCCGGGCGACTTGCGCTTTCGGCTCTTTGGCCGGCCCTGGTTCATCCCGATCACCACCACCGTCGTCCTCAGCCTGGTTGCAGGCCTGGTCGCTAAATTTATCTAATGAAAAGAGCTCCATGAAAGCATGTATCGATGTCGGCGGCACCAAGGTTGCCGTCAGCCTGGCCAGCGGTAATGACGACCTGCCGGTGCTGCAGGGCCGCCGTACCGAACCCACCGCCAAAACCGGTACCAACGACGCGCTGGCCGTGCAGATCATCCGCATGGTCGATGAAACCTGCGCCGAGCTGGGCATCGACCCCGCATCGGTGCAAAACGCCGGGGTCTCGTCGGCCGGTCCGTTCATCATCAACGACGGCCTGATCGAGCTGGCCGGCCCCAACATCTGCGGCGGCATGGCCGGCCCGGCGCGCGGCCTGCCCAACGACTGGATTACCGCCCTGCTGGAAGCCCCGCTGGGTGCCCGCTTCGCCCGCGTGCGCATCGAAAACGACTGCGTTGCCGCATTGGAGGCCGAGCGCCACTGGGGTGCCTTGAAAGGCTTTGACCACTGCGCCTACGTCACCTGGAGCACCGGCATCGGCGTGGGCCTGTGCGTCGATGGCCATGTGCTGCGCGGCAAAAACGGCAACGCAGGCCACGCGGGCCATATGTTTGTGAGCGACAACGACGACGCACTCTGCGGCTGCGGCAACGTCGGCGACGTGGAAGGCATCGTGGCCGGTAACGCCATCGCCCGCCGTTTTGGCCAGGAGGCCCCGGTGTTGTTCCAGGCCGCCCGCGCGGGCGACGCCGCCGCATTGAAGATCGTCGACGAGCTGTGCCGTGTGATGGGCCGCACCTTGTACAACCTGGTGGCCATCCTCGATTTACAGCGTATCAGTATGGGGGGCAGCGTGTTCTGGCATAACCGCGAGTTTCTGCTGCCGCGTTTGCAGGCGCATATTGATGCCCATTTGCCCGCATTAACCACCGGTGCCCTGCTGGTGCCTGCGGGCCTGGCCGACAAAGTCGGCGATTACGCTGCCGTGGCATTGGCCTGACCCAGGCGGGCCGTAAAGCGGCCCGCTACCCGATTCGTTTAGATATTTTTTGGTTTGCAGGTGCCTGTGCCGCTGATAAAAACGCTGGATCGCTTTTTTTTAATGGCACGGCCCAGTAAAGTTTATTCTGAGAGGTATAATAAAATTTCTCAGCCATATACCTAGACTTCTCTGGAAAAAAAATGCCAACCTACAAAGAACTTCTCGAACAACGCGCACTCCTTGAGCAGCAAATCAAGCAAGCCCACACGCTTGAAAATGCCGATGCCATCGAAAAAGTAAAAGCATTGGTGGCTGATTTTGGTTTGACGGCAGATGATATTTTTGGCGCGTCCAAAGCCCGCACCAAAGCCGTGGCTAAAGTGGCCCCTAAATTCCGTAATCCTCTCACCGGCGACACCTGGACCGGCCGTGGCAAACCACCAAAGTGGATTCAAAATCTGGACCGCGACCAGTTTCTGATTGCCTAAATGCCATTCTTTAGCGCCTGCTAATGGTCGCAGGTGTCTGTATTAAGCAGGCACTGCAAGATATTCAAAAAGCCCGGTCATTTGACTGGGCTTTTTGCATTGTGCAGCCAGGACGGGTAAATACGGGTAGGGTGGGTACAAAGCGGTGGCGCATCAATCACCGCCTGTTTTGGCATCAATAGCCACTCGTGCTTGCGATAAGCTGAGATGGAGCGATGGGTTGGTACCGGTTTTCAGGCAGCCATCGCGCAGATACTTCACTTTATTTTCTGGAGATTTGATGCAAAAACTTTACATCGGCAATAAAAACTATTCATCTTGGTCCATGCGGCCCTGGGTGCTGTTAAGGCAGTCGGGTATTGCGTTTGAAGAGATTTATGTCCGGTTTGATTCCTTTGCGGCGGATTCACGCTTCAAGGCCACGGTGAATGCGGTGAGTCCGGTCGGCAAAGTGCCGGTATGGGTGGACGGAGACCTGGCGGTATGGGACACCCTGGCCATTGCCGAAACCCTGGCCGAGCAATATCCCGACAAGAACCTGTGGCCACGCGACCCCCACGCCCGTGCGCGGGCCCGTAGCGTGTGCGCCGAAATGCATGCCGGCTTCGGGGCCCTGCGCAGCCACTGCCCGATGAACATCGAAGCCCATCTGCCGCTGGTGGGGCAACTGGTCTGGCGCGACCAGAGCGCCGTGCGTGCCGATGTGGCCCGCCTGGTAGCGTTATGGTCCGAGCTGCTGGAAGCCCATGGCGGCCCCATGCTGTTTGGTGACTTCAGCATTGCCGATGCGTTTTTCGCACCTGTTTGCATGCGCCTGAACACCTATGCACTGCCGCTGCCCGCCACCGCCCAGGCTTATGTTGACCGCGTGACGGCCTTGCCCGGCGTGCAGGCCTGGATTGCCGAGGCCCTGGCCGAACAGGATTTCCTCGATTTCGAGGAGCCTTACCGCGTGTCCCGTAACCCCTAAACTGGGCGGATGCAAATCTATTTAGTCGGCGGCGCTGTCCGTGATGCCCTGCTGGGCCGAACCGGTGGCGACCGTGACTGGGTGGTGGTGGGCGCAACGCCCGATGCGCTGGTGGCCCAGGGCTTTCTGCCGGTGGGCAAGGACTTTCCGGTCTTTCTGCACCCGCGCACCCACGAGGAATACGCCCTGGCCCGCACCGAGCGCAAGACCGCCCCCGGCTACCGCGGTTTTGCGGTCCACGCGGCCATCGACGTGACCCTGGAGCAAGACCTGGCCCGGCGTGATCTTACTATTAATTCAATAGCTGCTCGTGCTTATTCGATAAGCGCTGATGGCCAATTTGACGTAAATTTTGAGGATCTGACCGACCCTTTTGGCGGCCAGCGCGACCTGCAGGCCAGGCTGTTGCGTCACGTGACCGACGCGTTCCGCGAAGACCCGGTGCGCATCCTGCGCGTGGCCCGCTTTGCCGCGCGCTTTACCGATTTCACCGTGGCCACGGAGACCATGGACCTGATGCGCGAGATGGTGGCCGCAGGCGAGGTCGATGCCCTGGTGCCCGAGCGGGTGTGGCAAGAGCTGGCCCGGGGCCTGATGGAGCCGCAGCCCTCACGCATGTTTGCGGTGCTGCGCGATTGCGGTGCCCTGGAGCGGCTGCTGCCCGAGGTGGCGGCCCTGTGGGGCGTGCCCCAGCGCGCCGACTACCACCCCGAGATCGACACCGGCATCCACGTGATGATGGTGCTGGACATGGCGGCGCGGCTGCAAGCGCCGTTGCCCGTGCGGTTTGCGTGTTTGACCCACGACCTGGGCAAAGCCACCACGCCCGCCGACGTTTTGCCTCGCCACATTGGCCACGAGATGCGTAGCGCCGATTTGCTCAAAGCCCTGTGCCAGCGCCTGCGCGTGCCCACCGACTGCCGCGACCTGGCCGACGTGGTGGCCCGCGAGCACGGCAACATCCACCGCGGGCTGGACATCAGCGCCGCCGCTGCGCTGCGTTTACTGGAGCGGGCCGATGCATTTCGCAAGCCCCAGCGTTTTGCAGATGCCTTGCTGGCCTGCGAATGCGATGCGCGCGGGCGGCTGGGCCTGGGCGAGCAGCCCTATCCGCAGCGCCCGCATTGGCTGGCGGTATTGCAGGCCGCGCAGTCGGTGGCTACCGAGCCGATTGCCAAGGCGGCCCAGGCCAAAGGCGTGCAAGGCAAAGACATTGGGGGCCTGGTCCACGCCGCGCGGGTGGCGGCGATCAAGCAGTCAAAAATTTGCAAGGACTGAGGGTAGGCAGTAAGGGCACAAACCAAGGCAAGCGCAGCGAAGCCCCTTCGCGAACAGCGCAGAACTGGCTCCGCCAGGCTGCTGCTGTTGCCCCCTGCAAGGGGGTTGGCGAAAACACGAAGTGTGCAGCCTGGGGGTGTGCCTAGCTCGCCAGCGGCGGGCCGTCGCTGTCGCCGATTTCCAGCTCGGGCATGCACAGCTTTTGCAGCGACTCCAGCGGCTCGCCGCGCAGGCGGGCCAAAGTCATCTCGGCCAAGGCCACGCCGGTGGTGGCGGGCGTGGGCTGCAGTACTGCGGTGACCGAGGTGCGCACGATGGAATCCGAGCCCAGCCCGTCATACACGATCACCGACAGGTCGCGCCCCAGCACCAGGCCGGAGTGCAGCACGGCATGGACTGCGCCAATACCGGCCAGGTTGTTGTCCACCAGCACAGCCGTGGGCCGCTGGGGCAGGGCCAGCAGCTTTTGCATGGCGGCGTAGCCCGAGCGGCGCTCCAGCGCATTGCGTTGCACGGACTGGGGCTTGAGTGGAACGCCCGCCGCCTTCAGGCTGACGCAGAACCCGGCGTAGCGCTGGTCGGCAAAGTTGTACTCCGGCGGCGCACCCAGATAGCCCAGGCGGCGGTGGCCCAGGCGCAGCAGGCGGTCGGTGGCCATGCGGGCACCGGCCAGGTTGTCGAAGTCAAACCAGGCGTACTCGGCAGCCAGCGACGCACTGCGCCCATAGGCCACAAAAGCCACGTTGCGGGCCTGCAGCAGCTCCAGCCGCCGGTCGTGTACGCGCGTGCGGGGCACCACAAACACCCCGATGTGGCGGCTGGTGATGGCCCGCTCATAGGCGGCCAGCTCGTCATCGGCCGAGGCCGACACGATCAGCAAGTCCAGCCCCGACTGGGCAAAACGCTCGCTCATCGATGAAGCCACCTGCAAAAACTGCTGGTCCCCCAGGTCGCCCGTTGTAATAGGAAACACGATGCCCACGGCATCGGCCCGGCCCAGCGCCAGGCCCCGGGCCCGCGCATCGGCCCGGTAGTCCATGCGCGCAGCGGCCTCTAAAACGTCGCGGCGCGTTGCCGCCGCCACTTCGGGATAGCCGTTCATGGCACGGCTCACGGTGGTGAGCGACAGACCGAGTTCTTCGGCAATCCGTTTCAGAGACATCAGGTGAGGGTAGTGGGTAGGGCGGGTGGGCAACAGTAGCCCGCAGGATTCAAATGTAACGGCTTGTCAACTGCATCTGGAGCGTGGGTGGCATAGTGAATGTAGTAATTCTGCAACATACGGCGGATTGTGAAAAAAATAAAAAGTTCCGCTTTTGACAGGCTCATTTTGCGGTTACATGTTTGTTACAAAGACGGGGAAAGACATTCCCCGGAATGCGGGAATCGATGCGGAAAAAAAGACCTTGTCGCAGGAGAAACGAGGCTTTTGGCGATTTTTGTACCTTGCTGGTAACTCTTGCACGTGTGGTGATGCTGCGAAGAAGTGTGAAGTTAGTTTGGGTTAGTTCATTTGTAGGACTATTGGGGTTCATCCTTATCCCCACAAAAACACGGGCAACCAAGAATGCAGCAGGTTTGCAATCTTTGGTGGCTTCGATGGGCTCCGCAAGGCCCTGCCTGAACATGGATGCAAATCCTTCGCAAAACTTACACACACAGGAGATTTCTTTGACCTCTACCACCAAATTGGCCTTGCGCGCTACCGCACTTGCCGCTTTCACCCTGGTGTCGGCATCTGCATTTGCCGACTTCGATGCCAACATCGAGCTCGACAGCAAATACCAAAACAACGACCGTGGTGCATCCCAGTCTGGCCGTGTTGAGCTCAACGCGTCTAAAAAGATGGGTACCAAGTACTTCATCGCAGGCCGCGCTTCGTACCTGTCCCATCCTTCCGGCACGGCTGACACCGATGACTTGTGGGCACAGATCGGCACCGACATGGCTGACATCAAGCTGGGCCGCTTTGAAGCTGCCAATCTGTTCCAGACGCCTGGCGACGTCATCGTTGAGTACGCTGGTTTCTCTCCTTACCAAGCCAATGTGCTGCGCGGTCGCCAAGGTGCGGGCAATAACGGCAATGCGCCGTTCCATGCTGCTGTCACCCTGCAACTCGGTGGCGGTTTGTCGTTTGAGTTGAGCGGTGTATCCACCAAGTCCAGCAACCAGGCCACCGGTCTGCGCCCAGTGCTGAACTACGCCAACGGCCCCTTGCATTTGGCCGCAGGTGTTGAGTCCATCCGTTATGCCGATACCGCAGCAACAGCGGCTGGCACCACAACGACTTGCGGTGTTACCGTTGGTTCTGCATGCACGACCACCGTCACGTCGCTCGCCACCGCTGGATCCAAAGGCACCCGCCGGACCGGCTTTGGCCTGACCGGTGACTACAACTTCGGCGGCTTCACCTTGTACGGCAACTATGCCGCTGGCAAGAGCGACGCAGGCCTGAAGCAAAGCACCTTCGCCTTGATGGCCGGTATCGGCAACCTGACGTTGGCCAGTGTGTTCGGCAAGGCAGAAGTTGCTGGCGCTGAAGATGCCAAAGTGACCACGTTCTGGGCAGCCTACGCCATTCCATTCTTTGATGTGCCTAACGCCAAGATCACTCCCGCAGTGTCCCTGTCCAAAGGTTCTGGCTCGAATACCGCCAAGGATGCAACTGGCGTGAGCGTGCGTGTGAACTACGCTTTCTAAGCGCGGCGCAGCATCTGCTGCGCCCTCTGCTGGACTGCCGCCAAAAGCGCAGTCCTGCACACCTTGTTAAACCCACCCCGGCATCTCGCCTGGGTGGGTTTTTTTGTTGGGGCGCAGCCAGTGCGCAAGGGCTAATCCAGATCGATTGTGGTGCGTCATCGGGTAAACCCAGTGTTCAATTCAAAGCGCTTTGAATTTATACTGCGATGGCTCTAAACCGCAACAAAACTTCGACCAACGGGAGGCGAAAAAAGCCTGCTTTTTGACCCGGGTCGATCTCGAACACTACAGGAGACATTCCATGACAGCAATGACCAAAACCGCAGCCGCCGTGCTGATCAGCTTCGGCGCTTTGGGTGCCGTTGGCGCACACGCGGCGGGCGTGACTCTCACCATTTCATGCGGCTCCGTCGGGCAAGATTACGAGTTCTGCAAGAAGACCAGCGACGAGTGGGCCGCCAAAACCGGCAACACGGTCAAGCACCTGAGCATCCCCCAGTCTTCCAGCGACTTGCTGGGCCTGTTCCGCCAGATGTTTGCGGCCAAGTCCACCGAGGTGGATGTCATCAACGTCGACGTGGTGTGGCCCGGTATTTTGAAAGACCATTTGCTGGATCTGACCTCCTACACCAAGGGTGCCGAGAAAGCCCATTTCCCCGCCATCGTGGCCAACAACACTGTGGGCGGCAAGCTGCTGGCCATGCCCTGGTTCACCGATGCGGGCGTGCTGTACTACCGCAAGGATTTGCTGGCCAAGTACAACGAAAAAGCGCCCACCACCTGGGCTGAATTGACCGCCACCGCACAAAAAGTGATGGACGGCGAACGCAAGGCCGGTTCCGCCGACATGCAAGGTTTCGTGTTCCAGGCCAAGGCGTATGAAGGCCTGACCTGCGACAGCCTGGAGTGGGTGGCCAGCTTCGGCGGCGGCAACATCGTCGACAGCACCGGCAAGATCACCATCAACAACCCCCAGGCTGCCAAGGCGCTGGATACCGCGGCGGGCTGGATTGGCACCATCGCACCCACCGGTGTGCTGAACTACGCCGAGGAAGATGCCCGTGGCGTGTTCCAGAAGGGCAATGCGGTGTTCATGCGCAACTGGCCGTACGCCTGGTCCCTGAGCCAGGGCGCAGACAGCCCCGTCAAGGGCAAGGTCGGTGTAGCCGCTCTGCCCAAGGGCGATAACGGCAAAGCCGCAGCCACCTTGGGCGGCTGGCAACTGGCGGTCAACAAGTACTCCAAAAACCCCGCAGTGGCGGCTGAATTTGTGATGTACCTGACCAGCGAAGGCGTGCAGAAGTACCGGGCTATCAATGGCTCCTACAACCCCACGATCATCTCTTTGTACAAAGACAAGGAAGTGCTGACCGCCAACCCGTTCTTCGGCGACCTGTATGACACCTTTGTCGGTGCAGTGCCACGCCCAGCCACCGTCACCGGTGCCAAGTACAACGAGGTGTCGGCTGCGTTCTGGAACGCCACCCACGAAGTGCTGTCCAAAAAGACCAGCGGTGCCGACAGCGTGAAGAAACTCGAAGGCAAGCTGAACCAGATCCGTCGCGGTCCGAAGTGGAACTAAGCCTCCTCCGTTGAACCTCGGTCCGCTGCATGCTGTGCCTGCGGCGGACCGTTCAGCCATTCGTCCCCTGGAGTCTCCATGAGCACCAAAACATCCGAACTCACCCGCGAGCGCACCCGCAGCGCGTGGATTTTTCTGGCCCCTACGCTGATTGTTCTGGCGCTGGTAGCGGGCTGGCCGCTGGGCCGAACCATCTTTTTCAGCTTTACCGATGCTTCGCTGGAAGCGATTGGCGACTCCACGTACAAGATGGTGGGTTTCCAGAACTATTTTGGTGAGTACGGGGTGTTCAACCTCAGTGCGGTGGAGGGCTTCTGGAACACCGACTGGGGTATGGCCATCCGCAACACCTTCAAGTTCTCACTGTTTTCGGTGGTCACGGAAACCATCTTGGGCGTGGTGTTTGCCTTGGTGCTGAATGCCAACTTCAAGGGCCGTTCGTTCATCCGCGCGGCGGTGTTGGTGCCCTGGGCGATTCCCACCATCGTGTCGGCCAAGATGTGGGCCTGGATCATGCACGACCAGTTCGGTGTGATGAATGCCCTGCTGAAGAGCGCGGGCATCATTGACCAGAACATCGCCTGGACGGCAGACCCCAACTACGCACTCTGGTCGGTCATGCTGGTGGACGTGTGGAAAACCACACCTTTCATGGCTCTGCTGATTCTGGCTGCGTTGCAAATGCTGCCTACCGACTGCTACGAAGCGGCCCACGTAGACGGCATCCACCCGGTGCGGGTGTTCTTCAAGGTCACGGTGCCGCTGATCTGGCCAGCCTTGATGGTGGCGGTGATCTTCCGCTTGCTGGATGCCCTGCGCGTGTTCGACATCATTTATGTCATGACTTCCAACAGCGTGGACACCATCAGCATGTCGGGCTTTGTGCGGCGCGAAATTGTGGACAACAACTACGTGGGTTATGGCTCGGCTGCATCCACAGTCCTGTTCCTGATCATCGGGGCTTGCACGGTGCTCTACCTCAAGCTCTCCAAAGTCGACATGACCAAGTAAGGACCCGCCATGAACTACAAACAACAAAAAATTCTGGGCACGATCGGGCTGTATGCGCTGGTCGCGGTCATCGCCTTGTTTTGCCTGTTTCCGTTTTATTTCGCTATCGTCACCTCGCTGAAGTCAGGCACCGAGCTGTTCAGCACCACGCTGTGGCCGGCCGAGCCTTCGTTCAAGAACTACGTCGCCATGTTCACGGTGTCCGAGCATCCGTTTGGCCGCCACATCCTGAACTCGGTGGCGGTGTCCACTCTGGTGGTGTTGGCCTCGTTGTTTCTGGGTGTCACGGCCTCTTACGCGCTGGGCCGTATCCAGTTCCGGGGCCGGGGCCTGCTGCTGCTGACGGTGCTGGCCGTGTCCATGTTCCCGCAGGTGGCGGTGCTGTCGGGCATGTTCGAGCTGATGCAGTTCATCGGCTTCTACAACCACTGGTGGGGCCTGACCTTGCCGTACATGGTGTTCACCCTGCCATTCACCGTGTGGGTGCTGACCACCTTTGTGCGCGACCTGCCCAAAGAGCTGGAAGAAGCCGCCATCATGGACGGTTGCTCCCCCTGGGGCATCATCACCAAGGTGTTTTTACCGGTGATGTGGCCTGCGCTGGTGACTACCGGTCTATTGGCTTTCATCGCCGCCTGGAACGAGTTCATGTTCGCCCTGACCTTCGTGCTGAACAACGCCGACCGCACGGTGCCCGTGTCCATCTCGCTGATCAGCGGTGCCGACAAATATGAAATCCCATGGGGCAAGATCATGGCCGCCTCGGTGCTGGTCACGCTGCCGCTGATCGCCCTGGTACTGGTATTCCAACGCAAGATCGTAGGCGGCCTGACCGCTGGTGCGGTCAAGGGATAAGCACCATGGCAGCAGCTTCTGAATGGTGGCGCGGGGGGGTGATTTACCAAATCTACCCCCGCAGCTTCCAGGACAGCGATGGCGACGGTATCGGGGATCTGGCCGGAGTGGTGCAGCGCCTGCCCTATCTGGCCGACCTGGGGGTAGATGCGATCTGGATGTCGCCCTTCTTCCAGAGCCCGATGAAGGACTTTGGCTACGACATCTCGGACTACCGCGCCGTCGATCCCATGTTTGGCACCCTGGCCGACTTCGACGCGGTGGTGGCCAAAGCCCACAGCCTGGGTATCAAGGTACTGATTGACCAGGTGCTCAGCCACTGCTCCGACCAGCACCCCTGGTTTGTGGAGTCGCGCAGCAGCCGCGACAACCCGCGTGCCGACTGGTTTGTTTGGGCCGACCCCCAGGAAGACGGCACACCGCCCAACAACTGGTTGTCCATCTTTGGCGGCAGTGCCTGGCAGTGGGATACCCGCCGTTGCCAGTACTACATGCACAACTTTTTGACCAGCCAGCCCGATCTGAACTTCCATAACCCGGCGGTGCAGCAGGCATCGCTGGACAACATGCAGTTCTGGCTGGACCGGGGTGTGGACGGCTTCCGCCTGGATGCCGTCAACTTCTGCACCCACGACGCGCAGTTGCGAAACAATCCGGCGCGCGGTGCCCCCACCGACGACCCGTCGGTCAGCAAAGTCAACCCCTACGGCTGGCAGCGCCACCAGTTCGACAAGAGCCAGCCGGAGAACCTGGGTTTTCTGCGCCGACTCCGCAGCCTGCTCGACCAGTACCCCAACCTGACCACGGTGGGCGAAATCGGCGACGACGACACCCCGGCCCTGATTGCCGAGTACACCGGTGGCGGCGACAAGCTGCACACCGCCTACGCGTTTGATTTGCTAGGCCCGCGCTTCGATGCCCGCTACCTGCACAGCGTGGTGGCCCGCTTCGAAGCGGTTTGCCATGACGGCTGGGCCTGCTGGCCAGTGTCCAACCACGATGCCACCCGGGTCGCCACGCGCTGGCAGCAGCCTGGTGATAACTCGGGCTGGCTGCGGCTGGTGTTTGCCTTGCAGCTGTGCCTGCGCGGCAACCCCTGCATCTACCAGGGCGATGAGCTGGGCCTGACCGAGGCCACGCTGGCTTTTGAAGACCTGCAAGACCCGTACGGCATCACCATGTGGCCGGAGTTTGTGGGCCGCGACGGTTGCCGCACGCCCATGGCCTGGGATGCCAATGCGCCGCATGCGGGCTTCAGCACGGCGACCAAGACCTGGCTGCCGACGGCGGCAGCGCACCTGCCGCTGGCCGCACAGCAGCAAGTCGCCAACCCGGGTTCGTTGTTCCATTTCTACAAGGCCATGCTGGCCTGGCGGCGCCAGCACGCCGTGCTGCGTACCGGCGACATCGATCTGCTGGCTGCCGACGACGCAGTCCTGGCATTTGTCCGCCGCGACCAGGACGCGGCCCTGCTGTGTGCCTTCAACACCAGTGCGCAGACCGCGCGCTATGCCCTGCCTTCTGGCATGGCGTTGTCGGCCATGGATACCTCTCATTCCTTGCCCACGGGTGTGCTGGATGGCCAGACCCTGGTGCTTCCGCCGTATGGCGTAGTGTTTGTAACGCTTTAATTAAAAACAGTAGGAGACCTCCATGTCTGAAATTCGATTCCGTGATGTCCATAAGCGCTACGCCAGCCACCTGCCCGACACGATCCGCAAGGTCGATCTGGATATTGAAAAGGGCGAGTTCGTAGTGTTCGTCGGCCCGTCGGGCTGCGGCAAGTCCACGCTGCTGCGCATGGTGGCCGGCCTGGAAGACATCACCAGCGGTGAGCTGAGCATCAACGGCCAGCGCATGAACGAAACCCCCCCGTCGCGCCGTGGCGTGGCCATGGTGTTCCAGAGCTATGCGCTGTACCCGCACATGACCGTGTTTGACAACATGGCCTTCGGCCTGAAGCAGGCCAAAACCGACCCCACCACGGTGGAGCAGCGGGTACAAAAAGCCTCCAAGATCTTGCAGCTTGACCCGCTGCTCAAGCGCCTGCCCAAAGAACTCTCCGGTGGTCAGCGCCAGCGCGTGGCGATTGGCCGCGCCATCGTGCGCGAGCCCGATGTGTTCTTGTTCGATGAACCGCTGTCCAATCTGGATGCCTCGCTGCGGGTGCAAACCCGGCTGGAAATCGCCAAGTTGCACAAAGACATCGGCACCGCCAGCATGATTTATGTAACCCACGACCAGGTCGAAGCCATGACCCTGGCCGACAAGATCGTCTTGCTCAATGCCGGTGAACCCGTGCAGCGCGACGGCAGCGTGGCCCAGTGCGGCGCGCCGCTGCAGCTCTACCACCACCCGGTGAACAAGTTCGTGGCCGGCTTCATCGGCAGCCCCAAGATGAACTTCATCGCCGCCCGCCTGACCCGCGCCAACGGCAAGAGCGCCGTGGCCACGGTGGCCGACGTGGAAGTGCATGCCGAGGTGGATGCCACCCGCATCGCCGCCAATGCCGACGTGACCATCGGCGTGCGCCCCGAGCATGTGCAGATCGTGCCACCCGGCGGCCCCAACGTGGTGACCGGTCTGGTGGCCTTCCTGGAGCAACTCGGTGAAGCCAGCTACATCTATGTGCGCCTGACCGGCGGCGAGCTGGTCACCGTGCGCGAAAGCGGCCAGTCCACCAGCAGTGTGGGCAACCCGGTGCACCTGTATTTCCCACCCCACTGCATGCACCTGTTCGACGACAACGGTGTGGCCACCAAACGCACCGCCCCCCAGGAGATACTGGGTCAGCCGTTGGTGGCGGGTGTGTCGATTTCGCGGGCTGCCACGCACGCCGGTTGAGTGTCTGGCCTTCGGGCCAATGGGATATAAAAAGAGCTTCTAGCGCTTATTCAATAGGCACTAGAAGCTCTTTTATTTGTAGCAAACTGTTGCTGCTTTGACGGTATCCCAAGGGGGTCATTTGACTTATGCTTAGTACATCTGGGTACAAAAGCAGGTGGTTTTTATGGCGGTTAATGAGCTACTTCTGTCATGAAGGATGTGCGTCGGCGTAACGACAGGGCTGGCCTTGCGAACCGCTGGTTCCTGCCCATGGCGCTCGAGTCCGAGCCGGTACAGCAGTGGTCGGCGCGGCAGCTGGTGGCGCGCTCGCGCATGTCGGCTTCCACCTCATGTCTGGGTTACGGTTTGCAGGCCATCGTATTGCACGGCCATGTTGCAGATGCCGTGCTGTGGGGTTGGCTGCTGCTGTTGATCGCCTGTGAAATCGCCAACGGCGTGTCGGCAGCGCAACTGGGCCGGCATACAGGCGACCCCGTGCAGCGGTGGCGGTCGGAGCGTCGGTTGGCGCTGACCTTATTCTGTTCTGGCAGTAGCTGGGGCCTGGTTTGCCTGATGCCGGGCTTGCACGACCAAATCCCGCTGTTCATGTTTAACGTCCTGTTTCTGGTGGTGGTGGGGGTTATTTCGATCCATAACCTGTGTTTGTCGTGGCCCACCATGCTGGCCTTCAATGTGGGGCTGATGTGGCCCCCGCTCTGGGCTGCGGCGGTCTATGAAATGGTTTTGCCGCTGGCCCTGGTCGCTTCGGTGTTCGGCGAAATGACCATGGTGCAAGTCTATGGCCGCACCTCCCGCCATTTGTCGCTGCTGGGCATGCGCGCCCGCATGGCCGCCGAGTCCATGGCCGCCGAGCTCCGCCAAAAAAACGACGACCTGACCCATGCCCTGTCCGTGATTGCCGAAATGGCCGACCTCGACCCGCTCACCCAGTGCATGAACCGCCGCGCCCTGATGCGGCACCTGCAGGAGCCCGTGCGACACCAGCGCTTCGGGGCCTGCTTCGGCATCGTGCTGCTCGACATAGACCACTTCAAGCAAATCAACGACAGCCTGGGCCACGGCGTGGGCGACCAGGTGCTGGTGGCGGTGGCCGACTGCCTGCGCACCCATTTGCGCGCGCAGGACTGCCTGGCGCGTTGGGGGGGCGAAGAGTTCATTTGCCTGCTGGCCGATGTGGACGGCACGACCGTGCAGGCCATGGCCGAACGCCTGCGCTGGGCCCTGGCCGGTACCGCCATCCTGCCGCCACCGGCAGAGCTGCGCGTGACCGCCTCGTTCGGCTTGGCGCTGTGCCGCCCAGGCTACCCCTTGGACGCGGTCATCGACCAGGCCGACCAGGCCATGTACCGTGCCAAGCACGGTGGCCGCAACCGTGTCGAGGCCTGATCTGTTTATATATAAAAACAGCCTCCAGCGCTTATTCCATAAGCGTGAGTAGCTACTTTTAATATAGCAAGCGGCTTCAGACTTCCAGGTTGTCGATCAGGCGGGTACTGCCCAGGCGGGCCGCGCCCAGCACCACCAGGGGTTCGTCTGCGCCTGCAGGTGCCAGCAGGTCGCTGCGGCGGCGGGCCACCAGGTAGTCGGGGGCCCAGCCGCGCGCGCGCAGGCTGTCCATGGCCTGGGCTTCCAGGGCCGGGATGTCGCTGCCACCGGCTCGCAGGGCTGCGGCCATCGCTTGCAGGGTTTTGGACAGCTGCACCGCCTCGGCCCGCTCGGTGGGGCTGAGGTAGCCGTTGCGCGACGACAGGGCCAGGCCGTCGGCATCGCGCTGGGTGGGGCCCGCCACGATGTCGATGGGCAGGGCAAACTGCTGCACCAGGCGGCGGATCACCATCAGCTGTTGGTAGTCCTTCTGGCCAAACAGGGCGGTGCGCTGGCCCTTGGCCTCGGAGAACACGCAGCCAAACAGCTTCATCACCACCGTGGCCACGCCCACAAAGAAGCCGGGGCGGAACTGCCCCTCCAGCAGGTCGGCCAGTGCGGGGTTGGGCATGACCTTGAAGGTCTGTGACTCGGGGTAGAGCACCTTTTCGGATGGCGCAAACAGCACGTCGCAACCGGCATCTTTGAGCAAGGTGCAGTCGCGCTCCCAGGTGCGCGGGTAGCTGTCGAAGTCTTCGTGCGGCAAAAACTGCAGCCGGTTCACAAAGATGCTGGCCACCGTCACATCCCCCAAAGGCCTGGCCTGGCGCACCAGGGCCAGATGCCCCGCGTGCAGATTGCCCATGGTCGGCACGAAAGCCGGGTGCTGGTGGCCGCTGAGGTGGGCGCGGAGTTCTTCGAGGGTGTGGGCGATGCGCATCGGTAGGGTGCTGCGTTGTCTGGCGCAGCGATTTATTAAATTACCAGGCGTGCTGGCTGTTGTCGGGAAAGCTGCCGTCTTTCACGGCGCGCACATACGCTTCCATCGCGCCCCGCACGCTGGACGCGTCCAGCATGAAATTGCGCACAAAGCGCGGCATCTTACCCAAGTTGATCCCGAGCATGTCGTGCATCACCAGCACCTGGCCGGCCGTGTCCTTGCCCGCACCGATGCCGATGGTGGCGCAGTGGGGCAGGGCGGTGGTGAGTTCAGCGGCCAGCGGGGCGGGCACCATCTCCAGTACCACCATGGCGGCACCGGCATCCTGCAGGGCGTGGGCGTTCTGGCGCAGGGTACTGGCGGCGGCATCCGACTTGCCCTGCACCCGGTAGCCGCCCAGGGCGTGCACGGTTTGCGGGGTCAGCCCCAGGTGGGCGCACACCGGAATGCCGCGCTCCACCAGAAACTGCACGATCTCGGTGGTCCAGCCACCGCCTTCGAGCTTGACCATGTGCGCGCCGGCCTGCATCAGCACGCCCGCGCTGCGGATGGCCTGTTCGCGTCCCTCCTGGTAGCTGCCAAACGGCATATCGGCAATCACCCAGGCGGTGGACTGGCTGCGCAGCATGCCGCGCACCACGCTTTCGGTGTGGTAGCGCATGGCCTCCAGGCTGACACCCACCGTGCTGTGCAGGCCCTGGCAGACCATGCCCAGCGAGTCGCCGACCAGGATGCATTCCACCCCGGCGGCATCGGCCACGGCGGCAAAGGTCGCGTCGTAGGCGGTCAGCATGCTGATTTTTTCGCCGCGCTGGTGCATTTCGGCCAGGCGCGGCAGGCTGATGGGGCGGCGCTGCGCCGGGGTGCTGGTGGGCGGCAGCGTGCCGTAGGGCGAGGCCGATGGCGAGGCGTGCAGCGTGACGCTGGCGGCAGAGGTATCGGGCGTGGCGGAGTTCATGGTAGGTCCTTGATCGGTTCCACGGTATTGGGCGCCAGCGGGCCGACCAGGCCGAGCCGGGATTTCAGCGACTGCGGCTGGCCGGTCAGCAGGGCGGCGTAGTTGGTGGTGTTGGAGAGCACTTTTTTCACGTAGTCGCGGGTTTCGGTAAACGGCACATTCTCGGCCCAAATCGCCGCCTCCAGCACCGGCCCGTTGCGCCACACCCGCGGGCGGCCCGGCCCGGCGTTGTAGGCCGCCGCCGCCATGGGCATGGAGCCCGCAAAGTCGTCCAGCACCAGCTTCAGGTAGCCGGTGCCGATGGCGATGTTGGTGTCGCGGTCGGTGATCTGGTCGGCGGTAAAGCCGGTCAGGCCGATTTTCTTGGCGGTCCAGCGGGCGGTGGCGGGCATGACCTGCATCAGGCCGGAGGCGCCCACGCCCGAGCGCGCGTCCATGATGAAGCGCGACTCCTGGCGGATCAGGCCGTACACGTAGGCCGGGTCCAGGTTGATGGCCTGGCTGCGCTGTACCACGCTGTTGCGAAACGGGGTGGGGAAGCGCTGGTCGAAGTCCATTACGGTCTTGGTGCGTTCGCTGGTGTTGATGCAGCGGTCCCACACCTCGCGCTGGCAGGCCAGGTCGGCAGCGGCCAGCAGCTCGCGGTCGCCCATGCCGCCGCGCTCGTGCAGGTTGGTGCTGTAGTTCCATTCGCGGTTGCCCTCGCTGCGCAGGCCCAGCTGGATGGCGGCCAAGCCGCGTTGCAGGCCGATGTTGGCGCGGGCAGCGTCCTTTTCTTCGGGGGTGACGGGCAGGGGGCGCGGCGGCACGGTGATTTTCTGGCCCAGTTCTTCCAGCGCCAGTTGCTCGTAGAAGCCGCGCACCCCGGCAATGCTTTCAAACAGGCGCTTGGGCTCTACGCGGTCCAGGTCGGACTTGACCTGGGCCTGCAGGGCGCGGGCCTTCCAGTAAACCCAGGTGGGGTCGGCCTGCGCGTCCTTGCCCATGGCGGTCACAGCGCTGGCCACTTCTTTCCAACGGCCCACGCGCAGGGCGCTGCGCACCCGCCAGGCCAGCATTTCGTCGTTCAGGTCGCTGTTTTCGGTGACGTGGGCGTAGTAGTCCACCGCCAAGGGCGACAGCCGCATGGCCGACTGCTTGCCGATCACGCCCCAGGCCCAGTTGCTCTCTTCCATGTTGAGCTGGCTGCTCCATTTGCTGTCGAGCAGCGTGGCGGCGTTGTCGGGGTCGGAGGCGGCTATTTTCACCAGCGCCAGCAGCACCACTTCCCGGCGCGCGCGCGACAGGGCGGTAACTTTGCCCAGCAGGAACTTGGTCGGGCTGTCGTTGATCTCGGCCAGCAGCGGCAGCGACTCGGGGGCGACGATTTCCACCGCCTTGGCGACCATGCGCGGGCGGTTCGCCTCGGAGGCCAGGCGGGCCTTGCGCCAGATATCCACCGGTGTGAGTTTCTTGGCGGTATACAGCTGGCTGGCGGCCTGGGTGCAGCCGTCGTCGGCCTCGCGCAGGGAATACCAGTTCTTGCGCACCTCGTCGGCCAGGGCGGGGCTGCTGTTGGCAGCTTGCTCGATTTGTTCGATGCCGAGGGCGTAGCAACGTACTTCGCGGTCATCGGCCATGCGAAAGCGGCTGTATTCGTCGGCAAAGGTGGTCCAGTCGCGGCGCTGGCCCAGCAGCAGCAGCCAGTCGTTGCGCAGCCGGTCCTCTTGGTAGGTGTTGGGGAAACGGCTGCCAAAGACCTGCATGTCGAGTGCGGTCATCTCCTCCAGGCGCAGGCGCTGCTCCCAGTAGGCCGCCCAGGGCTCCAGCAGGTGGCCGCGCACCTGGGGCAGCAGGGCGGTAAGGCGCTTGCGGTCGCCCTTTTTGAAGGCTTGCGCCATGTCCAGGATGGTGGTGTCCCCCACAGGGTCGGATCTGGATTGGCTGCAGGCAGCGCCTGAGAAGACGAGGCTCAGGGCCAGCGTTAAGGATGTCAGAATGGCGTGAACTTGCATGTGGGGATTATGGACAACTCAAACAACGACAAAGCCCAGGACAAAAAAGCCCTGCGCGAGGCACTCGTCGCGCAACGTCTGGAGCTACCCGACCGCATGGAGCGGTCCGATTTGCTGCAGCGCGTGATGCGCATCTGGCTGGTGGGGCGGCCCGACACCGTAATCGGTGCCTACTGGCCCATCAAGGGCGAGTTCGACCCGCTGCCTGCCTTGCACCGCTGGAAGGAAGACGGCGAGCTGCTCGACGGCCCCCAGCTCAAGCGCATCGGCCTGCCGGTGGTCAACAAGCTGCACAAGACCATGACCTTCCACGCCTGGTACCCCGGCTGCCCCATGGAAGAAGATGCCTACGGCATCCTGAAACCCAAGGCCACCGAGATGGTGCAGCCCACCCTTTTGTTCGTGCCCTGCGTGGGTTACGCAGCGGGCGGCTACCGGCTGGGCTACGGCGGCGGCTTCTACGACCGCATGCTGGCCACCCTGGAGCCCAAGCCCTTCACCGTGGGCCTGGGCTTTACCCAGGGCTACCTGGACGACTTCGAGCCGGAAGCGCACGACGTGCCGCTGGATGCCATCCTGAACGACAACGGGGTCGTCTGGCCGGTAGGTTAGGCATTAAATGGGCCGCTAGCGCTTATTCCATCAGCGCAAGCAGCTCTTTTTAAGATAGCAAATCTCTTTTCAATCGAAATGGTCCACCGTATCCGGGTCGGGCGCGTCGCCTATCGCGGTGCGGGTGGCCTGGGCCTGTAGCAGCAGCCAGGCGCAAAAAGCCTTGATCTCGGGCCGGGCGGCGCTGCGCGGGCCGACCACCAGCCAGTAGGCCATGGGCGAGTCCAGCCGCATGTGGGGCAATATCTCTACCAAATCGCCGCTGGCCAGGCTGTCGGCAATCAGCGGCATGCGGGCCAGGGCCACGCCTTGGCCGGTGAGGGCGGCCTGGGCGATCTGGTGGGCGTAGTTGAAATGCATCCAGCGCTTGGGCTCCAGTTTGTGCAGCTTGTGCATCTCGAACCAGCGCTGCCAGGTCAGCCATTCCAGGTGCTGGGTGCGGTGCGAATCGCCCGCTTCCAGCAGCGCGAAATGGGCCAGGTCTTCGCCGCGCTGCAGCTTTTTGCCGGTTTTCAGCAGCCAGGGGCTGGCCACGGGGGTGAGCTGTTCGCCAAACAGGCGCACCGCGCCCGCAGGCACGGTGTCGGGCAGGGCGTAGCGCAGGGCCAGGTCCACGTCGGCGGTGTCCATGTCCACCAGGTTGTCGGTGGCATCGATGCGGATGTCGATGTCGGGGAACTCGGTCTGGAAGGCCTCCAGCCGGGTGATCAGCCACATCGACGCAAACGAAGCCCAGGTGCTGATGGCCACGCTTTTGCGCCCGGCGCTGCGCCGGATCATGCGCACCGTGCTGTCGAGCTGCTCCAGCGTTTGGCCCACGGTGCGCATCAATTGCGCGCCCGCGCCGGTGAGTTCCACGGCCCGGGTGTGGCGCAGGAATAGGGGCACGCCCACCTCGTCTTCCAGCGCCTGGATCTGGCGGCTTACCGCCGATTGCGTCAGCGACAGCTCTTCGGAAGCCGCCCGAAAGTTCAGCAGCCGCGCCACGGCGGCAAAGGCGCGCAACTGGCCGACGGCGATGGGGCGGGTGCGTAGATGGGTTTGGGTGGTCTGCATTTCGATTCATGCGGTTTGGGAATCAATAGCCTACCGCGTTTTCATTGGACCCATACCGCTATCGCCACGATGATTCACACCCAAGCAGTTATTTTTCAAGGAGTATTCCATGGCCCAGTTCAGCACTTTCTCATCGTCCCTCCCCCTGTCCGCAGCGGCATTGACGGCATGCTGGAAGCTGGACGCGGGCCAGGCCACCACCTTCCAGCCGCGCCAGCCGGGCCTGTTCCGCGTGGCCCAGGGCGCGGTGTGGGCCACCGTCAACGGCATGCAGCACGGCGAAGCCGAGCTGCCGGGCGACCGCCTGCTGAAGGCGGGCGATAGCCTGGCCTTGCAGGCCGGTCAGCGCCTGGTGGTCGAGTCGTGGGATGCAACGGCCCGCACGCCGGTGTACTTCAGCTGGGAGCCCGTCGCCGAGGTGGTCTGGGATGGCCGCCGCGAGGCTTCCAGCGCCGGTGCCCAGTGGCGCGGCGGCGTGGTGCAGCCCAGCTGCGACCTGGCGCAAGCCCTGCGCTCGGCGGTGGCTGCAGCCAGCCGCCTGGTGCTGGGCCTGGTCGGCCTGGGCGACTACCTGGTGGTGGGGCGTGGCCGGGCTGTGTAAACCTGTTGCTATCTAATTAAGAGCTGTCCGTGCTTATTCTATAAGCGCAGGCGGCTCTTTTTATTGGGAGGCGTCGAACCGGAAGCTGGACACGGTGATGCCGCCGAAGACGTTGTCTTCGTGGTACACGCAGGTGGCGGTGTCGTTCTCTGCCGCACCCAGGGCCACCATCAGCGGCAGCAAATGTTCTTCGCGCGGGTGGGCGATGCGGGCGGCGGGGGCGGCCGCCCAGTCCAGCAGGCGGGCTTCGCGCTCTGCCGGGCTGGCGGCCACTACGGTGTCTTGCAGCCACTGGTCAAAGGCCATGGACGGAGCCTTGCCCGGCGGGCCGAACTGGCGCAGGTTGTGGTAACTCAGACCGCTGCCCACAATCAGCACGCCCTCGTCGCGCAGCGGGGCCAGGGCCCGGCCCAGAGCGATGTGCACCGCCGGGTCCAGCCCGGTTTTCAACGACACCTGCAGCAGGGGCACATCCGCATCCGGGTACATCACCACCAGCGGCGAGAAGGTGCCGTGGTCAAAACCGCGCTGCGCATCCAGCCGCGCCGGCAGCCCGGCTTCGGCCAGCAGACCCTGGACGCGCAGGGCCAGCTCCGGCGCGCCGGGGGCCGGGTAGACCACCTTGTAGGTGTGGGGCGGAAAGCCGCCGTAGTCGTACAGCATGCCGGGGTGGGGGTTGGACATGATGCTGAAGGCGTTTTCTTCCCAGTGCGCCGAAATCACCAAGATGGCCTTGGGCGCCGGGTACTGGCGCGGCATGTCGGCCAGCGAGGTGGCCAGGCCGCGCATCGCCTCGCGCATGCTGTCCATGAACGGCCACGGCCCGCCGCCGTGGGAGATGAAATAGGTGGGGAGGGTGGTGGTCATGGGTGGGGCTCAAAAACAGCAATGTCGTATTACACCCGCTTCACCCGCAGTTTGCAGCCGAACACCTGTTTGCTATGCTAAAAATAGCTGCTTACGCTTATGGAATAAGCACGGAAGGCCTATCAGGCACTGATTCCGTCCGCCAGCCTCTGCAAGGCAGGCAGGCTCGGGAAGAAGCTGTACAGCGTGCCCTTGGTGGTGACAAACGGGGCGAAGCCGCTGAGCTGCGTGTCCGGCCCGGCGGGGTTGGGGATGCAGAACACACCGCCGCTGCCCTCGTGGTTGCCGATCATCGGGTCTTTGGCGGTGCTGGGGTTGGGCACGCCGAAGGGGTTTTTGTTGCCCCATTCGGCCAGCACGTGTTCAAACTGGTCTTCCAGGCTGGCGCAGAAGAACAGGCCCAGCAGGCCGCATTCCCCATCCTCGGTGTACGGAATGCCGCGGCGGATCAGCGGGCGTTTGCGCACCGGCACCACCTTGTCTTCGCGCGGGTTCATGCGGCGGATGTGCGCGCCGTAGGGGCAGCCCAGGCCGTGCGGGTCGTTTTGGAAGTCGAAGTTGTTCAGCCCGGCGCGGGTGGTGGGTTTGGGGCCCGCCACGGGCGCGGGGCTGACCACCTGGCCGTTGTCCCAGCGGCCCAGCAGCTTGGCGCGCACCGTGGCGGCGGGCAGCGGCTGGTTGTTCACAAAGGTATTGAAACGCTCCACGTCTTGCTTCATTTTGCGCAGGGCCGAGAAGCTGCCGTTGGCAAAAAACTGCCGCACCGATGCGGGCTCGGACGCGTTGAGCCAGGGGTTGTAGCCCTCGGCATTGCGGTGGCCCAGCAGGAACTCGCCCGCGGCGTGCAGCTTGGGGGGCACTTCCAGGGCGGCGTGTTTGTCGGTGAGGGTGTGCAGGCCGTCGATCAAGGGGTTGGTCAGGCCGTCCAGGTGGCCAAAGTGTTCGCGGCGCTGCTTCTTGTTGGTGCCCAGATGGGCTCCGTCGAAGGGCGTGTCCCAGCCCTGCAGGGCAAAGGCAGCGCCCGCCAGGTGTTTCAGCGTTTGGCCGCAAGTGTCCAAGGTGGTGGGGTCGTCGGCGTGCAGGGTCAAAAACACGTGGGCACTGCGGTGGCGGAAGGGCTCCTCCCACTGCGCGGCGGCGCTGGGGCCGGTGTCTGCCAGGCGGTGGGCGGCGCGCAGCGGCGGGCCTTCGGCAAAGGCGGGGGCCTGCTCTGCTACCAGGCGCAGGTAGCGTGTGGGCAGCTCCAGGACTTTCAGGCCTTCGTAGGTGAAGCCAAGGCCGGCGGGGCAGCGCTGCTGGGCGTGCAAGGCCTTGGCCTGTTGCCGGGCCTCATGGGCATCGACCACCCAGCCCTGGGCCAGCAGGGTGCGCAAGAACTGCCGGGCGGCGGCGGGCTGCTCGATATGGAGCAAAAAGTAGCGGCTGCGGTCGGTGTCGAAGCCGTTGGCCACCAGGTTCTGGATGTGGGAGCGCAGCGTCATGGGATGGACCGGGGTGGGGGAATGGTTTTGTCCACCGTTTGCAGCGGGTGCGCGCTGTAGAAGTAGCCGCCCACCGGGGGCTGGTTGAAGCGGCGGATGGTGTCCACGAATTCCTTGGGGAATTCGGCCACGGGGCGGGGCGAGGCGTGCTGGATGTGCTCCAGCAACTGGTCGAACAGCGGGCCGATCTGCACCGCAAAGTGCTCGATGTAGGCGTCGAAGTCGCCGTCGAACACGGTGTGCAGGGCCAGTTCGCTGTCGTTGTTTTGCAGGTTGAACCAGGCAAAGTGCACGTGGCGCGACTGGTCCAGGCGCAGCTGTATGCGCGGCGCGCCATAGGCGATGATTTTTTTCACCATCTCGGCGTGCAGCGACAGCGGGGTCTTGATGGGCATCACCACGTTCAGCGACTGCTGGATGAGCGCCTTGTCCACCGTGTACTGCAAGGGAAAGCTGTCGCAGTTGAAGCCCCAGCGCTTGACCAGCGGCTGCGGGTCTCCTGTGCGCGGATCCAGCACCCGGTCCAGGCCGGGTAGGCGCAGCACCTGCTGCACCACGTGGGTGACCAGGGGCAGGGCGAGGTGCTTGCCCAGGCACTGGTGCAGGTAGCGGGTGGCCGGGGTGATGTCAGGCGGGCCGCCGAAGATCAGCGGGTCGTCGCCCGTGGTGCCTGGGCGGAAGCGGTGCAGCGGCCCGCCTGCACTCTGGCGGGTGGCCGCGCCGATGGCCAGGATGACGATGTCGCCCTCCTTGATCTGTTTGTCTGGCAGGTCGCCCAACGGGTTGTCGCGCAGCGCCTTGCGCGGCAGAAAGGGCGCGGGCGGTTGCAGGCGCAGGGCTTCCATGACCATGTTTTGCAGCGTGGCGCTGTCGGTGGCCTGGGCGCTGGCCAGCAGCCCGAGCTCAAAAAACTGGCTGATGGCAATCGACACGCTGGCCTGCACATTACCCACGATGCCTGCGATAGAGCCCACCACAATGGCGGCCAGCTCGGTGCCGGAAAAACCGCCGGGGTTCTCGGCCAGGCCTTTCAGCACCGGCTTGAAGGTGGCCAGTACTGGGTTAAAAGCTTGCAGCTCTTCCAGTTCATCGGCGATGGTTTTTGCCTCGTCTACCTCGGCGCGGCCAATCGGGTTCTGGTACTGGTCGATGAGCTGCGCCACCCGTATCAGCAGCGCGCCCATGCCGGCAGAGGCCTCCAGCAGGGTGCCGGGCGAGGTCACGAAATGCCGGGCGTACATCTGGTAGCCCATGCCCGCGTAGGCCAGGCGCGTGGTGCGCTCCAGCAGCGCGATGTCGGACTGGGCAAAGCCAAACAAAAAGCCCACAAAGCGCAAAGCGGCCTGTTCGGCCAGCAGGGCCAGGTCGAAGTGGCGCGATTTGAGCGGCAGGGTGGAGGCGGCCAGATAGGCCACGCCGGAGAGTACACCGACGGTGCGCGGGTCAAATTTAAATGCCTCCCAGGCCAGGCTGCGCTGTTTCAGGTGCTCGTCGGTGGCGGGGGCCGGTTGGTCTTTGTCCAGCCCCAGCATGAAGGTGCCGCTGCCCAGCGCCAGGTAGGGCGCGTTGCTGAAGCGGGTGGTATCGGTCAGCGCCTGTTCAATGTGCGTGCGCTGCGTCAACAGGTGCACGGTTTGGTGGTATTGGGAGTTGCCGTCGTCGGTGGCGCGGAACTTGGTGTCGGCGCGGCTGGTGAAGCTCAGCACCTGGGGGGCGGCCAGCAGCTCCTGGTAGAGCTGGCTGCGCTGGGCGTTGTCGCTCAGGATGCTGAAGAGCCGGTGGTTGAGGAGGTCATCCTGGGGACCCGCGGTCAGGGCAGGGAGGTACGGGGCAGTCATGGTGGCTCCATCGGGTGGGCCAGCATGTCATTGTTTTCAAGCCGGTGTCGGCAGACTGCTGGCGTGCGTTTGGGGCTGCAGCAAAGCGCTGGCAACCTGCACGTCGCGAGTGTAGAAACCTTCTGTTACGCCGTCATACTCTATTTTGAGGATACGCTGGGCCTCGGCGTGGCGGCCCTGGGCCATCCACAGGCGGGCCAGGCTGGTGGCACTGCGCAGGGCGGCGGCGGTGTGCCGGTGGTGGTGGGCAAACTCCAGCGCACCCTGCAGCCACTCCTGGGCTTCCTCTTGCCGGTCCATGCCGCGCAGGCGGGCCGACTGCAGAATCAGCTCACCGGTCAGGCGGCGCACCTCGGCCTCGTGGTAGTGCTCGCGGGTGTGGCAGACCAGTTCAAAGGCTTCGGCCAGCAGCGCCAGGCCTTCGTCGGGCCGCCCGGCCAGGGCCAGGCCTTCGGCCTGCATGGCCAGGTACAGCGGGCGGGTGACGATGGCACCGGTGGCAATCCACTGGGCATAGGCCTGGCGCATCTCGGCCACCCCGGCTTCCGGGTCGCCCAGTTCGGCCACCAGGCGACCATGCAGCAGTTGGGCGTACGACAACCACATGGCAAAGCCACCTTCGGAGCAGATGTCGCGCGCGCGCGTGGCGCAGCCCAGCGCTTCGGCATGCTCGCCCCGGAACAGGTGCACCGAGGCGCAGAACGCATAGGCTTCGGCCATGCTGAATTTGTGGTCGAGTTGCTCGGCCATGGCCACCACCTTGCGCGCGCGCTCCAGGGCCTGATCGGCCAGGCCTATCTCCCACAGCGCCCAGGCCGAATAGCACAGGCACATCACGCCCGGGTCTTGCACCACGCGGGGCGGGTGCTGCAACTGGTTGTACAGGGCCAAACAGGCATCCAGGTGGGCCACGGTCTCCACAAATTCACCCTGGTGGAACAGGATGTTGCCCACCGCCCATTGCAGCTGGATCTTGCGCACCGGGTCGGCCGAGTCGGCCAGCACAGCGGCGGCCTGGCGGGCAATGACGTGGGCGCGGCCAAAGTCGGCGCGCATGAAGTGGTAGCCCTCCAGCCCGAGCAGGGTTTTCATCTGCGCGGCCTCGTCGCCCGCGCGCTGGCAGAGTTCGGCCGCGCGCTCGTAGGCGTGGCCCACCGGGTCGGCACCGTAGCCCTGGGTGGTAATGAGTTGCCCGGCCAGCATCAGCTGCAGGCGCAGCTCGGTGCGGTCGCGCTCCGACACCGGCGGCAGCCGCGCCAGCAGGGCCAGGCCGCTGCGCAGGTGGTTGATGGCCTCGACGTGGGCCCAGCGGCTGGCGGCGCGGCGGGCGGCGCGTTCCCAATATTCCAACGCCTGGGCATCGTTGCCCGACTGGGCAAAGTGGGTGGCCAGCAGCTCGGGCTGGCTTTGCGCGACCTCGGGGAACTGCTCGCGCACCACGTTGGCAATGGTGCGGTGCAGGCGCTTGCGGTCGCGCTCCCACAGCGACTCGTAGGCCGCGTCGCGCACCAGCGCGTGCTTGAAGAAATAGCGCGGGCTGGCGCTGTCGCCTTTTTCCACCACCAGCCCCGAGCGCACCAGCGCCGCCAGCTGGGCGTTCAGGTGGTTCAGCCCGATGGGCGAAGTTTCGTGGGACAGCACGGCTTGCAGCAGCGGCAGGGAGAATTCGCGCCCCATGGTGGCCCCCACCTGGGCCACCTGTTTGGCGCTGGCCAGCCGGTCCAGCCGGGCCATCAGCAAATCCTGGATGGTGGTGGGCACGGTGAAGCGGGCGGCCAGGGTGGCGTCCACGCTGTCGGGCTGCACGCCCAGGTCCATCAGCATGCGGGCCGATTCTTCGATGAACAGCGGCACGCCGTCGGCTTTGTCGGCCAGCAGTTGCACCATCTCGCCGGGTACGGTGTTGGGGCCGCAGGCGCTCAGGATCATGGCCCGGGTGGATGCGGCCGACAGGCCTTTGAGCGGCACTTCGAACACGGCAAAGCCGGGGTCGTGCGGCGGCGGCAGCTCGGAGCGCAGGGTCAGCACGACCAGCAGCGGGGCCTGGGTGCCCTCGGTGATCAGGCGGTGCACGCATTCGCGGGTGGACGGGTCGATCCACTGCAGGTCTTCCACCACCAGACATACCGGGCCGCTGCGGCTTTCATGGACCAGCCAGGCCACCAGCACATCCAGGGTGCGCTGGCGCTGTTTTTCTGCCGACAGCGGCAGGGGCGGCAGATGGCCTTCGGTGGGCAAGGACAGCAGCGTGGCCACCAGGGCCAAGTCGCTCTCGGGCAGGGTTTTCGGCATGCGGGCCCGGATGCGGGCCAGCTTGGCGTCGGTGCTGTCGTCTTCAAACAGGCGCAGGCGGCGGCGCAGCAGGTAGATCAGCGGATGGAAGGCGCTGTGGGCATGCTCGGGCGTGCAGCGGCATTCGATGGTGCGGTGGCCGCGCGCGCCCAGGGCGCGGCGGAATTCGCTGGTCAGGCGCGACTTGCCCATGCCCGCCTCGCCCGACACCAGTACCGTGCGCAAGCCGCTGGTTTGCACTGCCGACCAGTGCGATTCCATCAGTTGCAGCTCGCTGTCGCGGCCCACAAACGGCGTGCGCTGGGGGCTGGCATCACCCAGGAGGAGGGCATGCTCGCGCACTTCGCCCAGGACCTGGTAGGCACTGGTGGCCAGCGGGAAGCCTTTGAGCTGGGGCAGGTCGGTGAGCCGCTCGAAGATGAACTTGTCCTTGACGATCTGGCGGGTCGATTCGCTGGCCACCAGGGTGCCGGGGCGGGCGATCGACTGCAGGCGTGCGGCCAGGTGCAGCGACACGCCAATCGGCTGGCCCGCCTTGACCACCACATGCCCGGTGACCACGCCCACCCGCACCTGCACGCCCAGCTGGGCCACCGCCTGCAGTATCTCCAGCCCGGCCCGCAGCGCCCGGGCCACCGAATCCTCGTAGGCCAACGGCACGCCGAAGTAGCACATGATGCCGTCGTCGCCCTGCGGGTCGTCGGACACGCCGCCCCAGCGCGCCACGATGCCCGCGCAGGCGGCGTGGTAGCTGTCGAGCATGTCGCTGTAACGCTCGGCACCCCAGGCGCCCATCAGTTGGGTGGATTCCACCAGGTCGCAGAACATGGCGGTGACCTGGCGCAGGTTGTCGTCCAGCCCGGGCCGGTCGGCGCTGGGCCGCAATACCAGTGCGGCATCGCCATACAGCGCGGCAGCCGAGGGCGGTGCACCGGTATCGGCATGGCGGGCCTGGCGGACGGTTTCGCCCAGCGGCAGGCCCTGGGCCAGGCCTTGGTATATCCGGTGCATGAAGTCCAGATGGTCCGGCACCCTGCCGCGGCCGGGGTGCACCAGCACCGGCGCACCCCGGCGGCAGGCCATGTGCAGCCAGGGCGTGGGGGCCAGTGCCGAACTGGCCTGGTCAAATACCAGCAGCTGAGCCGTCCTGGATTGCCGGGCGATGTCGGTCCAGCCGGACAGGGCATCGGGGGCGGCCTCCTGGCTGGCCAGGGCGGATGCCATCGGGCCGATGCAGTGCACCACGTCGTGGTCGTCGGCCAGGCGCAGCAGGATGGCCCGGTCCAGCGCGTACGCGTGTTCCACCTCCATGTGGGTCAGCGTCAGGCCTTCGGTGGGCTGGATGCGGCTGGCCAGCTCGGCACCGTAGCTGCAGTGCGCCGGGGTGCTGTGCAGGCCTTGCAGCAGCAGCACGCGCAGGGTTTCACGGTGGCCCCCCAGGCGCACGCTGGGCGGCACGACGGCATCGCACAGGATGCGCCGCGTGGTCTGGAACTTTTCACCCAGGTAGTGGCTGCCGTCAAAGGCCAGTTCCCAGGGGATGTCGAGCAGGTTGTCACCCAGCTGCAGGCACAGGTCGCGCGGCGGGCTGCGTTTCAGGAACTGGTGGATCTTTTCGGGGAACAGCCGGGTGGTCAGGCGGGTTCCCAGCTCCACGGGGCTGTCCAGGGGCGGGGCCAGCAGGGTCTGCAGGCAGCCGCCAGGCAGCACCAGGCGATCGATGTGCCCGATGCCGCGCCCGTCGCTCAGGGCCATGGACAGCACCGCATCGTCCAGCAAGACCGTCAGGGTCAGCGACGGTGTGTCGGGGGGGGGCGCGAGCGGGTCCATGGGCCAGGGGGTGGTCAGAAGGACGCGGGCAGGCGTATCACCACATCGGACACCGGGTAAGCCACACAGGGCAGGATATAGCCCTCGGCCTTTTCTTCGGCGCTCAGGCCGGGCCAGGCAATGCGGTAGGCCACCTGGCCGCTGACCAGCTGGCAGATGCAGGTGCGGCAGGTGCCATTGCGGCAAGAGCTGGCCAGCAGCCGCCCCGCGTGCTCGGCCGACACCAGCAGGGGCAGGTCGGGCGGCGCACCAAAGTGCGACTCTTCGGGTGCGATCTGGGCTGTGTAACAGATATCGGACTTACTCTGCGCCCCTGTACCGCCCTTCGGGCTTACAGGGGGAACTTGCGTAAGTCCTGAGACGGTTTCGTATCGCATAGATAGCGCAGAGTTTAGTCGGAGGTCCAGGGGGTGCCAAGGCCGGGGCGTTTTGCGGCGACAATCCCGGTCCCCCAAATATTTTCGTGCCCAGGCCTTACTTCTCCATGACCAGTTCTATTACCGTCGATGTCCGCCCCGCTGTCTTGAAAGAGGCGCAGGCGATTGCCGACCTGCACGTCAGCGCCACCGCGTCCGCCTACCGGGGCCTGGTGCCCGACGAGCACCTCAACCTCATGCCCGCCGCTAAGCGCCTGGGCATGTGGCGCGATGCCATCGAATACGGCGACCCGCAAGTGCAGGTAGCTTTGGACGGCAACACCATCGTGGGTTTTGTCGGCTTTGACCGCTCGCGCGACAAAGGCACCAAGAACACCGTGGGCGAAATCTGGTCGATCTACGTGGCCGAGAGCCACTGGGACAAAGGCGTAGGCCTGGCCCTGTGGGATGCGGCCCGCGAAGCGCTGGTGGAAGAGGGTTGCACCACCGTCACCGTGTGGATTCCGCTGCGCAACGAGCGCGCGTTGCGCTTTTTTGACCTGGCCGGTTTCAAGCGCGAACTCAACACCGCCAAGACCGTGCCCATGGGCGACATCAAGATCGAAGAAATCCGCCTGAAACGCGCGCTGGACTGATTTGCTATGTCTTTAGTAGCTGCTCACGCTTATTAAATAAGCGCTAGCGGCCTAAAAAGCATATAAAAATATACCGAAAACGCCCTTACCACCTCGCAGGCAGGGGCTGCACCAGCACGATCTGGCGCTTGTCTACCTGCACGTAGCCGCCGTTTTCCAGGTCTTTCAAGATCCGGCTGACCATTTCGCGGCTGCAGCCGGTGCGGCTGGCGATTTCCTGGTGGGTGATGCGTTCGGTGATGCGCTGGGTGCCGTCCGGCTGGGGCGTGGCCAGGTTTTGCAGGCACTGGCTCAGGCGGCCATACACGTCTACAAAGGCCAGGTTGCGGGCGCTGTTGGTGGCCATGCGGGCACGGCGGATCACTTTAGCCAGCAGGTCCAGCGCAAATTCGGGGTGTTTTCCAATGAAACCCAGCAGGGTGGTGCGCGTCAGCAGCGTGCACACGGTGGACTCCAGCGTCACCACATTGGCCGAGCGGGGCCCGCCGTCCAGCGCCATTTCGCCAAAATAGTCGCCGGGGCCGATCACGCCGAAGGTGATCTCCTTGTCGAAGTCGTCGGTGCAATACACCTTGACCCGGCCCTCCACCACCACAAACAGCGTGTCGCCGGGGTCGGCCTCGTGGATCAGCACCGTGCCCTTGCGGTAGCGGCGGGTTTCGCCCAAAGGCACCAGCTCACGCAGCAGCAGGGGCTGGACCGGATCGTTGCAAAAAGCGTGGGTGAGGGTGTTGAGTGGAGACTGCATGGCATAGAGGGGCGCACGTCGCGCGCCCGCAGTCTATGCCATTCTCCCCACCGTCTTTACATTACCGGCAGATCTGCCGGGGATTTAATGCTGTACAGCGGCCATATGCCGGGCCATGGGCGGCAGGATGGATACGGTCTCCACCAGTTGGCGGATGGTGTCGCAGCGGGTTTTGATGCGGATGCTGCGCAACTGGCTGCGCACGGTAGAGATTTGCACCCCGTGGTGGGTGGCAATCTCGGTGGGCCGCATGCCGCTGCACACCGAGGCCAGCACATTGCTTTCGGCGCTGGTCAGGCCGCGCTCGCGGGCAAACAGCGCCATGGTCGAGCTGTCGCACAGTTGCTGTTTGGCAAACACCAGCAGGGCGTAGGGGGCCGCGCCAGGGGCGTTCAGCGGCACCAGGGCCACGCTGGTGGTGCAGTCTTCACCGCCCAGGCTGATCAGCGCCCGCACCCCGGTCTGGGCGCGCAACAGGGCGTGCTCCAGCTGCGGGGTGTCGGTGCGCAGCAGGGTGCTCAGCCGCCCGTCCGCCACGCACAGGCCGCTGCGCAGGCTGCCGGGGCCGTTCAGCCCGTCGTGCGCCAGGCGGTTGGCAAAACGGATCTGGCGCGTGGCCATGTGCACCAGTGCCAGGCCGTAGTCCATTTGCTCCAGCACGCACTGCATGAGGATCAAGGTGTCGGACGGCTCGGGTTCGTCGATGTAGTTGATGGCATCGGCGGCGAAAGAGGATGGGGCGATGTTCAGCATGGCGGTGTCCCGGGTGCCTGCTGGTCCTGCGATATGCAGGCTGAAACGAGAAGATACAAAAAAGAAAGCATTTGCAGCAAGGCTGTGCCAAGCATAGACATTTGGATTGATTTTGGGCTGGTATTCAGACCACTGGGTTTTGTGACGTATGCACCAAAAATGGGGTGGGGGCTGTGCTAGCCGTCATCCATTTTGAGGACGTTTTCCGGTGGGACTCCCCTAAACAGGGGATGTGCCGTCGGGGCTCTGGACCGAGTATGGGTGCGCCTCGTTGCACAACACCCTTACAGGAGTTCCCCCATGAAGATCCCCCTTAAATTGGCGCTCGGCAGTGCCGCTATTGCCGCCCTGGCGGCTTGTGGTAGCGGAGGTGGAGACACCGCTGCGGTGCCGCCGGTAGCCCCCGCCCCTACCACCACCGCCGTGGCGGTGACGGTGATGGACGGCCTGGTCCAGGGGGCCACCGTGTGCCTGGATGTGAACAGCAATGGGGCCTGCGACAGCGGTGAACCCAGCGGGCCGACCAATGCCCAGGGTGTCGCCAGCCTCACCGTGCCCAATGCCGATGTGGGCAAGTTCCCGGTGCTGGCTTTTGTGCCGGTGGGCGCAGTAGATGCCGACAGCGGGCCGGTCACCACGGCCTACACGCTCACGGCCCCTGCCGACCAAACGGCGGTCATCAGTCCGTTGACTACGCTGGTGCAGCTGGCGGTGGCCTCCACCGGTGTCAGCACGGCCGAAGCGGCGGCGCTGGTGCAAAGCCAGGCCGGTCTGGCGGCATCGCCTCTGGCCAATTACATCGCCGCCAACGACACGACCGCCGCCACAGCGGCACGTGTGCTGGTAGGGGTGATCCAGTCGCAAACCAGTGCGCTGGCGGCCACGCCCGATGCGACCCCGGCCGAAATCCAGAAAGCCATTATGGGCAATCTGGGCAATCTGCTGGCGCAGGCGGTTGCGGCGGGCAGCAGTACGGAGGTGGTGGATGCCTGCCAGGCCGACAAAACCACCGCGGGTTGCAAGTCGGCCATCGCCGCCGCCGTGACCACCTTGGTCGCCGACAGTGGCTTGACCAGCACCGACGTGGCGAGCGCGGTGGCCCTGGCCAAGCTGCCTGCCGAAGCCCCCGTTGCCACCACGCCGGTAGCCAGCTTCACGCTGGATTGGGTGAACGCGGGGGATGCCAACAACTGGTACACCCGTATCCTCACCTCGACCGCCGCCGAGGCCACGCCCGATGCCAATGGGCTCACCCGCTACCGCGCCATCCGCCACCTGCGGCAAGGCGGGGTGGATACCGAGTGGGTCACCAACAGCAACCCGCTGCGCCAGGGCGACCTGCACTGGAACGGTACGCAATGGGCTGGGTGCCCGCTGGGCACCATCAACACCAGCACGGTGCGCGATGCGCAGGGCCGCGGCAGCTACAACTACTGCGATAGCTACAGCCAGGGCACCACCCAGCGGGTCACCAGCGACATCAGCGGCAAAACCATGGATGACATCTTCACGTTGATCCAGCGCACCCGCACCGGCGGTATCAACTGGGGCGAAGCACCCGCCTGGTTTACCGGTGTGGTGACCGCATTTTTGGATGACGCAGTATTCCCCACCGGCTCCCGGTTGCACACCCAGTCTGACAGCACCACGGCGACGGCCATTGCCTATGACGTGCAGGTAGACAACCAGGTGACGGTATCGCCCGCAGCCGTGGTGGCTGGGGGCGGGGCCGGTGCGGCCTGCCAGTCGGACGACTCGGAAACCCATGCCGTGACGCTGGAAATCATGGTGGAGCGCAACACCGGCAACCCCTGCATCTACAACCCCAACGGCAGCTTTCTGGGCCAGGGGGGGGTGCGCTACTTCAGCGGCCAGCGCAACGAAGGTTGGGGTCGCACCACCACCAGCCTGGGCACGCTGGGCAATGCGCCAGTGGGGGCTGCCACGGCCACCGCCTACTACAACGGCAACACCCGCTTCCGTGTGGCTTTTGCCAGCGGCAATGTGGCGAAGTACTTTGCCTGCCAAGCCCGGGCCGATAACGACTCGGCACGCAACTGCAACCCCATCGGCACCGGCAGCTATGCCATCCGCACCCTGGGCGACGCGCGGGTGATGGAATTCAGCGGCCTGCCCGCGCAGATGGCGGCCCTGCCTTCCCAGCGGGTGTTTGTGGAGCGCGGTGGTGAGGTCTATTGGGGCTTCAAAGAAAAACTCGGCACCACCCAGGTGCTGCGCCTGAACGGCACCGCAGGCAACGCGGCGCTGAGCCAATTGGGCTTGCCTACCTTCACGCCCTGACCGACCCAGGCACAGCCTCCCGCCCCGCAGGTTCTGGCCTGGCGGGGCTTTTTACTTTTACTTACCGCTGGGCTGACAGCTCGCGCAGCGACTGCTCGTACCCGGCCAGCCAGCGCACTGCCGCTTCGCGTTGCCTAGGCGAGGTGCTGTTGTGCAGCAAGGCAATCGCCTGGCAGTCGTGCAGGGCCATGGCCTCGGCATAGGCGTGGTAGGCGGGCTGGGGCGAGTGCGTGAGGCGGTCCATCAGGCTGCGTACCGCGTTGCGGGTCGCCGTGGCCGTCACCGCGTCGCGCTGCAGCTGGCGCAGGGTCTGCAAGGTGTCGGTCTGGCGGCGCAGGCGTTCGGTCTGCACCTGTTGCGGGTCGAAGCGGGATTGCTCCACCTGCTGGCGGATCAGGGCTTTTTGCGCAGCATCCATGCGGCCATACACCATCTCGGCCCGGTCCAGGGCTTTGTCAAAGCGCTTCTGGTGCACCTCGGCGGGGGTCAAGGCCAGCCAGTCGCTGCGGTAGTTGGCATTGGTCTTGGCGTATTTGCGTTCCAGAACCGTGATTTGCGCGGGGGTCATGGTCTGTACCAGGTTGGTGGCGGCCGGTTCGGCACCCACCAGCAGGGCATCGATGTAGCCGCGCAACGTGGTACGCACGGCACAGACCTGCTCGGCATCCAGGTCGCGGGCCACCAGGGCCTGGGCCTGGCGCAGGGTCTGGGCGTAGTCGGGCAGGTCTTGCTGGCGGTTGCGCAACTGCAGTTGGCGCAGGTCTTCACGCACCTGTTGCGACTGGGCGGGTGTGAAGTCTACATACCCGTCCAGCCACCACGCGGCCAGGTCCACGCCGTTGTTGTAACCCAGCTGGATGCCGGTGCACGCCTGCAGCGCGCCGACCAGCAGCAACAGTCCCATAATTCGGGTCCATTTAACTAATAAGTTGCAAGCTATGGCAGAAGTCGATGTAGTCATCATGGCGGCGGGCAAAGGCACCCGCATGAAAAGCAAGTTGCCCAAAGTGTTGCACACGCTGGCCGGGCGCGCATTGTTGGCCCATGTGGTTGACACCGCCAGTAGCCTGTTGCCCCGCAATGTGGTGGTGATCACCGGACATGGTGCTACAGAAGTCGAAGCGGCTCTGCCAGGCTACATCTGCGACGGGGCCGAATTTTCTGTGAATTTTGCACGCCAGGAGCCGCAGCTGGGCACCGGCCACGCAGTACAGCAGGCGCTGCCTTTTCTACCCGACCATGACGGGCTGGATAAGGGCGTGGTGCTGGTGCTGTCGGGTGATGTGCCGCTGACTCGGGTGGATACCTTGCGCCAACTGGTGGCGGCCAGTGGCGGCGACAAGCTGGCCCTGTTGACGCTGGAACTGGCCGACTCCACCGGCTACGGGCGCATTGTGCGCAGCGGTGACGCAGTGCAGGCCATCGTCGAGCACAAGGACGCCTCCGAGGCCCAGCGCGCCATCCGTGAAATCTACAGCGGCATCATGGCCGCGCCCGCCGCCCACCTGCGCACCTGGCTGGCCCGGCTGGACAACCGCAATGCCCAGGCCGAGTACTACCTGACCGACATCGTCAAGATGGCCGTGGCCGACGGTGTGCCGGTGGTGGCCCACAAGATCACCGACGAGGTGCAGGTGGCCGGGGTCAACAGTCCCGTGCAACTGGCCGAACTGGAGCGCGCCTACCAGCGCCAGCAGGCCGTGGCCCTGATGGAGCAGGGTGTGCGCCTGGCCGACCCGGCGCGGCTGGACGTGCGCGGCAGCCTGGTCTGCGGGCAGGACGTGTCCATCGACGTGAACTGCGTGTTTGAAGGCGCGGTGGCGCTGGGCGAAGGCGTAAAGATTGGTGCCAACTGTGTCATTGCCAACGCCACCATCGCCGCCGGGGTGGTGATCCACCCCTTCACCCACATCGACGGCGAGCAAGCTGGCGTTAGCGTGGGCGCAGATGCCCGTATCGGCCCGTTCGCCCGCCTGCGCCCTGGCGCGGTGCTGGGGGCTGACGTGCATATCGGCAACTTTGTTGAAGTCAAAAATTCCACCCTGGGTACCGGTGCCAAGGCCAACCACCTGGCCTACCTGGGAGACGCTACCGTGGGCGCGCGCGTCAACTTTGGCGCGGGCAGCATCACCGCCAACTACGACGGGGTCAACAAGCACCGCACCGTGATTGGCGACGATGTGCACGTGGGCAGCAACTGCGTGCTGGTAGCGCCCATCACCCTGGGCGCGGGCGGCACGGTCGGTGGCGGCTCCACGCTGACCAAGGATGCCCCCGAGGGCGTGCTCAGCGTGGCCCGTGGCCGCCAGGTGGCCATCACCGGTTGGAGCCGCCCGCAGAAAAAGGCCCGGCCTTGAGCGATCTGCAGACCCGCCTGCAGCAGAGCGAGGCCCGCAATGCCGAATTGCAGGCCGAGCTAGAGCGCTTTGTGCGCAGCGTCTCACACGACCTGCGCGCTCCGCTGCGCCACATCACCGCCTACGCCCCGCTGGTGCGCGAGATGCTGGCTGAAGGCGAAGACCCCGTGCCCTGCCTGGACACCCTGGAGCAGTCGGCCCGCAGCATGGCCCGCATGGTGGACGCGCTGCTGGAGCTTTCCAACCTGGCGCGCATCCCCTTGCAGACCACCGCTGTGCCCATGGGCGAACTGGTGGTCGAGGCCCAGCGCGCGCTGGTGGCCGACACTGCCGGGCGCAGCATAGCCTGGCAATTGCCTGCCGACTGGCCCACGGTGCAGGGCGATGCCGCGCTGTTGCGACAGGTGTGGGAGCACGCACTGTCCAACGCCCTCAAGTTCACCCGGCCCCGGACCCAGGCGCAGATTACCCTGGGCTGGGAGCCTGCGCCGGAAGGCACCACCTTCTGGGTGCGTGACAACGGCGTGGGCTTCAACCCCGCGGCCAGCGCCGGCATGTTTGACTTGTTCCAGCGTCTGCATGCGGCATCGGCGTTCGATGGGGCGGGCATCGGCCTGGCCCTGGCGCGCCAGATCGTGCAACGCCACGGCGGCAGCATCAGCGCGCAGGGGACGGTGGACGGCGGCTGCACGCTGCGGTTTACCTTGCCGAAGCTTTAGCTGGTGATAATCCTTTGTATCAACCAGAGATCTGACCATGAAACACAAATTTCTTGCCATTGCGCTGCTGTCCGTCGCAGCCCTTGCGCACGCCGAAACCAGCCCCGCCAAAAAAGAGCTGCTCAACAAGATTGCGCAACTGCAACAGCCCAACCTGGACCTGACCGCCCGCCAGTGGGCCGAGCAATCCCTGGCCCCGCTGCTGCAGCAAGTCGGGGCGGCCATCCAGTTCCGGGTGGCCCCTGAAAACCGCGAAGCCCTGGGCAAGGACATCCAGGCCGAGGTCAAAAAATACCTGGACGACATTGGCCCCGTGCTGCGCGAACGCGCCAACAAGGCCGCGCCGGGCACGGTGGGTGCACTGCTGGATGCCAAGTTCAGCGAAGACGAATTGCGCCAACTCATCACCGTGATGGAGTCGCCGGTGTTGCGTAAATATTCGCAGCTCAACGGCGAGATGCAAAAAGCGCTGACCGACAAGGTCATGACCGACTCCAAGGCACAGCTTGAACCCAAGTTCAAAGCCCTGGGGCAGGCGGTGGAAAAGCGCCTGAACACCGCCATCCAGGCATCCGCCCCCGCCAAACCGGCCAGCAAGTAAGTGTTTTTTTAAAGGAAAGTGGCTGCTAGCCCACTATAGATGGGCGTGAGCAGCTATCATTTTTAAGCGGTAGCCGACTCCATCGCCACCGAACCCGCATACGCCAGGCCCGCCGCCACACTGCCAAAGCGGTCACCTGCCACCATGCGGACCTGCGGAAACAGGGCTTGCATGGCAGTTTGCAGTGGTGCCAGCGCCGACGAGCCGCCGGTCAGGTACACGGCATCGGGTTGCACCACCCCGGCCAGTTCCACACACTCCTGCGCGCACTGCACCACGCGGCCCAGCTGGGCTTGTAGCGCCTGGGCCAGGCCCGCGGGCGTGAGCTGGGCGCTGAGGTCGCGGGCGATGCAGTCCAGGTCGATGGTGGCGGCAGTGCCCGACAGCGAGCAGGCGATCTTGGCAGCCTCTACATTGGCCAGAATATGGTGGCCCACCCGCTCCTGCAGCACATGCAGCAGGCGCTGGTGCAAGGCGCGGTCGCTGTAGGCATCGCGCAGGTCCGCCGCGTGCGCCATGCTTTTGCGCGCGTAGGACTGGTGGATCAAATGCCAGGTGCTCAAATCAAAAAACACGCCCGACGGTACTTCGCGCCCACTCGGGCCCACATGGCCCAGGCCCAGCAGCGGCATGGCGTGGCGCAGGTTCAGCAACTGGTCAAAGTCGGTACCGCCAATGTGCACGCCGGTGGTGGCCAGAATGTCGGCGCTGCGGTCGCCCAGGGCCTGTCGGCCGGGGCCGACGCGCACCACGGTGAAGTCAGAGGTGCCGCCGCCAATGTCCACCACCAGCACGGTGGTGTCTTGCGTCACGCGGCGCTCAAAGTCGAAGGCTGCGGCGATGGGTTCCAGCTGGAACTGCACCTCGTCAAAGCCCGCCGTACGGGCCGCGTGCTCCAGCGTGGCCTGGGCCAGCGCATCGCGTTCGGGGTTGTCGTCCACAAAGTGCACCGGGCGGCCCAGCATGGCGTGTTGCACCGCGTGGCCCAGGTGCGCTTCCGAGCGTTTTTTCAGCTCTTTGAAGAACATGCCCAGGATGTCGGTAAAGCTGACCAGCTGGCCGTTGACCACGGTTTTTTCGTCCATCAGGCCGCTGCCCAGCAGGCTTTTGATGGAGCGCATCAGCCGCCCCTCGGTGCCCGCCAGGTAGGCCTGCATGGCGGCGCTGCCGTAGCTGGTGTGCTGGTCCTCGTGGGAAAAGAACAGGGCCGTCGGCAGCGTGGGCTTGCCCGCGTCCAGCGCAATCGTCTCCAGGCGACCATCGGCGCGCACCAGCGCGGCCACGGTGTTCGAGGTGCCGAAATCAATACCGAGCATCATCCCTGGCTCGCTCCCAATACCGATTGCAGAAACGCGCTGATGTCGGCCACCTCCTGCGGATGCACGCTGTGCGGCATGGGGTAGGTGTGCCATTGCACCGGGTGGTCCAGCGCCAGCAAGGCCTGGCGCGAGGCTTCGGCGCGGGCCAGGGGCACCACCGGGTCGGCCGTGCCGTGGGCCATATAGATAGGGGTTTGGAAGTTGGCCGGGTGCCGCTCGGTAGCCAGGGTGTTGGCCAGCGGCAAATAGCCCGACAAGGCCATGATGCCCGCCAGCCGTGCGCTGTGGCGCAGCCCGGTGTGTAGCGCCATGGCGCAGCCTTGCGAGAAACCGGCCAGCACGATGCGCTCGGGCGCAATACCCCTGGCGACTTCATGGGCGATCAGCGCCTCAATGGCGCGGGCCGAGGCGTGTATGCCGGTCGGGTCTTCCTGGCGCACCAGGTCGGCGTTTTTGATGTCGTACCAGGCGGGCATCACATAGCCATTATTGATGCTGACCGGCATGGTGGGCGCGTGGGGAAAGACAAAGCGGATGGCGGCGCAGCCGTCCAGGTCCAGCTCCGGCACGATGGCCGCGAAGTCGTCGCCGCTGGCGCCCAGTCCGTGCAGCCAGATGACGGCCGCGGTAGGGTGGGGCGCGCTTTCGATTTCGATGCGTTGCAAAAGCGGGGTGGTGGGGGTGGTCATGGTGGTCGAATCTGGGGTTTACCCTGAAATTGCGGGCTTGGGAGGAACGTGATTCTAAGGAGGTCGCGCCAACCCGGGCAAAATCGCCCGCATGCCGCCTATCCAAAGCCACCTGTTGCTCCTGTTGTATCTGGGTTTTTGCACCGGGGCCGGGGCTGCGCCCGAGATGCCGTCCAGCAAAGACATGCAGATCGTGCAGCGCATCGACAACGTGCTGGTGGGCGTGGACGCGGTGTCGCTGGAAGTCATCAGCCGCCGCCATGTGGCGGGCAGCTACTTCTTGATCAATCTGCGCCAGCCCAGCCCGGTGGCGGGCACGGCCGAGTTCGTGGCCGATTGCCAGGGCCCGCTGCGCCTGGCCACGCTGGCATCGAGTCTGCCGTCCGGCTCCATAAAGGCCGAGATCCCGTTGCTGCAGCGCCGCGCCACCGCGCTGGACATTGACAGCCTCATGTTCAAGCCGGTGCACATGCTCGATGGCAGCTGGATGGTGGCCGAGTTTGCCTGCCGCAGCACCAGCCAGCCCGGCCGCGCCCGCCAGATCGCGCTGGAGTTGCTGGAAAAAGGGGGGCCGCCGGACCAGCGTAGCCTGTGGTGCGACCTGCAGGCCGACGGCAGCACGCAGACCCGGCGCGGTGCTGAGGTACGGTACAGCGCCAGTGACGATGCAGTGGCGGTGCAGACGCAGTGGCTGAGTTCGGGATTTGTGAGCGACACCGAGGTGGTGTTTGGCAGCGGAGCCCAATGGATTGTGGACCGCCAGCCCAGCCGGGCGCGGCTGGTGGGGGCAGGTGGGGCGCTGCTGTTCAGCGGGGCATGCACCAGCGTGCAGCCCCGTCCGTGACGGATTTTTAAACGGCTTTGGCCTTGCGGCGGCGGGCCACGAGGCCCATGCTTCCCAGGGCACCCAATACCAGCGCCAGGCTGCCGGGTTCGGGTACTTTGTTCAGCACCAAGTAATCCTGGTAGGAGGCGTTTTCATAGGCGCTGACCTGGTACCAGTTGTTGGCTGTGGGCAGGCCGTTGAGCCAGCCCTGGGCCAGGGCTACCGTGCCGGTGGCGGCAGCGGTGATCTGGAAGTTGCCCGACGACAGGTCCAGCTTCAGGCTCGATGCGGTGCGCGCGGTTTCATTGACGATCTCCCAGACCGCGATTTGCAAGGCCGCCGTTTCCTGGGCGGTAATGGAGGTAACACCGTTCCAGGCATCGAATGCAGTGAACAAACGGCCCAGGTCGGAGGCTTTTTCGGCACCGAAGTGGGCGATGCCGCTGGCCAGGGTGTAGTTTTGGGCGCTCGAGGAGGCGTTTTGGAAGATGTCTACGCAGTAAGCGCGCAACACGCTGGTCACGCCGCCATCGTTCATGCCAAACAGCATTTCACCCGCACCGAAGGAGCCACTGGCAGCGGGCGCGCCGTTGGTAAAGCTGACCGCCTGGGAGCCTTGGACGTAGTTTTGGAACGTCAGGGCGGTGGCCTGGGCTGGGTTGGAGGCCGCAAGCCAGCCTACAGCGAGTGCACCGGCGATGCGGCTGGCCAGTTTGGTGCGGGAAAAAGCAGTGTTTTGCATAGCGTTTAAGGTCAAAGTATGGGCGTGAACCCGATGACCTGGATGCTAGGGCTGGGCCCTCTAAATGCTTGTGAACTTGTTCACGTGTATGCAATGGGTGGGCGAATTTTCCAAGGGATGTAGCGAATCCGTTAACTATTTCGCACGACCGTTCGTATCCTGGGTGCCGTCAGGCCAGCAGGGCCTGGGCAAATTCCCGGGCGTTGAAGGTTTCCAGATCTTCGAGCTGCTCGCCTACGCCGATGAAGTACACCGGAATCGGCCGCTCCTGGGCAATCGCTGCCAACACGCCGCCCTTGGCCGTGCCGTCCAGCTTGGTGACGATCAGGCCGGTGAGTTGAATAGCATCGTCAAAAATCTTCACCTGGCTGACCGCGTTCTGGCCGGTGTTGCCGTCGATCACCAGCAGCACCTCGTGCGGCGCTTGTGTGTCGGCCTTGTTGATGACGCGGCGGATCTTCTTGAGCTCTTCCATCAGATGTAGCTGGGTTGGCAGGCGGCCAGCGGTGTCCACCAGCACCACGTCTTTGCCGCGCGCTTTGCCTGCGCTGACCGAATCAAACGCCACCGAGGCCGGGTCGCCACCTTCCTGGCTGACGATTTCCACTGTGTTGCGGTCGGCCCACACGCCGAGCTGCTCGCGGGCGGCGGCGCGGAAGGTGTCGGCTGCTGCTAGTAAAACACTAGCGCCTGAAGCAGACAGGTGGCGCGTGAGCTTGCCGATCGATGTGGTTTTTCCGGCACCGTTCACGCCGGTCACCATGATCACCGTGGGCGTGTACTGGCCTATCACCAGGGCTTTTTCCAGCGGGGCCAGCAGGGCGGTGATGGACTCGACCAGCAGCGCCTTGACGGCCTGCGGCTCAGTGGCCTTGGCGGCTTTGACGCGCTGCTTCAGGTCGGCCAGCAGAAATTGCGTGGCCTTCACGCCGGTGTCGGCCATCAGCAGGGCTTCTTCCAGCTCCTCGTACAGCGCGTCGTCGATCTGCGTGCCGGTGAACACGGTGGCAATGCTGGAGCCGGTTTTGCGCAGACCGTTCTTGAGCTTGTCCATCCAGCCCGCGCGAGGGGGCGTGGGTGCTTCGGGCACTTCCACGGCCACAGGTTTGGCGGCAAACGGGTTGCGCAGCCAGCCTGAGGCGGGTGCTTCCACCACGGGTGCGGGAGCCGCAATTTCGGGAACAGGGGGTTTTTTCTTGAAAAAGCTGAACATTGGGTGGGTTCTTAGAATCAGCCATTCTATGAAACGTCTACTTTTCCCGTTTTTCGCTCTGTTCAGCGCCGTAGCCGGTGCCCAAACCCTGCCCACCCAGTGCGATCTGCCCAACGGCATGGCGGTCATCGTCCAGCCCGACCACCGCGCCCCCACGGCGGTGCACATGCTGTGGGTGCGGGTAGGCTCGCTGGACGAGGTGGACGGCACATCGGGTGTGGCCCACATCCTGGAGCACATGCTGTTCAAGGGCACGCCCAGCCTGCCACCGGGCGAGTTTTCGCGCCGGGTGGCGGCCCTGGGCGGGCGGGAAAATGCCTTCACCGCCAAGGATTACACCGGCTATTACCAGCAGATCCCGGCGGGCAAACTCGAAGCGGTGATGCAGCTGGAAGCCGACCGTTTCGCCCACAACCAGTGGTCCGACGAAGAATTCAAGCGCGAACTCGAAGTGGTGAAGGAAGAGCGCCGTATGCGCACCGAAGATGCCCCGCGCGCCCTGATGAACGAGGCGATGCTGGCCAGCGTATTCGCCACATCCCCCTACCGCCGTCCGGTGGTGGGCTGGATGAGCGACCTGGAGGCCATGACACCTGGCGATGCCCGCGCCTTCTACCAGCGCTGGTACGTGCCGGGCAATGCCGCCGTGGTGGTGGCGGGCGATGTGGACCCGGCGCAGGTCTGCGCGCTGGCGCAAAAGCACTACGGCAGCATCCCGGCGCGCCCGGTGCCTGCGCGCAAGCCCCGGCCGGAGCCCGCGCAGGCGGGCACCAAGCGCCTGGACTTCAAAGCCCCGGCCGAGCAGGCGGTGGTGACCCTGGCCTTCAAGGTGCCCAGCCTGCAGGCTGACAACGACGACGCGCTGGCCCTGACCGTGCTGGCCGCCGTGCTGGACGGCTATACCGGTGCCCGGCTGGAGCGCGCCTTGACCCAAGACCACGGCCAGGCCGGTGGTTCGGTGGCCGACAGTGCGGGGGCGTACAACGGCCTGTCCGGGCGTGGCCCGCAACTGTTTGTGCTGGACGGCGTGCCTGCCGCAGGCCACAGCGCTGCGCAGGTGGAAGCCGCCTTGCGCGCCCAGGTGGCCTTGGTGGCGCAAAAAGGCGTGACCGAGGCCGAGCTGGGCCGCGTCAAAACCCAGTGGGTGGCCAGCGCCGTCTACCAGCGCGACTCGCTGATGCACCAGGCCCGCGAACTGGGCAGCAACTGGGTACAAGGCCTGCCGCTGGATGCCAACGACCGCCTGATCGCCCGGCTGCGCGGCATCACCGCCGCCCAGGTGCAGGCCGTGGCGGCGAAATACTTTGGCGACGACCAGCTCACCGTGGCCACGCTGCTGCCCCAGCCGCTGGACCCCCACCGCCAGAAACCCCGTGCCATTCCCCCGGGAGAGCTGCGCTGATGATTACTATCAAAAAAGTAGCTTCTCACGCCCTTGCTATAAGCGCTAGCGGCCTGTTTGGCTTAAATGCTGCCTGGGCGGGCATTCCCATCCAGCACTGGACCCAGCCCAGCGGGGCGCAGGTCTACCTGGTGCCCAGCCCGGCTATTCCCATGCTCGACGTGCAGATCGACTTCGACGCGGGCAGCCGCCGCGACCCGGCTGCGCAGGCCGGGCTGGCCAGCCTGACGGCCGGCATGGCTTCGGAAGGCGTGCGTGCCGTAGGCTCCAATCCAGCGCTGGACGAAAACGCCCTGGGCGAAGCCTGGGCCGACCTGGGCGCATCGCTGGACAGCAGCGCCAGCAGCGACCGCTTCAGCTTCTCGCTGCGCACCTTGACCTACCCCGACCTGCTGGACAAGGCCACCGCCCTGGCCGCCCGCCAGATTGGCGAGCCCGCCTTCAGCGACAGCCTGTGGCAGCGCGAACGCCAGCGCGTGGCGGCCCAGCTCAAGGAATCCGCCACCCGGCCCGCTACCGTGGCCGGGCGCGCGTTTGCCGCTGCGGTGTACGGCACGCACCCCTACGGTTATGAATTGACCGCCGACACCTTGGCGCGCATCCAGACAGCCGACATGCGCGCCTTCTACACCCGCAGCATCCTGCCCTGCCGTGCCACTGTCAGCCTGGTGGGCGCGGTAGACCGGGCCCAGGCCGATGCGCTGGTGACCCGGCTGCTGGCCCGCCTGCCTGCCACTGGCTGCACACCCTTGCCCGCCGTGGTGGATGTGCAGCCGCTCACCCAGGCCAGTGACCAACACATTCCCTTCGATGCCGCCCAGGCCCAGGTGCTGATCGGCCAAGTCGGTTATGCGCGCAGCGACCCGGCCTTTTTCGCGCTGCTGGTGGGCAACCACATCCTGGGCGGCGGCGGTTTTGGCTCGCGCCTGACCACCGAGGTGCGCGAAAAGCGCGGCTTGAGCTACAGCGTCTACAGCAGCTTTGCGCCCGCCCTGCACGCCGGGGCCTTCACCATCGGCCTGCAGACCCGGCCTGACCAGGCCCAACAGGCCATCCAGGTGGCCCAGGACGTGTTGAAGCGCTTTGTGGCCGACGGCCCCACCGCCGCCGAACTGCAGGCCGCCAAGGACAATCTGCAAGGCGGATTTGCCCTGCGCATAGACAGCAACCGCAAACTGCTCGACAACGTGGCTAACATCGCGTGGAACCATCTGCCGCTGGACTACCTGGACCACTGGCCCGCACAGATAGAACGCGTCACGCAAGCCGACATCCAAACGGCTTTTGCCCGTATCCTGCAACCCGAAAAAATGGCCACTGTGGTGGTCGGAGAAAAACCATGAGCACGTTGCAACGTCCCCCCAAAAAAGCCGCCAAAAATAGCGCTAAAAGAACCAAACCCCGCCCGTCCGACCCGCATCCGGTGGGCGGCAAGCCCGGCGAGATCCGCATCATCGGCGGCGCGTGGAAGCGCACCCGGCTCACCGTGGCCAGCAAACCCGGCCTGCGCCCCACGCCCGACCGTGTGCGCGAAACCTTGTTTAACTGGCTGGGCCAGGACCTGACCGGCTGGCGCTGCGTGGACGTGTTTGCGGGCACCGGCGTGCTGGGCTTCGAAGCCGCCTCGCGCGGAGCCTCCACCGTGCATTTGTTCGAGCAAGACCCGGCCCTGGTGGCCCAGCTCAAAACCACGCAAACCAAGCTGCAGGCCACGGCCACCCAGGTGCAGCGCGGCGACGGCGTGGCGGCGCTGCGGCAACTGGCGGCGGGCAGCCTGGACCTGGTGTTTCTGGACCCGCCGTTTGAATCCGGCCTGTACGAGCCCTCCATGGGGGCCGCTGCCAAGGCGGTGCAGGCCAACGGCTTTGTCTACATGGAGGCCCCCGCCAAGTGGACCGACGAGCTGCTGGCCCCGCTGGGCCTGCGCGTGCACCGCTACCTGAAGGCGGGCGCGATCCACGCCCATTTGCTGCAATTGCTGACTTCAGCCGAAGTGCCATGAATCCCCCGGTGATCGCTGTCTACCCCGGCACTTTCGACCCCATGACCCTGGGCCACGAAGACGTGGTGCGCCGCGCCACGCAGTTGTTCGACCAGGTGATCGTGGCCGTGGCCGCCGGGCACCATAAAAAGACGCTGTTCACCCTGGAGCAGCGGCTGGAGATGGTGCGCGAATCGGTCAAGCCCTATGGCGCAGTGCAGGTAGAAAGTTTTAGCGGTCTGCTGCGTGACTTTGTGGTGGCCAAGGGCGGCAAAGCCATGGTGCGCGGCCTGCGCGCGGTGACCGATTTCGACTACGAATTTCAGCTGGCCGGCATGAACCGTACCCTGATGCCAGATGTGGAAACCGTGTTCCTTACGCCCAGCGACGGCTTCCAGTTTGTCTCCAGCACCTTTGTGCGCGAGATTGCGCTGCTGGGCGGTGAGGTGCACAAGTTTGTCTCGCCGTTTGTGCTGGAAAAGCTGGCCGAGAAGGTGCGCGAGCGGGCCTGAGGATTTAATAGGACTCACGCAGCGCCCCTGTATTGCCCTGCGGGCTTACAGGGGGAACTTGCGTAAGTCCTGTTTAAGCCAAATCGCCCTCTGGCGCTTATTTAATAAGCGTGAGTAGCTATTTAAAACGTAGCATTACAGTGGCAACCGCCCCAACCAGTCCAGCAGTACCGCGTTGACTTCTTCGGGCTGTTCCATGGTCAGCATGTGGCCGCAGCGGGGCAGCAGGTGCAGCTCTGCGCCGGGCACCAGGCTGGCGATTTCTTCCGAGAGTTTGGGCGGGGTCATCAGGTCTTTGTCGCCGCACAGCACCAGCGTCGGGCAGCGCACGTCGGCCAGGTGCAGGCGCGCGTCGGGCCGGTCGGCCAAGGCGCGGTTTTGCTGCACCCACAGGGCGGGCGGGGTGCGCAGCACCATGTCTTTGTAGCGCTGCAGGTCGCTCTTGTCACTGGGGTGGGTGGGCGAAAAAGCCATGGCGGCGGTGGCGCGCACAAACTCTGCCAGGCGACCCGCCTCGACCATCCGGATGGCGGTTTCGCGCTGCGCGCGGTGGTGCGGCAGCTCGGGCCGGGCGCTGGTGCCCAGCAGGGCCAGGGCGCGGATGCGTTCCGGGGCCTGGCGCACAGCCTCCATGGCGATGATGCCGCCCATGGAGGCCCCGCACAGTACCAGCGCACCGGGGTGCTTGCGCAGCACGGCCTGCGCCATGTCCTCGACGCGGGGATGGTGGGCGAGCACGTCGGCTACCGTGGCCTGCCAGGCGGGAGAGACGGCGGCAAGCTGGTCCTGCCACATGTGGGCATCGGTGGCCAGGCCGGGAATAAATACGAGTTGGGGCATGTGGGTATCTTGGAAGGCCCCATTTGGGCCTATGCTGGCTGTGTTTAATGTGAAAGAACTTTCATGGCTCGGGGCGCTCTGCACCCGAGTCCATGAAAGTTAAACCTCGGGAGAATACGCGATGAAGATTTTGTTGCCTTTGGATGGCTCTGAGGTGTCGCTGCAAGCCGTGCGGCAGGTAATCCGTCTGGTGCGCCAGGGCTTGCAGGCCGAGGTGGTGCTGGCCAATGTGCAAGAGCCCGCCCACCTGTACGAGATGGTGATGGCCGCCGACCCGGCGCTGATCGCCCGGGCCAGCGCCCAGGCCGGTGCCAAGGCGTTGAAGGCGGGCGAGGCCCTGCTGCGGCACGCGGGCATTCCGTATGCCACCGAGGTGGCCGTGGGCGACCCGGCACACACGCTGATCGACATCGTGGAGCGCTTTGCCTGCGACATGGTGGTGATGGGCGCACGCGACAAAGGCAGCCTGCGCAGCGCGCTGCTGGGGTCGGTGTCGCACGAGGTGCTGCACGCCGCACAGGTGCCGGTAATGTTGATCAAACCCAGCGAGATGGCCGACGCAGACGCTGACTAGGAACGTTTTCACGTTCTGGCGACTTTGACAGGGTCTACGTGGTTTCCCATACATCGGATCGCTGTGGCATGGCTATGATCGGCCCCATTTCCACAGGAGCTTTGATGAAAAAATTTGTTACCTTGGTGGCCTTGACCGCCATCGCCATGGCCAGCCATGCCAACGACTACCCCACCAAACCTGTGAGCATCATCGTGCCATTCACAGCCGGTGGCCCGACCGACCGCGTAGCCCGCGATCTGGCCGAAGCCATGCGCAAGCAGCTGGGCGGCGTGAGTGTGGTGGTGGACAACGTGGCGGGCGCGGGCAGCTCCATCGGTTCGGCTAAAGCGGCACGGGCTACGCCCGATGGCTACACCCTGCTGTTGAACCACATCGGCATGGCCACCATGCCAGTGCTGGTGCGCAACCTGCCGTTCAAAGTGGAGAGCGACTTTGAGTACCTGGGTCTGGTCAACGAAGTGCCGATGACCCTGGTCACCAAGCCCAGCCTGCCGGCCAACAACTACAAAGAGTTGTCGGCCTGGTTGGTGCAAAACAAGGGTAAGGTCAATCTGGGCAATGCCGGTGTGGGCTCCGCCTCGCACCTGTGCGGCCTGCTGTTCCAGAATGCCGTGCAGCTCGACATGACCACCGTGCCCTACAAAGGTACGGCCCCGGCCATGACCGACCTGATTGGCGGCCAGATCGACCTGATGTGCGACCAGACCACCAATACCACCAGCCAGATCGAAGCCAAGAAAGTCAAGGCCCTGGCCGTCACTACGCCCAAGCGCCTGACCACGGCTTCGCTGAAAGACCTGCCCACCTTGCAAGAGTCGGGTCTGAAGGATTTTGAAGTCACCATCTGGCACGGCCTGTACGCCCCCAAAGGCACGCCTGCCGATGTGCTGGCCAAGCTGAACTCGGCTTTGAAGGCCGCCCTGAAAGACCCCGACTTCATCAAGAAGCAAGAAGGCCTGGGTGCCGTGGTGGTGACCGACAAGCGCATGGAGCCTGCGGAGCACAAGAAGTTTGTGCTGGCCGAAATCGCCAAGTGGAGCCCCGTGATCAAGGCTGCCAACGTCTACGCCGACTGATCTTTTTCTGCTGCATGGAAGCCGCCGCGCCGCAAGGCCAGGCGGCTTTTTCCATGGGGCATAGCCTCAAGCCCCCCAGGTCACGTCCGCGTTTTCTTTTTCGCAGCGGCGCAGCATGTTGATGAATGGCTGGGCGCGTTGGTGCAGTGACACGGTGTCCATTTCATGGGCTTTGGCCTCGGCGGTAGCGGCCTGGCGGGCGGCATCGTCCAGCACCACGGCGGCTTGCAGCGCGGTGACGGCAGCGGCCATTTCGCTCACCAGGATGATGCCCTGGGGGCCGGGGGCTTTGCCAATGATGTCCAGCACTTTGCGGCCATTGGCTTCCAGCAGAATGAGGTCGCCGTCGGCTTTGGATTTGAATTTATAGAGCATGGATGTCCCCTGTGAAGTTGTGTCACTATTGTGCCCGTGCAGGCCGGGACTGGCGTGCGCAGACTGGCATGATGCGGCTTTACACGGCAATTCGCCACAGGAGATTTTGAGTGACCGACATCCATATGCAGCGCGAACACACCCTGGGCCTGGCCGCTGCCCGCAAGCTGGCCAACGACTGGCTGGAGCAGGCCGAAACCCGGCTGGGCATGACCTGTGAATACACCGAGGGCGCGGCCGCCGACGAGATCAGTTTCCGCCGTGCAGGCGTGACGGGCACGGTGCAGATCACCGACGACCGCTTTGTGCTGGATGCGGAGCTGGGCTTTTTGTGGAGCGCGTTCAAGGACAAGATCGAAGCCGAAGTCGCCCGCCGCATGGACAAGATGCTGACCCAGGTGACCTGACCCAAGCGTCCGCTGCGTGCGGTGGACTATTTAAGCCAGAAAGGCTGCTCGCGCTTATTCCATAAGCGTGAGTAGCTATTTTTTATAGAGCATGGCACCTTGCGTGCACTTCAGCCTTCAAACACTTCTGCCTCGGCCAGCAGGCTACCTACGCGGTCTTTGGCGGAGAGCTGGGGAACCATGCCTGCGGGCCAGTCAATCCCAATAGCCGGGTCGTCCCAGGCGATGCAGCGCTCATGGGCCGGGGCGTAGTAGTCGGTGGTTTTGTACAGAAAGTCGGCAGAGGCCGTCAGCACCACAAAACCGTGGGCAAAGCCCGGGGGCACCCACATCTGGCGGTTGTTTTCTTCACTCAGTTCCGCACCCACCCATTGGCCAAACGTGGCGGAGTGGCGGCGGATGTCCACCGTCACATCGAACACCGCGCCGCGCACGCAGCGCACCAGTTTGCCCTGGGGCTGCTGGATCTGGTAGTGCAGGCCGCGCAGCACGCCCTGGGCCGAGCGGGAATGGTTGTCTTGCACAAATTCCACGTCCAGCCCGGTGGCCTGGGCAAAGGCTTGGCCGTTGTAGCTTTCAAAAAAGAAGCCGCGCGCGTCGCCAAATACCTTGGGCTCCAGAATCAGCACGTCGGGAATGCGGGTGGGGGTGGTTTTCATTTGCGCAGTTCCTCCTTGAGCATACGCAGCAGGTACTGGCCGTAGCCATTCTTGGCCAGCGGCTGGGCCAGGCGTTCCACCTGTTCGCTGGTGATGAAGCCATTGCGCCAGGAGATTTCTTCCGGGCAGGCGATTTTCAGGCCCTGGCGGCGCTCCAGCGTGGCGATGAACTGCCCGGCTTCGAGCAGGCTCTCAAAGGTGCCGGTGTCCAGCCAGGCATAGCCGCGCTGCATGATCTGCACGTCCAGGGTGCCCTGGTCCAGGTAGGCCTGGTTGACGGCAGTGATCTCCAGCTCGCCACGCGCGCTGGGCTTGACGGCCTTGGCGATGTCCACCACCTGGTTGTCGTAGAAGTACAGGCCGGTCACGGCGTAGTTGCTTTGCGGCTGGAGGGGTTTTTCTTCGATGCTGCGGGCCTTGCCCTGGGCATCGAAGGCCACCACGCCGTAGCGCTCGGGGTCTTGCACGTGGTAGGCAAACACCGAGGCACCGCGGGTTTGGGCATCGGCCGTACCCAGCAGATGGGCAAAGTCGTGGCCATAAAAAATGTTGTCGCCCAGCACCAGCGCGGTGGGGGCGTTGCCTATGAATTCTTCGCCAATCAAGAACGCCTGCGCCAGACCGTCGGGACTGGCTTGTACCGCGTACTGCAGGTTCAGGCCCCACTGCGAGCCGTCGCCCAGCAACTGGGTGAAACGGGGCGTGTCTTGCGGTGTGCTGATGATCAGGATGTCGCGGATGCCCGCCAGCATCAGCGTGCTCAGCGGGTAGTAGATCATGGGCTTGTCGTACACCGGCAGCAGCTGCTTGCTGATGGCCAGGGTGGCCGGGTGCAGGCGCGTGCCGGAGCCGCCTGCCAGGATGATGCCTTTGCGCTGGGTGGCTGTGGTGGTCATGGGGTCAGTGTCTCGTTGAGCATGCGCGCCACGCCGGTCTGCCAGTCCGGCAGGGTCAGGCCAAAGGCGGCTTGCAGTTTATGGGTGTCCAGGCGGCTGTTGAGAGGCCGTTGGGCGGGTGTGGGGAAGGCACTGGTGGGCACGGCGATGACCGCGTCGGGCCCGGCTTTGAGTACGCTACCGGCCTGCTGTGCGTGGGCCAGCACATGGCGCGCGTAGCCGTGCCAGGTGGTAACGCCTGCCGTCGCCAAGTGGTAAAGGCCCGCCAAAGAGGGCGTGGCCATGGCAGCGCGCAGCGCGTGCGCGGTCACGTCGGCCAGCAGTTCGGCCCCGGTGGGGGCACCGAATTGGTCGTTGATCACGGTGAGCTGCTCGCGCTCCTTGGCCAAGCGCAGCATGGTTTTGGCAAAGTTGCCGCCGCGTGCGGCGTAGACCCAGCTGGTACGGAAGATGAGGTGTTTGGCACAGGCGGCCTGGATGCGTTGTTCGCCTTCCAGCTTGGTCTTGCCGTACACGCTCAGCGGCCCGGTGGCATCCGATTCCTGCCAGGGCTGGCTGCCGCTGCCATCGAACACATAGTCGGTGGAGTAGTGCACCAGCCACGTGCCGAGACGGGCAGCCTCGGTGGCCAGCACGCCGGGGGCCAGGGCGTTGAGGGTGTGTGCCAGCGCGGGCCCGCTCTCGGCCCGGTCCACGGCGGTGTGGGCGGCGGCGTTGATGATGATGTTGGGCTGCAGGCGGCGCACGGTGGCGGCAATGCCGTCCAGATCGGCTAGGTCACCGCAGTAATCGGTGCTGTGGCGGTCGAGTGCGGTCAAGTGGCCCAGGGGGGCCAGGCTGCGCTGCAGCTCCCAGCCTACCTGGCCATTCTTGCCCAACAGCAGGATTTTCAAGGCAGATGTCATGCGGCGCGGGCTGCGTAATTCGTATCGACCCAGTCGCGGTAAGCACCGCTTTGCACCCGGGCCACCCATTCGGGGTTGTCCAGGTACCAGGCAATGGTTTTGGCGATGCCGGTGGCGAAGGTTTCGGCAGGTTTCCAGCCCAGTTCGCGCTCAATCTTGCTGGCGTCGATGGCGTAGCGGCGGTCGTGGCCGGGGCGGTCGGTGACATACGTGATCTGCGTGGTGTAGCTCTGGCCGTCGGCACGTGGGCGCAGCGTGTCGAGCAGGCCGCAGACGGTGTGCACGATGTCCAGGTTGGGCATCTCGTTCCAGCCGCCCACGTTGTAGGTTTCACCCAGGCGCCCGGCCTCCAGCACGCGGCGGATGGCGCTGCAGTGGTCTTTGACGTAGAGCCAGTCGCGTATCTGCTGGCCGTCGCCATAAATGGGCAAGGACTTGCCCGCCAGCGCGTTGACCACCATCAGCGGAATCAGCTTCTCGGGGAAGTGGTAGGGGCCGTAGTTGTTACTGCAGTTGGTGGTCAGCACCGGCAAGCCGTAGGTGTGGTGGTAGGCGCGCACCAGGTGGTCGCTGGCGGCTTTGCTGGCCGAGTAGGGGCTGTTGGGCTCGTACTGGTTTTTTTCCGTGAACGCCGGGTCGGTGGCGGCCAGCGAGCCGTAAACCTCGTCGGTGGAGACGTGCAGAAAGCGGAAGTCGGTTTTGGCCTCGCCTTGCAATCCGCCCCAGTAGGCGCGCACCGCTTCCAGCAGCTGGAAGGTGCCCATCACATTGGTCTGGATGAAGGCCTCGGGGCTGTGGATGGAGCGGTCTACGTGCGACTCGGCCGCAAAGTTGACCACGGCACGTGGCTGGTGCTGGGCCAGCAGGGATGCCACTAGCGCGTGGTCGCCAATGTCGCCCTGGGCGAAGATGTGGCGGCAGTCGGCTTGCAGGCTGGCCAGATTTTCCAGGTTGCCGGCGTAGGTGAGTTTGTCGAGGTTGACCACCGCCTCACCCGTCTGTGCGACCCAGTCCAATACAAAATTCGCGCCAATAAAACCTGCGCCGCCAGTCACCAAAATCATGATATTCCTTGTAAAGCAAAGCGCTGCGGGCAGCGCATGTAGCGCTAAAGTTTAGCCCACACGGCCACAGCCATCGGTTCGTTTAGAAGTCCCCACCTACACGCCACACCCGCTACTGCGTACAGTGGAAGACCCTATCCCCATTAAAGAGACTGCCATGGATAAAAATACCGGCCCTTCCGACGACGACACCACCGCCAACGCATCCGCCAAACCCAGCGTCAAAGACTCGGCGCAGCAAATCTGGTTGGCGGGTCTGGGCGCATTTGCCAAGGCGCAGGAAGAAGGCAGCAAGGTCTTTGAGGCCCTGGTCAAGGACGGCATCGGCATGCAGACCAAGTCGCAGGCCATGGCCGAAGAAAAGCTGGCCGAGGCTGCCAGCAAGATGACCAGCATGGCCCAGGGCATCTCCGAGCGGGCCACCGGCCAGTGGGACAAGCTGGAAAACATCTTCGAAGACCGCGTCGCCAAAGCCCTCAAAAAGCTGGGCGTGCCCTCGGCCCAGGACGTGGCGGTGCTGACGGCCCGGGTCGAAGAGCTCAGCAAGCTGGTGCAAACGCTGGTAGCCCAGCAAGAGCCCGCCGCCAAAGCCAAGCGCGCGACCAAGCCCGAGGCGTAACCCTAGTAAGCCACCGCGGCCGTGTGAGGTAGAGTGGATGCTCCATCACAGGGGAAGACATCCATGGCGAAAAAAGCGCCGCGCCGCACGGCCGAACGCATTCTGGAAGTAACGCTGGATCTGTTCAACCGGTTTGGCGAGCCCAACGTCTCCACCACCCTGATCTCGGCCGAGCTGTCTATCAGCCCCGGCAACCTGTACTACCACTACCCCGCCAAAGAAGAGCTGATCAACGCCCTGTTTGACCGCTACGAGCGCGGCCTGACCGAGCTGCTCAACGCCAGCGACGGCGTGCGCGACGTAGAAGATGCCTGGTTTTTCATGCACAGCCTGTTCGAGCTGATCTGGGAACACCGGTTTTTGTACCGCGACCTGAACGACCTGCTGAGCAACAACCGGCACCTGGAAACCCATTTCCAGTCGGTGCTCAAGCACAAGACCCGCGCCATCCGCGCGCTGCTGGACGGCATGGCCCAGTCGGGCGCATTGCAGATCGACAGCCGCGAAGCCGAGCCCACTGCTACCAGCATGGTGGTGGTGCTGACTTACTGGCTGAGTTTCGAATACGTGCGCGACCCGCGCCATGCGCTGGAAGGCGAAAGCGCCCAGGTGGCCCTGTTGCGCGGTGCCCACCACGTGTTGAACTTGCTGCTGCCTTACCTGGAGCCGGGCCAGCGCCTGCATTTGCTGAACCTGGTGTCTGCCTACACCCAACCCGCTGCCAACGCCGCCGGTTGACATTTCCCTGCAAGCCCGCCCACGAGGAAACGAACCATGTCTTTATGGACCGCCTTTCCCCACCCCGGGGCCTACGCGTTTGATGCCGCCAGCACCGCCCTGGGCTGGACCCGCCTGCACCAGGGCGACTCGGAGCCCTTGCCCGCAGATGCGCCCCTGCTCGAAGCCTGGGCGCTGTTCCACAACGGCGAATTCCAGAAAGCCGCCGCTGCCGGGCTGGCCCTGGGCGGTGCTGGGCTGACCCTGGCCAATAAGGCCACCTGCATCTACGCCACCTACCTGGAGCCGTTTGAGCGCCTGCGGCTCGACCTGTTCCTGGAAGTGGCCGCCCGCGCCGAGGCCCAGGCCCAGGAAGAGCCGCAAAACGCCAATGCCTGGTACTGGCACGCCTACGCGCTAAGCCGCTACAGCCAGGGCATCAGCGTGGCCAAGGCCCTGGCCCAGGGCCTTGGCGGCAAGGTCAAGGAGTCGCTGGAGCGCACCATCCGCCTGGAGCCCAAGCACGCCGGGGCCCATATCGCCCTGGGCGCGTTCCATGCCGAGGTGATCGACAAAGTGGGCGCATTGATTGGCAGCATGACCTACGGTGTGCGCAAAGACGTGGGCTTGAAGCTGCTGCAAGAAGCCCTGAACCTCACCCCCGGTGCCGCCATCGCCATGGTCGAATACGCCAACGCCCTGCTGATGCTGGACGGCCAGCAGCGCCTGGCCGAGGCCACCCGCCTGTACGAGCAAGCCGCCACCGCCGCGCCGCTGGATGCCATGGAACACCTGGATGCTGCCCTGGCGCGGTCGGAGTTGGATGGTTAGGCCCGCACCAACATCTCGCCGCGCTGCGAGCAGGGGGCGGAGGGACTAGTTTTTGCAATGTTGCAGCGCCAGATCCCGTAATGTTGCGTGCTATTTTGGACTCTGGCGCTTATAAGATGGGCGCAAGCAGCTACCTTATAGATAGCATTTACGACCTCATGCATGCAGGGGAGATGAAAATTGCCGATGGTGGAATGTGCTATTACAAGGCCTGGCCCTGGCACCCCATGGTGAGTCGAACATGAGCAAGCAATCCGTATTCAACGAATCAACTAAATCGAAGTTTGTGCGGTCCATCAAGGTTTGGATGAGTGTGCTGACGCTTTGTTCGGCACTGGGTGCATTCATGTCAAATCGCACCGAGTTGGCCGAGGCCTATGAACGGGTCACGTGCGGCAAGGCATGCCCTTCCTTGGCAGCGGAAGAGTTGAGGTTGAATGTCATCAAGGCTTACCTGCATCACCGCTTAAGCACCACAAAAACAGCAAGTGATGGGGGTGGGCAGAAGCTTTTTTTAGTGCCCGTCCAGCTTGATGCCCAAAGCTTGGCGCAAGGCGTGCAAGATGAAACACTCGTCAAAACGCTGACAACCAATACCTTGCTGCTGAGTACCCATCAGGAAATCGACGCATTGGATACCAACGTTTTTAAAACCCATCCGTCCATTGCTTGGTATTCCTTACAGCACCGCGAGGCAACGGTAATACCTATAAAGAGCATTCAGCCCATCCGTCTTCAGGACGTAGACCCCAGCCTTGAGCCGCATGTATCCGCTGCGCGCCACATTGGCCGCTGGGAGCGGCTGCGCGGCTATGGTGAACATTTTTTTCAAGTTACTGAGTACTGGGGTCTGAAGCTATCGTGCTGCGATGGACAAGGTGATCGCCGAGGACTGAGCCCCGCTTGGTTCAAGAAAAACAGCTTACAGAATATTCAATCAACTCGCCCTTGGATCTTCGCAGTGTCCGATCGTGGAGCCATCTTGCTCTGGGAAGGCATGGGCGAGAGCCCAGGACTGACTTACATACTTCTAGCTGCCCAACCTTACCGACTCTTACCACATCAACAACTACCCCTTAAGGAGCGGCGTGAACAAGAAGCGCGGGGCCAAGTCTTGCACTAGTACATTCGGCTACCGCTAACGTTCATTCCCTTTAGGTTTGGTGTCATGATTGCTATCCAAAATATAGCTGCTTGCGCCCATCTTATAAGCGCCAGGGGCCAAATAAGCACTTAATTCGCCGTAGTGCTTTCAGCGCCACCGGCAATCCGCCACCGCGTCGATAGCAACCACCCGCTGCAGCGCAGCAAACCCTCAGCCCTGCACCACCACCTCACCCCGCAGCGAGAACGACATGGCTTCGGTCACGCGCACGTCGACCATCTGGCCTATCTGGCGGGGCTGGCCCTGGAAGTTGACCACCCGGTTGCACTCGGTGCGGCCCATCAGCTCCAGGCCTTCGGCGCTGGGGCGTTTGCTGGGGCCTTCGACCAGGATGCGCTGCACGGTGCCGACGCGGCGGGCGGCAATGGCGCGTACGCTGTCGTTGAGCACACCTTGCAGGTGCTGCAGGCGCGCCAGCTTGACGGCGTGGGGGGTGTCGTCGGCCAGGTTGGCGGCGGGGGTGCCGGGGCGGGGGCTGAAGATGAAGCTGAAGCTGTTGTCGTATTCCACGTCGTGGATGAGCTTCATCATTTTCTGGAAGTCGTCTTCCGTCTCGCCGGGGAAGCCGACGATGAAGTCGCTGCTCATGGCCATATCCGGGCGGATGGCGCGCAGCTTGCGCACGGTGCTCTTGTATTCCATGGCGGTGTAGCCGCGCTTCATGGCCATGAGGATGCGGTCGCTGCCGTGCTGTACCGGCAGGTGCAGGTGGCTCACCAGCTTGGGTAGGGTGGCGTAGGCGGCGATCAGGCGCGGGGTGAATTCGTTCGGGTGGCTGGTGGTGTAGCGGATGCGCTCGATGCCGGGGATGTCCGACACGTATTCCAGCAGCAGGGCGAAGTCGGCGATGTCTGCGGTATCACCCATCACACCCCGGTAAGCGTTGACGTTTTGGCCCAGCAGGGTCACCTCTTTCACGCCCTGGTCGGCCAGCCCGGCCACTTCCACCAGCACGTCTTCAAACGGGCGTGAAACTTCTTCGCCCCGCGTGTAGGGCACCACGCAGTAGCTACAGTATTTGGAGCAGCCTTCCATGATGCTGACGAAGGCCGACGCGCCCTCGACACGCGCGGGCGGCAGGTGGTCGAACTTTTCGATCTCGGGGAAGCTGATGTCTACCTGCGGGCGGCTTTGCAGCAGGCGCTGGTTCAGCAGCTCGGGCAGGCGGTGCAGGGTTTGCGGGCCAAACACCACGTCCACATAGGGCGCGCGTTTGATGATGGCATCACCCTCCTGGCTGGCCACGCAGCCACCCACGCCGATCTGCACGCCCTTTTTCTTCAGGTGCTTGATGCGGCCTAGGTCGCTGAAGACTTTTTCTTGGGCCTTTTCGCGCACCGAGCAGGTGTTGAACAGGATCAGGTCGGCCTCGTCCACATTCAGCGTGGCCTCGTAGCCCTGGGCGGCGTGCAGTACATCGACCATCTTGCCCGAGTCGTACTCGTTCATCTGGCAGCCGAAGGTTTTGATAAAGACTTTTTTAGACATGGGGGAAACTCTCAGTGCAGGACAGCGCAGCGGGCCAGCCGCTGGCGTTCAATCGAAAAGGCCAAAGAAGCGCCAGGGCTTGGCGCCGTTAGGACCGGTGGGGCGTTTGACTGCCGCCTCGGCTTCGGTCAGCAGCCACACCTGGTGCACTGCGCCGCCGATCTCGCGGGTGTAGTTGACGGCCATCTTCGGCTGGCCCACCAGGCTGCCCGACAGCACCAGCATGTTGTTGCTGCCGTAGATGCGGGCACCGGGCGAGAGCTGGTCGGTCTTGCCGTCCAGCAGCACCTGCGGTGGCACGGTGACCTCCAGCGTGCCGCGCAGGGCGGTGGCCGGGAAGTTGCGTTCCTGGGCGTGCAGATTTAAGGAAAAAGTAGCTACAGCGCTTATTAATAGGGCGGTAGCAGCTATATTAAATATAGCGTTTCGATGGGGAGGCAGGGTCGGCATACAGCGGTTCGTGGTAAACATCCAGAGGCTGGGGGAGGCTGATTTTAAGTCTACGGGCCTTTTACTTGGCCTGCGCCGCCTTCAGCTCCATCAGCAGCGCGTGCAGCATCTCGGTAGACAGGCCGTGCACCACCAGCCGGTGCCCGGCGCGCAGCGTGCTCAGCGGCACGAGAGGGTGCTTGTTGTTGAGCAGGATCAGGTGCTCGGGCGCGTTCAGGATGGTGGCGGTGTAGATGCCAATGGTTTCGTCCAGTTGCAGCGAATTGGCGGCGCGCCAGAAGTCGTTGTCGGTCAGAAACAGCTGGTAGATGGGGGTGAAGCACTCGATGGCGGTTTGCAGGTCTACCTTGTTCCAGCGGCCATGCGGGAACTGCTCCACCGTTAATGGCGGCTCCACCACCATGCTGAAGTCGGGCTTTTCTACAAACTGCAGTCGCTGCCCGGCATCGCGCAGGGTCTGGTTCAGGCGGATCACAAAGTTGAACAGGTTCAGGTCGTGCTTGAGGAAGGTCTCGTCCTTCAGGTCGTCCAGCGTCAGGGGCCGCAGTGGGTTGGTGGCGACCGGCGTGGGGGCGTTTTTGGCGATGAACTCCAAGATCTGCCCGCCCATGTGGAAGTGGCGCATCACCAGCCAGTTGGCCTCGGGCGAGACCAGGCGCTTGAGCCCCTCGGCCAGCAGTTGGTGCAGCATTTTCGATGCCGCCCAGCCCTTGGGCATGAAGGCTTTGACCACCTGGATCAGCACGATGCAGGTGCGCGCCAGGGGCCGCACAAAGGGCAGCAGGAATTGGCGGGATGCCGAACTCGAATCCTCCAGCCAAGCCTGCTTCACGTGGTCGGGCAGGGGCGTGCTTTGGTCCAGGTACAGCGCCAGCCAGGGGCTGGGGTCAGAAGGGTCGTGGTCGCGGGCGAGCAGGTCGGGCAGGCGTTTCATTGGGAATGTGAAGTTCGGGCGATGTGTTCAAACTGCATCAGGTACAGCTGGGCCGTGTGGCGGGCGGTTTGCAGGATGGCATCGGCTGCGCGCGGGTCCAGCGCCAGGGTGATTTCTATCGCTGCCAGCCAGCGGGCCAGGTGGTGCTCGTCATTGGCTCCGTGGTATTCCAGAAAACGAAACGCGCTGGGCGGCAGCTTGACCTGCTGGCGCAGCAGTGGCAACAGGGCGGGCACGATGCGCTGGCCCGTGCCCTCGATGATGTAGATGGCACCCAGCAGGCCCAGCGGGTTCTCTGTGGCGGCCAGGGCATGCAGGTAGCTGTTGAGTGCCTCGCCGCCGGGGTTGCGGGCCAAGGCATCCAGCGGCTGCGTGCCACCTGCGGCCAGGTAGTCGCCGTAGAGGATGTGAAAGTCGTCCTGCTCGTCGCTGGCATGGGTCTCTATCAGCGCGCCCAGTTCGGCAAAGGGCCCCGTGAGCGAGGCCACGGCCTTGCGCATCCACTGGCTGCCCTGGCGCACCTGGGGCACCCACTGCGCTGTCCAATTACGGTAATCCCCCACGCCAAACTGCCCCGCCACCAGCTTGTGGATGACCGGGCTGCGCCATACGTCCGAGCGGTAGCCGTGCCAGATGCTGGCCAGGGCGGTGAGCAGCGGTTGCAGCGTGGGCGGGGCAACTTGCGGGTCGTGCGGGGCGGCGATGGTGGGGGGCTGTTGTGCGATAGGCGCCGTAACCGTCTGCGTGGCGGGTGCATCCGCCGCCTCCACCTCCAGCAGCATGTAGGCGGCGCTGATGCGGCCCGATTCGGGGATGAAGCAGAGAATTTTTTCGCCCGGCTTCAGGGTGCGGGTGGCGATGAACTCGGCCAGCATGATGAATATCGATGCCGCCCCGGTGTTGCCCCGCGTGCGCAGGTTGTTGTACCAGCGCTCAGGCGGAATCGTCAGCCCGGCCTTGGCCAGCAGGTCGGCCACCACGGGCATAAATTTTTCCGACGAGTAGTGGCACAGAAAGTGGTCAATCTCGCTGGACTGCACCCAGCCCGCGTCCACCAGTTTCACGTACTCGTGGATACACACGTCGAACAAGTGCGGCAGCAGGCGGATGTCCTGGCGCAGCGACATGGCCCCGGCGGCCTCGGCCTCGCTGGCGCTGGGGTAGTCGAGGAAGGAGGTGCTGCGGTCTTCGCTCAGGCCCAGTTGCATGCACACCGGGTAGTCGCCTGCAAAGCTTTGCTGGTGTACCCAATGGAGCTTGAGGCGCACCTTGGCGCGGCCTTGCGGCGTGTGCAGGCCCTGCGTACTGTTACCCAGCAGCAGCGCGCCTGCGCCGTCCGACAGCATCCAGCGCAAAAAATGCGCATCGAAGTCGCTCTGGTAGCCGCGCGGGCCAAAGCGGCTGCGCTTGAACATGCGCGAGGGCATCTCTGCCGCCACCGCCAGTGCCTTCTGGTGCGCGCCCAGCTCGATGCCCTGCGCGGCGTGCAGGATGGCGGTGACCCCCGCCGCGCACACGCCCTGGCTGGACAGCGTGCCCATGGGTGGCGCGCCCATTTCGCCCTGCACCATGTTGGCAAAGCCGGGCATCAGCGCGTCGCCACCGGATGAGCCCACGCTGAGCAGCGACACATCGGCGATGTTGGCTCCCGCCTGGCCCAGGCAGTCGCGCACGGCGGCGGCGGCCATCTGGGCGTGGGATATGGTCGTGCGGCCCTCGGTGTCTATCGCGTAATGGCGCGACTGGATGCCGTTCTCGGCCAGGATGCGGGCCTTGATGCGGCTGGAGATGCGGTTCAGCGGCGCGATGTAGGCATCCATCTCGTCGTTGGCGATGGGCGCGCCGGGCAAGAAAGAACCTGCGGATTCGATGTAGACGTGGTTAAAACGGGTGGGCATCAGGTGATCTTGTGGGATGGCATGAGTGGCTGGCTGCGGTAACGCGGCAGCAGCAGGCCCAGCACAAAGGTGGTGAACATATACGGCAGCAGCCCGCCGCAATTGAGACGCGGGTGGACCTGGCGGCGCACTTGGGTGTGCAAAGCGGGCAGGGTAGACCAGTGCGCGCGGCCCTGCTGGTGGTGGGCGGTGTGCAGGCCGATGTTGAACAACAGCGGGTTCAGCGCGCCCTCGAAATTGCGGGCGAAATCGGTTTTGGAATAGCCATCGGCATGCGCGTGCTGCAGGTAGTTGGTGGCCAGCAGCCAGTGCAGGCCGTGCAGTTGCGGCAGCAACACCAGCAGCAGCCACTTCTGCCAATCCAGCAGCGCCAGCCCGCCCCAGAGTGCAGCGACCAGCAGGTACTGCAACAGGCAGTAGCGAAACGCCCCCGGCGCGCGCCGACGCAACTTCAGCAGCCAGCGCACAAACAGCGGGTACAGCGCCCAGGTGGCTTGCAGGGGATGCAGCAGATAGCCCGCCAGGTGGTTGTGGTCGCCGCCAAAGCGGTAGGTGCGCGCAGCGTCCTTTGGGCCGTGGTGGTAACGGTGGTGGTTGGCGTTGTGGGTGGCGTGGAACACAAAGCCGGGGTGGCCTTGCAGCAAGGTCAGCCACAGGTCGGTAGCACGGTTCAACCCCCGGCTGCGCCACATCTTCAGGTGCGCGTGGTTATGGTGCACCACGCTGATGCCCAGGGTCAAAAACAGCATCGGCAGGTAGAGCCACCAATGGATGCCATAGCGCCACTGCCACACCACCAGCGCGGGCAGGGCCAGCAGGTACAGCAGCGACTGCCAGTCACGCGGGTGGCGCAGCATGCTTGTTCTTGTGATTCTGGGCTTGGTGGCGGGCAATATGACCTTGGGCCGCATCCGGCGGCAGCGCCGTGCCGCACAGCCGGTCCATGAACGGAAACATAAAGCCAAAGTTGCCCTGGTAGCAGGCGTGGTGCAGGTGGTGGCGGCGGGCCCCGTTGAGCCACCAGCGGTCGTGGTCGGCATCGGGCAAAAAGTCGTAATTGGAGTGGCCGATGTTGTTGAACACAATGCTGAACACCGGCACCGCCAGCAGCGACCACACGTTGAAGTCATGCACCAGCATGGGCAACAGAATCACATTGCCCAGCATCATCGCCTCCACCGGGTGAAAGCAGTAGCTAGACCAGGGCGTGACCACCACCGAGCGGTGGTGCACCAGGTGAAACTGGCGCAACCAGGGCCGGTGCAGCAGCCAGTGGTTGGCGTAGAAGTGCACTTCGTTCCACACCACCAATACGCCAATTTCCAGCGCGATTTGCCAGCCACTCGCACCCATGGACAGGTGGGCCCAGCCGAGTTGCAAAAAGCCCCAGGGCACGACGCTGCCCACGCCAAACAGCAGGATGGCGATGGCCGATTGCCGGAGCTCACGGGCGGTTTGTCCGGGGCTGGTGGGGCGCGGGTCCAGCGGGCCGCCGCGGCCCCAGCGGGGCATGAGATGGCGCACGATGAACAGGTTCAACGCACCGGTGCCCAGGTACAGCACGCCGAAAAAACCGCAGCCCCACAGCATGATCTGGGCCCAGCTCAGGTGAAGAATGGTGTCGCGCATCGATGGCAGGCAAAAAGATAGGGCAGTGTGGTGCTCAGTTTACTGTAGCACTCCAGGCAGGTACAGCGGGCGGTGTCGTTGGCTTGTAAATTGCTAGTGTCACAAAATGGTCGCAAAGTGGTCATATATCGTCACTACGATTGTGCAAGCACAGGGCTGGCAGTAGTATGCAATCGGGGAGTACCAGGCGTATTTTCTGCCTTCATGCCGCCAGCCCAGGCTGGGTATTTGCAAACGGATGCGCTTGTGTAGACGTTTGCAGAACCCTGATCTTTCATCTGCCCAATGTGTCTTCTTCGGATTACCGACATCTCAAAAAGGAAGTGATATGCATCGTCAAATGTTCAAGGTTCTTGCCGTCTCCGCAGCTGTTTCTGCGGCATTGGGTGGTGCACAGAATGCATCGGCCCAATCGGCCCAGTTGATTGCAGCGGCCAAGGCAGAAGGCCAACTGACTGTGATTGCGCTGGCCAATTCCTGGTGCGGCTACGGCAATCTGATCAAAACCTTCAAGGCCAAGTACGGCCTCAAGGTCAATGAACTGAACCCCGATGCCGGTTCGGGCGACGAGTTGGAGGCTATCAAGGCCAACAAGGACAACAAGGGCCCGCAAGCCCCCGACGTGATCGATGTGGGCTTATCGTTTGGCCCGCAGGCCAAAGCCGCCGGGTTGCTGCAACCCTACAAAGTCGCCACCTGGGACACCATTCCCGCCGACTCCAAGGATGCCGATGGCTACTGGTACGGTGACTACTACGGCGTGCTGGCCTTCGAGGTCAATACCGACCTGATCAGCAAAGTGCCAGCCGACTGGAGCGACCTGCTCAAGCCCGAGTACAAAAATTCGGTCGCCCTGGCCGGTGATCCGCGTACTTCCTCACAGGCCATCCAGGGGGTGTATGCCGCAGGTGTGGCCATGGGCGGCAAAGACCCGGCATCCATCAGTGCGGCGGGTTTGAAGTATTTTGCCGACATGAACAAGGCGGGCAACTTTGTGCCCGTGACTGGCAAGGCCGCATCGCTGGCGCAAGGCACAACACCCATCATCATCCGTTGGGACTACAACGCACTGGCCGACCGCGACGCGCTCAAGGGCAACCCCAAGGTGGCCGTAGTGGTGCCCAAGACCGGTGTGGTGGCAGGCGTGTATGTGCAGGCCATCAGCGCGTATGCACCCCACCCCAATGCCGCCAAGCTGTGGATGGAGTTTTTGTACTCCGATGAAGGCCAGACGGGTTGGCTCGATGGCTACTGCCATCCCATCCGTTTTGCCGACATGGTGGCCAAGAACAAGTTCCCCAAGGCTATGCTGGACAAACTGCCGCCGGCTGACGGCTATGCCCGCGCTGTATTCCCCACGCTGGACCAGCAAAACGCCTCCAAAGAGGCCATCACCAAGCAGTGGGATGCGGTGGTGGGCGCCAACGTAGCGAAGTAAAGCCGCGCCTCTTCAGGTGTGTCTTGGCATGGCCTCTTGGGGCCATGCCAAGTTTTTTTGGGGCTTGGATTCTTGGCTGAAAGGCGTAGCACCTCGTGGCACATAGTTTGAATTCTGGCGGCGGGGCTGCGCCCACATCCGTCCCTTGGCACTGGTTGGGCGTGTTTCCGTTTTTGGTGTTCGCCGCCATGTTTCTGATTTTGCCCACTGCGTATCTGATGGTGGGGGCGTTCCAGGATGGGGATGGCGGTTTCACGCTGGCCAACATCCGGGGGCTGTTCGAGCCCAATGTGCTCAGTGCCTACTGGATCAGTATTCGCATCAGTGCCGCCTCGGCCCTGGGCGGTGGTGCCATTGGTTTCCTTTTGGCCTGGGCCGCAGTGCAGGGCAAGCTGCCCGCCTGGATCAAGCCCACGCTCATGACGTTCTCCGGCGTGGCCTCCAATTTCGCAGGTGTGCCGCTGGCTTTTGCTTTTCTGGCCACGCTGGGCCGGGTGGGCCTGGTCACGGCGCTGATGCGCAATTACCTGGGGTTTGATCTGTACTCCACCGGCTTCAGCATCCTCAGCTTCACCGGGCTGACGCTGACCTACCTGTACTTTCAAATCCCATTGATGGTGTTGATCATTTCGCCTGCGCTGGAGGGCCTGAAACGCGAGTGGCGCGAAGCCTGCGACTGCCTGGGCGGCTCGGCCTACCACTACTGGCGCTATATCGCGATGCCTGTGCTGTGGCCCAGCATCATGGGGGCCATGCTGCTGCTGTTCGCCAATGCTTTTGGTGCGGTGGCCACAGCCTATGCGCTCACCGGCAGCTCGCTCAACATCGTCCCCATCCTGCTGTACGCGCAGATCCGGGGCGACGTGCTGCACAACCCCAACCTGGGCTACGCGCTGGCCCTGGGCATGGTGGTGATTACGGGTGTTTCCAACGCAGGCTACATCTGGCTGCGCAGCAAATCGGAAAAGGGGCGCACATGAGTTCCAGCTCTTCTTCCCCGTCCAGGTTGGGTGCCTGGATCGCCATCGGCATCGGGGCCAGCTACTTTCTGATTCCGCTCATCGCCACCTTCGAGTTCAGCATGCGCATGCTGCGCGGCGAGTACAGCTTCGAAGCTTATCGGGTGGTGTTTGCCGACCCGCTGTTCCAGGCCACGTTTGGCTACTCGATCCTGATGGCCGTCATCACCATCCTGGTGGGTGTGCTGCTGGTGGTGCCCACGGCCTACTGGGTGCAGCTGCGCCTGCCCAAGCTGCGCCCGCTGGTGGAGTTCATCACCTTGCTGCCGCTGGTGATTCCGGCCATCGTCATTGTGTTTGGTTACCTACGCATCTTTGGCAGCAACTCGTGGATTCCATTGACAGGCAACGAGCGGGCTACCGACTTTTTGCTGATGTGCAGCTACGTGACCTTGTCCTTGCCCTACATGTACCGTTCCGTCGACACCGGCCTGCGCACTATCGACGTGCGTACCCTGACCGAGGCCGCCGAGGTGCTGGGGGCGGGCACCTTCACCATTTTGTTCAAGGTGATTTTTCCGAACCTGCGCTCGGCCATTTTGTCGGGCGCGTTCCTGACCTTTGCGGTAGTGATTGGCGAGTTCACCATGGCCAGCCTGCTGAGCCGCCCGGCGTTTGGCCCCTACCTGCAACTGGTGGGTGCCAACAAGGCCTATGAGCCGTCGGCGCTGGCCATCATGGCTTTCATGATCACCTGGGCCTCCATGGGCCTGATCCAGGTTTTCGGGCGCAATGCCAAGAACGCTGTCAAACAATAATTTTTCAGAAAAACACCCTTACATGGCTTTCCTCGAAATCTCCCATCTGAAAAAGACCTTTGGCACGCAAACCGCCGTGCACGACTTCACCATGGACATCGCCAAGGGCGAGTTCATCACTTTCCTTGGGCCCTCCGGCTGCGGCAAGACCACCATCCTGCGCATGCTGGCCGGGTTTGAAGGCCCGTCGGGCGGCAACATCAAGTTTGACGGCAAGGATGTCACCCACACGCCCACCAGCCAGCGCAACATCGGCATGGTGTTCCAGTCGTACGCGCTGTTTCCCAATATGACGGTGGCCGAGAACATCGGCTTTGGCCTCAAGGTGGCCAAGATGCCGCAAGAGCAGATCCACCTGCGCGTGACCGAGATGCTCAAGCTCATCGGCCTGGCCGCCTTGGGCGCGCGCTACCCCTGGCAGCTGTCGGGCGGCCAGCAGCAGCGGGTGGCCTTGGCCCGTGCGCTGGCGGGCAAGCCGCAGGTGCTGCTGCTGGACGAACCCCTGTCCGCCCTGGATGCCAAGATCCGCGTCTCGCTGCGCGAAGAAATCCGCGCCGTGCAGCGCGAGCTGGGCATCACCTCGGTTTTTGTGACCCACGACCAGGAAGAGGCGCTGTCCATCTCCGACCGCATCGTGGTGCTGAACGAAGGCCGGGTCGAGCAGATCGGCACGCCCAGCGAGGTCTACAACTTTCCGCGCACCCGTTTCGTGGCCTCGTTTGTGGGCACGCTGAACCTGCTGTCGGGCGCGGTGGTCGATCCGGCTGCGGGCCAGATTTCGGTAGCCGGGCAGCCTTTGGTTACCGCCACCAAGATGCCAGGCGCGGTGGCGGGGCAAACCCGGGCGCTGGCCATCCGACCCGAAGCCATCACGTTGGAGCCACCCGTGCCCGGCCGCAACGCTTTGCAGGCCACCGTGGAGGATGTCAACTTTTTGGGTGCGGTGGTGCGTATCCGTGCCCGCACGGGGACTTTTGTGCTGTCGCTGGACGTGTTCAACGATCCGCACCGCGCTCTGCCGCAGCGCGGTGAGAGCGTGACCCTGGGCTTTTCGTTTGACAACCTGCTGGTGCTGGAAGAAACAGTCTGAGCCTTCGCCGCTGTGGTGCTTAAACCGCCGGTACCGAGCGCGTGCCGCCCAGTGTGAGGCGCGCGCACACCCAAGCGGCGATGGCCGACCCGGCAATCCCCAGCACCATGGGCCGGGCGCTGCCGTCCACAAACAGGCCCACCACGGCCATCACCAGCGCGCCCACCACGAACTGGATGGTGCCCATCAGGGCCGATGCGGTGCCGGCTATCTCGCCGTGCTCTTCCAGCGCCAGCACGGCGGTGGTGGGCACCACCAGGCCCAAAAATCCAAAGCCGACGAACAGCAGAGCGATCAGCACATCCAGCCGGTCCACGCCGCCCAGGTTCACCAGCAGCAGCACGCCCATCACCGCCGCAAACCCGGCCACGGCAAAGTTCACCACCTTGACCAGGCCAAAGCGCTGGCTCAGCTGGCCGGTGAACTGCGACACGCCGATGAAGGCGGCGGCGTTGACCGAGAAAGTAAAGCTGTACTCGCGCGGCGTGAGTCCGTAGTGGTCGATCATGATGAAAGACGAATTGGCCAGGTAGGCAAAAAAGCTGGCCATGCCAAAGGCCCCGATCAGCACCAGCCCCAGGTAATGCCGGTCGCGCATTAGCTTGCCGTAGCCCGCCAGGGCGCTGGCTACGCTGCTGTTGACCCGGTCCGCCGCAGGGCGGGTTTCGGGCAGGCTGGTGGCCAGCAGGGCCAGGCCCAGGGCCGCAGCTACCGTGACGGCCCAGAACACGCTGCGCCAGCCAAACCATTCGATCAAAAAGCTGCCCGCCAGCGGGGCCAGGATGGGCGACACGCTGAACACCAGCATCAGCAGTGACATCAGCCGGGCAGCATCGTGGCCGGTGTGCAGGTCGCGCACGATGGCGCGTGGAATCACCATGCCCGCGCAGGCTCCCAGGCCCTGGATGAAGCGCAGCACCACCAGGGTCTGTACGTCGGGGGCCAGCGCGCAGCCAATGCTGCCCGCCGCAAACAGCAGCAGGCCAAAGTACAGCGGTGCCTTGCGGCCAAACATGTCCGACACCGGCCCGTAAATGATTTGCCCAATGCCCATGGACACAAAAAACACCATCAGGCTGAGCTGCACCGCCGCCATGGAGGCGTTCAAGGTCTGGCCGATCGAGGGCAGGGCGGGCAGGTACATGTCGATGGCGAAGGGGCCAATGGCCGACAGCAAACCCAGGACCAGTGCAGTGCGAAAGAAGTTCGATTTCATGTGGTGAGTCTGTAACTGAAACCCAAAAACGGAAAAACCCGCAGAGCGTGTGCTCTGCGGGTTTTAAATTTGGTGGTGATAGGTGGATTTGAACCACCGACATCAGCATTATGAATGCTGCGCTCTAACCAACTGAGCTATATCACCAAAGAGCAAAATTATATACCGGATTTTGCCCCGGTTTTTAGCGGTGCGTAAAAACCGCCTTGCGCTTGTTCAGGAACGCGTCCATGCCTTCGCGTTTGTCGGCGGTGGAGAACATGGCGTGGAACAGGCGGCGCTCGAACAACATGCCTTCGCTCAGGCTGCTCTCGAAGGCGCGGTTGACCGATTCTTTGGTCGCCATCACGGCCAGTTGGCCGTAGTCGCAAATCATCAGCGCCGCACCCAGCACCTCGGTCATCAGCTGGTCCAGCGGCACCACGCGGCTGACCAGGCCCGCGCGTTCTGCCTCGGTGGCATCCATCATGCGGCCCGTCAGCGCCATGTCCATGGCTTTGGATTTGCCCACGGCGCGTGGCAGGCGCTGGGTGCCGCCGCCGCCGGGAATTACGCCCAGCTTGATTTCGGGCTGGCCAAACTTGGCGTTGTCTGCGGCGATGATGAAGTCGCACATCATCGCCAGCTCGCAGCCGCCGCCCAGCGCAAAGCCCGCCACGGCGGCAATTACCGGCTTGCGCACGGTGCGCATGGTCTCCCAGTTGCGGGTCACGAAGTCGGTCTTGAAGGTCTCGGCAAAGTCGTAGGCGGCCATGGCCGCGATGTCCGCGCCCGCCGCAAAGGCCTTCTCGCTGCCGGTGACGACCATGCAGCCAATGGCGGGATCGGCATCAAACGCCTTGAGTGCGTGGCCCAGCTCGTCCATCAGCTGGTCGCTCAGTGCATTGAGCTGCTTGGGGCGGTTCAGGGTGACGATGCCGACCTTGCCCGCTTCGGTGGTCACGGTAATTGCCTGGTAGTCCATTAAAAATCCTTTTGGGTTTGCTATTGAATTAAGAGCTGTTTACGCTTATTAAATAAGCGGTAGAGGCACTTTTATATATAAATCAGGTTTTGCCAGGCTCCAGCCAGGCCATCACGGCGCGCGGATTCTCGGTGGCCAGCCGCCAGGTGGTGGTGCTGGCCACCGTGGGCAGGGTCAAATGCAGGCGCAGCAGGCGCTTGTCGCGTGCCACCAGGGCGGTGACCTGGCGGGTGGTGCCCGCGTACAGCAACAGATCGTCCAGTTTGGCCATGCGCCAGCCGCCATCGGAGGTTTCCACGCCCAGCCATTCGTCGCCTGCAGCCATACCCGCCTGCTCGGCAGCGCCGCCGCGCAGCACCACCTTGACCTGCACGCCCTGGGTCTCACCCACACGCAGGCCCAGGCGCTGGGCCAGTTGGGCCGGGTCTTCATGCACCGCCACGCCGTGGCCGGCCAGCAGGTCTTTCAACGGCAAGTCGGCGGTACCGTGCACCCAGGCCTGGATTTCCGCTTCGAAGCTGCGCCCGGCCAGGTCGGCCAGCACCTCGGCAAAGTCGGCCTCGCGCATGGGCCCGGCCTGGCAGCGCTGCCACAGGGCGCGCATCACCTCGTCCAGCGTGGTCTGGCCCTGGCCGCGCAGCGTCAGGTCGAAGCACAGGGCCACCAGCGCGCCCTTGGTGTAGTAGCTGACGGTGGCGTTGGGCGTGTTTTCGTCCTGCCGGTAGTACTTGACCCACGCGTCCATGCTGGCCTGGGCGACAGACTGCACAAAGCGGCCCGGCGTTTGCTGCACCTGGTTGATGGTTTTGTTCAGCAGCTTGAGGTAGTGGGCGTTGTCCAGCAGCCCGGCGCGGCGCAGCAGCAGGTCGTCGTAATAACTGGTGAAGCCTTCAAAAAACCACAGCAGCCGGGTGTACTGCTCCGCGTCATAGGCGTAGCGCGCAAACTCGGCCGGGCGCAGGCGCTTGACGTTCCAGGTGTGGAAGTATTCGTGGCAGATCAGCCCCAGCAGGGTGGTGTAGCCCTCGCTGCGCTTGACCGGAGCGGCGGGCTTTTTGGCCTCGGCATCCGGCGTGCGCGGCAGGTCGCGGCGGTTGCAGACCAGCACGGTGGAGTTGCAGTGCTCCAGCCCGCCGTAGCCGTCGTCCACCGCGTTGAGCATGAAGACGTAGCTTGTGTGCGGCGGCTTGCCGGGGCGTTTGCCGTCGCCGTTGGCGCTGTGCCAGAAGCGGATCTCGGCCTCGCAAATGGCCTTGGTATCGGCCAGCAGCCGCGCGCCGTCGAACGAGGGCGGCGCGCCCGCCACCACAAAGCGGTGTGGCACGCCACAGGCCTTGAACTCACCGCTCCAGAACGTGCCCAGCTCCACCGGGCAGTCCACCAGTTCGTCATAGCTGGCGGCTTGGTACTGGCCAAAGCCTGCGGGGTCGATCTTGGTGGCGGTGAGCCCGGTGGCCACCGACCAGTGCGCGATGGCCGGGCTGGCCACCAGCTCCAGCCCGTGCGGCGTGTCTTCTTGCCCATGCACCCGCAAAAACAGGCTGGTGCCGTTAAAGAAGCCGCGCGTCGCGTCCAGCCAGGCGGTGCGCACGGATGCGTCATTGGCGTAGACCTCACACACCAGCACCAGCGGCTTGCCCGGCTGGGCTGCAACTTCCCAGGTGTTTTTGTCCAGCTGCTGCACGGGCAGGGCGCGCTTGCCCTGGCGGGCCTGCAGGTGCTGCAGGTTTTTGGAAAATTCGCGGACCAGGTAGCTGCCTGGAATCCACACCGGCAGCGACACCCGCTGCAGGGCGGCGGGCTGGGCGATGGTCAGCGTAACGCGGAACAGGTGGGCGTGGAGATTAGCCACCTCCACGCGGTAATGGACGGGAGTGGTCGCGGTGGGGTTGGGCATAGCACCAAGAATACCCCACTGGAGTCAGGTGCCTGCAGCCCCTAGCACGCAGCAGACCACCGCCACGACGGTGATGCGCAGGCGCATCGGCAGCCAGGCCGCCAGCCCTACGCCAGGCCAGGTCTTGAAGTCCACCACGCAGCAGGCCACCAGCAGCAAGCCCAGCAGTGGCAGGCCCGCGTAGGCCGGCATGACCACCGCCACCCAGGCCACCAGCGAAGGCACCACGCCCCAGACGAGGTGCCACCGGCCATGTGGTGCGTTCAGCGTATCGGGGCGCAGTGCAATGCCCCAGTGGATGCCGCCCAGGAACGCGGCAACCACCCCGGCATAGCTGACCAGCGCGATGGCGATAAAGGGGTGCAGATCGGCCGATACCAGCCACATCAGCGCGGCCAGCAGCACAAAAGGCACCAGGCCCAGGTAGGACAGGCGGCGCACCAGGGTTTCTGCAGGCAGGGTATGCAACATACTTTGCTTCATATTTAATAGCTTCTTACGCCCTATCCATAAGCGCAAGAGGCCTGAAAGGCATAAAACTCTGGGTTACTTGATCTTGGCGAGCTGGGCTTCAATTTGCTCTACCGGAATGGCGCCGGGGATGCGCGAGCCGTCGGCAAACAGCAGCGTAGGCGTGCCGGTGATGCGGTATTTGCGGCCGAACTCGACGTTGCGGGCCAGTGCAGGCGCGTCGCAGCTGGCGGCGGCGGCGGCGGGCACCTGGTTGCGCAGCATCCAGTCGTTCCAGGCCTTGGCCTTGTCTTTGGCGCACCAGATGTTGCGCGACTTTTCGGTGGAGTCGGCGCTCAGGATGGGGTAGAGGTACAGCGAGATGGTCACGTTGTCCACCTTCTGCAAATCCTTCTCGAAGCGCTTGCAATAGCCGCAGTTGGGGTCTTCGAACACCGCAATCTTGCGTTTGCCGTTGCCGCGCACGATGGTGAACGCGTCTTTGCTGGGCAGGCTGTCGAAGTCCACCGCGCTGAGTTTGTTGAGACGCTCTTCGGTGAGGTTGCGGCGGGCCTTGGTGTCGATCAGGTTGCCCTGGATTAGAAAGTTGCCATCGGCATCGGTGTACATGATGTCGCTCTCGGCGGTGCGCAGCTCGAACAGGCCGGGCATCGCGCTTTTGGTGATCTCTTCGATCTTGGGCATTTGCGGAATGCGCTCGGCCAGGTTTTTGCGGATGGAGGCTTCGTCGGCCTGCGCACCCAGGCAGGCGATGGCGATGGCCGTGGCTGCCGCGTATTTCATCAATGTCATGTCAATTTCCCGATCAATTCCCAAGAGTTTCCAATCCCATGGCCTGCCGCGCGACCCAGGCTTTCACCCAGCCGCTGCGCTCAAACCCCTGCATGCCCCAGTTGCGCAGCCCCTGCGTGGTGGCATCGCCGCGCGCAAACAACTGCTGCAAACCGTCCGTCGCCCCGCCCACCGCCAGCAGCGCCGTCTTGCGCGCCCGCTCGTACTGCCGCAGCAATTTCACATCGCCCACACTGCGCCAGTAGTCGCGCCCGTGTAGCACCTGCGCCAGCGTGGCCGCATCGCCCAGGCCCAGGTTCAGCCCCTGGCCCGCCAGCGGGTGCACGGTGTGGGCGGCGTCGCCTGCCAATACCCATGCACGCTGGTCCTTGCTGCCAATCCAATGGTTGGCCTGCGCCTTGTGCAGCGGCCAGGCTCCCCGTGGACCATCCAAAGTAAGTACCCCCAGCGCGCCGTGGCTGGCCTCTTGCAAAGCCAGGCAGAAATCTTCGGGCGACAAGGCCAGCAGCGCGGCTGCACGGGCCTCTTGCACAGACCACACCACGGCCACAGAGTTCCCAGCCTCGCCCTGCAAGGGCAAAAAAGCCAGGATTTCGCCGTTGGCAAACCATTGCCGCGCGGTTTGTCCGTGCGGCTTTTCGCACACCAGCCGGGTGGCGATGGCTTGCTGGTGGTAGGGCATGCTGTCGAACTCCACGCCCAGCTCGGCCCGGGTGGCGCTGGCCTTGCCTTCGCAGACCACGGTCAGCGCGGTGTTAACGGGGGCCTCCACCACCTCGATCATCGGCTGGTAGCGCACGGCCTCGCCCAGGCGGGCTTCCAGTGCGGGCACGTCCACAATCCAGGCCAGCGCAGGCGCGCCCTGCTGGCTGGCGGTAAACGTGACCTCGCCGCCCTTGTCGCCCCACACCTGCATCTGCTGCACGGCGGTGGCGTGCTCCGCATCGGGCCAGCAGCGCAGGGATTCGAGCAGCGTGCGCGATGCTGCATTGAGCGCGTAGGCGCGCACGTCGTCGGCCGGGTGGGGGTGGGCCGGGTCGGCCACCAAAGCCACGCGCAGCCGGTCGCGCGCCAGCAACAACGCCAAAGTGCGGCCGACAATGCCAGCGCCACGGATACAAATGTCAAAAGGTTGGGCCATCTTTCGATTGTAGGAGCGGGGCACAATGCGCAAATTTGCCCGAGGAATCGCCCTATGGATGTCGCCGCCACCATCACCCGCCTGTTCGTCTACCCCGTCAAATCCTGCGCCGGGGTGGCACTGGACCACGCGACGCTGACGGAAACCGGCCTGGAATTCGACCGCGCCTGGATGGTGGTGGACGCGCAAGGCCAGTTCGTCACCCAGCGCGAGCTGCCGCGCATGGCCCTCATCCAGCCCGAGCTGCAGACTTTTGACATGGTTTTACGGGCCCCGGGCATGCTGGACCAGCGTGTGCAGCTAGACAAAATAGAGCACCCCGTGCAGGTGACGGTGTGGAAAGACACCGTGCCCGCCTTCGACATGGGCGACGCATTGGCGCAGTGGTTCAGCGACTTCTTGGGCCAGCCGCTGCGCCTGGTGCGCTTCCACCCCGAGCACCGCCGCCTCTCCAGCGCGCAATGGACCGGCGATGCCAAGGGGCTGAACCAGTTCTCCGACGGCTACGCCGTGCTGGTCGTCAGCGAGGCCTCGCTCGACGGCCTGAACCAGCGCCTGGCCGCCGCCGGAGAGGCCGCTGTGACCATGGAGCGCTTTCGCCCTAACATTGTGCTCTCAGGCATCGAAGCCCACGACGAAGACCGCCTGGACGAGCTGTTGATCACCACCGCACAGGGTGAGGCGCGCTTGCGCATGGTCAAACCCTGCCCGCGCTGCCCCATCCCCAACATCGACCCCGCCACCGCCCTCAGCACCCCCACGGTAGGCGACATGCTGCAAACCTACCGCCAAACCGCCGTGGTCGGCGGGGCCGTGGCCTTTGGCATGAATGCCATCGTGCTGGCTGGGATGGATAGTGAGTTGCGCGTGGGCCAAAGCGCCTGTGCTGACTACAAATTTGACTAAACCTGGAAACCTGCCCTCTGCATGCTTGACGACATTAAAAAAACACTCTGGGCCACCGCCGACAAACTGCGCGCCAACATGGACGCCGCCGAATACAAGCACCTGGTGCTCGGCTTGATCTTCGTCAAATACATCTCCGACACCTTTGCCGCCCACCACGCCAGCCTGGCCCTGCGTCTGGTGGACCCGGAGGATGCCTATTTTTACGGCCAGGCCAGTGCCGAAGACGTGGCCGCCGAGCTGGAAGACCGCGACTACTACACCGAGGCCAACATCTTCTGGGTGCCCGAAGCGGCCCGTTGGGAAGCCCTGCGGGCAGCGGCCAAACAGCCCGAGATCGGGAAGCACATTGACGACGCGCTGACCCTGATCGAGGCCGAGAACCCGCGCCTCAAAGGCATCCTGGACAAGCGTTACGCCCGCGCCCAGTTGCCCGACGGCAAGCTCGGCGAGCTGGTCGATCTGGTGTCCACCATAGGCTTCGGTGCCACGCCCGATGTGGCCCGCGACACCCTGGGCCAGGTGTACGAGTACTTTCTGGGCATGTTCGCCAGCGCCGAGGGCAAGCGTGGCGGCCAGTTCTACACCCCGGCCAGCATCGTCAAAACCCTGGTCGCCATCCTGAACCCGCACACCGGCAAGGTCTACGACCCCTGCTGCGGCTCGGGTGGTATGTTTGTGCAGAGTGAGAAGTTCATCGAATCTCACGGTGGCAAGCGGGGCGACGTGTCCATCTACGGGCAGGAATCCAACCCCACCACCTGGCGTCTGGCCGCCATGAACCTAGCCATCCGGGGCATCGACTTCAACCTGGGCAAAGAGCCCGGCGACAGCTTCACCCGCAACCAGCACCGCGACCTGCGCGCCGACTTCATCCTGGCGAATCCGCCCTTCAACATCAGCGACTGGTGGCACGCCAGCCTCAGCGGCGACCCGCGTTGGGCCTATGGCGAGCCGCCCCCAGGCAACGCCAACTACGCCTGGCTGCAGCATATGCTGTACCACCTCAAGCCCACCGGTCGCGCAGGCATCGTGCTGGCCAACGGCAGCATGAGCAGCAGCCAGAACAGCGAGGGCGAGATCCGCGCAGCCATGGTTGATGCCGACGTGGTGGAAGTCATGGTCGCCTTGCCCGGCCAGCTGTTCTTCAACACCCAGATCCCCGCCTGCCTGTGGTTTCTGGTGAAGCAGAAGACGCAGCGCAAGGGCGAAGTGCTGTTCATCGACGCCCGCAAACTCGCCACCATGATCAGCCGCGTGCAAAGCGAGTTCACCGACGCGGTGATCGACCGCATCGCCGCCACCGTCGCCGCCTGGCGCGGTGAGCCCGGTGCCGAGGCGTACGCCGACGAGCCCGGCTACTGCCGCAGCGTAAAACTGGCCGAGATCGCCCAGCACGGCCACGTGCTCACCCCCGGCCGCTACGTGGGCGCGGAAGAGGTGGAAGACAACGACGCGGACTTTGCGACCAAGATGCAGCTGTTGACGGAGAAGCTGGGTGAGCAGATGGCCAAGGGGGCGGAGCTGGACCAAGTGATCCGAAGGAAGTTGGGGGGGCTGGGGTATGACTTCTGATTGGAGCCGAGTCACACTCAAAGAGGTCACGTCTGTTCTGGGTGATGGCCTTCACGGCACACCTGAATACGATCCGCATGGTGAATATTTTTTCATCAATGGCAACAACCTTAGCAACGGCAAGATTGCCTTCAATGACACAACGAAACGCGTTGCAGTTTCCGAGTTCAATAAGTACAAAAAAAAGCTTACCGACAGAACAATACTGGTGTCGATCAATGGAACCCTAGGCAACGTTGCTATTTATGCAGGTGAAAAGGTTGTTCTTGGAAAAAGTGCTTGTTACTTTAATGTTGAAGATAACGTCGATAAACATTTCATTCGCTACGTGCTCGAGAGTGAAATCTTCCAAAGCTACATACAGAATCTCGCCACTGGATCGACGATTAAGAACGTGTCTCTAAAGTTGATGCGGGACTTCCAGTTCGATCTCCCGCCTTTCGATCTACAACGGAGAATTTCTGAAGTTCTGGCAGCCCTCGACGACCGCATCACCCTTCTGCGCGAAACCAATGCCACGCTCGAGGGCATCGCCCAGGCGCTGTTCAAGTCGTGGTTTGTCGATTTCGACCCCGTGCGCGCTAAGATGGAAGGCCGCGCCCCCGAAGGCATGGATGAGGCCACAGCGGCGCTGTTTCCCGATGGCTTGGAGGATTCGGAGTTGGGTTTGATACCGAAAGGGTGGCGTGTGGAGTCCGTTTATGCCGCCGCGAACGTAATCTATGGCGCTCCCTTTGCCTCAAAAAAGTTCAATTCTGAGGGTATTGGGAAACCACTTATTCGCATTCGCGATTTGCGTGACGAGTCACCCGGTATTTTTACGCCAGAGGAGCATTCCAAAGGATATTTAGTGCAGCCAGGCGATGTTGTCGTTGGCATGGACGGTGAGTTCCGTGCATACCTGTGGGGCGGCGATGAAGCCTGGTTAAATCAACGAGTGTGTGTATTTGCGCCCAAGGCGGGCTTTCCAGCGGCCTATTTACACCGCAGCATCATGCCGTTGCTTGCTTCTGTCGAAGCATCAGAAACTGCTACAACAGTGATTCATCTTGGGAAAAATGATATCGACCGTTTCAAGATAAAGGTGCCTGATCCACTGGTGCTTAAGGCGTTCGGTTTTGTTGTGGATGATTTGTATAAAAAAATAGTTCAGGCGAAGCAGTGCGCCAGAATCCTCGCCACCCTCCGCGACACCCTGCTCCCGCGCTTGATCTCCGGCCAGTTGCGGCTGCCACAGGCCGAAGCGGTGCTGGACGAGGTTTGTGCATAAAACGCTGATTGCTATTTTTTAGATAGCTGCTTGCGCAGGTGATATCTGCGCTAGAGACTGATTTCATGCATAAGTCAAAGCGTGCTACCCCACGCCACGCCGCCACGCACATGTATAAAAAACCGCGTTTTCTATACATGTGCGGACTAACATGCATAGAAATTCGCGTTTTTTAACCATGTCTAGTGGAGGCCCGCATACCTATGTTGTTTGACCGTAGCCAGCCCTATAACGCACTGCCGTTGTTGCCGCCTGCGGCCGAATTGGAAAGCAAGGTCGTGCTCAAGCAGGCGATTGCCGCGAACCGGGTGTTGGCTAACTTGCGGGGACTGGCTGCGCAAATACCGAACCAGGGTGTGTTGATCAACAGCATCGTGTTGCAGGAAGCGCGGTTGTCGTCGGAGATTGAAAACATCGTGACGACCAACGATGAGCTGTACCGGGCCGATGCCGATGCCGATGGCAAAACCGATGCGCATACCAAAGAGGTGCTGCGTTACCGCCAGGCGCTGTACCACGGGTTTCATGCGCTGCGCGACCGGCCGTTGACGACGAACTTGTTTGTGGAGATCGTGCAACTCATCAAGCAGACCGAGCTGCAGGTACGGGTGCTACCGGGTACGGCACTCAAGAATGAGCGTGACGAGGTGATTTACACGCCCCCGGTGGGCGATGCCGTGATCCGCGACAAGCTGTCGAATCTGGAGAAGTTCATCCACGCCGAGGACGATTTGGACCCATTGGTCAAGATGGCCGTGATGCACTACCAGTTTGAGGCGATCCATCCGTTTCCGGATGGCAATGGCCGCACGGGGCGCATTTTGAATTTGTTGTATCTGGTGGAGCGGGGTCTGCTGGACATTCCGGTGCTGTTTCTATCCCGCTACATCATTGCCAACAAAGCGGCTTACTACGAGGGGCTGCGCCGGGTGACCGAGTCGCAGGACTGGGAGAACTGGTTGCTCTTCATGTTGAAGGCTGTGGAGAGTACGGCGCAGCAAACTTTCGACCAGGTGACCCGCATACGGGATCTGATGGAGCAGGTGCGTGAGAGGGTGCAGCGTGAAGCGCCGGGCGTGTACAGCAAAGATTTGGTGGAGGTGATATTTCGCCATCCCTACACAAAAATACAGTTTGTGGTGGAGGCTGGTATTGCCAAGCGACAAACGGCATCGGGCTATTTGCAGACCTTGGCCGGCCTGGGGGTGCTACGCGAGAGTAAGCATGGGCGTGAGAAGTATTACGTCAACGATGCCTTGTTTGCCCAGTTGGTGGGGTGACGATAGGGTGACGCGATCGACATTTCTGCAAAACATGTCGATTTTCACTAATTTTTTAAACATATATTTCCTATCTGTCGATTGGATCAACATGTCGGTGGACACCGCGAACGCATGACCGAAGACCAGCTCGAACGCGAAACCCTGGCCTGGCTGCAAGACGTGGGCTACACCCATGCCTACGGCCCCGACATCGCCCCCGATGGCCACGCGCCCGAGCGGAGCAACCACCGCCAGGTGCTGCTGGTGGGCCGTTTACGGGAGGCAATCAACCGGCTGAACCCGACCGTGCCTGCGGGTGCCAAGGAAGACGCAATGCAGCAAGTGCTGGACTTGGGTCTGCCGGTGCTGCTGGCCGCCAACCGGCAGTTCCACCGCCTGCTGGTGACCGGCGTGCCGATGCAGTACCAGCTCAATGGCGATACGCGGGGCGACTTTGTGCGGCTGGTAGATTGGGCCGTACCTGCGCAGAACGACTGGCTGGCGGTCAACCAGTTCAGCATCCGCGGCCCGCGCCACACGCGGCGGCCCGACATCATTTTGTTCGTCAATGGCCTGCCGCTGGTACTTCTGGAGCTGAAGAACCCGTCTGATGTGAATGCCGACGTGTGGAAGGCGTACGAGCAGATTCAGACCTACAAAGAGCAGATCCCGGACGTGTTCCAGACCAACGAAATCTTGGTCATCTCCGACGGCACCGAGGCGCTGCTGGGCTCGCTGAGCGCCGACCCCGAGCGTTTCATGGCCTGGCGCACCATCGACGGAGCCACGCTGGACCCGTTGGGCGAGTTCAACGAACTGCAAACCCTGGTGCGCGGCGTGCTGGCTCCAGCCTATCTGCTGGACTACCTGCGCTACTTCGTGCTGTTTGAGGACGACGGCACGCTGGTGAAGAAGATTGCGGGCTACCACCAGTTCCACGCGGTGCGCGCGGCCATTGGGCAGGTGGTGGCAGCTTCTCAGCCCGGTGGCAGCCAAAAGGGCGGCGTGGTCTGGCACACCCAGGGCAGCGGCAAGAGCATCACTATGACCTGCTTTGCCGCCCGGGTGATGCAAGAGTCCGCCATGCAGAACCCGACCATCGTGGTCATCACCGACCGCAACGATCTGGACGGGCAGTTGTTCGGCGTGTTCAGCCTGGCGCAGGATTTGTTGCGCGAGCAGCCGGTGCAGGCGCGTACCCGGCAGGAGCTGCGGGCGCTGCTGGGGAATCGCCCGTCAGGTGGCATCGTGTTCGCCACCATCCAGAAGTTCATGCCGGGGGAGGACGAAGACACGTTCCCGGTGCTGTCCGACCGGCACAACATCGTAGTGATCGCCGACGAAGCGCACCGCACGCAGTACGGGTTTGAGGCTAAGTTAAAAGAGCGAAAAGTGCCTCCCGTGCTGAATGGATGGGCGCAAGCAGCTACGAATGTCATAGCTACAGGCGATGGCGTGCCAAACCCCCACCACGTGGCGTTTGCGCCACCGCCGTTTATCACCCAGCGCTACCAGGTCGGCTACGCCCAGCACCTGCGCGACGCACTGCCGCGCGCCACCTTCGTGGCCTTTACCGGCACGCCGGTGAGCAGCACCGACCGCGACACCCGCGCCGTGTTTGGCGACTACATCCACGTCTACGACATGCAGCAGGCCAAGGAAGACGGGGCCACGGTGGCCATCTATTTCGAAGCCCGTCTGGCCAAGCTGCGGCTGAAGGACGATGACCTATTGCAGATCGATGACGAGGTAGACGCGCTGACCGAGGACGAAGAAGACAGCCAGCAAGCCGCTCTGAAAAGCCGCTGGGCCGCGCTGGAGAAAGTGGTGGGTGCAGAGCCCCGCGTGGCCAGCGTGGCGGCGGACCTGGTCGCGCACTTCGAGACCCGCAACGCGGCCCAGCCTGGCAAAGCCATGGTGGTGGCCATGAGCCGCGACATCTGCGTGCATCTGTACAACGAGATCGTGCGCCTGCGCCCCAGTTGGCACGATGCTGACCCCGAGAAAGGCGCGATAAAGATCGTCATGACCGGATCGGCCAGCGACCGCGCCCTGCTGCGCCCGCACATCTACAGCCCGCAAACCAAGAAGCGGCTGGAAAAGCGCTTCAAAGACCCCACCGATCCGCTGCAGATCGTCATCGTGCGCGACATGTGGCTCACCGGCTTTGACGCGCCCTGCGTACACACCCTGTACGTGGACAAGCCCATGAAGGGCCACAACCTGATGCAGGCGATTGCCCGCGTCAACCGCGTGTTCAAGGACAAGCCCGGTGGCCTGGTGGTGGACTACATCGGCATTGGCAACGAGCTCAAAGCCGCCATGAAGGAATACACCCAGGCCCAGGGCCGGGGCCGCCCCACAGTGGACGCGTTTGAAGCGTACAGCGTGCTGATGGAGAAGATCGACGTGCTGCGCAGCCTGCTGCACGGCTTTGACTACAGCGGCTTTTTGACCGGTGGCCACAAAACCCTGGCCGGGGCCGCCAACCATGTTCTGGGCCTGCAAACCGGGCCGACCCGGGACGGCAAGAAACGTTTTGCCGACAACGCCGTGGCCATGGCCCGCGCCTTCACCCTGTGCTGCACGCTAGACGAGGCCAAGCTGGTGCGCGAAGAAGTGGCCTTTATGCAGGGCGTCAAGGTCATCTTGACCAAGAAAGATGCCACAGCCCAAAAGCGCAGCATGGAATCCCGCGACCTGGCTGTCCGCCAGATCATCAACCAGGCGGTGGTGTCCGACGCGGTGGTCGATATCTTCGATGCCGTGGGCCTGGACAAGCCCAACATCGGCCTGCTGGACGATGCATTCTTGGCCCAGGTGCGCAACCTGCCCGAGCGCAACCTGGCGGTGGAGCTGTTGCAGCGCCTGCTGGAGGGCGAAGTCAAAAGCCGCTTTGCCAGCAACGTGGTGCAGGACCGCAAATTCTCTGAAATGCTGGCGAACGTGATCACCCGCTACCAAAACCGATCCATCGAGACCGCCCAGGTGATGGAAGAGCTGGTGCAGATGGCCAAGGAGTTTCGTGCAGCGTCTTCACGCGGTGAGACCTTGGGCTTGACCGAAGACGAGGTACGTTTCTACGATGCGCTAGCCAACAACGAGTCTGCTGTGCGCGAACTCAGCGACGAGACCCTGAAGAAGATCGCCCACGAGCTGACCGAGAACCTGCGCCAAAACCTCAGCGTGGACTGGTCCGAGCGCGAGAGCGTGCGCGCCAAGCTGCGGCTGATGGTGAAGCGCATTCTGCGCAAATACAAGTACCCGCCGGACCTGCAAGACAGCGCGGTGGAGCTGGTTTTGCAGCAAATGCAGGCCATCGGCGAGGATTGGGCGCTTTAGTCTGCGGGCAGCGGGGTCATTACAATGGCGGGCTTCACACAGCCTCCTGCCACCGCGCAGCGGGCCTGTTCTCCCTCTTTTTTCCTCTGCGCCGTGGTGGTTTTACCGGCGCAAAGACTCGGCTCCTGAAGGATTCCCCATGAAATGTGGCATTGTGGGCTTGCCCAATGTCGGTAAATCGACCCTGTTTAACGCGCTGACCAAGGCGGGCATCGCTGCGGAAAATTATCCGTTTTGCACCATTGAGCCCAACGTGGGCATTGTCGAAGTGCCGGATGCGCGCATGGCGCAACTGGCCGAGATCGTCAAGCCCGAGCGCATGGTGCCTGCGGTGGTCGAATTTGTCGACATCGCCGGTTTGGTGGCCGGGGCCAGCACCGGCGAAGGCCTGGGCAACAAGTTTTTGGCGCACATCCGCGAAACCGATGCCACCATCAATGTGGTGCGCTGCTTTGAAGACGACAACGTGATCCACGTGGCGGGCAAGGTCGATCCGATCTCCGACATCGAGGTGATCCAGACCGAACTGTGCCTGGCCGATCTGGCTGCGGTGGAAAAAGCCCTGCACCGCGTGACCAAGCTGGCCCGCTCGGGCGACAAGGAATCCATCAAGCTGGTGGCCATTCTGGAGAAGTGCCAGGTGGCGCTGAACGAAGCCAAGCCGGTGCGCACGCTGGACTTCAGCAAGGAAGAGCTGCCGCTGCTCAAGCAATTCTTCCTGATCACCGCCAAGCCTGCCATGTTTGTGGCCAACGTGGCCGAAGACGGGTTTGAGAACAACCCCATGCTCGACCGCCTGAAGGCCTATGCTGCCGCGCAAAACGCGCCCGTGGTGGCCATCAGCGCCAAGATGGAAGCCGAAATGGCCGAGATGGAAGACGAAGACCGCGCCATGTTCCTGGAAGAGCTGGGCCAGACCGAGCCCGGCCTGAACCGCCTGATCCGCGCCGCCTACACCCTGCTGGGCCTGCAAACCTACTTCACCGCCGGTGTGAAGGAAGTGCGCGCCTGGACCATCCACGTCGGCGACACCGGCCCGCAGGCCGCGGGCGTGATCCACACCGACTTTGAGAAGGGCTACATCCGCGCCCAGACCATCGCGTTTGACGACTACATCGCCTTCAAGGGCGAGCAGGGCGCGAAAGACGCGGGCAAGATGCGCGCGGAAGGTAAGGAGTACGTGGTCAAGGATGGCGACGTGATGAACTTCTTGTTCAGCTCCTGATTTTTTGAATCTTTTAGGCTGCTAGCGCTCATGGAATGGGCGTGAGCAGCTATTTATTTTGTAGTAGCCCACTCCATGACCGAACCGGTTCGCCTTGCCAAACGTCTCGCTGAACAGCTGGCCTGCTCCCGCCGCGAGGCGGAGCAGTACATCGAAGGCGGCTGGGTGCGGGTGGACGGGCAACTGGTGGAAGAGCCGATGTTCCGCGTCGGCGCGCAAAAGATCACCGTAGACCCGGATGCCACGCTGCTGGCACCGCCTACGGTCACTCTGGTGCTGCACAAGCCAGTGGGCTTCACCGCTGGGCTGGACGCAGGCCCTGGCCCGAAAGCACAGGCCGCGCTGAGCTTGCTGACGCGTGAGAACCACACGCCGGACGACCGTTCCGGCATCCGCACCTTGAAGAAGCACTTCGCCCAGTTGCGCCTGGCCACGCCCATGGACAGCCGCGCCAGTGGCCTGGTGGTCTACACCCAGGATGGCCGCGTGGTGCGCAAGCTGGAAGAAGACGCAGACCTGATCGAACACGAGGTGATGGTCGAGGTGGCGGGCGATGTCACCCCCGGCATGCTGCGCAAACTGGCGGACCCGGTGCAGTACCACGAGAAGATTTTGACCGCCGCCAAGGTCAGCATCAGCAGCAATACCGATACCGAGACCCGCCTGCGCTTTGCCCTCAAAGGCGAGCGCCCCGGCCAGATCGACTACCTGTGCGAAGGCGCGGGCTTGCAGATCCGCAGCGTCAAGCGCATCCGCGTGGGCCGCGTGGCCATGACGGCTTTAGCGCCCGGCCAGTGGCGCTACTTGGCGGAACACGAGCGGTTTTAAAAAGCCCAGACCAGCGAGCCTGTCATCAGCAGATAACGGGCAAATTTGCCAATCGCCATATAACCCAGGCACGGCCAGAACGGCAGCTTGAGCCAACCCGCCACTGCGCACAACGGATCGCCCACCAGGGGCAACCAGGCCAGCAAACAGGCTTTGGGCCCCAGCTTTTCCAGCCAACCGAGTACGCGGGTGTGGTGGGACGAGTGCTGGTATTTATCCGCCACCTTGTGTGCGCCATAACCCATCCACCAGTCCACCGCACCGCCCAGCGTGTTGCCTGCGGTGGCTACCAATATGGCGGGCCAAAACAGCTCCGGGTTGAGTTTGACCAGCCCAAACACCACCGGCTCCGAGCCCAGTGGCAGCAGCGTGGCCGAGATGAACGCGACGATGAAGACGGTGCTCAGGCCGAACTGGGGCAGGGCCAGCAGGGTGAGAAGGTGGGCGATCCAGGATTCCATCGGGGCAGTGTAGTGGGGCGTATGGCCCGGTTGGGGTCTGTGCCGGTGTATTTTTCACGATGTGGAAATTAAAAACCGCTCTGCGAAAACGCCCCATGCTGCACTGCAATATTTTTTACCAAACTACAAAAAATGTTTTCGTATCATAAAAAATAAAACGTAAGTTATTGATTCTTATCATTAATATTTTTAATCTTATATAAGACATAAGAGTATGAAAAGTCTTATAGAAGACTTAGAATTTGTCCATCGGCACCGCAAGCCCACGCAGTGCAGACCCCTTTCAATCCACCTTGGAGTTTTTTATGCCGCAATCCATCACCGAACAACTCAGCCGTGACCAACAAGCTGCCGCTCTGCAAAAAGACTGGGACACCAACCCCCGTTGGAAGGGCATCAAGCGTGGTTACACCGCCGCCGAAGTCGTGCGCCTGCGTGGCTCTTTCCCCATCGAGCACACGCTGGCACGCCGCGGCGCTGAGAAGCTCTGGGATCTGTTGCACACCGAAGCCTACGTCAACTGCCTGGGTGCGTTGACCGGTGGCCAGGCCATGCAACAAGTCAAGGCTGGCGTGAAAGCCATCTACCTGTCCGGCTGGCAAGTCGCTGCCGACAACAACGGCTACGCCGCCATGTACCCCGACCAGTCGCTGTACCCCGTGGATTCGGTGCCAAAGGTGGTCGAGCGCATCAACAACACCTTCCGCCGTGCCGATGAAATCCAGCATAGCAAGGGCATTGACGCAGGCGATGCAGGCTATATCGACAACTTCGCGCCCATCGTGGCCGATGCGGAAGCCGGTTTCGGCGGCGTGCTGAACGCGTTCGAACTGATGAAGGCCATGATCAACTCCGGCGCGGCGGGTGTGCACTGGGAAGACCAGTTGGCTTCGGTCAAGAAATGCGGCCACATGGGCGGCAAGGTGCTGGTGCCTACCGCTGAAGCCGTGCAAAAGCTGATCGCTGCCCGCATGGCCGCCGACGTGTGCGGCGTGCCCACCCTGGTGATTGCCCGGACGGACGCCGAAGCCGCCGATCTGCTGACCAGCGACTATGACGAAAACGACAAGCCTTTCATCACCGGTGAGCGCACCTCCGAAGGCTTCTACAAGACCAACAAGGGCATGGACCAGGCCATCAGCCGCGCCATCGCCTACGCCCATTACGCCGACCTGGTGTGGTGCGAAACCGGCACGCCGGATCTGGAATTTGCCCGCAAGTTTGCCGAAGCCGTGCACAAGGTCCACCCCGGCAAGATGCTGGCCTACAACTGCTCGCCTTCGTTCAACTGGAAGAAGAACCTGGACGACGCGACCATTGCCAAGTTCCAGCGCGAACTGGGTGCCATGGGTTACAAGTACCAGTTCATCACCTTGGCCGGTATCCATTCCATGTGGTACAACATGTTCGACTTGGCGCAAGACTACGTGAAGCGCGGCATGTCGGCCTATGTCGAGAAGGTGCAAGAACCCGAGTTCGCCGCCCGTGACCGCGGCTACACCTTCGTGTCGCACCAGCAGGAAGTGGGCACCGGTTACTTCGACGAAGTGACCACGGTGATCCAGGGCGGCAAGTCCAGCGTGACGGCCTTGACCGGTTCTACCGAAGAAGAGCAGTTCCACTAAGGACTGGCGCTTCCACCCCGGCTAGCCTGGGGTGGTTTTTGAATCAAACAGCCTGCCACCGCGCAGGCTGCTTGCATTTGTAGCTACCTATTTGGTAGCAATGGCAGGCGCAGTCGGGGCGGTGCCGCGTCTTCGTCCTGGCGCGCCACCACACGTTCTACCAGCACGTCGCCAACGCCCTGGTCGATCAGCCCCAGTTCGGCGGCGGCGGCGCGGCTGAGGTCGATGAGGCGGCGGGTCAGGATGTGCGGGCCCCGGTCGTTGATGCGCACAATGACGCTTTTGCCGTTGCGCAGGTAGGTGACTTTGGCGTAGCTCAGCAGCGGCAAGGTGCGGTGGGCGGCGGTCAGTTCGTGCATCCTGAACACTTCGCCCGAGGCGGTGCGCCTGCCGTGGAAACGCGGGCCGTACCAGCTGGCCTTGCCGCGCTGGCCGGTGCCTGCGCCCAGGTCGGTGGCCCAAAAGTCGGCAGGGGAGGCGCGGATGATCTCAGCGGGTGGAGCTTCGCCGTCTGCTTCCTCGGGTGTGTCGGGTTGGGCTTGCGCGGATGCCTGTCCGCACGCAGCAGCGCTCAGCAGCAAGGCCAACACAACAAAAGACTTTTCAAACATGGCGGCATGTTAGTGCCTGTCAGCCAACGGTCATAGCCGCGTCACCGATGGGTCATGGTACGGGTGTAAGCAAACGTCAGATTTCAATTGCTGAAATTTTGGGCAGTTAGAATGCCTATTCTCCCCAAATATCCCCCGTATTTCCTTGGCGCCTTACCGGCGCTGATTCCTATTCCTATGCACATTGGCCCGTACGCGTTAGCGAACCGCCTGTTTGTTGCGCCCATGGCCGGCGTGACGGACCGGCCGTTTCGGCGTTTGTGCAAATCCTTGGGTGCGGGCTATGCAGTCAGTGAAATGGTCACCTCGCGGCGCGACCTGTGGGCCACGCTGAAAACCTCGCGCCGCGCCAACCACGACGGCGAAGCCGCCCCCATCGCCGTGCAAATTGCTGGGACGGACGCCGAAATGATGGCCGAGGCGGCGGCCTACAACATCGCCAACGGCGCGCAAATCATCGACATCAATATGGGCTGCCCGGCCAAGAAGGTGTGCAACAAATGGGCCGGTTCGGCGCTGATGCAAGACGAGCCGCTGGCCCTGGCCATCGTCGAAGCCGTAGTGGCCGCCTGCGCCCCGCACAACGTGCCCGTCACCCTGAAGATGCGCACCGGCTGGAGCCAGGCGAACAAGAATGCCGTGTCGCTGGCGCGACAGTTTGAGCAGGCCGGCATCCAGATGCTGACCGTGCATGGCCGCACCCGCGAGCAGGGCTACACCGGCCACGCCGAATACGACACCATCGCCGCCGTCAAAGCCGCGGTGCGCGTGCCCGTGGTGGCCAATGGCGACATGACCACCCCCGAGAAAGTGCGCGACGTGCTGGCCGCCACCGGGGCCGACGCGGTGATGATTGGCCGCGCCGCCCAGGGCCGCCCGTGGATCTTCCGCGAAGTGGCGCACTTTCTGGACACCGGCACCCACCTGGCCCCGCCGTTGGTGGCCGAAGTCCAGCGCCTGCTGCTCGACCATCTGCAAGACCACTACAGCCTGTACGGCGAATACAGCGGCGTGCGCACCGCCCGCAAGCACATCGGCTGGTACGTCAAAACCCTGCCCGGTGGCGAAGCCTTCCGCGCCCGCATGAACCTGCTGGAAGACCCGCAGCAGCAATGGGCCGCGGTGGACAATTTTTTTGCCGAGTTGGCCAGCCGCATGGACCGCATGCCTGCTGCCCTATCGAGCCCCGAACAAGAACACCTGCATCTGGAGAGCGCCGCGTGAGCCAAAAAAGTATCGACGAGTGCGTGCGCGCCAGTCTGGAAAGCTATTTCAAAGACCTGGACGGCATCGACCCCGCAGGCATGTACGACATGATGGTGCGGGTGGTGGAAAAGCCCCTGCTCGAAGTGGTCATGGCCCAGGCTGACCACAACCAGTCGCGCGCCGCCGCCTGGCTGGGCCTGAACCGCAACACCCTGCGCAAGAAGCTGCTGGAACACCATTTGATGGAATAGGCCGCAACGGCTTGTTCGTAACGATTTTTAACCTCCCCTCGATCCCCCGATGCCCATGAACGCACTTCTCTCCGTCTCTGACAAAACCGGTGTTTTGGAACTTGCCCAGTCCCTGCACGCCCTGGGCTTTGGCCTGCTGTCCACCGGCGGTACCGCCAAGCTGCTGGCCGACAACGGCCTGCCGGTCACCGAAGTGGCCGACCACACCGGTTTCCCCGAGATGCTGGATGGCCGCGTCAAAACCCTGCACCCCAAGGTCCACGGCGGCCTGCTGGCGCGCCGCGACTTCCCCGAGCACATGGCGGCTTTGAAGACGCACGACATCGCCACCATCGACCTGCTGGTGGTCAACCTCTACCCGTTTGAAGCCACCGTCGCCAAGCCCGGCTGCACGCTGGAAGACGCGATTGAGAACATCGACATCGGCGGCCCCGCCATGGTGCGCAGCGCCGCCAAGAACTGGAAAGACGTGGCCGTGCTCACCGATGCCAGCCAGTACGCCACCGTGCTGGCCGAGCTGCAAGCCACCGGCAGCGTCAGCCAAAAGACCAAGTTCGCCCTGTCTGTCGCCGCGTTCAACCGCATCAGCCAGTACGACGGTGCCATCAGCGACTACCTGTCCAGCATCCAGGAGGACGGCAGCCACGCGCTGTTTCCCGCACAGACCAATGGCCGCTTCGTCAAGCTGCAAGACCTGCGCTACGGCGAAAACCCGCACCAGCAGGCTGCCTTCTACCGCGACCTGTACCCCGCCCCCGGCTCGCTGGTCACGGCCAAACAGTTGCAGGGCAAGGAACTCAGCTACAACAACATCGCCGATGCCGACGCGGCCTGGGAATGTGTGAAGAGTTTCGACGTGCCTGCCTGTGTGATCGTCAAGCACGCCAACCCTTGCGGCGTGGCCGTGGGTGTAAACGGCCTGGAGGCCTACAGCAAGGCCTTCCAGACCGACCCGACCTCCGCATTCGGCGGCATTATTGCCCTCAACCGCACATTGGATAAGGATGCAGCGCTGCAAATTTCGAAGCAATTCGTAGAGGTGCTGATGGCCCCCGGCTACACCGCCGAGGCGTTGGAAGTGTTCAAGTCCAAGGTCAACGTCCGCATCCTGGAGATCGCTTTGCCTCCAGGGGGGGCCACCGCCTGGGACAAGGGCCAGAACGCCATGGACATCAAGCGCATTGGCTCCGGCCTGCTGATGCAAACCGCCGACAACCACGAACTGGTGCTGGCCGACCTGAAGGTCGTCACCACCCTGCAACCCACGCCGCAGCAGCTCGAAGACCTGCTGTTCGCCTGGAAGGTTGCCAAGTTCGTCAAGAGCAACGCCATCGTCTTCTGCAAAGACGGCATGACCATGGGTGTGGGCGCAGGCCAGATGAGCCGCCTGGATTCCGCCCGCATCGCCAGCATCAAGGCCGGCCACGCCGGTCTGGCCCTGGCCGGTACAGCGGTGGCCAGCGATGCCTTCTTCCCGTTCCGCGACGGCCTGGACGTGGTGGTGGATGCGGGCGCGACCTGCGTGATCCAGCCCGGCGGCTCCATGCGCGACGATGAAGTGATTGCCGCCGCCAACGAGCGCGGTGTGGCCATGGTGTTGACGGGTGTGCGCCACTTCCGTCACTAAAAGTATGTTGCGGGCCCCGCTGACCCTGGCTTGGCTGCTGGGCAGCGGGCTGGCCGCCGCCCAGGCGCTCCCGCCGCAGGCCCTGGCCCAGAAATCCGACTGCCTGGCCTGCCACGGTATGGTGCACAAACAAGTCGGCCCTGGCTTTGCACAAATCGCCGCGCGCTACCGTGGTGATGCGGATGCCCCGGCGCGGCTGGCGGGCAAGATCCGCAACGGCAGCGTGGGGGTGTGGGGCCGTGTCATCATGCCCCGGCATCCCCAGCTCAGCGAGGCCGACGCATTGGCGCTGGCCCGCTGGGTGCTCTCACAACCATAAGCCCCATATCCCTGGAGACTTTCCATGCCCGATCTCATCATCATCGCCCGTGCCCAGGCCAAACCCGGTTTTGAAGCCGCCTTGGTCGCCGCCCAAACCGCCCTGGTCGAGCTGTCGCGCCAGCAGCCCGGCTGCATAGCCTACGAACTGCACGAAGACCTCAGCCAGCCCGGCAAAGTGCTGTTCTACGAGCGCTGGGCCGACCGCAACGCCTGGGAAAACCACATCGCCGGTGCCCACAGCGTCGCTTTCCGCGCCCAGGCAGGCGACTGGATTGGCGACTTCGAACTGCTGCAGATGCGCCAGGTGGCTTAAATCATAATTTGACTATCAAAGCATATAAAGTTACCTCTTTCACTCTTCTATATTGCCTATTAAAATAGGTAATATGGCAGTCACTCCGCGTTATCCCGAAAAATCTACCATCGAGGTTTTTCAGCATGGGCGCTGGGTTCCCGCAGCGGATATCCGCGCCGTGGACACCGCCACCTGCCGGGTCGAATACCGTGCCGACTACATTTTCGGCACCCACCCCCAAGCCATCGCCCTGAATCTGCCCGTGGGTTACCAGCCTCCCAAAATGGTGGACCGGGGCATCGGTCCGGTCGAAGACCTCACGCCGCCTTCCTTTCTGTTCGACCTGGTGCCGCAAGGCAAAGGCCGGGCGTTCTTGTGCAATGCCCTGGGCCTGGCCGATGCCGACGGCGTGGTCATGCCGCTGCTGATGGCCGGGGCCTTCAACCCGATCGGCAACTTGCGCATCGCCTCGGCAGTCGATTTTTTTACCCTCCAGGCGCAAAAGGCTGCCTCCGCCCCGCTGGGCGCGCAGCGCGGCTTTGCGCTGGACGACATCGTGCAGCGCAGCGCCGACTACCTGGACCAGCTTTCGGTGCACGCCATGCTGGCCGCGGGCACCACGGGCGTGCAGGGCGTGGCCCCCAAATTTTTACTGGCCACCGACGCACAGGGCCAATGGTTTGCCGACATGGCGCTGGCCGACGACCTGGCGCGCGGCCACTGGCTGCTGAAACTGCCGCGCGGCAAGAGCGAAGCCGACCGGGCCGTGCTGCGCAACGAGGCCGCCTACCTGCGCGTGGCGGCGGCCTGCGGGCTGCGGGTGCACGGCGAGCCCATGCTGGTGGATGAAATGCTGTTTGTTCCGCGCTTCGACCGGTTGGTGGACGGTGCGGGCCTGCACCGCCTGCACCAGGAAAGCCTGGCCAGCGTGCTGGGCCTCACCGGTTTTGGCCGCACGCCCACGCAAAACGCGCTGCTGGCAGGCCTGCGCCGCGTGGTCCACGACCCGCTGGCCGAGACCATTGAGTTTTTGAAGCGCGACGTGCTGAACCTGGCCCTGCGCAACACCGACAACCACGCCCGCAACACCGCCGTGCAAACCCTGCCCGGTGGCCGCGTGCAGCTCACCCCGGTGTTCGACTTTGCACCCATGTTCCTGGACACCGAAGTGGTGCTGCGCGGCTGCCATTGGGTCGATGCCGACGGCAAGCGCCTGGCCGATTGGTCTGCAGTGTTGCCGCAATTGCGTCTCCCCGAGTCTGAACATGCGCAGGTCGTGGCCGCCTTGCAGGCCTTTGCCGAGGTGGTGGCCGCGTTGCCCACCACGGCTGCCGTCCACGGTGTGGAGCCCGAAGTGCTGGCCCAGTGCGCCCAGACCATCGCCACCCAGGCCGCCCAGCTGCGCAATCTCGCCTGACCCCATGGCCGATAAACGCGTCAAATCCCGCGACCCCGATGCCCTCAGCGCGGCCCGCGCCCGGCTGTACGCCGCCGCGCCCACGGGCGAGATGAGCCTGGGCCAGTCGGTGCGGGCGATGCGCAAGATCAGCGGCCTGACCCAGGCCGAATACGCCGCCCACCGCCAGGTGAGCCTGCAAGCCCTGCGCCAGATCGAGCGCGACCAGGGCAACCCCACGGTGGACACCCTCAACAAGCTGGCGCAGATTTTCGGGCTGCGTGTAGGCTTGGTGCCCCTGCAAGCACCCCAAAACGAGTTGTAAGGGAAATAGGCCGTTTGTGCTTGGCGAGTTCAAATCTGAAGTGCAACACCTTATTCAACTAAGGTGCAGAAATGACAAAAGCCCCCCAGTACCAGCAACTTCAGTCGGACGAGCGCATCGCGCTGGCACAGTACCGCGAGCAAGGCTTGGGCATCCGGGCCATCGCCCGACTGCTTCACCGCTCACCCTCCACCATCAGCCGTGAGATTGAGCGCAATGCCCCGTTGGCCGCCTACAGCGGCACCTTTGCCCATCAGCGCT